>CAYLSB010000031.1:0-48006 GCA_964386005.1 uncultured Pirellulales bacterium | reverse complement strand
AAGGAATCCGTTTCGTGGCGTAAACGCACGAAACCAAACCCGGTACTCTCAAGTCTAGCTACTGAGGTTGATTTGTATACTCCAATCGCTCAACAAATCCGTCTAATCACAGAAATACAAACATAGATTGAAACGAATTGAACTATACGAAAGGGCAACTTATTGGTGATAAAGGGTGGGGATTGATTTGTTAGAGGTTACTATGGAAAATTTGGACGACGATCAGGGTTTTTTTGGATTGGTCGGTCGGATCGGACAGCAATAACATGCGGACATACTATACACCCATTGTCAATCGCCAATGTTCAATAATCAATTTCAAAATCCCGTCCATCCTGTAAATTCTGTCAATCGTGCCAATATAATTGATGGGTGTCTCTGCTTTCCCTTTGTGTCCCCCCAAATAATTTCGTTTGGCCTTGGTGATTTTTCTGTGAATATATTACCTATCTATACACGAATACATCGATTTGCGTTTCCTATTTTACTTTTTCAAATTTTTTTCTCAGAATTTTTTCGGAAACCCCAAAAACAGCCGATCCACCGATATATCCTAATAACAATATATGATATACATAAACCAAGTATTGACAATAATATATCGAAATTGTTAATAGATAATAGTAGATTTATAATGGTAACATAGGACAATTTGTGCAACAGCGTTTTGTCACTTTCTTGCTGGTACCCAAAAACTGTTATTCCTTATCCCATAACGACTTACGATTCTGGACAACTTTTCTCTTGGGACACTTTACGCAACAGCGTTCTAACTAAAGGAGGGACACCTCCTTGTTGTGGCGGCACAGGGCTTGTTGCCAATTGTACGCATTGGGAATGATCCAAAGACCGGATTCGGTTCCGGAGGAAAGGAGATGAAAATGCTGGGATTCAACGTGTCGGAACCTGTCGTTGCCGATTCGGGTATCGTCGTCGCTCTTCCATGATCGGAGAGGGCCAATTTCTTATATTTGGCCCACCGGAAAGCGGTTTGTCTTGCATTTTCACGACCGATATGCTACAATTTATCCGTATTTTTATGGGACTACGGAGGAAATTCGGAGACGAGTTTGCGCACCTTTGGATCGGCACCCCCCGCCGTACATTCCTCGCCCCAGGCAGAGGATTACCGCGCCGGCCGATTCGCCGACGCGACAAAACAGGTTTAACATTATGAATTCGCGGGATTTGTGACCATTCATCCCGCAGGAGAATGGCGATGATGAAACTATTTCTTTTTTCGCTGGCGGCGATTTCCGCGCTTCTGCCGGCCGTACATGGATTTACAGAGCAACGGATCACCAATAACGCCAATATCCAGATTGAGCCGGCCATCGACGGCAACCGCATCGTCTGGCAGGACAACCGCAACAAGACCCTGGATTTCGTCAACCCGAAAAACCACTGGGATATCTACCTCTACGACATCACCACGGGAACCGAACAGCGGAAAACGGACTGGACGAGCCACCAGATCAATCCCGCCATCGACGGCAACTGGATCGTATGGGAAGACGACAGCTTGACAAGCAAGGAAATTTACGCCCTCGATCTGACGCCGGGCCAGATCTTCGCCAACATTTCCAATGCCCCGGGCAATCAGATCAAGCCCGACGTCTCCGACGGCATGGTCGTCTGGCAGGATGATCGGAATATGTTTTCCTCCGGCATCGATATCTACCTCTATGATCTGGCCGAAAAAACGACGACCCCCATCTGCCAGGCCGGCGGCAATCAGATCGCGCCGAAAATCTCCGGCCGGCATGTCGTCTGGCTGGATGGGCGGGATGCCGTCGAACAGATCTACTATTTCGACCTTGATCTCGGCGAGGACCGCCAGCTCACTACGGCCAATTCCGTCAAAGGAGCTCCCGCCATCTGCGGCGACAAGATCGTCTGGCATGATTATCGCAACGGCGACGCGGATATCTACCTCTACGACCTGGCGACCGACACCGAGACGCGGATCACGACCGATCCCGCCCATCAGTGGTATCCGGCGGTGTCGGAAGTCGGCATCGTCTGGGTGGATTATCGCTACGATCCCGACGGCGACCTGTTCTTCTACGATTTCAACCTGAAACGCGAAGTCCCGCTGGTCATCGAAGAACATCAACAGTTGCTTCCCGACATCAGCGGAAACCGGATCGTGTGGATGGATTACCGCAACGATCTGGGCGATATCTATATGCTGGAGTATTCTCCGCCCGCCGGCGCCGATCTGGCCGTTACCAAAACCGCCTGGCCCCAGAACGCGCGGATCGGCGATCGGATCGTCTATACCGTCACCGTCGTCAATTACGGGCCGCTGGAGGCCACGGGGATTTCCATCACGGACGATCTGTCTTCGAAAGTGCAGTTCGTCTCGGCCGTGTCCACAAAGGGGACCTGCTCGGAATTCAACGGCGACGTCGTCTGCGGCGTCGGCGCGATGGCATCGGGCGAATCGGTCACCGTCACCCTCGTCGTCACCGCCCTCAAAGCCGGTTCGATCCTGAACGCGGCGACCGTCGAGGCCAACGAAGACGACCCGATCTCGATCAACAACTCCGCCACCGCAACCACGCAGGTCTTGCCCTACGACAAGAAACGCCTCGGCGACGGCTGGTTCCCGAATATTCAGACCGACAACTCAGGTTTTCTTCATGTCGGCTACACCCGCAAAGGCCAAGGGTGGACGGAACGCTTCGGCGATCCGGAGTTTGCGGCCCCGATCTCGCATTTGCCCGACGATATCGTCTATGCCACGAACCGTTCGGGAAGATGGACGGAGGAAATCGTCTTTGACGGGATCGGCTATGGCGATCCGTTCAACGTGGGCAATCCGCGATCGTATCGCAGGGAAGCCGTGGTCTCGGCCCTGGCGCTGGATGCGGCCGGGCACGCCCATATCGCTTATCAAGTCAACAAAGAGCAACGGACCGTCTTTGGAGAGACATACGATCAGACCCGGCAACTATGGTACACGAATAAAACCTCCGGCGCCTGGAGCCGGCCCGAGCTGATCGCCGAGGTCCATACCTATAGCAAAGGGTTTCGGCAGTACGATCTGGCGGAAGGATATCCGCTGGGTATGTCGGCCATGGATCTGGATATCGATCGCGCCGGTCACGCCCATGCGATGTACATGAGGTCGCCCGGATTTGCGAGTTTGGGACACGTGGTCTATCTGACCAACTCCGGAGGCGACTGGACCTCGACGACGGTGGGTTTGGCGTATGATTACGCCTCGCTGGCCGTCGATAGCGCGGGCCTGGCACATATCGGTCATTACGGCTGGGGGTTGACCCAGGGCGGCGAGTATTACTCGGGAATGCTCTATATCACCAACGCGCCGGACGGCGTATGGCGGGAGGTCGAAGAGGTCGATCCGGACTGGACCGGCGCGCAGCTGGAAGGGATGGTCTGCGAGATTACGATGGATTCGCTCGATCGGCCGCAGATCAGCTTTGTCGATGGCGCCGGCGAACCGCGGCAGGATTACTGGCACGCGGTCAAGACGGGCGGTGTCTGGCAGATCGAGCGGGTCGCAATCGGCTCGTTTATCAGCGGCCATAACCAGATCGATACCGGTCCGGACCATGCGGCCCATATCCTGTATCCCGATCCGGTTACGAAGGATTTAATGTATGCCAACAACGTCGGCGGCGATTGGGCCATACAACGCATCGCACCGCAGGACCCCCTGTTTTGGTACATGAATCTCTTCGATCTGTCGGTCGATTCCGCGGGCGGGGTTCACATCCTCTATCACGATAAACCATCCGGCGACCTGATGGTGTACTCGCAACAGGGAACCGACGTCGACGGCGACGGGATCGGCGACTCGTTCGAACAAGGCCCCGACGGATCCAACCCGAATTATGACGGCAACGGCGACGGCACCCCGGATTCGCAGCAGGACAACGCGACCTCGTTTACAAGCTTCGGCGATCAGGGTTATATAACGATTGCCTGCCCAAACGACGTGATTCTCAGCCATGTCGAACCGCAAAGCAATCCGTCGCCGGACGATGCGCCGGACAATCTGGATTTTCTCTATGACTTTATTGGTTTTTCAATCCTCGGTCTGCCGATCGGCGGCTCGACCACGGTAACGATTTATCTGCCGCCGGATGCGGCTCCGACGACGTATTACAAATACGGTCCGACTTCGGACAATCCTTCCGCCCATTGGTACGAATTCATGTACGACGGCCGGACGGGCGCGGTGATGAATGGCAACGTGATCACTCTGCATTTCATCGACGGACAGCGCGGCGACAACGATCTGACGGCCAATGGTATCCTTATCGATCCGGGCGCGGCGGCGGCGCCGATGTCCGAATGCGTCGTCGATCTGGAGGATTTGGTTCGATTGACCGATGAATGGATGCTGAATTGGCCGTCGGAATGGATGACGGCCGATCTCGACGGCGACGGCAAGGTCGGGATCTCGGATTTCGCTATTCTGGCGGAACAATGGATGAAACCCTGCCCTGCCGGCTGGCCCTGGCGATAAACCAAAACCGCACCGAGATCATCCACTACGCGAATCCGGGGATCGATGAGGCGGCCTTGCGATCTTCCCGTCCTTCGGGTATTGCTTTGTCTGGCGGTTTCGGATAGGATTATGCCGATATGTTTTTTGCGGCAACTTGAAGCGCAATCGGATCAGGACGGGAAATAGACTTATTGGAATGCAACGATTGTTCGGAGGGAATGATGAAAAAGATATGTGGTTCCGGAATCCATTTCGTATTACTCTCGGCTTTGTCTGCGCTCTTCCTGATTTCGTCGTCATCGGCCGCTCCCGCCAATGATACCTGTACCCAGGCGACCGCTTTGTCCGCGGGGGTAACCAAGAGCGGAACAACGGTTGGAGCAAATGATTCGGACGTC
This sequence comes from uncultured Pirellulales bacterium, assembly GCA_964386005.1. Lineage (GTDB taxonomy): Bacteria > Planctomycetota > Phycisphaerae > Sedimentisphaerales > Anaerohalosphaeraceae > FEN-1350. Next base: position 43,125 of record CAYLSB010000031.1, on the reverse strand, counting down.
TGGTATTCCTTTACGCCCACCGGCAGCGGAATGGCAAGAATTACCGTGACGCCGATGGACAACGTGTTTGACGCCGTCATCGAAATCTATGATTCCTGTGGAGGAATACCGATTGCCGAAAGAGACTCCGGCTACGAAGGAGATATAGAACAATTGTCCTTCGAGGTTACGGCCTACAAAAAGTATCTCATCCGCGTCGCCGAATACTACGGCTATGAAGGGACATTTTCCATTCAGGCCAACTTGTACCTTCCCCCGGCCAACGATCTCTGCGCCTATGCGATTTCGTTAACCGCGGGTGTACCGAAAAACGGCACGACACTCGGCGCCACCGATTCCGACGTCTGGTATTCTTATACGCCCACCGGCCATGGAACCGCACGGATTACGGTGACACCTTCCGATATCAACATGGACGCCGTGATTGAGGTCTATGGTTCCTGTGGAGGATCCCTAATTGCCTTTGAGGACTCCATGGCACAAGGACAAGCCGAATCACTTTCCTTTACGGCGATCGGCGCCAAACAGTATTTCATCTGCGTCGTCGGATACCCTGAAGGGGCCTTTTCCATTCAGGCCAATTTGTACCTTCCCCCGGCCAACGATACCTGTGCTTATGCGATCTCGTTAACCGCGGGTGTACCGAAAAACGGCACGACACTCGGCGCCACCGATTCCGATGTTTGGTATTCTTATACGCCCACCGGCCATGGAACCGCACGGATTACGGTAGCACCTTCCGATACCAACATGGATGCCATGATTGAGGTCTATGATTCCTGCGGAGGATCCTTCATTGCATTTGAAGACTCCATGGAACAAGGACAAGCCGAGACAATCACTTTTGCGGCGATCGGCGCTACACCGTATTTCATCCGCGTCAGCGGATACCCTGAAGGGGCCTTTTCCATTCAGGCCAACTTGTATCTCCCTCCGGCCAATGATACCTGTGCCCATGCGATCGCTCTAACCTCCGGTGTGTCCAAAAACGGCACGACACTCGGCGCCACCGATTCCGACGTCTGGTATTCTTATACGCCCACCGGCCATGGAACCGCATATGTTACGGTCATGCCGACGGATGGTCTCATGGATCCCTATCTCGGCATCTTTGAATCCTGCGAAGGAGGTTTTCTGGATTTGATCGACAATGCTCCCGAAAATGAGCAGGAAGAATACGGCGGGGAAGTCGAATCGGGAAAGAAATACATTCTCTGCGTCGGCGGATATCCGGAAGGCAATTTTTCGATTCGAGTCGATTTTTCCCCATCAGGGACCGCGGGGGATTTGTGTTCGCAGGCCCTTGTCCTGACAGACGGCGTTGTCCGATCGGCGACATCGGTGGGAGCCACCGGCTATTCGACCTGTTCCTGCAGCGAAAATGACACCCTGGATGTCTGGTTCCAATTCACGCCCGATATCGATGCCCTGGTGATGGTATCCATCACCGAGGTCGGCGCTTTCGATTCATCCGTCTCGGTGTATGATTCCTGCGGAGGAAACGAGATCGCCTGCGAAGACTGGAATTTCGGGGGCCAGGGGGAACAGCTTGCCTTTGAGGGAATCGCAGGGGCGAGTTACTGGATTCGAGTCGCGGGATATGACGGGGCAACGGGCGCGTTTTCGATCCTCTGCAAGACTCTGGCCGAATGCACCGTATCCGGGAGGATCACCGATAAATATTCCGGTGAGGGAATCGGGTATTGCCAAATCGAATTTGAACCCGAACTGGAAGGAACAGGTTATTTTATTTCCACCACGGACGATCAGGGATATTATGAAATCTCTCTTCCGGAAGGCGAGTATGAGGCATCCACATTGAATTCCGGACTGGATGGGTATGCCGTCCTGATCGGCCAACCCGTCACCCTTTCCAGCGGAATGGGAAGTCTGGATTTTCAATTGGCTCCGGCGGCCGTTTTGGATTTGATGATTGTAGATTCCCATACTCTTGAGGACGTGACGGATGAATTTACCATCGAGGTGGTTTATGACCGCTTCGATGACGCCATTTACCTTCAAGGATTTCTGGATCGCTTACCGGAAGGGCTATTCCGGATCCAATTGACACCCAATGACCCGACGCTCTATCCCGGATCGGAAACATGGGTTTTTATTTCCGAGGGACACTATGCAAATTATGTGTATCCGGTACAAAAGGGCGTACTGGTGGAGGGACACGTTCTGGATGTGGTCGGCGATTATTCGTTCCTGTATTACAGCGGTAAAGGGGGAGCCGGATATGTGCAAACCAATTCGGAAGGATATTATCAAGTGAGTCTTCCTCCGGGGGAATATGGTTTTTCTGCAGAGTCCTGGGATGATTGGACATACGATTGGGGGTGGTCTCCATGGATCCGTACAACGATTCCCGCGGATACGGAACCTGTCGCCGGTCCGGATCTCGCCATTATCAGCGAGGATGAAATACGGGATATTCGTGGAACCATTCAGAATCCCGGGGGGTATGCCAAATCCGGCGAGTTCGACGTGGTCGCCTTCCAAAAAGATGTTATTCCGTCTCCAGAAAATGTTTATTGTATGCTGTGGGATGGATTCAGGCTGTCCAGTGCAACCTTGAACGCGGCCGGGCCCTTCGTGATCGATGATCTTTCCCCGGGGGCTTATGATGTATATCTGGGAATCGTAAGCTGGAATCCGGAGAATCTTCCCCGTTTCACCGTGCGGGGGAAAGTACGGAATGTCGCGGCCGGCGCGACGAATGTCACGTTATCCTACACCTCTGTGGGCAGCACGGTCCAGGGCAAGATTCTGGATTCGCGGGGCAACTATATCGTGGGGGCGGAAATCGTTATGCAGACCACGACCGGCGACTTTGCCGGATGGACGCGATCGGATTCCCAGGGCCGGTATCTCTACACCAATGTGCCCCAGGGCTCCTATCGAATCACGGCTGTTCATCGAAAATATAATGATGGCACCGCCACCATCACAGTCCCCTCGGCTTCAACCACAATTACCGCCCCGGTTATCCAGATGGTTCCGTCCGGAATTCCGGAAGGAGCCGATCTGAACGGCGACGGCGTTGTTCATCTCGACGATTTTGCATTCGTGGCATCCCATTGGTTGCTGGAAGAATCGTACGCTTCGGATTTTGATGCGTCCGGGATCACGGATGAAAACGATTGGATCCGGATGATGGAATTTTGGCTAATGCAATCCGTCTGGCTGGGAAACATGCCGGAAATCCCGGGATCGCTTCGTGTGACGATCAGTCCGCAGGGGGCGATTGACGCCGGGGCTCAGTGGCGACGGACGGGAACAACGACCTGGTACAACAGCGGCGATGTGGAAACCGATATCGCCGTAGGCACGTATTCCATTGAGTTCAAAAACCTGGCCGGGTGGGATAAGCCCGTAAACCAGAATGTCACGATCGCATTCAATCAAACAACCAATGCCGGCGGGACCTATGCGCAGCATACCGGTTCGCTTCGGGTGATGATCAGCCCGCAGGAAGCGATTGACGCAGGGGCTCGGTGGAAACGGATCGGAACCGATGGTTGGTACAACAGCGGTGATATGGAAACCAATATCGCCACGGGCGAGTATAATGTTGAATTCAAGAGAGTGGCCGGATGGAACAGACCCGCAAACCCAACGGTCACGATTCTCCGGGATGAAGCATCGGAAACAAGCGGAACGTACACCATTCTGACAATTCCGGATGGATTGCTGGCCCTCTGGACGATGGACGACAATGCGGCGAACACGACGGTGCTGGATTCCGGCGACAATCACTTTAACGGCACGGCCCAGCGGAACACCTCGGCGATGACGACCTCCGGACGGATCGACTCGGCCCTGGCGTTCAATGGGACGACGGATCAGATCGACTGCGGGACGAATACGGCCCTGCTGCCCGACGCGTGGACGGTGTGCGCCTGGGTCAAATGCGCCAATGTGGGAACGCCCACCCTGCTGTCGTTTGGCGGAATCCGGCCATCCATCAAGCTGCAAAACAATAATGGAGGAAGACCTGCCATTCTTATGGCATCCAACAACTATCGAACCTTCGAGCCCTCGGCATGGACCACGTTGAAAGACGGACAGTGGCATCATGTGGCTTTTACGCTATCCGGATCGGCGCAGAGTTCGATCGAGTCGGGGCAGATGTATCTGGATGGCGTTGCGGTTTCCGTCGCGGCCACAGTCGCCACGGGTCCTCAGACGGCCAAGAGCCGCGTCTTCCTCGGCAATTCGGATGCGGCGGGGTCGCAGCCATTTCAGGGCGCGATGGATGACGTGATGCTCTTTAACCGCGTCTTGTCCGCGGACGAAATCCAACAGGTGATGAACCGAACGCCGTGATACGAAGCACGCCAAATTCTCACCCGGCGAGTCGAAAATTTTAACCATATTGTATTTGACAGACGAACGGAAATATATCCTAATGGAGATGTCCCATTGGGATACGGAGCGATCGAAAAATCCTTCGGGAAATTTCTATGAACTCTGAGCGGTTTTCTTGTGAGGATGAAGCGGTGATGACAGAGTACGCGAATACCAACTGTATTCGATTCGTCGATTTGGGCAGGCGAAAATTCCGGAATCGATTTTTCAGGTTTTCGTTTGTTCTGTTTTGCTGGACGGGGGGAGTCGCCGCGGCATATCTGCTCAGCATACGGAATCCTCTCGCATCCGAATTTCCTTCGATCGTTCCCGCCGTGGAATCCGAAAGGAATCCTTCCGTCCTGGGTCCAATCCGGTATATCCTCTGGGATCCGTCCCATGGTCATCGACCCCGATATATGATTTCGTTTCACGAGGCCTTCGCCAACAGCGGGAGGATCGGTGTATTTAAAACGGGATTGTTCAAGACCGTCCATGTTCGGTCTCTGCGGATACGGCGGTATGAATACGACTCGGCCCCCGATTCGCCGGAAGGCGATGAAACCGTCGCACCCGTCACCGGCCATGCGGAAATATGGAGCGACCTGGAACTTGTCGCCCCGATGGTTTTCGGAGGAAACGACGCCATGCGATTGGGACAGGGAATGGAGATTCAAATCGATCGGCCGGATTTCACCGACGCGGGGGAAATCATCGTCGAGGACCTCGACTATCGGGTCTTCTTCGAAGGAAAACAGCATTGTGCTATCGTCGGCAAACGGGCCCTCGCATCCCACGGAACATCCGGGATCCTGTTGCGCGGGGGCGTCGTGATTACGGCGGCCGACGGAACCGTCCTGAGAGCCAACCGGATCGACTGGAATCCGAAGAAAGAAACCTTCACGGTCGATGGAAATTATCTGCTTTGCCGCGATGGAATCCAGACGGCGGGAAGAACCATTTGCCTGGATGAACAACTCGGCGCCATCGAAGACGTTCGAACCGTAGCCCATAACGAAATGTCGGAGGGAACGAATTATGCAAAACGTTAGAAACAGGATCGCCGGCGGAACGACATGGATCATGATTCTCATCGGCGTATCGACGGCGCTGTCGTCCGCACATGGATTCTCCCTGAACCTTGAATCGCCCTTCGGGAATGAACAGTGGCTGGAGGGATTTCATCACCGGATCGCCTGGGAAACCGACGGATGGATCGAAAACGTTCGGCTGGAATACTCGGCGGACGGCGGAAATTCGTGGACGGATATCGGCATTATCCTTAATGTCGGATATTATGAATGGCTTGTCCCTTCGCTGAACAGCGACCAGTGCCGGATCCGGATCAGCGACGCCGGCGACCCGTCGATCCGCGATATCAGCGATTTGTTTTCCACGATCATCGGAGATTGCGATCGGATTTTGAACTATGCCCGTAACCGGATTTTCGAACGGACGATTTCGGGAATGCGTGCGGCCGATTCGGCGCTGGGGGAGATCGTATCCCGGCCGGAGTGCGCAGGCATCGATCGCACCAGGGAGGCGCAATTCCTTCATGCCCTGACCCGGATTGCCATGCTGGGCGTCGCGGACGATTCGTCCGAACCCATCAGCATTCTGGAAGGCCTGCGCAGGTTCGGACTCGAACTGGTCGGAGATCGCCTGGAAGACGTAGATTTCACCCACCCGACGAACAACCATGATTACTATGAAATCCCCGCCGGGGCTCCGGATTTTGATGCCATCCAACAGATCATCCAATCGTCCACCGTCGCCGAAATCGATGCGATTCTCGACGAACTCAACCGGATTACCGATACGCCTGCCGATCGTTTTCAAATCCTGTTTCTTCCGGAAGAAACGGGCCAATCCAATCCCATCGAGGTGGATTTCGCCGAGGTGATGATTCTCAAGAGCGCTCTGAAATGGGCCAAGGGATTGATCCTCGCCGAATCGGCGTACGACCTGAACATGACGGAAGCGGACCGGGACTTGCTGGCGAAGAAAATCTATGGGGATGCCGTCAGCATCAATCTGGATCTCCTGAATAAGTATCCTGATTTCCTGAAAGTTCTGCCAACGGCCGGTCATCCGGAAATCGGAAAGACGATCCTGGCCGACGCGCGCCAATCCCTTCTCGAAGCCATCCAGGATTGTCTGGATACCATGGCCTATATGGAATCGGAAACCGATCCCCAGGAGGATGATTTGCTGTATATCGATGAAACGAATCTTCGCGAAGTCCATATCGTCCGTCAACGCATGACGATTCTACAGAACAGCTTGACCAAAGATACCAGCAGCGTCTTTACAGCGGAGGAGAGACGAAGCTACCGTGTAAACGACCCATCCGCCTCCGGAAGGATCTGGTATCTTGAATTCGACGGATATGATATGTTTGATCGTCCTACCGAAGGCGAATTTTGGACGGAGGATTGGTCTGTGCCGAGTTACTGGGTGATAACCAGCGTGGATATCGACGGGAACCACTTCCTCCTAGAAATGGATTTGGCATGGGACTGGGGCAGCGCAACACTGGAGGGGACTTTCAACGCGGACAAGACGCAAATCATCGGCGCTATTTTTGACTATTGGACGTGGTGGTCCGGGGACAACAGGATCGAGGGACTTTCGGGGCCACAAACGGCGAGGGAAACCTTTGAAGTGGAGATCAACTTGAATCCGATCTTCGGATCGACCGGTCGTTATCCCAATCCCGTCAGTCCGCGTAACATGTTGCCCTCCTTTACCGACTGGAACTGGGCGTTGCCGAATACAATGGGAGCCGGCCTCGGAAACAATCCGACGCTGGGCGGCGTATTGCCCGACATGACTCAAGCCGACTGGAATGACGCTTTTCATTCACGGCCGGCTTCCGCGTATCCAATCGGAATTATCGAGGGAACTGTCCAATTCGACGAATGGACGGATGAGCCGATCTACATCGAGGCCTATACGGATCCGGGGGATTCAGAGGGCAGCGATTTTTCGCACACAATGATTTCAAAACCCGGCGCCTTCATCCTCAAGGGAATTACTCCCGGCGAGACGGTCTATGTGCGGGCGTATGTGCCGTTATTCGGTTTCAAAATCTTCGAATTGAGCGCTTTTGAAATGGAGGCACGGGCCAAAGTGGAAATGACGTCCAACAAGATCTCCGGGGTGAATCTAACGCTGCATCGACCGATTATCATGGAAAACAACGTATGGTATTCCGGATCATTGAACAGCGAGTTGGCCTTCCGCGATTATTATCGTTTTGAAGCCAGCAAAGGCCGGCTATACAGTTTCCAACTGGATACTTCCGATCTTCCGACCGCCATGCTCCTGCTGTACGGCCGCGACGGCGACACCCAACTGGTTCAACGGTCCCGATGGCAAACACGGGAAATCGTGGATTGGATCTGCCCCGTGGACGGATGGTACTACGTTAAAGCTCATATCCGGGAATGGAATCCCTGGCAGAGCGACGAAGGGAATTATCGAATTCGAATGATCGTTCCAACGTCCGATATCAATCACGACGGCTACGTGAACATGGAAGATTTGGCGATGGTGGCCAAACACTGGCTCGATATCGAATGTTTGTTGGCCAACGATTTCTGCGAGGGAACGGATCTGGATCACAATGAGACCATTGACGTGGCCGATTTCCTCCTCATCGGATCGGATTGGATGAAATCGTTTGGATCGCTCCGCGTGACGATCCGACCTCAGGGCGCGGTGGACGCCGGAGCGCGGTGGCGGCGAGTCGGAACCACGACATGGTTCAATAGCGGTGACACGGAAAACGGCATTGATCTCGGCGCGCATACGATAGAGTTCCTGGACGTGGAGGGCTGGAATACACCCGACGATCAGGAGATAACCATCGCCAATCAAACAGCCAACGCCATCGGCATCTATACGCCGAAAATCCCCGAGGGACTGATCGCCCTCTGGACGATGGACGACAATGCGGCGAACACGACGGTGCTGGATTCCGGCGACAATCACTTTAACGGCACGGCCCAGCGGAACACCTCGGCGATGACGACCTCCGGACGGATCGACTCGGCCCTGGCGTTCAATGGGACGACGGATCAGATCGACTGCGGGACGAATACGGCCCTGCTGCCCGACGCGTGGACGGTGTGCGCCTGGGTCAAATGCGCCAATGTGGGAACGCCCACCCTGCTGTCGTTTGGCGGAATCCGGCCATCCATCAAGCTGCAAAACAATAATGGAGGAAGACCTGCCATTCTTATGGCATCCAACAACTATCGAACCTTCGAGCCCTCGGCATGGACCACGTTGAAAGACGGACAGTGGCATCATGTGGCTTTTACGCTATCCGGATCGGCGCAGAGTTCGATCGAGTCGGGGCAGATGTATCTGGATGGCGTTGCGGTTTCCGTCGCGGCCACAGTCGCCACGGGTCCTCAGACGGCCAAGAGCCGCGTCTTCCTCGGCAATTCGGATGCGGCGGGGTCGCAGCCATTTCAGGGCGCGATGGATGACGTGATGCTCTTTAACCGCGTCTTGTCCGCGGACGAAATCCAACAGGTGATGAACCGAACGCCGTGATTGTTGTCACAACGCGTCAGAATAAACGGTTGCTTTCCAGGAATTGTCCGATCGCCTCGGCGGCCACGCGATGGCCGGTCGCGTTCCAATGTGGATCGTGAAGAAAGGTCGTTGTCTCCCGGCACTTCGCAAAGTCCTGATCGAGAGACAGATAGGGAATTCCTTCCCGATCGCAAATTTCCTTCAGATGTGTTTGCCTGTCCGTATTCATGGGGCAACTCACAATAATCAAACGAGACTGCGCCTCCTTACACAGAAGGTTCATGGCCAGGACGAGTCGCGACGTAATTTCATATTGATTTTGCAGATGCGATGCGTTGCCTTCGGAATCGTCTTGACAACCTCCTGATTTCAAATAGGAGCAGACCATTGAACCGGCAAGATAGATTCTTCGCAAGAGATAGGTTTTTCCCATCAGGAAATGTTCCATTCTTTGTTTGGAGGAAGCGGTCGGAACGGGGGTGTTTTGCAGCACAAGATCATCCCTGGAAATAATGTATACGGGTTTATTATATCCATATTGAGTCGTGCTCACATTACCGGAATAATCATTGTCATGCAAAAGCAACAGCACCCTGTCCGGTTGATAGGACAGACCCCGAATTTTCAAAAACAGATATTCCTGATCCGTACTATATCCACTCACGGATGCGTTGATCATTTCCCAATTTGTATGTTTTCGTTCGAGAATCTCGCTAAATCGATCCGGGTGTTCAACGCCGAATCCCCAACCGAAGGAATCCCCAAGAATTAACATTCTCTTCTTAGTATTCCGATTCATACTGTATTCATCATCGCGCAATCCCCTTGAATTAATGTTGACGGTGACCGAAAAATCGGGGTGCGAAAATTGTCCCCTTTGATTTGGCCTGTGAGCCCACCCGAGCTGACGGTCATATACCCAGAAGATCGATCGTTCGGCACGAGAGGGCGCCCACTGGGGAAGGATGAGACGAACGGCAAATTCCGCCACAATCAGGATCCCGAGGGTCCCCATCATCACCACGCCCACCAGAAATCCCACAGGATGTTTTTGGAAAATACGTCTTGCTTCCTTCGGCTGCTTCATGACCGTATCTCCATTGTCGCCGGATCAATAAATTGGAATCGGGTGCTTTCAACAATAAAGACGCCACATCCGTCCTGAGGACTCAGGGTAACCGATGTAGGCATTCATGTCAATCCACGATTGTATCGGACGGGGAACATTCCGAATGCAGCAAGAAATGAAAGGGCATGAATTATCGATTTCGGGATGCAAAGGCGAGGGACCAGATATCCCGTAATGTATTCAGCAGGAGGAGACGTTCGTCGGAGATCCGCAGGATGTTGCGGCGGAAGGATTCATTGTCCAGAATATCGGGGTAACGGATCAGAACATTGGAGGCCAGCATATCGATCGAATCGACAATCCCATCGCCGTTGAGATCGCGCCAGAGGGGTTGTTCCAGCCATTCGGCGGCGTCCACCGTCCGCCACGCCAGTGCGAAATGTTCAACGGTTACGGGCGGAGTTAAATCAAATACGGATTTTTCGCCGGGAATCACTCGCAATTCATAGACGGCGAAGTTGGGATCGGCGGCGGCGAATATCGTTTCAACATTGTCGTTGGGGCTGTCGGAAACTTCAATCCGATAATCGCGAACAGGATCGTCGGAATCCACCGCCCACAGTTCCAGACGCAAATCGGTGTTGGCGGACGGAAGCGGACGATATGGATATTGTGATTGATAATGTCGATTCCACGCCAGCGTCGCGGAGATCCTCTTGCCCGGCTCAACGGGAAACCGATAAATCACGGCGGAACCGACGGCGTTGGCGATCTGGGATTTGTCCCATCCGGCCGCGGGAACCGAACCGGGGGGAAACCGCCCGGCAACCAGTAGGTCATGGGCGGCGACCGAATCCAGCGAGCCGGCGCCCTGAAGGTAATCCAGCGGAGCGATACCATCATCCCCGGATTCGGCGGACCCCTTGTGCCACCACGCAAGCTTGCGGGCGGAACTGAGAAGGATGGCCTTGATAACGCAGTTGGCGGCGGGGCCCTCCATCGGGTCGGACAAATCGGCCATCGATCGGGCCTTCTGGATGAGTAGGCCGACAGTTCCGGCAACGATCGGCGTGGAGTAGCTGGCGGCGTCGCCGGTAAAGCGATAGCCGTTCGCGGAGTACGGATCGGGAACGAGACAGTTTCCCGGCGCGACCAGATCGGGCTTACAGCGGAGATCGGCGGTCGGTCCGGAACTGGATGTGGCGGAATCGGGAAGGCCGAAGTCGATTGCGAAATCGGATTGAATGGTTGAAGAAAGAACGCCAACAGCGATCACATTGGATCCGGCCGCCGGATAGAGAACAGGATCAAAGACGGAAGAACCATTCCCCGCGGAAGCGACGATGACAAGTCCGAGTCGTTCGGCAAGACGATCGAAGCCGCGGGTCCACCAGTCCTCATAGGGAATCCCCGCACTGAGGGTCAGCAGGTCGGCATCGAGGTTTTTCCCGGTATAGATATAGTCCCGGATAAAACGCCAGAATTCATGCACTTCAAGCCGAGCATCGGGCATAGCGCCCTGGTAGAGGAAACGGCTCGAGTCGGGACCGGAAGCAGACGGATCCAGCCCGACAAGAATCGCGCCAACGGATGTCGAATGGTACGAGGCATCCAGTGCGGCCGAAGCAATGTCGGGCAACAGGATATCCCGTCCGATAAAACAAGGGTGGACGGTATTCAGAAGAAAATCATCTTGCGGTTGACCGGCCAAATACGTCAGCGAGCGACAGACGGCGGCCACTCGAACGGAGCGACCATAGAGGCTGGGGTCGGCGGATTGAAGGGCATAGATGCCGGAATAATCGATGGCCTGGGGCTGGAGATGGGATTTTTGGGCAAGGACGACACCCCCTATTGCCATCGTGAATAACAGGATTGTAAACCGCCTTCTCAACACAAACCATTCCTAAAAAGCCCCTTGCGAGAAGGGAAATCATCTTGCCTATCCAATACCTACGGCAATGTTATTATACCAGAAAATTGCCGCAATTATAGTAAAATCGACGTAAAAACCGTTTCACGACACGAGGATTGCCGATAATCCTTTTCTTCGAAAAAACCGATTCCGGGTTGCCTTGCATCGACGAAATCGGTATATTGTTGTTTTCAGTGTGATTTCGGTTAATCCGGGATCGAAAAAAAGTAAAATCCGGCACGGGTCGATGCCCGTACTCCAGCGAGATCGTTCGGGTATGGAAGTCATTCTGAGCGAAAAAGAAATTCAGCAAGCCCTTCGGGATATGGCGGACCGCATCGCCGCAGATCTCGCCAATGGAGTTCCATCGGCGGTGATCGGGATTCGAAGTCGAGGCGAAGTGCTGGCCCAGCGACTATCAAACATGTTGGAAAACCGGATGGGACATCCCATACTTTGCGGGACATTGGATATTACGTTGTATCGCGATGATCTCAATGAACCGCAGGGTAAGATTCCGCCGGCCTTTCAGGGAACGGAAATCCCCTTCGATGTCAACGGCAAGATTATCATTCTGGTGGATGATGTCCTGCACACCGGCCGATCGGTTCGAGCGGCGATGGATGCGCTGGTCGATCTCGGTCGGCCCAAAGCCATCCGTCTGGCCGTGCTGGTGGATCGAGGCCGACATGAGTATCCGATCCAGGCGGATTACGCGGGGATTAAGACGGAGGTCGGGAAAGACAAGACGATTGCGGTATATCTGACGGAGACGGATAAGACGGATCAGGTGGTCATACAATAACGTGACAAGGCGGCATGACGACACATTTCGATGGTGGCGAAAACACCTGCTGGGCTTGAGGGATCTGAGCCGGCAGGAGATCGAATTTATTCTTGACACGGCGGAGGGTTTCGAGGAATTCAGCACGCGATCGGTGAAAAAGGCCCCCGCGTTGCGCGGCAAGGTCGTCGTGAATATGTTCTTCGAGGATAGCACGCGGACACGCAACAGTTTTACGCTGGCGGCGAATCGTCTCAGCGCCGACGTCATTGAATTTACCAAGACATCCAGTTCGGTCAGCAAGGGGGAAACGTTGATCGACACGGCTCGGAATCTGGAGGCAATGGGGATCGACATTGTTGTGATTCGTCACAATGCCGGCGGAGCGCCCAAGCTGCTGAGCCGCAACATCAACGCCTGCATCGTCAACGCCGGCGACGGCTTTAACGAACACCCGACGCAGGCGCTTCTGGACGCCTATACGATCCGCGAGGTCAAGGGAAGTTTCGACGGATTGAAGGTTGGAATCGTCGGCGATATCGCGCATTCGCGGGTGGCACGGAGCAATATCTGGGCGATGACCAAACTGGGAGCGGAAGTGATTCTGATCGGACCGCCGACGCTGATGCCCCCGAAGGTGGATGAACTGCCCGTCAAGGTCAGCTACAGCCTGGACGCGGTCATCGAGCAACTGGATGTGATCAACATGTTGCGGATCCAGTTTGAGCGGCTGGGAGGCAATCCCTTCCCTTCGATCCGGGAGTATTCGCATTTCTTTGGCCTGACGCTGGAACGGATGCAAAAGGCCAAGCCGGATATGCTGGTCATGCATCCGGGACCGATCAATCGCGGACTGGAAATCGAATCGGAAGTGGCCGACGGACCCCAGAGCGTAATTCTGCGGCAGGTGGCCAACGGCTTGGCGGTGCGTATGGCAGTGCTTTTCCTGGTCAACCAGGCCGCGATGGAGGAGCAGAAATACCGGGCATAGAGACCGACGAGATACTCATGATCAATACTACCAAGAAAATCCTGATCAAGAACGGCCGTATCCTCGACCCCGCCAATCAGGTCGATCGCGTGGGCGATGTGTTGATCGCCGACGCCAAGATCGCCAAACTGGGCGGGGAGATCCAGGTCGAATGCGATATCGTCATCGATGCGACCGGACGACTGGTCACGCCGGGATTGATCGATCTGCATGTGCATTTTCGCGAGCCTGGCGACGAGGAAGAAGAGACCATCGCCAGCGGATCGGCGGCGGCGCTGGCGGGGGGATTTACATCGGTGGTCTGCATGCCGAACACCAAGCCGGCGATCGACGAGGCCACGCGGGTCGAGTATGTGCACCGCATGGGGCGTCAGGCAAGAAAATCGTTCATCTACACGATGGGCGCGATGACCAAGAACCGCGAGGGCAAGGAACTGGCGGAGATGGGTCTGATGATCGCGGCCGGCGCGGTGGGATTTACCGACGACGGCGAAGGCGTGCAGGATACCTCCGTCATGTTGCGGGCATTGAAATACGCCGCCATGTTCGATTCCCTGATCGCTCAGCATTGTCAGGACAACTCGCTGGTCGGAAAAGGCGTGATGAACTCCGGCTACAATTCGACCGTGCTGGGATTGCCGGGAATGGACCCGCTCGGGGAAGAACTGATGTTGTGGCGTGATGTTCAACTGGTGAAAAAAACGCGGACACGATACCATGCCCAGCATATCTCGACGGTCAACAGCGTGAAAATCATTGCCGAAGCCAAATCGGAGGGTCTTCCGATTACGTGCGAAGTCACGCCGCACCATTTGCTGTTGACGGACAACTCCTGCGCGGACTACGACACCAACTTTAAGGTCAATCCGCCCGTGCGAACCGGAAAGGATATCCAGGCCCTCAAGCAGGCGATCAAGGACGGCCTGGTCGATGCGCTGGCGACGGATCATGCCCCGCATCTCAAGAGCGAAAAGGAACTGGAATTCCTGGCGGCTCCATTCGGCATCGCCAGTCTGGAATGCGCGCTGCCGATGTATGTCAAGGCGCTGGTGGAACCGGGCGTAATCGGCTGGCCGGAACTGATCGGATTGATGACGTATCGACCCGCACGGGTCATCCGGATCAACAAAGGGACCATCGCCGAGGGCGACCGGGCGGACGTGGCCGTGATCGATCCAAACAAGGAATATGTGATCGACGTATCCAAATTTGTCTCCAAAAGCCACAATTGCCCCTATGACGGCTGGCTGGCCAAAGGCAAGGTGGAAAAAACGATTATCGCCGGGGAACTGCGTTTCAGCTCCGAGGAACGAAAAAGTTGAACGGATCGAGTGGACACGGAACTTTTTTCATGGCTCACGGATGGACGTTGACGTAAAATCGATTCACGGATGAAGTCATGCCGCTTTTGATTGACGGATACAACCTGCTGGGAGCGATTCACAAATCCGAGGAGCAACATGCCCTGATGGACGAGGCGGGATTGTGCCGGATGGTATCCGATTTTCTGCGCCGGATGCGCAAGGACGGGCGGATGTATTTTGACGGAACGGGTCCGCGAGACAAATCGGCCGTAACGGGACTATCCAATCTGGAAGTGATTTTTTCCGGTCCGGGCGTCGAAGCGGATGACCGGATCGAGGAAGAAATCGAGCAATCGACATCGCCGAGATTTCTGACCGTGGTCAGCTCGGATCGTCGGATTCGGGATTCTGCGGGAAAGCGAAAAGCCGTATCGGTTCCCTCGGATGAATTTTGGAAGCTGGTCGTCAAAACCCTGGAACGGAAGAAAAAGGGCATTCGCGAACCCCGGGCCAAACGGGAAGGTTTGACCGAGTCGGAAACCGAAGAATGGATGAAGATATTTGGACTTTAATGATACTTAATAGTATCTTTCTGGAGGAAGAACCATGGCGTATGCGATAGGACTGGATTACGGAACCAATTCGGTGCGGTGCGTTATCGTCGATGTTCGAGACGGGCATGAGCTGGCAAGTTGCGTCTATGACTACCCCAGCGGCGAGGCCGGTATCCTTCTCGATGATTCGGATCATAATCTCGCTCGGCAAAGCCCCGACGATTACCTCAAGGGCGTCACGGCGACGGCGAAGGGCGCCATCGTCAAAGCCAAAAAAGCCGACAGGCATTTTCGCCCGGCGGATATTATCGGAATGGGTGTGGATACGACCGGTTCAACCCCCCTTCCGATCGATAAAAACGGCGTTCCGTTGGCGATGACCAAGGCGTTTCGCAAGAATCTCAGCGCTCAGGCATGGTTGTGGAAAGACCACACCGGCTTCGCCGAAGCGGCCGAGATCACCGAGCTGGCACGGAAACATCGACCGCAGTATCTGGCCAAATGCGGCGGAACGTATTCTTCCGAATGGTTTTTCAGCAAAATATTGCATTGCCTCCGGACCGATTCCGGCGTGTTCGAAGCGGCCTATACCTGGGTAGAACACAGCGACTGGCTGCCGGCGGTGTTGACAGGCACGGATTCGCCCAACAAGCTTAAACGTTGTCGGTGCGCCGCGGGGCACAAGGCCATGGTCAGCGATTCATGGGGCGGATATCCGGATGCGGAATTCCTGTCGATGCTCGATCCGCGGATGGGTAAGCTTCGTTCCACGTTGGGCGACAAGACATGGTCGGTGGATTCCACAGCGGGCACATTGACCATGGCTTGGGCCAAAAAACTCGGCCTCAAAGCGGGGATTCCGGTGGCCATGGGCGCGTTCGACGCGCATCTCGGCGCCGTCGGATCGGGAATTCGGCCGGGCGTTCTCGTGAAGATCATCGGAACCAGCACCTGCGATATGGCGGTCGCGCCGCGCGAACAGGCGCTCCCGGATGTTCCGGGGATCTGCGGAATCGTCGATGGCTCGATCCTGCCGGGCATGTGGGGGCTGGAGGCCGGACAATCGGCTGTTGGCGATATCTTTAATTGGTTTGTCAACTATCTCCAGCCCGGAGGCAAGACCGCCGGATCGCACGCCGCCCTGACGAAAAAGGCCGCCAAACTCAAACCCGGACAATCGGGCCTGTTGGCGCTCGACTGGAACAATGGCAACCGGACGATTCTCGTCGATCCGCGTCTGACCGGCCTCCTTCTCGGCCAGACGCTGCACACCCGGCCGGAAGAAATCTATCGCGCCCTGATCGAGGCGACGGCCTTTGGAGCCCTGACGATCATCAACCGCTTCGAGGAATATGGCATCGCGATCCGCGAGGTCATCAACTGCGGCGGGATTGCGGAGAAAAATCCCATGGTCATGCAGATCTACGCGGATGTAACCGGCCGCGAGATGAAGGTATCTCGCTCCGCTCAGACCTGTGCCTTGGGTTCGGCCATCTGCGGCGCGGTGGCGGCGAGAAAATCCGCCGGCGGATACGACAGCTTCGCCGAAGCCCAATCCGCGATATGCGGCGTCAAGGAAATCACCTATCGCCCCATCGAGGAAAACCGCAAGGTCTATGCTCGACTGTACCCACTGTACAAGCAACTGCATGACGCTTTTGGTCTCAGAGATTCGTCGGCTTCACTGGGCAGCGTAATGAAACAATTGCTCGTCATCAAGGAACAAGCGAACGCATAACGAGGCATCGGATGTTTGAGTCACTGCGAGAACAGGTTTGTACGGCCAACCTGGAGCTCAATGAGCGACGGTTGATAATCTACAGTTGGGGCAATGTCAGCGCCATCGATCGGCAAACGGGCACTGTAGCCATCAAACCCAGCGGCGTCGCTTACTCCGAACTGACGCCGGAATCGATCGTCATTGTCGATCTGGATGGCAAGGTGATCGAAGGAAACCTGAATCCGTCGTCGGATACTCCGACGCATCTGGAACTGTATCGCCGGTTTGACACCATCGGCGGCGTCTGCCATACACACTGTCCCTGGGCAACCGCGTGGGCGCAGGCCCATCGGGCCATCCCCTGCTTTGGAACAACCCATGCGGACATGTTTTATGGAGAAATACCGGTAACAGATCGTCTGACCGATGAGGAAATCCGCGGCGATTACGAGCGCAATACCGGCCGAGTCATCGTGAGGAAATTTTCCGGACGGGATCCGATGCAGATGCCGGCCGTACTCGTCGCCGGACACGGACCGTTTTCCTGGGGCAAGTCCGCCAAGAGTTCCGTTGAGGCCATGGTGACTCTGGAAGAAGTCGCCAAAATCGCCGCGGCGACGATTGCCATTCATCCAAATCAATCGCCGATCTCTCAGACCCTTCTCGATAAACATTATCTGCGCAAGCACGGTAAAGACGCTTATTACGGCCAACGATAAAGCCCTTGCCTTCCGTAGATAGAACGGGCTTTGGAAGTCATCGCGGGATCCGCCGGCAGGAAAAAGTCCCGCAGAATCGTCGTCGGCCGGATCGCGCCCAACGACGCGACCTTCTTTCGAATTTCCTCGGATGACACCGACGGCGGGATCCGCGGCTGATATTTGGATCCTGCCGTGATTGCTCAATCCTCCGGCAACAAGGCCATCCACTGTCGAGCCAACAGAAGCCAGTCCTTCATGTCCACCTTTCCGGAATGATCCAGATCGGCATGGTTACAGTATCGGTTTGTCATATCCTCGCAGTCAGATTCCAGCCAGGATTCCGACAGGGCCACCACATCCCGGATATCCACCGCCTTGTCCGGGAATACCTCCGGAAAGTCCGGCAGAGTCACCCGCGGGGTCCCCTCGATAGAAATCGCGATACTATAACTAAATCCTGGCGTACTCCATTCGCCCAGATTGACGCGTCCTGTCTTTAACATCGTACTATACGGATAGACATAATTCATGGCCACATATCCATTCCGGGTAACGGAAAACATAATCCAGTACGGCGTGTTTTTCGTAATTCGATATCTCAAAGGAAAGGTCACCCAATCCGGATCCAAAATCGGCACGGCGGCTGAGGTTGTCGCCAGAATTCGGCCGGGTTTGCCTCCGTCGTCGTCCATCAAGGAGATATCAAGTACATTATACCAACTCATTATCGTCGTCTTGGCAGGTACGCGGATCAAGGATATTTGATAATCGTAACCGTTTGTAATGAACTTGATGGCCGCATCATAATCTTTACCGGGAAACAGAATATTTTGCGGTCCGGTAACAAATTCGCCGCTATGAGGGTCATATCCGGAACCGGTGGAGAAGATCACCATCGTAAAGGGGACAATGTCCACGGCGTCATCGCTGGCATCGAACAAGGATGGATTTTCCACAGAGGTGACGCGAATGCGGGCCGTCGGGGTCCCGGGGCCTTCAACCACCCAGGCATATAAACCGTCGTTTTCCGTTGAATCGACAATCGAACTCCAGGTTTCCCCATCATCTCGGCTTAGTTCGATTTGAACCCGGTCCCCCGCGGAATACGAACTCCAGGTCAGATTGCAGGCCTGCCCTTCATATAACATCTGACCGCCATTGGGATAGGACAACTCGATATGAGGACGCTCAGCAATGGTAAAGTAACCCGTACTTGGACTGTAGAGTTCCGGAATATCGCACGAGTGAATCCGGATCGCACTGAGAGCGGACGCCGGCCCCGTCACTTTCCAGACATATTCCCCATCATTGGCCGTTCGGCTAACGATTTCCTGCCATCCGCTAAGAAGACTTTGGCGAACCAGTTCAATACTCACGGTTCGCCCAGCGCCCTGTGAATCCCAAACAATGCGGCAGGCGTCTCCCACGAAGACAACCCCGCCGGCGCCCGGTTTGAAGACGCGAATCGAAGGCGCGAACACCGTGAAGTCCGAATCGCTTTCGTCCACACACAGCCCGGTGGAGTCCTGCAAGGTGATTCGAATCCGGTTTTGACCCGAAAGGTACGAAGGGAGGGTCCAGAGAAATTCACCGGAACATGGGACCGGCTCTGTCAAACGATTCCAACCGTTATGAAGAAACTCAATCATAACCTCTTTGGTTGACTTATGACCTCGCCACCGGATGGGATAGGTTTCCCCTCTATTCCAGACTTCCTGACCATTGGGAGACAACAACTCCCACCGTTCCACGATAAACGACTCGCTGGTTTGCCGGTACTTTGGGTCCTCGGCCGAAACGATTTCAATCTGATAGAGGCCGGGATCTTCGACAATATTCCATTCGTACTGACCATCGTTCGGGGTGTTCGCAACGAGAGTCTGCCAATCCGTTTGCGAGTCTTGTTTGATTTTGATTCGAACATGCTCGCCGACGCCGCCGGGAATCCACCGAATCGCGTCACGGTCTCCGATATAGCAGCTCTCGCCGGAGAACGGATAGAGGATGTGAAGGGCCCTTCGTATCTCGAAAACGCCTGTGGTTCCGAACACGGCAGGATCGGAAAGAGATGAAACGCGAATCATACAGGTCGTGGAAGCCGGTCCCTCCACATGCCACAGATGGGAACCGTCATTGGCCGTCACGGCCAGTTCCGCCCAGAGGGCGCCTCCATCCGTGCTTTTTTCGATTCGAACATCCCCCGTCACGCCCGCCGTAGTCCAGAGGATCTCGAAATCCTGCTCCAGGAAAAGCGTCTGTCCGGCCGCGGGTTGTACGATCCGGATGGAAGGTTCCCGGATCGAAAAGTTAAACAAACTCTTGCTGGTCAATGAAGGGTTGTCGACCGATCGAATCCGGATCCGGCACTGATCGGAGGCGGGCGCCGTGGCCTTCCAGCGATAATAGCCGTCATTTTCCGTGTTGGCGGCAAGCATCTCCCAGGTTGATCCGCCATTGCGACTCAGTTCAATATGAACGGCGTCGGAGACTCCTCCGGAGGACCAGCGGATGTCATAATCGAATTGTGGATACAGGATCGCCCCCGCTGAAGGCGCGTTCAATGTCAGGAAGGGCTTGCGGACTTCAAAGGCGTCCGACGAATCCACGATATCGGGGCGATCGACCGCAGAAATCCGAATCCTGCACTGTGTGCTGACCGGTTCTGTCACGACATAATCATACTGTCGATCGTTGGGAGTCCTGGCGGCCAGTAAGGTCCAGGTCTGTCCGTTGTCGGAGCTTCTTTCCAGTCGGACAAAATCTCCCGTACCGTATTCGGTCCATCGAATCTCGACTCGTTGGCCAACATACCATACCGGCTCATTCTGGGGGGCCAGAAGGAAATAGGGATGAGTCATGGTAAAGTTATCTTCACTCCCGTCGGACGCCTGAAGGACCCATTGGCCCTCCGAGCCGCTGAAATTCCGGATTCTCACGCGGGCCTGCTGCGTCGGTTCGTTCGGAATCGTCCAGGAATACTTGTGCCAGCCGGGGCTGGAGGGCTGGACGGTAGCGAAGGCGGTCCAGGTAACGCCTCCGTCGGTGGAGTATTCCAGTTCCGCGCTGCAGGTCCGGGCGTCGTCTTCATACCACCAGATATCCTGCGTGGTGCCGATTCCCCAGACTTCGCCTCCGTTGGGGACATAGAGAGAGGTCTGTCCCCAGGTCCATCCACCGGGAAGAACCCGATCGACTTGGGCATACTCCAGATCGGCTCCGTTATCATACTTCTTGTAATGCCAGTCATCCTGGCCTGGGCATTCCCAGGTATTGTAGGTCATGACATACCGATCCTGCTCGATATCCTGATTGTAGCGGTACCCAAAGGCGGAAACCGAATGACCAATACCTCCACCGAAAGGCCAACTACTCCAGATAAACGGGCGATTGTGATTAATCTCATCGGTAATGGTATCCCAGCACCACTGGTTGACTTGTTCATCGCAGTCAATCCTTTCGGCCCGAAAGGCATAACCATTTCGGTCATTGCAGGTATGCATAATACCCATTGCGATGTTCATGTCTCCAGTACTTCCTTCCGAATTTGTGAGCATGTCTTGACGCAACTCATCCAGAACATTGGGGACATTGACCATCAATCCCGTTCGCCCATCGGTATATTCCGACAACATCTGCCAATGATCAATCAGGCGGCCCAGACCCAGCGATTCGGCCCCAAGCCCCCCGCGATCATAATAGCCCAAGACCATGGACGCCGAAGTGGGAGTACAACCCCTGCACCATTCGACACAGGGCATGATCTCCCAGTTCTGGATTTTCTTTCCAAGATAAATAAAGTCCGGAGGCGATATAGTATCCCGGAAGGCATCCCAGGCCGTGTTGTACTCGGATTTGACTGAGCGAGGAGGTTGGATAGCGAATTCCTGCTTGTCCATTTCCTGCAATGTGTAGGCATGCAACAGGACTTCGTGGCCTTCGCAATCCATTTTGAACGCCTGCCCGCGCGGCCCCAGGAAATAATATCGCTTCAGGTCCGCGGTTTTCTTTCCGGTTTTGTGTTTCGCCTTGTCCCCGGCCAGATCGACTTTCGTATAATACGGCGGCAGATAGTTGCACACCATAACGATCGGGTACCGATCATATCGAGCGCTGACAAAGACGGCGCCATACTCTCCAATCCCCAGTTCGGAGTACCGGGCCATCTTCATCGACTCCTGGAGCATGGGATCATCCGTGCGATTCGGTTGTGATTCGCGATTGAATCCGTCTCCGAGCCGTTCTGAATTTTCCAGTTCGATTTGATGCTTCCATCGCCTTGCCTCTTGAACGCCCCGAAGAATACTCTCACTGGACGGAAAGGATTGATTTCCAATCCGGAAAGGGCACAAATAAACGGTCAGTTCTCCGCTCGAATCATAACACGGGACGGGGGCGCCGGGCCGGGCTTGTCCCCAAAGCCGTTCGGCCTGCCACAAGGCAACTCGCTGGATCTGGGATAAGGGAACCGGCAAGCTCCAATCGGTGGAAGGTCCCGGGGAACCATGCATGGAATCAACCAAGACAAATCCCGACAGGGATCCAATAAGGAGGAGAAAAGAAAGTGAGTGCGTTTTCGATTGGCATGGAGATACAATAATCCGCGGCACAGAAGTATTTTTCGTTGACATATCCACCACCTCCACTGCTTTCGGTTACGAACAAAAATTCTGTCGGATCCAACCGGACTCTATACTATCATGAAGGACTCTTCATTTCAATACCGGATTCTTCAGCAATCCGGGGTTTGTTCAAACCTGCGGGTATATACCTGCCGATCGGGCCGCTCTTCCTTGCCGCCGACGGGGTACCGAATTCAAAATGGAATTGGGGCTTGAAAAGAAGTAAGGGATTTTCGTATAATAGATACACCGGATGGAATTGTACCGGCGGCAAGGACGATGAATGAACGATCATGGGTTTCACGTCAGGGGGTGGAGTGTTCGGCTTCGAGGGTGTTTGGTTGTCGTATCCCTGTTCGTTGCCGGCGGAGAGCGTCTGTTCGCCGATCCCGCCGAACCCCAGCGGGCGATGAAGGTCGTCCGAGGATGGCTTCGAGCCGATCCCCGACCTTTTGAAACACCGTTGTCCAACCAGATCGCCGAAACGATCACCTATACCAACGCCGCCGGGGAAGCGGACTTTCATGTCGTCCATCTGGATCCGACCGGATACGTCATCGTTCCCGCCGATGACGAATTCGAACCGATTATCGCTTTCGTCGAAGTGGGTCGATTCGATCCATCTCCGACAAACCCGATGGGTGCCCTTGTCGGCGCCGATATACCCCGCCGCATGGCCGTCCTGAGAACGAGGAAGCCGTTGGATATTCCCGCCCCACCCGCCGATTCGTCCTCCGACCCGAATCCATGCCGGCAACGCTGGGCGACCTTCGAAGCGATGGACGACATGCCCGGCCCTCCGGGTCTTTCAACTCTGACGGATATCCGAGTGAGCCCGCTTGTTCAGAGTAAATGGAATCAGACCACGGCCGCGGGTTTAAAGTGCTATAATTATTATACGCCCAACAATTACCCCTGCGGCTGTGTTGCAACCGCCATGGCACAATTGATGCGGTATCATCAATACCCGACCGCCTACAACGGACGCACACTCAACTGGGCCAATATGCCTCTGGTCCCCACCGGCAGTATTACACTCGCCCAACGCCAGGAAATCGGCAACCTGTGCTATCAGGCCGGTCTGGCGGTGGATATGGAGTACGGATACGACGGCTCGTCCGCCTCCGTACAGGATGCTTCACGAGAATTGCGAAACTCCTTCGGATATTCGAATTCGATCTTCGGCAAGAGGCCCTGGCCCTATTCAAATTCCACCATTCCTTCCGACGCGCTGATCAAGATGGTCAATCCTTCGCTGGACGCCGCCTTGCCGACGATCTTTGCGATCCTCGATTCCGGCGCCGATTACGGCCATGCCATCGTGTGCGATGGTTATGGATACAGCGGCACAACGTTGTACCACCACCTGAACATGGGCTGGAGCGGTTACGACGATGCCTGGTACGCCCTGCCGAATATCGATGGGAATCTGGACTCGTACGATACCATTTATGGCTGCATCTATAATATTTACACAAGCGGCTCCGGAGAGATCATCAGCGGCAGGATCACGGACAAGCTCGGCCGTCCCGTCGGCGGGGCCGTCGTGTCAACCAAGAATGGCACGATCACGAACATCTCCAACGAACGCGGAGTCTATGCATTGGCCAACCTGTCGTCCAACACGGCTTTCACCGTCGCCGTAACCAGGACCGGTTGGACCTTCTCCTCCAAAAACGTCTCGACGGGGAAATCGTCCGACGGCACCGCCACCTGCGGAAATGTCTGGGGGATCAATTTCGTCGGCCTCCTTTCCGCCGGAACGGTCGCCCTCCAAAGCGATCTATACGTTCCCGGCGACACGATCATGATTGTATTGATCGACAATGACCTGAATGGACGGGGATCCCAAACTGTTACCCTGACGACAACCGCAGGCGACAGCGAATCGGTTCTGCTGGTCGAATCCTCCTCCGAACAAGGTTATTTTTCCGGTTCCATCGTATCGGCCCATTCTCCCTGTTCGCCCGACAACGGGATTCTGAATATCTGGCAGGGCCAGACGATCACCGTCACCTATAACGACCTCAACAACGGTTCCGGCCAGGCCGTCACCGCAACCGATACCGCCGGTGTCAGCGGCACCGTCGAAATCGTCTTTGAAGACGAATTCGAAACCACCCTTCTCGATCCGGCATGGTCCATCGTCGATGGCGGCGATACCGCCGACACATGGCATGTGAAAAACACGCCCGATTCCTATGGGAACGGTAGGGTCATGATCGTGGACAGCGATTCCGCCGGCGATTATTTCATGGAGGAACAGCTCATCCTTCAACTCGACTGTACCGGCCTGACATCCATCGCCCTGCAGTTCGATCACCACTTCAAATATTACCCCGTCCTTCCCCACGAAGTGGGCGATGTGGATATCAGCGTCTCCAACGGCGCATGGCAAAATCTTGTACGATACCAGTCGTCCTCCTTCAACGGCCGTGTCCATCTGTCGCTCCCGGCTTCCGCCGAGGGACAATCCAACGTGCGAATCCGATGGCACTACTACAACGCCGACTGGGACTATTACTGGTTGATCGATAACGTTCGCGTCACCGCCGCTCGTTCGCACACTCCGCCGACGGTAGAGGACGTAACCTATTACCTTGCACGGGGCCAGACGGAATCAATTTCACTCTCCGCTTCCGATGACGGATTCCCTTTCAATCGCCTTCAATACTGGATCCTCTCCTTGCCGCACCATGGGCAATTGTCCGATCCGGACTACGGCATAATCGGCGAAAATCAACTCCCCTACCCGTTGGCCGAGGGCAATAAAGCGATTCTCTATACCCCCAATGACTGTTTTATCGGAATTGACGCCTTCCAGTATCAGGCCGACGATTTCGATACATCCTCCGAAGGCGGACGATCCGCCTCGGCCGCGGTATCCTTGTTCCACCCGACGGTTCTCAACGCCGGATTCAACCCGGATTTGCCTTCCGACTGGACGATCCTCGACGGATATTCCGATGGCTTCACCTGGTCCTGGGAACAGATGAGCGGCGAAACCATGATGGTCGTCGATAGCGACGCCGCCGGACAAATCTGGATGGACGAATCGTTGATCACTCCAATCCTGGATTGCGGTCGCTTTCGACAGGTCCGTCTTGTTTTCGACCACAACTTCATTTTCAACTCGTACGAAATCGCCGATGTCGATATCCGGATCGACGGGGGTCCCTGGCACAATCTGGCCCGCTATCAGGGCCGGGATGCCTATGGCATCGCGGACCTGGATGTCTCCGCTCTGGCCGCCGGTCAACGCAGCGTTCAGTTTCGCTGGCATTACCATGACGCATGGTATGACTGGTTCTGGGCCATTTTCCATGTCGCCGTTCTCGGCGGCTCGTCTCCCGCCTTCGGCGATTTTGATGAAGATTGCGACGTGGATCTGAGCAATTTCGCCGATCTGGCCGCCGCATGGCAATCCACCGAAGGACACGCCGCCTTCAATCCCAGGGTGGATATCGCCGAGCCATACGGCCAAATCGACCTGGCCGACCTGCTCGTCTTCGCTGAAAATTGGGCGATTCGTCTTCCCTGACGCACTTGATGATTGTCAAATTGTGGTTTTTCCTGTTATTCTGATACGGGTAGCTTGTCTATCCAATGGAAGATGTTGTTGTCTTGACAGAACGTTATCAGAGAATAAGGAATGGAGAAACCATGAAAACCGAAAAAATCCGCCTCGGAATCGTCGGAGTCGTCGTTTTGTCCATGGTGTCCGGCTGTGTGATCATCGGCAACACGCCCCCCGCTCAGGCCAAACGTACGGTCGAATTCGTCGCCCCCCTGCCGGCGAATCCAACGCTTGTGGCCCAGACGCATAACGGCGACATTCGTGTCAAAGGCAATGCGCCTCAGTGCCACCTGGTCGCCACCATCACCGGCCGAGGGTGGACCCAGGAGCAGGCCTGTGACTTGATCGACCAGGTGCAGATCGTATTGAATCCTTCCGGAGACAGGGTGGCGGTCGAAGTCCGCAAACCATTATCCGACCTGGCCAATACCATTTCCGTCGCCTATGACATTGAGGTACCGAATCCCTGCGGGCTGGATCTGGTCAGCCATAACGGAAAAATCGATATCGAATTCACGCAAGGTCCGATTCGCGCCGAAAGCCATAACGGCGCCGTCGAGATCAAATCAAATCGAGGCCCCATCCTCGCAATATCGCACAACGGAAAAATCACAGCCCTCGCATTTTCGGATTCCCTCGAAGCGACCACCAACAACGGCGATGTGCATATCGATCAGGCGCCGGACGCTTCTCCCTCCGCTCGAATCCGCGCGGTGACGCACAACGGCTCGATCCATCTCGCGGCCGTAAAGGGTCTGTCCGCCAAGGCGCATATTCAAACCCACAATGGTTCAATTCGCTGCGATCTGCCGATTACCGTTTCCGGTAAAATCGAAAAACAGAACCTCAACGGAATCATCGGCTCCGGCGCCGGAGAGTTGTCTCTCGAAACCCATAACGGCTCCATCCACATCCGGTAGCGAAGAGCGGGAAAAGAGCCAGGGTGAAATCAGGATACCGGATCATCCGAACAAACCGCATCCAACGGAATCCCACGGCCTCGATCCTGTCGCCGGAATGCCAAATGAAAAGGGCTGGAAGATTTCCTTCCAGCCCTTGAACATTCATAGCTAACCCGGCCGGTTATTCCGATCGGTCTTGGTTTACTGCGGAGTCACCGCCGGACTCCATGCCGTGGTGTTCTGCCTCGGTGATGTGTCGCGGGCACGAACCTGGTACCGGGCCCCCTGGAACTGTCCCACCAATCGCCAGAACGCGTTGCCCGGATACACCTCGCCGTCCGGACCCGTAAAGGTCGCGGCCGCCGTTCGCCACGGCGAGACATAACCGCTGTCGATATCCCGTACCTGGTATTCCACAACCGTGCCTTCCGGATCGACCGCGATCGCCGTCTGCATGAAGTCGTACCACAGATTAATGACCTGGCTCCGGACCGGCGCGATCTCCCAGTAGATGATGGGATCGCCGTCGAACACCGGCGGATTAAGATCGATTACCATGACCGCCACCGTCACACGAGGCGATTCGACGCTTGTGTTACCATGACGATCCTTGGCCACAAAGCTGTAGGCATACGTCTGACCCACAACCACCGATGTATCGGTGAACGTCCGAAGCTGATCGGCAGGTGACAGGCGTTCAAACTCCGTATAGGTTGCGGCATCCGGAGGCGAATAGCGCCGGAAGTGATAGGTCACCGGACCGGAAACATCGGTCGCCGCCGCCGCTTCCATCGATACCGCCGCCGCCGCCGATTGATACGGCTGAACCAGCCATGCGATTTCTGCGAGGATCGGAGGATCCGATTCGTGTCCCGTCTTGGCCGACGCCGTCACCGACGGCTCCGTCCAGTTACTAAACAGCGGTGCGCCTTGACTGACATCCGATGCGTTGATCGTCGTAGCTCCGGACGGATTGACCGCATATCCCGCCTCTTGCAGCGTTCCCGGAACCCGGATTTCCGCCGCTCGAACGACGAAGGTATAACTGGTTTCCGCGGACAATCCCGTCGCGATCCATGTCGGATCCACGCCTTGCGGGAAATACAACCACGGGCTGACCTCTACATTGCTCGGGTCATTTGTCTTGAACCCTTCGAACCGGTACGCGATGTCCCAGCCCCAATTGTCCAATGTGGGCTTGGCCGTCATGATCAGTTGGTTAAGCGTATTCGGAACCGGCTGGGGTTTGCCGTCGATCTCGACGATCGCGCCGGGCAGACCTTCATGTCGAATGCCCCACTCGGACGGATTCGGGATCGGAATGACCTGATCTTTCTCAAACCAGCAGTCCGTGAATCGAACCAGATCGCTGAGCTCGACACTGCCGCTTCGGTTGATATCCGCGCCGCTGCACCAGTTCGGAGCCATGCAGATCCGCAGCCATTCGCTCGAAAGAACCGCCAGGTCCGCAATATTGATTCGGCCATCGCGACCCGCCAAACCTTTCGGCGCGATATAACTGAGACCGATATCGCTATAACGGCATTCGCTGACCCCGCGAATCAGCGGGTAGTGATATCCAAGATCTACATTTCCCGCATCGAAGATATCCAGTCCGCCGTCGGTACGAGTGGTGAACTTGTTCATACCGAGCGCCGAGGCCGATTTGTCGCCGGCGTCCACGCAAATACTTTGCTGAGTTTGACCGGCCGCAATCTGGCTCAGATAATACGAACCATAGCGACCCGTGACAAACAACGGATTGCTCACGCCGGAATCGATATTGCCCCGACCGTCCTTGTCCAGGACGCATCCCTCTTCGACCAGCGCGTATTCGGCGCTCCAGCCGTCGGACATGAACGTCTGCGATACCGTCATCCGGCCCGGACGCGGATCAAATTCGAATCCCGTCCCGACAACCAGGTTCCGTCCGAATGCCGCCTGGTTCGACCAGACAATGGAGTAGTCGATACTCACGTCGCTGTAGTAACCGCAATACATCGCGCCGCCGTATCCATCATCGGGCAACTGCCCGAACAATCCGTTGGCGTTGTTCTCGGTCAAGGTACAGTTGGACATCGACAGATTCGTGTACCAGTTGGCCGACACCCCGCCGCCATCCCGGCCGGCAATGTTCCTGGCCAACAGACAGTTGGTCATCGTGGGATAGGCCATGCCGTCTGCGATCGTCCCGCTGAAGAACGCGCCGCCGCCGGAGGTCGAAGCCACGTTGTTGATCATACGGCTGTTACGAATCTGCACGCCCGAACCGACCGAGTAGATCGCGCCGCCCTGGCCGAACACATTCGTCGTGACCGCCCCGCCGCCGCCGCCGTTCGGATCGCCACCGCTGCCGCCGCCGATCAGAGCGCCGGCAAGGTTCTGCAGGAATTCGCAGTTGTCGATCACGCCCGCGCCGCCGTCGGCGAAGATGCCTCCGCCGTAGATGGCGTCATTTTCGATGAAGTTGCAGTCGGCGATCATCGGCATATCATCCAGATAGTAGATACCCGCGCCCACCGATGCGTCGTTCTCGCGGAACGAACAGTTCGTCAGCGCTATCGAAGCCGATCGCTCGAACGCGATACCGCCGCCGTGTCCCAGATAGGCGTTCACCGTGTAGTTGGTCGATGGCTTCGGCGCCACGTTGCTGAAGAACCGGCATTTCGTGAATTCGGCCTTGGCATTCTCGCCGCAGAATACGCCGCCGCCATACGCCGGTACTTCATATCGCGTCATCGGCTGTTGGCGATCATATCCCGCCGGCATCGTTCCACCCAGACCGCTCATTCCGCCGCGGGCCTGGTTGCCTTGAATCAAGCACTCGATGAACTTCGGCTCGCTTTCGATCTCGCAATACACGCCGGCGCCGGACCCGGAATAATATCGGTAGTCGCCGATATATCCCCAGGCCTGCCACGGGGCATAGGAACTGTCGCTCCACAAACCGCCGTACCCGCCCGGAACATCGATTCCGTTGATCCGTGCGAAGTTACCGCCGTCGCCGCCGTTACCGCCGGTCGATGTACAATCGCTGATCGTACAATGCCGGAACACCGGCCTGGACAACGGCGCGATATACACGCCGCCGCCGCGAGCGCCGCCGCCCCAGCCGCCGCGACCGGCGATCGGCTGAGCCGCCACCGGAGGATTCGCCGAGGGGTCGCCCGCCGACGCACTGACGCCGCCGGTGGCGTTGCCGCCCACCACATGGCAATCCGTAATCGTGCAGTTGATGATCGTCGGAGACGATTCCTGGGCACAGTAGATTCCCGCACCCATAGAGAATCCGCCGTCGTCGCCGTCCGCGTTCGGACTGCCCACCGCGTTGCCGCCGGTGATTCGGAATCCGCTGATCACGCAGTTTTTAATGGTCGGCGACGATTGGTATCCCACAAGAATACCGCCGCCGGCGATATGGCGACCGTCATAGACTCCCGGGTCCGGAGGCAGCGCCGTCCATACGCCGTTCCGTATCGTGATGCCGTTCAGCACCGCGCCGGGCCCGGCGTTCCGGGTGAAATACACGCCCCGTTTCAGGGTTCCGCTGCAGTCGATGATCGTCGCGGCGACCACATCCGGATCATCCGGATTGGCGCTGGTGATCGTGATATTCTTGTCGATGACCAGTCCGCCGCCCTGATAGGTGTTGGCCGCAAGGACGATCAAGTCGCCGTCTCGGGCCATCTGAATGGTTTCCTGGATGCTCGTAAAGGTTCCGGGAACATAATAGGTCTTCGGAATCCCCGAGGAGATCGCCGGAGCCGGGATAAATTCGATTTGCAGATCCGATTTCGCGTCATATTGCAGCGCCTTCTGCTTGACCGTAACCGGCAGCAGGCCCAGATCGTCCCAGTCTTCCATCCACGCCGACACGTTGGTCAGCACATACGCGAAGCATTCCTCGCCGCTGACCCAGCCATTCCGGTCGCCGTACCAATCCGCCGCCCCGTCGATCGCCTTGATCAACTGGTACGTGAACAGGCCGTGTTGAAGTTCCGGATATTCCCACGCGCTTTGATCGCCTAACGTGGCGCTGATCACCACGCCCAGGCCGTTCGGATCGGCCGTGAAGATCGTCCCATCCGGAAGCACCGTGTTATGCGGAACCAAATCGATCCCGAAATCGTCGCCGCGCTTCGGCGAATCCACGCCAAGACCGCGAGGGACAAATTCCTGCGTGATCGATCCGCTGCGGAAACCCGCATCGATAAAGACCGAATAGTGCTGCGTCGGCAATCCGTTAATCCACTTGGCCACCTGGTCGTCCGTCAGGAGACTCAGATCGCCCAGCACAAGAGCTTCGTCAAGACCGTCAAACTCATCGATCGGGAACGCATCCGGAATCGTCGTTCCGTGCCCGGCAAAATAGAACACGAATACGTCATCCGGATCCATCCGCTGTCTCAATTCGACATAGGCCCGTTGTGCCGCCGCCAGCGTCGCGTCTCGACCCAGCAACAGCCGGATGTTCTCCGACTTCCATTGCGGCATCTGAACCAGCTTGCTGAAGAACTGCGCCGCGTCGGATTCGGCATACGGCAGGTCGGGAACGATATCCGGATAGTCGCCCACGCCGATGACGATGCCGTAATACTTCGTCTCGATCGGCTCATACCACGCGGTGACCTTGGTATCCTGCTTCATCGTCACATAGTTCATCGGACCCACGCGGGTATCCTTGTCGGTGCCGTACCATCGCACCTGGAATCCCGTCGGAGGCGGCGTCACATGCAGCGTCACCATCGTCAGCGGTTCGAACAATCCGCTGGGAGGCGTAATCGTCGCCGTGCTACTCGCCGGGATGGCCGGATCGACATAGAACTCCGTTTGCAGATGGAAGAAGATCTGGGTGATCTCCGCCAGGACGACCTTGTCCCGGTTGACCGTCACGACGTTTTCCGGCGTGGTCAGCAGGTCGTCGTCCGTTCCGGTCCAGATCACGCCGTATCCATAGGGAACGGTCGGTTCGATCTTCAGCGCGAACTGCGTGTACCACTTGACCACGATTCCTTCCGGATCGTGCGGAGTGATTGTCGGAATATATCCCGCCACGTCGGTTGAACCAAAGACATTGGTGAACAGCCGGACCCATTTCGGTTCAAACAGGCGATGATGATATCCAAGATTCGTCACGCCGTCGTCAACTACGCTGTCCGACCGCGTCGTGTACAGGTCCAGGCCAAACACGGAAGCCAAATCGCTTCCGGCGTTCAGGCAGGGGCTGTCTTCCAGTTGGCCGGCCGCGATCTCGCTGAGGAAATAATTGCCCTCGGCCCGGCCGAGAAACAGAGGATCAACGCCCAGGTTGAACGTGTCGGCGTCCCACGTCTGTTCCTCGTCATTCCATCCTTCAAGGATACAGCCGGCTTCCACGTAGATCGGCTTGGAGATCATATTGGCCACCGCCGCACCGAGATTGACCCTCGGTTTGGTAACCGCCACCTTCGTATCCGTCACCGGATCGCCCGTATTGATCAGAATTCCGCGAATTTCTTCCGGGATCAGGAACCGGCGAATCTGCATCATGGCGGCCCGTTGAATACTCGCCACGCAACCCGCCGCGAACGGACAAGAAGAGGATGTTCCGGCAAACGTCGGGAAGTAATCGCCCGGATCATATCCCGCCGCGCCGATAATATCCGTGGTGTACACCGGATCCGCCGGCGCCAGGATGTCCAGAAGGTCATGCGAATTCGAATAATCCGTCACCTGGTCGGTTGTATCATATACGGCTCCGACCGAGATCACATGGGATATCGCCGACGGCCACGAGATTCCCTGTCCGGCAAATCCGTCATTTCCGGATGAGGCCAAGACCGTAATCCCGCGTTCCACCGCCAACGCCGCCGCCTGGGTAAAGGCCGGAGCGAAGGCGTCGGCCACGGCGCTGCTGTCAAACGGCAAACTATAGATACCCCAACTGTTGCTCATAACCAGAATGGGATTATCGGGATTGTCGTATTGATGCGTAATGCACCAGTCCCACGCCGCCAATGCCGCGGCTGTGGCCATGCTGCCGTCATCGGCCCCGATCTTCAACGCATAGATCTTGGCATTATACGCCACACCGCCGACGTAATCGCCGACTTCTCCCAGTGTACCCGCGGCGATACCCGCACAACAGGTACCATGCGCCTCGTCCACCGGCAATGGATCGGCATCGTTCATCGCGGTGTCATACCCGCCGATCACCTTGTCATTCGGGAAGCCGCCGCCGCCCAGCATCGGATGGCGATAATCCACGCCGCTATCGACAATCGCCACCGCAGTGCCGGTTCCATCGTACATCTGGCGCGCCCGTTCCGCGCTGGCCAGTTGGATCGCCTGACGCAGCATCGGATAGACCGGACGTACCGGTTCGATACTGGTGACCATCCCGTTGGCCAGCAACGAATCCAGCGCCGCCTGATTCACCCGGGCGCTAAAGGCGGCAAAATTCTCGTATCGGTGCTTGACGGTATAATCCGTCGTTTGCAGCGTATTCAATACCGCGGTGATTCGATCGGCCACTTCGTCCCGATAGAGCTGAACCTGTACCGAATTCTTCCAGTTCATGCTCTTGCGGATTTCGACCGGCTGGCGCAGGGTGACGATCACATCCACTCGGCCGTTGCCCGCGGTCATGTTTTGCTGAATCGTCGCCGGATCGATCAATTGTGCCTGGATCGTAATCGGAGGCGACGGAGGAATAATCGGGCCCTGATCCACGTCCAGAATCGCGTTGGGATCATATTCGGGTCCGATGTCGGAATACGTGACCCTCACCGTGGATATCCGCGGCCCAAATTCGTCCCCGCTGCCGACGGCCAGTTGCGCCCCGTTGAGGGCGCCGTTATCCCAGAGGATACTATTGACCACATCGACATCGCTGTTATAGGAGACAAAGAGACCGCCGCCGCTTCCTGCGCCGCCGCGGTTTTCCGCGATCGTACAATTGGCGATATACGGCCGGGCAAAATACATCGCGGCCACGCCGCCCCCGCCCAAATTGGCCGCATTCTGATACAGCAAGCTGTTGAACAACTCCGGCGTAATCATCACATCGTCGCCGCTGCCGAGATAGTAGATACCGCCGCCGTTACCGCGGGCGGTATTGCCCGTAAAGACGCTGTCGCGAACATTCAGGTCCGACGAAAGACTAAACAAACCGGCGCCGTGACCATACAGCACGCTATTCGGCAGGGCCGGTATGGCCGGGGCGATTCCGGTTTCGCTGTTGGTCGCCGGCGACATCGACGCCAGGTTGCCTCGGAAGAAGGTATTATCGATCTGACCCATGGAATACGACGAGTAGATACCCCCGCCGTGATAGGCCAGGTTCTCGATAAAGTTGCAGTCGGCCACATCCACGCTGGAATCGTCAAAATAGAATCCACCGCCGATGGCGGCCTCATTGGACATAAAGTTGGAGTTCACGGCCTTCATCACGCATTCATTCGTGTAACCGATGCCGCCGCCGAAACTCACATAGAAGTCGTCATTCAGCTCGTCGGGAGGCGTGGCGGGATCGCCATCCAGATCGATCGCCGTGGACGGATCGGCGATATTCTCTTTCAATGTGGTGTCGATCAGAGTGACCTTGCACCCGCGGGTGGCAAAGATAGCTCCCCCGCCGTTGTCCACCAGCAGATTTCTCTCCGGCCAGCGGGTTGGATCGTTAGCCCCGCCGCCGCCGATGCCGGATATGCCGCCATAGGTCCTGCAATTCTGGAAGAAACAATTACGGAAAACCGGATTACTATCGAGCTCGCAATAGACCGCGCCGCCCAGACCCGAATACCGCCAGTAGTCATCATACGCCGGCAGGAAAGCATCATACGTATAGTTCCAGATCCAGTCGTCCCAACTGATGTATTCCTCGAATCCGAACCATTTGGCGAAACGTTCCCACGGGTAACGATTTTGCATGTTGATCGCAACCGAAGGTCCGCCCAGACGCTGATACCCCATCATATCGGAGCCATACACTGTCGGGTAAACCAACACATAGGGATTGTTATAGAACCGCGTGCCGCGCTCCCATCCTTCCCACCAGTAGAACCAATAGTATTCCAGGGTCTCGGCCCAGGTCCAACTGCCCCCGCGACCGCCGTAGCCGCCGTTGCCGGCATCGCCGTTGCCGCCGTCGCCGCCGCGACCGCCCTGTACAAAGCAATCGATAAAGGAGCAACTGTCGAAAATCGGATTGCTCATATAACCGAGATAGACGGCTCCTCCGTGCGCCCAACCTCCCCAACCGCCATCCCAGCCGTCGGCGTGAGAACCTGAAAAATTGGCTCCCCGTCCGCCGTTTCCGCCGGTGAGAGAGCAATTCTCAAAACGACAATTCAGTAACTGCGGCGAACTGAAATACATCTGGATAGCGCCACCGCTGATGCTCGATCCATTATAACCATCGGATTGGTTACCATCCTCGCCATCGCCTCCGACCCATTGGGCATCGATAAACCGGCAGTTTCGGATGGTTAAATTGCTGAACTCAAGCGAGAGGGTACTGGCCTGGAAGGTGATCCCCTCGATCACGGATTTCTTTCCGGCTCCGACAATCAACAGATCATAATCCCGCAGGACCGTCGCTTCCACCACGCCGGGTTGATCCGGATTGGATCCGGTCAGAGTGATATTCTTGCCCATGAAGGTCAGCGAATCCAGAGAATGCGGGGGCAGATACTGGCCGGGCATGATCATGACCACGTCGCCATCCTTGGCGGCGTCAATCGCGCCCTGAATGTCGGTATAGCGCGGGGCGCTGCCGACGACGAGAACCCGCGGTTGTTTGAACCGGACGGTCACGTTTTTGCCGGTATCCATCATCACGACATTCGTCAAGCTTCCCGAGAAATCGTTGACGGTTCCGCCGCCCCAGTGATCGACCTGGAATCCCGTATTGGGTTTGGCCGTCAAGACCACCGCCTGGCCCTGATAATAGGTCCCCGAGGTTGGCGTCACCTGGCCATGGCCGCCGACGACAGACGCCGTCAGGGTCACGGTCGGAACATTGGCCATGCTCAGATAATGATATCCAAGATCTACGACATCTGTATCCGGAGCGTTGGTGGCCTGCGTCGTTCGGGCATCCAGACCGGCCTGCAGGGCGGATACGCCGCCGCGATCCACGGCCGGGCTGACGGATCCAAGATAGAACGGCCCGAGGGGGCCGGCCGTAAATAGCGGATCGCCATCCAGATTGTCATGATTATTGCCGAGGGCGTTGATCAGCGCGGCGCCCGTATAGGTCCGCCGCGTCTGAGAATCATAGAGATCCGCGGCATTATCGAAAAAGAGACTGTAGGTAACCACCGAGTCTCCCCGCGGAAGAGGCGAAAAGTTGATCCATTCCTCATAGATCGCCTGAGGGGCGTTTCCGGAAAAGATGGAATTGCCCACGGTCGGACTCGAACACCAGTCGCCGAAGATCGCGCCGCCGCGTCCGCCGGCCGTGTTGGAAGCAAAGGTGCAGTTCTCCAATTCGGCCGCCGTCATCATTCGGATCGACAAGGCCCCGCCGGATTGCTCGGCATAGTTGCCGGTAAACAGGCAGTTGACCATGCGCTGCCGCCGGAAAACCGAGTCTCCCCCAAGGATACTCACGGCGCCGCCGAACGAATTCTGGCCTTCAATCCGGTTGTTTTCAAACAGGCAATCCCGGATGGTCATCGTGGTCTCCACAGCGGCGATGCCGCCGCCCTCCGCGTCAAACAACGTCGCGGAATTGGCGACGAACATCCCGCCCAAAATCTCCACCCAGGAATCCGCGAGGAACAAACCGCCGCCTTTCTGGGCCTGGTTGGAAAAGATATTGCACCGGTCGAATGTCGCCCGCGTGGTATAAAGATAAACCGCTCCGCCCTCGTTGGCCTCGTTTTCCCGGAAGCTGCATTTCTCAAACGTCAGCGTGGGAACGGCCGATCCCGGATTCAGCCAGCGAGCGTCCGAATGCAGAGCCCCGCCCGAAACCTCCGAACGGTTGCCGCCGAACCGACACTCGGAAAACCGCGAATCGCTCAGAGCGAGAACGGCGCCTCCGAATCCGAAGGTGAAGTTTTCGCCGAAATCGCAATCCACAATCTGAACATCCGGACAGCGGGGCCCGATATTCAGAGCGCCGGGCGGAGAATCAAAGAGATTGAACTGGTATCGCGCACTGAGAGCCGCATTATAGTTCATATAATAGTTATAGTCGAAATAAAGCGAGAAGTATTTGTCGTAGGGAACCTGAAGATGCAACCGGGTCCCGTTTTTCCAGAATTGGCATTTCTGGAGTGACAATATATCGTTTCCTTCGCAATACAAAGCTCCGCCGAGATTTCCCTCAAAGACGCAATCGGTCA
Organism: uncultured Pirellulales bacterium; assembly: GCA_964386005.1. Lineage (GTDB taxonomy): Bacteria > Planctomycetota > Phycisphaerae > Sedimentisphaerales > Anaerohalosphaeraceae > FEN-1350. The sequence goes on along the minus strand of CAYLSB010000031.1, from coordinate 5,754 downwards.
GATTCACCGTATTGTTCAGGCCGATATACATCGCTCCGCCCAATCCGTAAATATCATTGGAAGGAGGATTATCCCACAGCGGCCAGGACGAACTGAAAATATCCAATACAAACGCCTTGTTATCGATAAACGAACACGATTCGAAATTGGCCGTGGAATTGGTATTGTAGAAAGCCGCGCCGCCCCAGACGGTTTGTCCCAGGGTGTCGGTCATCCCCGTCGCTCCGTCGGATGCCGGAAAATTCGACCACTCCGCCCCCGAGGGGGATCGAGCGCCGCCGAGACCGGCCAGCGCGTCGGAAGCGTAATTGGCGAAGAATTCGCATTGGAACAGGATCGGGTTGCTATTGAGATCGGCATAAATCGCTCCGCCCTGCCCCACACCGTAGCCGTCTCCTCCGGCGCCGCCGCGGCTGGCATTGCCGGGCGATGGGACCGAGGAGATATCTCCGGCATTTCCGCCGTCGCCTCCGGATCCGCCGTGCGCCGCGTTGTATTCGAAACGACAATACCTGACAATGGGACTGCTGTTGGAAACGCAGGCGATCGCGCCGCCGTATCCATTGCCCGTTCCCACGCCGCCATGACCTCCGGGCTGGGAATGATTGGCGTTCTGTCGGTTCAGATACAATCCATCCTCACCCCGGTTTCCCTGGCCCCCGGTAACGGTACAATTCGAAAAAACGCAATACTGGATTGTGGGTGAACTATCGTCTTCGCAAAGAATCGCTCCGCCGAATCCATCTCCGGTCTTGTCTCCGCCGCACAAGCCGCTATAGATCGAATCCGGAGGCGCAAAATTCGAACCGGCCGGCGGAAGGGGCGGCCAGTAATACGGCGGGGCATAACCCCCCACGCCGCCGTTCATCCAACCCCCGCGAATCGTAAATCCGGCAATCAGAACGTCGTTGCTTTCGCCGCTGTGAAAATGGAAGGCCCGCTGGGGATTCAGCTTGGCCCCCTGGCAATCGATGATGGTGGAGGCGATGATCGCCGGATCGTCCGGGCGAATGGAAAGCAGCTTGATCTCCTTGCCTTCGAAATCAATCCCATATCCATCTCCTCGCGGGTCCATGAGGTAATGGATTCCCGGACTCACCACGACGATGTCGCCGTCTTTGGCGACGGCCACCGCATCCTCAATCAAAGGATATACTTTGGGCACGGTCAGGATTCGCGTGGTTCGCAATTCGAACGTGGCGCGAACTTGGCGATTTCGGGTAAGGATCACCTGATTGCCCGGAGCAACCGATTGATCATTGTCGGTGCCGAACCACCGCGAAATGCGATATCCGGAATCGCCGATGGCTTTCAGACGAATCAGGGTCGGCACGGGCAGGAACAGCACCACAGGGTGGACATCGCTTGGAGCGGCGATACCGTGAATGCCGTCGCCGATACCGGTGTTGTTTTCGGTCCAATACTCGATACGTCCGTTCTCATCCGGTTCCACATACAATTTGAATTTGTAGCGAACGGGAACTTCCGTGGGGGGAAGAACGGGATAGTGATACCCCATATCCATCAATCCGCTATCCGGCATGTCGGTGATCGCCGTCGTGGTGCCGTTCAATGGCCATCCGGCGAAAACGGCATCCACGCACGCGCTCCATTGCGCCTCGGGCTGGTTGCCCAGTGCCTGGCTTAAATAGTAGTTTCGATTTAACGGATCCACTTGTGGGAAAGCCAATCCGGGTCCGGTTATGAACCGAGGGTTCTCGAAAATGTTTCCGGGTCCGCCATTGTCAATATCATAATTCATGGGACCTTCCCAAATACACGAGTCCGACGCCGTGCAGCCGTACAGGTCGTCGCCGTTTTGGGACAGAATACAACCGCTGATATCGGGATTGGAGGTGTCCGCCAGGGCCACGATACCGCCGGTTCCTCTCGGGATTACAGCGTCGGGACCCACAGCGCCATTATTATTGGCGATCGTACAGGACTGTATCGTCGGCGAACTGATATCCAAACAGAACGCCCCACCGAGGCCGCCGGCCCGGTTACTCACGATCAGGCAGTTGAATACCCACGGATGGATCTGTTGATCCGCAATCCCGAGGGAATAGATGGCACCGCCCATATCCGTGCTATTACAATTCATGATCTGGGAGCTCGAGATCGTCGGGGCGGCTTCTTCAATATAGATAGCGCCGCCGATTGTGACGGCCGAACAGCTCCGAATGATACAATTGTTTATGGATGCCTGGGGAATCAGGTTGGGATTATTGGCCACACCCGGATCGCCGGGATCATAATCCGGATCGTCCGGTTCACCGGATGGTTCAACGGCCTCGATCTCATCGGCGCCTCCAAAACAGATACCTCCGCCGACATCGGCACGACAGTTCACGATGATGCAATTTTCCACCGAGGCCTGGCAGTCGGCCATCATCATGATGCCGCCGCCGCGACCGGAAGCGGGAACATCGTCGCCGGTGGGCGCCTGGCCGCCTCGAATGGTAAATCCGACGATCAGCGACTGCGGGCCTTCGTTGTTCCGGAGAAAGAAACCGCGACCGGCTCCGCCGCAATCGATGATGGTTCGTTCGGGACCGAAAACACCTCGGACGGCGATGGCCTTGCCGCGGAGTTCCAGATTGATATTGCCGTCGCCGCCGTATGTGCCGAAACTGACGGTAACTTCCTGGCCGTCAGTCGCCGCGTCGATGGCTTCCTGGATCGTGGGGTAGATCGTGGCCGGATCTTCATTGATCCGGATTTCGCCTTCCTGCCACGGATTCGGATTGGTGTCAATCAGGCGGAACTCGACGATCACACGGTAGTCGTCGTTCATCCTCCGCGTATTGTTGGTGTTGACGCTGGTATCGTCGTCGGTCCCGATCCATCGATAGACCTCATAGCCGGCAGCCGGCGTCGCGATCAGGTTCACGACTTCATCCTCATCAAACCAGCCGCTCTCCGGCTGGAGAGTACCATGGGGAATGCCGTCGGGAGAGAACACTTCGGTCTGGAGGTAGAACTCCGGCTCTTTTTCAAATCGAACGGTCACTTCTTTGTCAATGTCCATCGTAACCGTATTGGTATTTTCGGTCGAAGCGTTATTATCCGTTCCGGTCCAGCGGAGAACTCGAAATCCCGGATCGGGGCGTGCCTCCAGATTGACCTGAGTACCCACGGGGTAATCACCGCGGCGCGGGGTTATGGAGCCGTGGCCGTTGATGACTCTCGCTTCCAAATGCGAGAGGGTCGCCGAGACGAATCGCACGGCAACGGTCATGTCCCCGGTGACGGTGACGGTCACATTGGTTTGGCCGTAATACTGTTGATCGGTTCCGGTTATCGTCCAGGGACCCACGCGATATCCCGCGGCGGGCGCGGCGACGAGGGTAACTTCCTGGCCGGAATTATACCGAGCGGTAAGCGGAAGAAGCGTGCCCGCTCCGCCGGAGACCTGCGTGGTCAGCAGGAAGGTCGGGTGAACGCCCAACGTCACGGAGATGGCTTTCGCGACGGTAACCGTCGCGATGTTGGTCGGCGTCGTCGCCGTGTCATCGTCGGTGCCGGTCCATTTGGCGACCTTGTATCCGAGATTCGGGGTGACGGTCAACGCGATTTCGGAAAACCGGCGATACAGCGCGGTTCCTTCGGCGGGAACGATCGTCGCATTTTTCTGCCCGTATTGATCGGGAACAATGGTGATGTTAATCGGAACCTGGACGGCAGATGCCCCGCCCGGATAATGATATCCCATATCGACGATTCCCGTCTCAGCGACATTGTCGGTACGGGTGGTCATCGCGGCCAGGCCCAGGGACGCGGGACTGGCGGCGGGATTGCCGGCGTTGAGGGCGGGGCTGTCGTTGATCTGACCGGCGGCAACCTGGCTGAGATAGTAATCGCCCTGCGGGCCCTTTCGGAAGAGCGGATCGGCGCCGATCACGCCGGTACCGGCGGTGCCGTCCTGAACGCAGCTAAACTCAAGCACGACGCCGACCACATCGCGGACATTGTCCCGCAGAATACCGTTATTCACCCGGGTTGCGGACGAGAGGCCGTCGGCATAGACCGCGGCGACGGGATACGAGTAGAGTCCTCGGTTTTTGACAAACGTGCCGTTGGTGATGATCGGGGCCGAAGCGTTGAAGCAATCGACGGCGGTTCCATACTGGTCGGCGGAGTTGCTTTCGAAGAGGGCATTGGTGATCGTGGGAGAGGAGCCATCGCAGGCCACGGCGCCGCCCTGGCCGGATTTATTGGAATTGTGCGCGGAGTTATTTCGGAAAACGCAATTGAAGATAACGGGATTGGCCTGATAGCAATCGATAGCGCCGCCATATTCGGCCAGGTTGGTGGTGAAGACGCAATGGTTGATCGTGGGCGAGGCCTTGAAGCACTCGACGGCGCCGCCGAAATCGGCCACACCATTTTTGATGGTCAGACCCTGAAGGATCGAGGCGTTCGTTTCGTTGTTCTCGAAGATAAAACCACGGCCGGTACTCTGGCAATCGATGATGGTGGAGGCGGGACCGTCGAGACTGCGCACGGTGACGGCCTTGCCGGCAAAGGTGATGTCGCGGTTGCCGACACCGGTGTATGTGCCGGGCTTGATCGTGACGGTATCTCCAGCCGCCGCGGCGTGGATCGCCGCCTGGATCGTGGGATACGCATCGGGTACGACACGATCCGCCGCCAGAGATAATGAACAGAAAACCAACAGAATGGACCATCCGAAAATCAATTGTTTACGCATAACACCTTCCTCATTTTTCTGATATGTTCGGTGCATCGTTTTCGATCCCATGTTTCATGTTTTCGCCAACAAAAAAAGGGCATAGCCCAAAGGCATAGCTACCCCTACCGATATCAAAACATCGCTATCTTATCGGAAAATGTTGGGATCAAGATTAACGATAGTGTACCAGACGGGGTACTCGAATGTCAAGAAAGAACGCGCAGAATGAGATTTTATGGGACTCGAACCCAAGTTATCAGACCACCACCTCATTTCGCCACGCCCCCAGACACAAAGTCCTATAGAATTTTTTTTGACTATACTGATAAATTGGAGAAGTTTTGGAATCCATCTGTTACATTTTTTTTGATTTATTTTTGCGTCCGGCAAAATTATTTGCACAATCATTCCCTGAATCCTCCTTCTGTACTGAAGTTCAAAAACCCAATCGTTTCATTCGAAAGGCCTCTACTGAGAGTGAATTCAAAACATTTCAAACGTCCGTATTCTATATTGACCTGCGTATATTCACCTGATTGGCGAGGGAGCTTCCACACGGCGGAGAGCAATAAGCCAAAAGGCGTCAAACCCTCGAACCGATTGAAAGGGTTCGACACCTGTTTTTGCACATGAGGGCACACGCCGTGTGCCCCTACACAAAAACATGTGGCCCTACACAAAAACATGTGGCCCTCCTTTAGTTAGAACGCTGTTGCGTAAAGTGTCCCAAGACAAAAGATATCCAGAATCGTAAGTCGTTATAGGATAAGGAATAATCGTTTTTGGGTACCAGCAAGAAAGTGACAAAACCCTGTTGCACAAATTGTCCTATGTTACTATTTTCAATCTACTATTATCTATTTACAATTTGTATAAATTGTTGTGAATACTGGGATTACGTTTAGCATAGATTGTTAGTGGGGTATATCGACGGATAGGCGGTTTTTGATGGATCATCGAAAAAAATGGCAAGAATTTTTGAAAAAACTGTCAAAAGATAATATTGATGCCAGCGTCAAAAGTATTGAATGGAAATCAATGCGATAAATCTTTACAAA
>CAYLSB010000030.1:0-49545 GCA_964386005.1 uncultured Pirellulales bacterium | reverse complement strand
CACCAAAACCTCCGGGATTTTTCTATGGCTCAAAAACCACCTTGCGGATTTCCAGCGACTGAGCGCCTTCGTTCATGAAGTGGATGGCGCCGACAATGGTGTTCTGTTCGGGGGGGATAACTCCGAGGTCGATCTCTTTCGATTCCAGCCAGAGAGAAGAACCCGACGATTGGTTGGTTTGCTCCGGTTGTGCCGACAGAAACTTACACGGAAATACAACAATACATAGTATCGTCAACAGGCAGTATTTAGAAATGTCGGTCATGGCAAATCCTTCATATTGTTGATCTAAATATTAATGTTCAGGGTGTTTATCCTCAAAGGGAACTAACCATCGATTCTTATTCTTCTCCCACCAGGCAAGACAATCATTTTTTGTGCTATCCGGCTTGAGGTCCTCAGTAAATTCCGCCAAAAGGGGGATATAATCATCTTGCCCCTCTTCAATAGTTTTCATTATTTGAGGAACAAGTGCAATTCCAAGTTCCTTCAATCGGTTATCCATGCGTTGAACCTGGGCTTCATACCCCTGGGCTTTCAGCGAATTCCGCTGTCTATTAACTTCGTCAAATTCCTTCGAGAGCCAGTCACCACAAGTAACAGCATATATTTCTTTATGGCCCTGATTGAATTTTTCATACTCAGACCACCATTTTGCGTTCTTCTGTGTTCTGAGAACAATCCTTTGTTGTTCTTTTGATTCCTTCAGATTCCCGAAAATGCGTTCTGTACGAAAGATATTGTCAATTTGCATTTCAGATTGGATTAATTCAAACTCTTTGCCTTCGTTTTTGCGAAAATTTTGGTCCTTGCTGCCGGATTTCATATTAAATATTTCAAAGGGGAACCCATAAGTTTCACCTGGAATCATGGCTATATCATCAAGACACGCTAAAGGAATATCCCCAATCCATTGCCCCTTAGCTCCGGTTAACCGCTTAATATTTTTTATGGAATAATCCCTTTGAGAAACAAGGACATGGTATCGTTGCTGTCGAATTCCCGTCGGTGCAGTATTATCAGGTAAATACTCAAGCTTCCAACACGGTATTTCCTGGAAAGCTTCTCTCCCAATGATCCGGACATCTATTAAATAATGTCCCAAAATCGACGGTTCGTTTTTCCGGGATTCCACTTGCGGATCCGAAGAACTGAGTAACCATGATCTTGCATAAAGGGTGACCCCAATTTTCCATCGGTCACTGACATTCCACTTGGGCCCAACATCCTCTTTTGTCTCGGTCTGCGAAAACGAATCAGCCACGTTGAGAACAAAGAAAATTGACGCCAGAAAAAGGAAATTGTGGTATTTCATAATACTACTCCTTACGGAATTCAGTTGGCCGCATCCAATGCTCGTACATTTTGTTCAGTAATTTGCGAGTTTTTGCCATTCCACCCATTGCTTCCGACACCCGTTACATAAACTACACTTTGGGGGGCATATGCAGCATCTCCACTGAGACTGATCCAGTCGTGGGAAAAGGGTTGGACATTTTTGGGTGTGCCAGAATCATACTGAATAATATAGATATAATTATTAATTCTATCTGTCACATCATCTGTAGGGGGGACATGGTCTGCGTTAGCATAAATCATTGTTTCAATACGAACGATATTTTCATTCCCACCCGGAGCTTCTTCGTATATAGAAGAATATTTCCATATGGCATGGTTCCAAACAGCGAGTGGTTTTCCTAAAGCCTTGGCTCTTAGATTGGAATATAATGAGATTCCATTTTTGACATACATTTCGAGCATCCTGTGGAATTCGCCAACATACGCGTCTGTTGGATCCTGACCTGCTATCGGAGGACCTGCGGAACAAGGACCCATGCCATCGATTCCAACATAAATAACATCGTTCTCTCCAAGCTCAGCCCACAAGCCCTTCAATTCTTCTCGTGTTAGAGACGATGCTTGTTCAGGTTGGTTGAGAAGAATAGAGGCCATCGTACCACCGAGGCAGTGACCAAACCACTTATCATAAGTATCATGATGCCTGTAGGCTTCTTCTGCTCTGGATGTTTTCGAATAAATCGAATCGTATTTGTCCATTGGCCGATAATCACCATCAATATCAAATAGGTTGATTAGATTTTCTCTTGTATCGTCGCTCGTTGGGGTACTTTGAAGAAATCCATCGGGTCCGCATCGTATTACACTCTTTTCCGGAGTGGTTACACTACCGCCTAAAGGAACGTCCTGAATATCATCACTGGTGGACAGTTTAACGCTATTTGCAATATTATTTCCACCACCCTTTATAAAATCTCCCATTGATGCCCACCAATAAAAGTTCCAAGGTCGCGTTGGATCTTGCCCTTGCTGTGAAAAACCGGCTGAAACCGCAGCAATGTTTGCGATTTTCACATAATACCATTGATATTGGGGAATTGGAGTCGTCGGTACTGTATATTCACAGGGACTTCCCTGGGCCATGCAATATGCCTCCATTTCACCATTCAAAATTGAGAAGGCGGTTGCCCAACTCAGATCGGAACCGTCGGTGTAATACAGTGCGACATTGCCTCCTGTAAGGGTAAGAATTCCGCCGTATCGGGTTGGAACATATACCTTGCCAATCACACATGGGGAGAGATTCGCACTGGAACCCAGGGGAATTTTGGATATATCGATGACCGTCAGTTTGACGCTATCGTCAAATGTTGCGGTCCCAATCTTGTAGGATAGTTTGAGACCCACATCGCCAATACTCGAACTTGCATTGATACCTTTAACATACATGGTCGTACACGGCACCTCGGATGGAGACCATTCCTGGCCAAGGGGAATTAACTCGGTTTTGGCGTCATTCCAGACTTCAATTTTATCAGAACCCTGAGTTGCCTCCAGTTTAATTTTACCGATATCGACGGAAGGAGCAACATAAAGATTAATCGCGACATATTGGCCTTTGCCGACGAAACCGCCGGGATTATCCTCTCTTGTGGGATCAACCCCATCAATCGACAGATCAACCTGAACGACATAGATTGTAACCGATTTAGTCACGGCGTCATCATTATGCTTTGTGCCATCATCGTCAGCCGAAACGGTAATCTTCACCTTATCACCTCTGTCGGCTGGAGCAATCCAAGAAACCGATTCCCCGGTATTTATACCATTGGAGAAAGAACCCGCGGTTGTACCGTCGGATACCCAGACGGCCGACCAGGTATAGGTGAGAGGGGTATCGCTCACGGAGTCGGTTATCCACTGGTCGCTCTCGCATCGGCCGTAGATATCCGAATCGGATGAACCGGAGGCCGAAAGGGTGATCGTGACTCCCGCGGCGACAGCGGCATTATCCTCGGGCGAATTGATCGTCGGAGTGGTGATTACAGTATCCTGAGAGTATTCATCTTCGTCGCTGCAAACACACTGGCCGTTCTCGTTGCAGGTGAAATGTTCGGGGCAATCGGCATCATCACGACATTCAACGCAATGATTGCTTCCGTCACAGAATTCGTCGGAATCGCATTTGTTGACGCATTGTCCGCCGGTGCATTCTTCACAATTGTCTTCATCGCATTCCGTGGTACTTGTGCAGGATGGATCGCCGATACATTCCCCGTTTCCATCGCAGGTCTGGCCTTCGGTACAGCGATTGGTGCAGCCAACGCCGGTGCAGATTTGGCAATTGTCGGGATTACAGGGATTCACGCAGTTGTTGCCGATGCACTGCTGGCAATCGGGGCAATCATCGACACAGGCGCCCTCCACGCATTTCTGACAACCCGAACAATCGCTGTTATCGATACAGGCGACGCATTCGCCGTCGTCGCAGAATTGATCGGAATCGCATCGGTTGACGCAGGACGGAACCACCAAAACCTCCGGGATTTTTCTATGGCTCAAAAACCACCTTGCGGATTTCCAGTTTCTCCGGTATTACACTCATGTAATAAAACTCATTGTCCGGACCAATTAACGAATAAATATCACTAACCATGCGTTTCATCGTTAATTCCGACAATTGAACTCTTCGTCTGGCAAATTCGCCAATCCTTTGCATATCCACCCATGCGAGCATATTGCCATCCTGCAATTGCTCAACAACCATCCCCGTTTTAATATCCATACTTCGGTTATACAATAACTGAGAGCCGGTAGGCAGAACAACATAATTGCCGAACAATATCCGATTCCGGGAGGAATAATAAAGGTATCGATTGTATTTTTTGAAGAATTTTTCCAGAAGAGGGTTCTCATAATAAAATTTCAAAGACTTTTCCTTTTGAATTTCCTCCTTTGGAATAGGACCATCCCGGCCGATTACGCGAATTAACCTTCCCGTCCGCTCATATTCCGAGATAAACTGGCGGGGTCCGTCACAGGGTGCATTATTGAGTAGCCAGATATGGTTTCCGTTGCTCACGATATCGGATACTCTATCCGTGATCGGACCCGGTTCAAGCGCGAGCATTTTCAGAAATTCCCCGGTTGATTTGAAAATATGCAAACGGATATTCCCCCGCATATCCACCTCGGGAATGTAGAATTCCCGGCTATTGGGATCGATTGCAAAGCAAACCGGGACGAGATCAACTCCAGCACCAAGGGAATACACATATTCCCCCGGCCCTTCGCCCGGTTTACAGGAAACGACCGCAAGCTCCGAATACCCCGGATACCGAATTGCATCTGCAGCCCAGCCGGATTGTCCAACGAAATGATAAAAAACGCTCATTACGAGAATGTTAAATACTTTCATGAAATTTCCCTTCCACTAACAATTCGACATACAATTTTCTACCAACCCTGGCGCAGGACAAGATTATATTTCTTATCATTCACTTTCGTCGATAGCGACGTTTTCTTAACTCCGTCCCCACGCGCGTAAATCATTTCTGTAACACCATTAAGAGTACCACTGTCCGAATAGACAATCATGGTATGATCATAGATACCATCCGGCCCATAATCAACGAGAATCAGATCTCCGGGATGGGCATCGTTTTCTCCGGTTCCGATTGAAATATTGGCTGCCTGTCCGTCTGACCGCTTTTTGATGACTCCATTCTCAAGGTATAAAATACCATACCCCCCCCGGTCTGGACGACCTGTGGCTAAACCATGTGCTGATGCTTCATAGGCACCCGAAAGGCCCGCATTAAAAGCCGCTGCCTGCGCCAGATCGGCACAATCAAATCCGATGTAGTCTTTTGCCTGCCAAGACCAGCTTCCGTAGATCCATGGGACAAGATTATACGACTCGACATGTCGAAGATATACCGACGCATTGTTTGATAATCGGACAATTCGCATTACTAGATTTTTTACGCCTCTGTTATACGCCTGAGCAGGATCATCCTTGTCGTAGATCAAATGACTTACCGTATTCTCAGTCCGCTTTCCCCGTGTGCTCCATGTGTTCAGTCCGGCGGTAACGGATACCATATAATGGGTTACACCGACAGTCTGGTCAACCGTCTTTTCCCATGAAGAACCAGCATCAGTGTGGTCGTACTCAACAATCGCACACCCATTGCCTTCGAATCCTCTTGATTGAACACCACGCAGTTTATCACAGGTATGTTGATCGTTGTCATCACGACCAAACAGATTTCCCAAAAATGATCCTGTATTAGGTCTACTATATGTATGCGAATGCGGGCACTGACAAGTTGGGATGCTCGTACTTGTACCCGATACGACATTTGTATAGAGAAGATAACCCGGATTCCATGGATCGTTGTATTTGCCTGAGCTTGGGGTCATTTGAGGCATGATTTTTTTCCAGGAGATCGCCAGATTTCCACATTCACTCAATGGTTGAACCGTACCGAGGCCGGGTATGTCCACACTCGTCGGAAAATCCGAGAAATAACCCTGACTCTGGGTTCCGACGATCTTTTCGACAACCACGCGCAGGGTCACCGTGGCATTGTGTGTCACGGGGGAAGGATTTGTACCCGTTGACCAATCGCCCTGATCGATTATGTGCACAATTGTCGGGATATACGACGTATTGGCCGCGAATTCGACGAAAAGATCCCCGCAAGTGTGGGTTTCAGGATCGCAATTTTTGCACGATTGACAGTGTGAGTCATCCAAGCACTCGACACATTGTCCGGCACCATCGCAATACAATCCCTGCCCCGGGCACCAGTCCACACAAGAGCCGTTGGAACACTCCTCACAAGCGTAAAAGTCGCAATTCTCATCATTGTCAGTGCAAGTTCCATTGATACAACTTTGACATCCGGAACAATCGTCGTCATTACGACAGGCGACACATTCGCCGCTTCCGTCGCAGAATTCGTCGGAATCACACTTGTTGACACATTGTCCGCCGGTACATTCTTCACAATTGTCTTCATCGCATTCGGTTGAAGTCGTACAGGAGGGATCGCCGATACATTCCCCGTTTCCATCGCAGGTCTGGCCTTCGGTACAGCGATTGGTGCAGCCAACGCCGGTGCAGATTTGGCAATTGTCGGGATTACAGGGATTCACGCAGTTGTTGCCGATGCACTGCTGGCAATCGGGGCAATCATCGACACAGGCGCCCTCCACGCATTTCTGACAACCCGAACAATCGCTGTTATCGATACAGGCGACGCATTCGCCGTCGTCGCAGAATTGATCGGAATCGCACGAGTTGACAAAGGACGGAACCACCAAAACCTCCTGGATTACCCTATGGTTCAAAAATAACCTTGCGGATTTCCAGCGGCTGAGCGCCATCGTTCATGAAATGGATCGCGCCGACAATGGTGTTCTGTTCGGGGCCAACGACGCCGAGGTCGATTTGTTTGGATTCGAGCCAAATCTTCGGGGGATTCGAGAAATCATTAATTGCTGATTCCTGAAACAAGTCTATTGTATCTTGCTTTTCTATGTTTTCTGCGTATAAATAAAAGCCAGAACATGCACATAATCCCAGAGCCATCCACACAATGATTTTCGTCATATCATGTTCCACGTTCAATTAGCAAAGGATATCCAAAGCAACCATAATAGAAGCAAACCAGCCCAATTTCTAATGTTTGAAATAATTGAACAGAACCTATTTATCTGACTCGATCGAACGAATTATTTGTTCCGCCAATTTTCTTATATTCGGATTTTCATCATTCAACATGAATGCGGCAATATCCCGTAATTCCTCGGGGCGACCTTTCAGAAGTTCTTTTAATCCAGCAATCCCCTGTAATCTTCGTTTCCAGTCATCATCTTTAATCCATTCCCTGAATCTGGCGATCTGTTGCTCCTTCTGTTCGGCGAAGGAGTTATCGCGATCGATTACACGATATTCTTTTTCACCATCAATCTGAAAATCTTTTGGCGGAATCAGGACATTCAAACTCACGTTCTCGATTTGATACAGATATTGGCGTGTCAAGTTGCCATTGGAATCATATTCATCAACAGAAATCTTATGCGGGAAACCCTGAGAATCGAAATTGCTTCGCGTTTCCGACCGTACCAAGTTCCCTGTGGATATTTGTCGAATTTCTGAAACATACACTCTTGCGTAATCTTCCTTATCGCAGATCATCGCCATTTGGAGAAAAGGGATATTTTCCGGATTAGACAAAACCATTTCGATTCGCACATGATTCGGACCTTCCGTATCGCAAGGATCTAAAGATAATCGAAGGCCAGACAAATGACCTGACCGTAAAAGCTCAAGTTTCGCTTCATCAGGTCGCGGTTCGCCTTGGTTATTAGGATGGGATATCTTCATTTTGAGTACATCGGCCATGCCGTCGGGGATTTTAGCGAATCCCAAGATTTCGTTGATTAAACTTGTGTTCTTGGTTTTAATCTTTTTTAAATAGATTGCTTTTGTCTCATGTAAATATTCCCGAAGGGTGTTCGCATTTTCCATGTCTGATATTTCGATCACAGACTTGGTATATGGCAAACTGATGCTTTCAGGATTTCTGGAATCGGTCCTTACCTGATTCAAATCTTTTAAGATCGTATTGGCCGATATTCCATTCACGTAATCGATCCGCTGGCGGTCTTTGGTGTATCGAATTCGCATTTTACTTGTTCGACCTGCTTCTTTTTCCATTAACTGCCGCTGAACATTTAATTGTACGGCTTGATCCCGAACCTTTACTTCAGAATCAGATAGGTTTTCTCTTGGTCCATATAATTTATTAAATGCGTCGTCGAATAATTTTTGGAAATCCGCCTGGTCTTTGGTCATGTCTTTGATTGTTTTGAAGAAAGTGATATCCATGCTACTTGGGGCTTGTTTTAATGAAGCTTTGACAAGTTTATCAATCTGCTCCGAACCAAGTTCGTCTGCCGTACAATTTGTGGCGCATGCCTGAATTACGGTGAACAGGATTATGAAGAAACGTACCATTTTAGTTCCTTTCGTCAAATGCGGTTATGTAATATTCACGGGATACAGATAAAATTGTCTATATCTTCCAATGCTTCCCAATCCACAGTTTCTGCATACAGAGACAATGAACATTCCGTATCCCAGTCATAACATTGTTCACATCCATTGATGAATATACAAGGATATTCGTCAATTATTTGATCCTGTACGAGATCTATAATACACTTAATACAATTTGACGGTTGTCTAGTAGCTACACACGAAACGCAATCCTGATACGTTGATATTGTTCCTCCTAAACCAGCCAAAATTCCAATTATTTCTTCTACATCTGTTTGATAGTCAACGCAGTGAAGAATAGAACCTATCTGTATTGTCTTTGTTGGATTATAACATAGGCCACCTTCTCCGGGGGGTGGGGAACCACCTGTAAAGCGGGAATACTCACTACTGATCAATGTAATACTGGAATGGCACCCACCTTGATTGTTATCGCAATCTGGGCAAGGATCGGGGAAATTACGATCAACATATTCCCACCCATAACAATTGATGCATCCTATGCATTCATGATCGTCGGAACAAAATGGCTCCGGTTCTTCACAGTCATCGTTATCGAGACATTCGACACAGGTATCACTGGCGGTATCACAAAATTTACCTTGTGCAGGACAGGGATCAACACAAGAACCCGATGAACAGATATCGCAATCAACAGTGCACAGACTACTGTCATCGTAGCAATACCCGGTCTCGGTATTGCACTGATCGCATTGGCCAATGCACAACTCGGCATCCACGCCATCGCACTGGCAATTACTGCACAACTGGCAACCGCCGGGACAATCGGAATACTCGGCGCATTCGGCCCCGGAGTTCAAAACACATGACCCTGTGTCAATCGGTCCTTCCCAATGCTTGCAGGGTCCACAGTACGGCAGACAGGCATAAACGATTGGTGCAAAATTCGCTATCGACAGGATCATTGCGATGAAGAAACTCAATCGAAGATGGAATCCGCTGGTCAATCCGAGTTGTTTTCTCATTGGGCCATTCCTCCTTCCGGTTGAATCACGGGAGAAGGCATTTTGATCCCCGCTTCCGGATGATCCGCCAGATAGGTTTGGTAGGTGTGGGCGGCGGCTTCCTGTTGGCCGAGTTGACCATAGCAGACGGAAAGGTAGTAGGCCTCTTTGGGGACCTTGGCCGAACGGGATTCGGCGATATACTGTTCGAACCAGCCGACGGCCGGATCCCATCGTTTGGCAAGATAGTGCAGCATTCCCAGATCACGAACTGCGGACAACCGCATCGGGCTGTCCGGATAGTCGGACAACAGCTTCAAGCAGGCCTGTTCAATAAGGGGGTCGGCATCTTCCGCTGCGATCTGTTTGTTCTGCTTCATGGAAACCAGATATCGGGTAATCCAGGATTGCGCACTCCAAGCCAGATCGGAGCCGGGATAACGCTGGACAAGTTCTTCCATATTCTCCAGCGCCTTGTCATATTGATCCATACGGCCGTATGCCACCGCAGAGATGTAATAGGCCGAGGACCTGCTGGAATTGTCCGGCAGGATGTTGATCAGCCGTTCGCAGATGGGTATGGCTCGCGCAAAAACGAACGGGGCCTGGCCTTGAAGGCCTTGTTGTTCGAGGGTTTGGCCGGCAGTATAGAAATACTCGCCCGTTACCAGTACCGCCAGGGGGAGATTGTCGAAGCCGGGGTAGTCGGCGATGAGTTGATCTACAGCGGCCAGGATGTCGGCCGGGACATCCGGGGTCGTATTGGTTTTTTCGGATTCGTCGATATCGAGGACGATGAGTTTTTGGCGGGCCCAGAGGGAATCGGTGGTCATGGGGAACTGCTGGATTACAAATTGGCAGGCCATGCGGGCTCGTGCCGGATCGCCGGCCGTACGGGCGGCATCGGCGATATCGCAGACGGCCCGGGCCAATTCGGGACGATCACGGTGATTGTCGATCAGTCGCTGAAATTCCTCGTCGGCCTGCTGGTTTTGCTTTTGCTCGATGGCCAGGGTCGCCAGGTTCTTCTGCGACCACATCGCAAAGACATCCTCCGGAAACCGCTCGATGGCCTGATTGTAGGTCTGGACGCAACGAGGGACATCTCCGGCCTTGCGCCAGGCGTCCCCGACCTCGCAGAGGGCCTGGGCCAGCCGCTTGTCGGGAGCAAACCCGGCTGACAGAGCCGCGATTCGGTCCTCGGTATCGGCAGCAACCTCCTCGATCCCGATTACGCAGGTATCCTTCATCGCCCACAAGGCCATCGGGTCGGCGGGATAGTCGCGGGGGATCGAAAGGAACAGGTCCACGGCCTTGTCGGGTTGGCTTTTCCATCGCAGTCCTTCGGCGACTTCGAAGACAGCGCGGGCGATGTATTGATTCTTCGCAAAGACGGTCTTGAGCCGGACCACCTGGGCGTCCAGCTCGGAGAATTCCTTTCGGTCGATGTGGATCAGGCAGCGGTTCTTCTGGGCCCAGACGATGTGCTCGACGGCCGCATGGTGGGCGACAAGATATTCATAGAGTTCCAACGCCCGATCCGCACGCCCGGCTTTGTTGCAGGCGTCGGCCGCATCGCACAGGGCCTTGGGGTATTCGGGATGACCGGCATACAGGGTTGCCAGGGTCGCGATGGCCTGTTCGGTCTCGGCCACCTTACGTTGTGCGGCATAGAGGGTGCAGAGGTTCTTTTGGGCCCACAGGGAGTAGGCATCCGAAGAACGGGTATTGACGATTTGTTCGTAGAGGGCCTGTGCGGCCGGATAATCCCGCATCCGCCGATACGCGTCCCCGACCTCACAAAGGGATTTGGTTAAGCCGGGATGGGCGGCGAAAGCAGCCAGCAGCGTTTGGGTCTGGGTTTCCGCCGCGGCGGCATCGCGGGTCTCGATGGCGGTTTCAATGATCGCCTGCGTGGCGACAAGGGCGAGATCAGGATTTGTTTCTATGGATAGTATCTCACCACAGAGGGTCTGGATCTGAGAATATTTGCAGGAAGCGCGAAGTTGAGCGATGGTCTCGGTCAGCTTGTCGGGATTGAGGGCGGCCGGTTGAGAGGATTCAGGGGAACCTGAGGATTCGAGAACATCCTGTGCGGAGGAAGAGACATGCAAGGCATAAAAGATCAGGAACAGGAGGAGGATGGGGATTAAAATAACACCGCCGATTTTGCCGGCGCGGACGATCACCTTGGCCATGAGGTCGCTCCTTTCGTCTCCATATTCCTATTCCTTTCACCCGCTTATTGTGCACCCCCCCATATCCACAATAACCATTTTCCCTTTGCATTAGAAAAGTGTCAAAGGAAAAATCTGAATTTACGTAATATATTTTCACAATATCGCCAATTCGGTATTTTCCCTGTTTTTGCCCCTCGCGAACAATCAGTAGTTTTCCGGATAGATTTGTGGATGGCCGCATGCTTCTTTAGGAGATCGAACACAATGAAGTTTCATATAAACAGAATACTCTGGACCCCGGATCAAGTCCGGGGTGACATGTCAAAAAAGGTATCAGACCCTCGAACCAATTTAAAGGGTCAGATCCCATTTTTGTCAAACCCTCAGACGATCGAAAGGGTTCGACCCCTGTGTTTGCACAATGGTATCCCGCTTGCGCCGGAAGGGCAATCCATCATCCGTCCGGCCGGGATTTTTACGGCTGCTGGATGGCGTCGGTGAGTTCGGCGAGCTGGGAACGAGTGGTCGGGTCGGACTGGAGGAGCTGGTCGATCTTGTCGCAGGCGTGCAGGACGGTGGAGTGGTCCCGGCCGCCGAAGTGGCCGCCGATCTCTTCGAGACTATGGCGGGTGAGGTTGCGGGCCAGGTACATGCAGACCTGGCGGGGCAGTGCGATGCTCTGGCTTCGGCGTTTGCTCAGAAGGTCGGCGGGGCGGATGTTGTAGTACCGCGTGACGGCGTTGATGATGTCGGTAATGGTGACCTGTTTTTCGCGCTGGGGCTGCTGGTGGCCAAGGGCCTGCTGGGCCATGGGCAGCGTCAGGGGCTCGTTGGCGGTGGCGGCGGTGGCGTAGAGGATGGTTAGCGCCCCTTCCAGTTCGCGGATGTTGGCATGGACCTGACGGGCGATGAACTGGGCGATCTCCTCCGATAGCTGCAGGCCGCGAAGTCCGGCCTTTTTTTGCACGATAGCGACGCGTGTTTCGTAGCCGGGAGCGTCGAGCCGTGTGACAAGGCCCCACTTGAAACGGCTGATGAGCCGCTCTTCGAGCTTGGCCAGATCCGACGGCGCCGAGTCGGAGGTGAGGATGATCTGCTTGTGGTTGTTGTAGAGGGCGTTGAAGGTGTGGAAGAATTCTTCCTGGCTCTGTTCGCGTTCGCGGAGAAACTGGATATCGTCGATGATCAATAGATCGACCGTTCGCAGGGCCCGCTGGAAATCGGCGATGGTGCCCTGCTCGATGGCGGCAATAAACCGGTTGACGAAGGATTCGCAACTGAGGAACTGCACGGAAATCGACGGCCGCTGGCGGAGCGCCTCGTGGCAGACGGCGTGCAGCAGATGGGTCTTACCGAGGCCGACATTGCCGTAGAGAAACAGCGGATTGTACGTGGTACCGGGCGAATGGCTGACGGCGACGCAACTGGCATGGGCGAGGCGATTGCAGGGGCCGACAACGAAGTTGTCGAAGGTGTAGTCGGGGTGGAGCTTTACGGCCGACATGGAAGTATCAGGCCGTGCGGGAGACACACGATTGGCGACGACGAACTCCACGGTGACCAGATGGCCGGTGATGGACTGGGCGGACTGAGTGAAGACGGGAAGGCAACGATCCTGAAGGTACTGGGCCTTGACGTCGTCGGGGCAGCCGATCTGCAAGAGGCCGCCGGCAAATTCGGTTACGAGCAGATCATCGAACCACGAACGGCAGTTGACGGGGTCGGAGGTCCGAACCCGCGCGATAATCGCCGACAATATTTCCGCTGTATCCTGCATCATCTCTGTGATTTTGCCTTCCTGAGTTTACGAATGGTGCGCTAAGAATGTACCGGCGGTGGGGGGATTAGTCAATGGAATTTAAGGGGAGGTGATTGCTGTACACCGCCCACAAAATTGGATACAATTAGCTTAGTACCTTCCTGAATAGTGAATTGATGTAAACGGAAGCCAAGGAGGAAAAATGGCTATTCGAATCCGGGATTTCGTGCAAAAAACATTTTTAGTTTTCGGATTGAGGAAACGGCCCAATCCTTCTTGCATTATGCGCTCTCTGAGAAAGGATGAATCACATATTCTGGGATTAATCCGGGAGCTCTATGGAGATAAAAATCAGCCCTCGGAATGTTTCGGAACAGACCGCAATGATGCTGCGATATTTGTCAAAGATCCCAAAGGAGAGATTTCGATTATGGTCAACCTGACAAACATCGCAAAGATTGCGAAAGAAGAGAATCTGACCGACAAAGACATCCAAGAAATATGGTTAAAACCTCAATGTGGTTCTCCCTCATCAATGGAAAAGTGGTTGGAAAGTTATGCGATGGAAGAGCGAAGATATGACATGGATTGGATTCGGGTGATCGCCATGCTGCTGGTTGTATCGGCGGTTTTGCATGCCGGTTGCTGGACGGAAACTCGCAAGCCGGTAATGCCGACGGTGGCAACCACCGAGCCGATGGAGCCGGTCAAGCGAATGGAACGGCCGATACAATCGGTGACGCTGCAATGTCAGGCGCATGGGGAGCAATGTTTCAGTTTTTATTCCTTTATGGTGGGCGTGCTGCCGACGCCTCCCACAAATCCGGACCTTGTCGATCTGGTGTATTTTTATGATGCGGACGATTGTTCGCAGGGGGCGCTGGTCGGCCGTGATGACCGGCCGGGGTATCTGTTTCCCGTTGGCTTCAAATCGAGGGACGAACTGGCCGCTCTCAAGCCGCCTGCGAAAGGATCACAATCGGTAGCGGCGATAATGCCATTGACTGCCGATAAAGAGGGATTGGCCTTCTGGGTGAAGGCCCGGGGTGGGCAGTTCTTTCTGGTACGAATCGCGGCCGTTCAGCCGGCGACCTATGCGGAACTCAAGGCGGGGAAAACGGCGAGGATGGACATCGAATGGTCAGGACCGGTTGTTCAAGGTCCCTAAAATGCATGAAACAGGACAAACTATAATAAGAAAAGATGAACTCTGTTGAACAGCTATTCTATCCTGCCAGACTTATGCATGACCACTGAAAGGGCATTCGTGCAATGATTCTGGGAATCAAGCTCATTATTCTTGTGTCTCTTATCCGGTTGTTGATTGAGACAGACGAACCTTTATTGTGTGCGGGGATCTACATGGGCGCAGGATTTATGCTTGGCGTAGTGATGGGGAATCCCTTCTTGGTTATTTTGATTGCGATGGTAATCCGGTTTGCCCTGGCCGGTCTCTACTTCTGGCTCTTGTCCCGTACCGAGGGTTTTCTGTGGTGGATCATTATGCTCGGGGGAATGGCCATAGGACTGGTGTAGGCCATAAGGGATTGAAACACAACGAATAGAGTTGGATATTCCGCGGGGGTTTGGATACGATACATTTCATTCGTCCGGCAAGGAACCTCATGGCATATTCGAGTGGTTTATAACAATACGTTATAACGGATAAGGGCGTGTCCTATTTTCGATAAGGCAAGAATCTAAAATGAAACGAACGATTACGGAAGAATCCATTCTATTCGCCAGCATCATCAAATGGTTTGTGCTTGCATCGTGTACGGGAATGATCGTGGGGCTTGCCGCCACTGTCTTTCTCGGTCTGTTGGGTGAAGCGACACAATACGCGGGATATTTTTCCTACACGTTTCTTTTCTTGCCGGGGGCGTTTTTTGTCAGTTCGCTTTTGACAAAGTATTTGGCGCCGGGGGCCGAAGGTCACGGCACCGAGAAGGTCATCGAGGCCGTACATCGATACGGCAGCCAGATTCCACTGGCCGTGGTTCCCGTAAAACTGGTCGCCACCATTATCACCCTGGGCATCGGCGGTTCCGCAGGCAAGGAGGGCCCCTGTGCCCAGATTGGAGCGGGTTTGTCGTCGTTTTTCGCACGGGTTCTGCATCTGAGTGAAACCGACAGAAAAAAATTGGTGATTTGCGGCATCAGCGCCGGGTTTGCCACCGTGTTCGGAACGCCCATCGCCGGGGCCATATTCGGCGTCGAAGTTCTTTTTGTCGGGGGCATTCTCTATGATGTTCTTTTGCCTTCGTTTGTAGCGGGAATAACGGCTTATCAAATCTCATCGTTCTTCGGGATTCCCTATCTTCATCCCTCGGTGCGGATGGTTCCTGCGATCAATGAAATGCTTTTGCTGAAAGTCATTGTCGCGGCCGTGCTGTTCGGCATCGTTTCGCTTTGCCTCATTCAGGGAATGCAGGCCGGTAAAAAACTATTCGGTCGAATCCGGATATGGCCGCCTCTTAAAGGCATTATCGGAGGATGCCTCCTGGTGATCCTGGCCTTTGCATTCGGAAAAACATATCTGGGTCTTGGTATCCCTACAATCCATTCGTGTCTCGAAGGGCAAAGCGTGTCGTGGTATGTCCCATTTCTCAAGATTGTATGTACGGCTATTACCCTGAATTGCGGCGGCAGCGGGGGAATCGTAACACCGATCTTCTTTATCGGTACAACCTCCGGAGCAGTCCTGTCGCAGGCGTTATCCATGGATGTCGGGATACTGTCCGCCATCGGTTTTGTCAGTCTTCTTGCCGGAGCCGCTAATACGCCGATCGCCGCCAGTATCATGGCGGTGGAGATGTTCGGCCCTGCGATCGGTCCGTATGCGGCGGTGGCCTGCGTGGTCTGTTTCCTGATGACCGGCCATCGAAGCGTTTATCCATCGCAGATTCTGGCCGTGAAAAAATCGTCATCGATTGCCATCGATCTGGGAAAGGAAATCCTTCATACTCAGCCGTCGTATCACCATCCAAGAGATGTGATTGCGGCTTTCTTGTTGAGACTTTGGCGATGGATAACCAGTTTATGGAGATGAGGACGATAAGAATTGAAATTGGATGGAAAGATCATGGACAAGCTGGATGAAATCTCGCGCAAGCGAAAACGGGCGCATCAAAAGTTGCTGTCGCTGAAGTCGAAGGTCTATGACGCGTTTCTTCAGATGGAACAAGCGGCATACACCGACGGCGCACTCTCGAAAAAGACCAAGGAGCTGATCGCCGTCGGGATCTCAGTAGTAACGGATTGCGAGTCGTGCATGCAGTGGCATATTGATCAGGCGGCGGGATGCGGCGCTGCGGAACAGGAGATTCTTGAAGCGATTGAAGTGGGCATCGAGATGGGCGCCGGCCGGGTTACCGTCTCGGCACGTTTTGCACTGGAGGTGATGGAGCGTGCCTTTTCGAAAGAGAAGAGTGAATCTTGCTTGTAACGAAAGATATGGGATGCGAATGATCGAAAAGATTGGAATCGGTATCGTGTTTGGAATGGCCCCGATCCTGGTTTGTTTTATCGCCGGGTGGTGGGGCAGTATTCCGTTCGTCCCCGAATCCCGTATTTATCTATTTGCACTGGCGGGTTTACTTTCGGGGATTGTTATCGATGCGATCTTCCTGAAGAGGTGGATTCGGCAAGCATACTCGGTGAAACCTCTGATCTGGAAGTCGCTGTATGTTTTTTATTCGATCGGGATGTTTGGTTTCTTTATGGGCGTGCCGATTTTCCATGTGCTGCTCGGCCTGCCAGCAGGAGTGTTGGTCGGGCGATGGCTGATTCATAATGGCGCGGACTCGGCATCGATGAAAAAGACATCGCGGCAATCGGCGGTATTCACAACAAGCGTAATGGGATTGATCTGCCTGTCGTCGGCCGTCATCGCTCTAATGCATCCTTCGACCGGATCGGAGGTTCAACACATGCTGGGGCTTGGATTTGAGATTACGCCGTTGATGGTTCTCGGTATCATCTTGATCGGGGGTACGGCGCTTCTTGTTATTCAATGGTGGCTGACCACCCTTTCGGTGAAATGGACTTATCGATATTTTTTTCCCATACGAAATCCCGTGAAATAATCGGGTGGCGGGGCCGACTGTGATAGTAGGTTGAGCAGTCGAACAAATCCGGGAGATGTTATCTATGAAACGATTTGTTGCTTTTGTCGGTCGCAATAAGAAGATTACTTATCTGGTGGCGGTATTGGTCATTGCCGGGGCTTTTGTACGCTGGGAAGTTCGGGAGGTGGATGACGCCACGACGGGCAATCCGATTGAACGATATCGCGGGATCGTGGCTCCCTGGCGGGCGTGCGGGATTGACGGCGGAGGAGACCGGCTGGTTAATTTTCACGTTCGCCACTGGCTGGTTTACGGGCTTTCCACA
The DNA here is from genome assembly GCA_964386005.1 of uncultured Pirellulales bacterium. Lineage (GTDB taxonomy): Bacteria > Planctomycetota > Phycisphaerae > Sedimentisphaerales > Anaerohalosphaeraceae > FEN-1350. The sequence goes on along the minus strand of CAYLSB010000030.1, from coordinate 31,875 downwards.
ATCGATACCAGAGACCAGACGACCTATGGGACCGCGGAGAAAACACATTTAACAAAAGCCAAGAATAATCCGGAACATGCTGTTATCGTTAATTTTAAATATGGATCCGACGATCTTACACGTCTCTTTACACTTGAGGACCGGTTGGAAGCGGCAATTGCAGCGGCGGGTGTCGGAGAGTTTGATGGTAATGACGTAGCTGTCGATGGGAGTGACGCTAACCTCTACATGTATGGCCCGAACGCCGATAAACTCTTTGATGTTATTCGGCCAATTCTTGAGGGAATCGATTACATGAAAGGAGCAAAAGTAACGCTTCGTTATGGACCTCCAGATGAAGATGTCCCGGAAAAGGTGATCCAGATAGGCAGTAAATCGGCGGGGATTTACGAATAGGTTGACAAAACCGGCCAACCCCTCCGGCTGGCAAACATAGAGGTAACTCAAGCATCTCGCTTGAGCAAATTACACAACCAAGACGGTTGTGCTACATCTGGATTCCCGCCTTCGCGGGAATGACATAATCGGACCCGACAGAGTGGGTTCCTCCACAATGTCTGAATAAACGGTTTTGTCGCGAAATCAGACGTGGAGTCTTGCAATCGGGGGGGATATCCGGGATACTGAATGATCAATAAATCAGTGATGGAGATTCTATGGGATTATTCAGTAAGACGGTACAGTATATCAAAGATCGGCTCGATAAGACGCGGAGTAAGATTCAGTCGAGTCTGGCGACGATCCTGACACTCGGCCGCAGGATCGATGAGCAGCTTCTGGAAGAACTGGAAGAGACGCTGATCCGCGACGATATCGGCGTGGAGACCACGCGGCGTTTGATCGAGGACCTTCGGACGGGATGGAAGGAAAAGAAAATCGGAGCCAGCGAGGATGTGATTCCGTTTTTGAAGGATAAGATTCGCGGTTACTGGCCGCCGCAGGACCGCAAGCTTATTACCGCGACTTCCGGACCGACGGCGATTCTGGTTGCGGGGATCAACGGCTCCGGCAAGACCACGAGCATCGCCAAGCTGGCCTATACACTCAGCCGCGATGGCAAGAAGGTGATCGTTGCGGCGTGCGATACATTCCGCGCCGCGGCGGTCGAGCAGCTTACCATCTGGGCCGAACGAATCGGCGTGCAGATCGTCAAACACAAGAGCGGCTCGGACCCGGCGGCGGTGGCGTACGACGCCTGTGAAGCGGCGGTGGCACGCGGGGCGGATTATGTGATCCTCGATACGGCCGGACGGCTGCATACGCAAAAGAACCTGATGGACGAGTTGGGAAAAATCCGCAGCGTCGTTGCCAAGAAGATCCCCGGCGGGCCGCACGAGGTAATCCTGGTAATCGACGGGACGACCGGCCAAAACGCCATCCAGCAGGCGAAGATCTTTACGGAGGTCATCCAGGTGACGGGAATCTTTCTGGCCAAGCTGGACGGTACGGCCCGCGGCGGAATCGTGATCGCCATTCGCGAGATGTTGAATATTCCGGTCAAATTTGTCGGTTTGGGTGAAAAACCGGAAGACATCGCCGAGTTCGACCCCGACGAATTCGTCGAGGCGCTGTTCAACTAATTCGAATTCAATCATAATCCCACTTTTTTCGGAGGGCTGAAAATGGCTGGATATCTTCGTATCCTTTTCGTGACTGTCGTGTTGTCATTATCCACTCCTTGGTCGTGTGCCGCCGAAAATGCACGTCCGGAATCGACCAACTTTGCGGCCTATAATCTCGAACCTGAATATTCCCCGATTGCGAGCGAAGACTGGTTGCTGGTCAAGGGGAGATTCAAGGCACAGGCATATCGTACAAATACACCGGGGGAGTTTGTGTTGAGCAACGGCCTGGTACGACGGGTATTTCGTACGGCACCGAATGCGGCGACGGTGGCCTTTGACAACCTTATGACCGGCCAGTCGATGTTGCGCGGCGTCAAGCCCGAAGCAAAGCTCACAATCGACAAGCAGGAATACGCTGTCGGCGGGTTGCTCGGCCAGCCGGATTACGCGTATCTTTTACCGGAGTGGCTGGACAAGATGACGTCCGATCCGGCGGCGTTTCAGTTTGTCGGTGTCAGCTTCGGCGAGACCAAAGAGAGGATGGCGTGGAGGCGCAAACGTTACAGTCCCGACGCGCCGTGGCCGCCGCCGGGTGTGTCGATAACGATGGAATTTCGCCCGCCGGCCGAAGACGTAAAGGGAGTGCGGGTTTTCGTGCACTACGAGCTCTTCGACGGAATCCCACTGGTGAGTAAGTGGATACGGATTCAAAACAATAGCGGCCAGCCCATTCGTTTAGACCGGTTTACGTCTGAGGTGCTGGCCGTGGTGGAGAGCGGTTCGCCCGTGGAGTCGCCCAAGGGTTGGGTGTATCCCAACCTGCATGTGGAAACGGAATACGCGTTTCTGGGCATGGAGGCCGATGGGGCCAATAAGGCGGTATTCTGGGTCCCCGATCCTCAGTATCATACGCAGGTCAATTATCGGCTGCAGACTCCGTGCCTTCTTGAGACACGGCCGCCTCTGGGTCCTGCGATTACAATCGAACCCAAGAGTAGTTTTGAGAGCTTTCGAACATTTGAACTGATCCACGACAGCACCGATCGGGAGCGCAAAGGATTGTCCGTGCGGCGGATGTATCGGACGATCGCGCCTTGGGCGATGGAAAATCCCATCATGATGCACGTCCGCAGCGCCGATCCGAAGGCCGTGCGGCTGGGCATCGATCAGTGCGCCGAGGTCGGCTTCGAAATGATCATCCTGACATTCGGCAGCGGATTCAATATCGAAAACGAAAGCCCCGACTACCTGTCGCAGATTCGCGAACTGGTCGAGTACGCGCACGGCAAGGGTATCGAGATCGGCGGGTACTCGCTGCTGGCGTCGCGGCGGATTAATGACGACAACGATGTGATCAACCCCGCGACGGGAAAGCCGGGCGGATTTGCGGCGTTCGACAACTCGCCGTGCCTGGGCAGCGTTTGGGCACAGGATTATTTCCGTAAGTTGTACAGTTTCTTTGAAAAGACCGGTTTTGATCTCCTGGAACACGATGGTTCCTATCCCGGTGATGTATGCGCTTCGACGACACATCCCGGCCATTCGGGATTGGAGGATTCACAATATCGACAATGGCAGACGATCACGCAACTTTATCGATGGTGCCGCGGACGCGGGATTTATCTGAACGTGCCGGATTATTATTTCCTCAGCGGCAGCAATAAGACGGGCATGGGCTATCGCGAGACCAACTGGTCGTTGCCGCGCGACCAGCAGATACTTCACGGGCGGCAGAATATCTTCGACGGCACCTGGGAAAAGACTCCGAGCATGGGCTGGATGTTCGTACCGCTGACGGAATACCACGGCGGCGGCGCGGCGGCGACGATCGAACCGCTGTCGGAGCATCTGGACGCCTACGAGGCACATCTGGCCAACAACTTCGGCGGCGGCGTGCAGGCGTGCTACCGAGGGCCGCGGCTGTATGATACGGATGCGACCAGGGCCGTGCTGAAGAAGTGGGTGAGTTTCTACAAGAAGTATCGCGCGATTCTGGATTCGGATATTATCCACGTCCGCCGGGCCGACGGTCGCGATATCGACTGCATGATGCACGTCAATCCGCAGTTGCCGATCAAGGGGCTGGCGATGATGTATAATCCGCTGGCGACATCGGTCAAACGCCGGCTGGTACTGCCGCTGTATTATACGGGCTTGAGCGATCAGGCCCGGATTCGCCGGGAAGAAGGTCTATCTATTGTGTATCCATTAGAGAGAGATTTTTCCGTCCGTCTGGAGGTCGAGGTTCCCGCTCGCGGCGTAACGTGGTATGTCGTTGAATAAGAAATTTGGATCGCCTTTATCCGAGATATGTTTTCCCGATAGGCCTCCGAATCGTAATCCAGGATTTTCACTGCCGGGCGGGACGGGGAAACCGCAACGACCCAGAAAGGCCCCGTGGGGACAACCGATTTTTGCCGGGCCAACCGAGCCGGAAAACTCAACCACACCCAATCGGTTGAAATCCCCCGTGGGTCTCAAGGCCGGGCCGGTTGACGCATTACGGCCCAGTGGATATCCGTAGCGGTGCTTTGGGCGATGCCCATCAGGGCGTGCTTGACAAACTCGAACCGCATGTCGCGATCGATGCGTAAGGTTACCAATCGCCGCTGGGGGGGAAGTTGAGCAAGCTGGCGATCAATCCGTTCGGCGATATGATCCGGGTACTGGTCGATCGCCGTTTCCGGCAGGATTTCGGATCCGACGGCGTATCGAATATTTGCGTCCTCGACAAGCATAACCGTGACCGTGGTGCTTTGGCGGGCATCCGTAATATCCAGGGTTCGCGCGGTGGTGATCTCATCCGGAACGGCGACCTCAAAATTCTCCGCCGTGATGAATTGGCAAACCAGCATGAAGAAGATTTCCAGAAGAAACACGATATCAATTACCGGCGTCAGGTTGAGCGGCGACGTCTGCGGAAATTCGTCGCGAAGCGCTTTCATGTCCGGCTTCTTTCCCTGGGCGAACCCGCCGAAGAGGCCGATGAAGTCGAATGGGCCGAACCGGACAGGAGAGGCGAACGTATCTCGCGCAAGGCCGTTTCGATTTCCCGGGCCGCATCGCTGACGATGGCCTCCAGCCGCGTCCGAAAGAATCCGTGGATGCTCAACGCCGGAATCGCGATCAGCAGACCCCAAAACGTCGTGACCAGCGCCACGGAGATGTGGGTGGCCAGTTGATCCGGCCGGGGCTGGCCCTGCGAAATACCCAGATGGTTGAACGCCTGGATCATTCCGACTACGGTTCCAAACAAACCCACCATCGGCGCGACATTCCCGAAGAGGTTGCACAGCTCGGCCTTGCGAAGAAGTCCCATCGCCTGTTCATGCAGGGCTTCGGCGGCGATGTGTTCCAGTTGCCGGTGGTATGATGTGCTAAGACGGGCCTGGACCAGCGCTCGATGAACGGATCGCCCAACCAGATCCCGGGCGTTGGCCAGTCGGGCTTTCAGAACCGTCGGATCCAGTTTGGCCGCCAACGAGATGATCTCGCCGCCCGCGTTCGGCGGAAGAAGCCTCTTTCGGCGGATCAGGATCGACAGCTCAATTCCTCGAACCCCGGTCCAGAGGGACATGGGAAAAAGGATATACCAGACAATCGGCCCGCCCGAAAGGACAAACTGATCGAGCAGCGTATCCGTCCGAAACCAGGATTGCCTGTTCGAGGGAGAATCCGCGGTTTCCGTTTCAGAACGGCATGGAGCGACGAAGGTCGCCAGGATGACCAGACTCACAAGAACCACGAGGGAGAATACCCGTGCGGTCCATCGCCGCCCCGAATATGGAGATTTTCGATCTTGCCGATAGGTTATTGGATCCATATTTGTCCGATCATTCCACGCGGGTGAATTGGCCGCCGCCGGTTTTGGCCACATCCTGAAGGATCTTGACATCCGTCTCTTCGATCAGGAAACCTATGGTATTAATTTTCGCGCGAGGTGCAAGCGTTTTACGGAGATTTTCAATCCGCTCGGCGAAATCCTGCGTACCGCTTTCCTGCAGATCAAATCCGTCGGTCAGAAAATAGATCAATTCGGGACCTTGTCCGAACGAATCGCTGATCTGCATGGCCCGCTGCAGCGCGCCGACGGCGTTGGTCGGACCGCTGGGTCGAATGCGGTCGACGAAATCCATCGCCTTTTTTTTCTCGGCGGAACTGGCCCGGACGAATACGCCCTGGCCGGATTCCAGCAATCGGTCGCCATCCTGGAAAAAGATGACGTAAAAGAATTGATCGGCGGCCAATGACCCGATGGATTCCTTGAGCTGGCTTCGTACCGGCTCAAATCGACCGAACATGCTCCCGGTACAGTCCACCACATAACAGATCTTGCGATGTCCGGTGGATTGTCCGAAAAATTGGGTGGATTCGCGAAACAGGTTGGACGGCGTTTCCTTCGAGCCCGCCGAGGGCGGCGGAAGAAGATTGGGTATTTCAATAGGTACAAAGGAGGGATTTGGCAAGTCAATTCTCGCCGACCGGGCGGAGAAGGCGTCGCGATCGGGCATTACCTTGCGCACCTGGGGCTTTCGCGTGATGGGCGCCTCCGGCACCGGACGAATCCGGGCGATGGCATCGGGCATCGTCACCGATCCGGCCCGGATGCTCGCCAGGTTGGAGGGACGAATTTCGGACAGGATCATCAGAAAGAGTCCGTGGGCCCCCACCGACAACACCCATGCCCACATGGTCACCGTACCGAATTGCCCGCGTTTACGTCTCACGTCCTTTCCCCTCCGGCGGCTGCCGCTTAGTCCGCCACGACCACCTCGGAAACGCCCTGGGTCATCAGGTCATAGAGTTCCTGGACCTCGCCGTTGAACAGGCGAATGCATCCCTGCGAAGACCGCTTGCCGATACTCTCCGGCTCTTTGGTTCCGTGGATGCCGAACCCGGTCCGATCTTTGGCTTTGCCGTCGATGCCGTCCAGCCCGATCCACCGCGTTCCCAATGGATATTCAGGGTCATCCGGATGCACAATCTTTCCTGTGTCCGGATTCGGCCACGGCGGCTGAATCAGCTTGCCGTTGGATTTGACCTTCCATGTCCCCGTGGGCGTCTCTTTGCCCTCGGCGCCGAGACCGATTTTGTACCGTTTGACGAAAACCTTGTTGTCCAGCCAGACCTCCAGGGTAAAACTGGATCGATACGCCTTCAGATGAAACGGTCCCTTGACCGCTTTGATGGTCTTGCCCGCCTGAAGCAGCCGCGGGTTCTTGAGATTATTGATCCGCATCAGGAGTTCATACGGAATCTTATAACTTTTTCCGATCGTTTCCAGCCGATCGCCCGTCGCGACTTTGAACGATTCGGTGATCGTGTCTTCGGGATATATCTCCGGGCTGAATAACCATTTCCGTGACAGCGCCGTCAGTCGATCCTTCACGGCATCGCGGACCTGCGGGCTGAGCCGCATTGAAAGAGACTGGTTGTATTTGTCGCGTGCGGAAATGATTTTGCCGGCTTTTTCTTCCATCAAGGCCTGATCGATCAGGGTACGCGCTTCCGGAGAGGACGAATCCGTTGCCGGAATCGTTCCCTGTTCGGTGACCGTCTGGTTTGGAACCCCGGGCGTTTGCCCCCCCGCCGAAACGACGACCGGACCCGGCTGGGGTAAAGCCGGTTGCGGTTGCGCAGGATTGGAGGGGGAAGCCGGGGGAGTCTGGGTGATCGGCTGAACCGGGGTTGCGGAAGGCGACGTCTGCGGTGCGACCGGGGTTTTGTCTTCCGGTTTGGTTATCGGACGGTCCATCGGCTGGATATCCACCTCGCGGAGATGCGATGAATCGGCTTCATTGCGATCGGTCGTTTGCCCTTGTGAATCGTCCATCCCCCGGGTTTTCGAACGTTGATTGCGGTTATGAACGATATATCCCCCGACGACGATGATCACCAGCAAACCAATGATAAACAATTTCAGGTTGTTTTTCTTCTTTGTGCGATAGGGTTGATAATGATATTCCTTGGCCACGCTTTGTGTCTCCCTGATCATGAATGACAGGTTATGATCCTTTCTTCCGTTACGATCCAATCCAGAGTCCGATCGTGCGGTTCGGTCGGCACGGACGGCACCACCTGAAACGCGAATCCGAATCCGCAGATCTTCGCTCTCAAGGCCGGTTGGCCGAGAAAACGATCGTAATACCCCGCGCCCCGCCCGAGCCGATGGCCGTGACGGTCAAATGCCAGACCGGGCGCGACGACCAGATCGATTTGCTCTTCGGGCACCGGTACGTCACGAATCGGATGTCGAAGTCCCTGAGTATCCGTTTCCATTTCTTCATCCAAGCCGTGAATCTCCACAGCCCTCATCGTCCGTTCCCCTCGATCGATTCTCGGAACGACAACGCATTTACCCCTTGTCAACGCCTCGTGAATCGCGTCGGTGGTATCGATCTCTTGCGGCATTGACAAAAACAACATCACCTTTCCGGCCCGGCCGAACCATTCGGACTCCGTTAATCGGCGGCATGCCTGTTGACTCCATTCGATGAGCTGTTGTGAATTCATCGCCGCCAGCCGTCGCTTTATTTCGCTTCGAAGTTCCTTTTTTTCGACCATTTACGCCCTCGGATTCCGCTCGGATATATTCCGGGGCGTTTTTTCCCGAAGCTGTTGTAGCTGATTTCGCAGCTTTTGTAAATAAACCTGAATGGTTTTTTCCTGTCCGAGGTTCTTTGGCCTGTAATAGAATTTCCCAAGGTTCTGCCCCAGATAATCCTGCGGCACAAAACCTTCCGGACTGGTATGCGGGTACACATACCCTTTGCCGTGCCCGAGCTTTTCGGCTCCGGGATAATGCGAATCCCGCAGATACGGGGGAACGGGAATCGTTCTCCCCGATCGGACATCGGACACGGCCTCCCCGATCGCGCTGGAACAGGCGTTGGATTTTGGCGCACAGGCCACATAGATCGCCGCCTGTGCCAGCGGCAACTGCGCTTCGGGCAGACCGATGAACTCGGCGATCTGCACGGCCGCTGCGGCAAGTACGGTTGCCATCGGATCGGCGTTGCCCACATCTTCAGCGGCACAAACCGCGATTCGTCGGGCGATAAAACGAGGATCTTCGCCGCCGGCGATCATTCGAGCCAGCCAATAGACCGTCGCATCCGGATCGGAGCCGCGCATGCTCTTTTGCAGCGCGCTGGCCAGATCGTAATGCGTGTCCCCGGACCCATCATATTGAATCGACTTTTTTTGAACGGATTCTTTAGCAATCTCGACGGTCAGGCGGATCGGGCCGATCTCGGATGATTTCGCCTGAGACAAGACCGCCACTTCCAACGCCGTCAGAGCCCGTCGCGCGTCGCCATCGCATAAAGTAGCCAGGAGTTTAATCGCCGCCTCGTCGGCCTCGACCTTCCATTGGCCAAGGCCCCGTTTGGCGTCAGCGATCGCCCTTTTCAGTACTAATAGAATATCTTCAATCGACAACGGCTCGAACTGAAACACCGTACTGCGGCTGATCAAAGGTGAATTGACGGAAAAGTAGGGATTCTCCGTCGTGGCTCCGATCATTGTCACAACGCCGTTTTCCACGTCATCCAGCAGGACATCCTGCTGGGCGCGGTTGAACCGGTGGATCTCGTCGATGAACAGAACGGTTCTCTCCCCCCGACTGACCAGCCGGTCTCGGGCATCGGCGGTGATGTCGCGGATTTCCTTGACCCCGGCCGCGGGGGCACTGATGTAGCTAAAGCGGCTTCGGGTCTGACGGGCGATGATCCGGGCCAGTGTCGTTTTTCCCACCCCCGGCGGGCCGTAGAAGATCAAGCTCGACAGCCGGTCGGCATCCAGCATCCGCCTCAGCAACTTGCCCGGGCCGACAAAATGCTGCTGGCCGGCAAACTCGTCAAGCGTCTGCGGGCGCATCCGTACCGCAAGAGGGGCCTTGGCCTCAATCGCCGCCTCTTCCGACTGTGCAAACAGGGGATTATCATTCCTGACTGACATGGCCGCCATTATACGTTGCCGAAGGCCTTCGTGGAAACCAAAATACCCCCGCGACGAGTCTGAGCTGTCCCACATATCCACCCGGAACGGAATGGTACGCACGACGAACAGCCCGACTGGATAGTACAATCGTATTTCCGGGCGGCGAGTAATTCCTGATCAAGGAAAACCTATAATAACAATAGATTGTAATATGAAATATCAATGAAACGGAAATTCACGTGGTTCGTTTTTATCGTCGGGCTTGTAATTATCGGCTTGACGATCATAGATGATATCAATACTGCCGGCGATGTGAAAAATCCTGAAGCCCAGTTGGCAAAAATGTTACCGTCTGAAAGAGAATTCTGCATCAAGACACTCTGGCAGATTAATACCAGTTCAAATGAACGAGATGTTCTCGCATTGCTTGGCCCTCCTTCTCGTAGCCTAAAATATAAGAAAAACTGGTATATCACACTGGATGGAAAAATGGATCGGATTGGTGTCTATTTGGGAACCGATAATTATGCAACACAGGTTGTTCTTGATGGCGGCCCGGGACGATTCTACTACCGAAGGAATGTAAAGGACCATGAGCAACCAAGACAAGAGAGTTCCCACCCAATATATTCACCTGATATGGAATCCAAAGTTCCGAGACTTTAAGGGTGATGCTCGTCATCCAGGAAGGTCTTTTAAACCTTTTTTTAGTGGTGAACCGTTTCGGCCGTTTCCTGGAGGGGTACGACTTTGACGGTGTTTTTGCCCGCCTGTTTGGCGGCATAGAGTGCCAGATCTGTCGCCTTGGTTACTTCGGCGGTACTGCAATTTTCTCCGCCGTACTGGCCGACGCCGACGCTGAGCGACAGGTGGAGTTCCTTATCTTCAAAAATGATCGGTGAGTCGATTACCGCTTTCACCATCCGCTCGGCAACGGTAACGGCATCCTGCAAAGACGTATTGGGCAGCACAAAGGCGAATTCATCTCCGCCGTAGCGCGCCGCGATGTCGATCTGGCGAATACATGCCCCCAGCCGGCGGCTGATCTGCTTGATCGCGGCGTCGCCGGCCCGGTGGCCGTAGGTATCGTTGATGGGCTTAAAGTTGTCAACATCGGTCATGATAATCGACAATCTGCCGCCGTACCGCTGCGTTCGGCGAAGTTCCGTTTCCAGGTTTTCGTAGAACGTCCTATGATTGAGCATTCCCGTCAGACCGTCGGTCTTGGCCTGTCGCTGCGTTTTTTCAAACAGCTTGACATTGCCGATGGATGCGCCGATAAGCTGGCGAAACAACTCCAGAACCGCAATATCTTCCGACGAAAAAATCTCGCCGCTTTCTTTGTCGGTGAGATTCAAAACGCCGACGACGCGGTTATGGCAGATCAAAGGGGCGATAATGCAGCTCTTGGTGCTGTAATTTTCTGAAAAAGCCCTCTGGGTCCGGACCATGTTGGGTCGGGTGTGGTTATCCATGTCATTGACCAGCATCAATTCCTTGCTTCGCACCGCCGCCACCATCGGCGAGGGAGGATTCTGGTTCAAGGATACGATGTTATTGATGAGAAACGGGTGATTGTTCTTTTCCAGGTGCAGAATATCACTCGATTCATCCAGAATATACAAGGAAACTCTCCGGGATCCGATCAAACGGGGAATTTCATTGACACAGACCTCCGCGATTTTATCCATTTCAAGACAATTGAGCCGTTTGGCCAATGGCGTTATCGCCTCCAGCCAGTCAATACTGCGATTACGGCCGTGTTCCTGTCCGGTTTGGTTCGTATTATCCGGTACCATCGATTATTCCGTAAGGCCTTTTAATCAAAGAGGTTATATGAAAACATAAGCCATTATCACCGTAACTATATCGGTGGTTTTGTACGTGGGATTTATCATCTTTTTATCCAATTTGCTTGCGATTCGGAATATATCCTTGCACCCCATCTGCCTGGCCCCGTTTCCAGCAGGATCTTGGGATTTTTCTAAAAAATAGGGTTTATGGCAAAATCATTTGACATCGATTCGGTCGTAAGGTACATTTCGGGACTACTCTGTCGGCGTGGACAGAGCAAAACGATTCAGATAACCTTTTCTAACAAGTGGAGGTCAGATCCTGTGAATAAGGAACTGGCTCGCGAACTGATTGCCGCGGGCGTACATTATGGTCATGCGATCAGCCGTTGGAATCCGAGGATGGCTCCGTACATCTTCGGCAAGCGAAGTAAGATTCACATCATCAATGTCCGCGAGACCCTCAAGGGTGTTTTGATCGCCCGAAAACTGTTGTCGGAAGTGGTGGCGACCGGCAAGGATGTGATCTTTGTCGGAACCAAGCGTCAGGCCCAGAAGGCCGTGATCGACGCCGCGAATCAATGCGGAATGCACTATGTCAACGAGCGGTGGCTGGGCGGCATGTTGACCAACTTCCGCACGGTACGATCCCGCTTGCAACGACTGGAGCAACTCGAAGGGATGCATGAAAGCGGCGACATGGAGGCCGAAAGCAAGAAACAGGGGTCGCGTCTGAAACGTGAAATGCGAAAGATTTCCACCAACCTCGGCGGGGTCCGCAAACTCAATCGGCTGCCGGGCGCTGTGGTGGTCATTGATGCGAAAAAGGAATACATCGCCCTTCGCGAAGCCCGAAAGCTGGGTATCCCGACTGTGGCGGTCATTGATACCGATTCGGATCCTGATACGACGGATGTGGCGATTCCGGCCAATGATGATTCGCTCAAGGCCCTCGAAATCATTATGAGGGAGATGGCCGGCGCCGTAACGGAGGGAAAAACCATGACCCGACCGGATTCCATGGTTACCCCGCTTTCCGGAATCCGGGGGCGAAGTCGTCGTCGGGCTCTGGCCAGCGCGATCGACGAAGAGGCCGCCGCCGAAGAACAGAATCCCGCGAAGGCGGGTTCAGCCGGCCAGACCCCGGCTCCCGATGTTCCCACGGCATGAACAAGCACGATGCGGTCGGAATCATTCGACCGTTTCACTATCAATCATAACAAACCAAAAGGTTTGATCCGATTCAGGAGTGTGTGACTATGGCGGAAATCAATGCAGGATTGGTCGTCAAGCTCCGCAAGATGAGCGGGCAGGGTATGATGGATTGCAAGAAAGCCCTGGAAGATTCCAATGGCGATGTCGATAAGGCGATGGAACTGCTTCGCAAAAAGGGCCTGTCCACTCTGGCCAAGCGAGCCGATCGCGAAACAACCGAAGGACGCGTGATCTGCGTTTGCAGCCCTGATGGGAAAACGGCCGCGATGGTTTCCTTGTGCAGCGAAACCGACTTTGTTTCCCGCAGCGATGATTTCGTCACGGCGGCCGACAAACTTGGCGAATATGCCCTTGCCTGTTCCGCCGATGAAGGCATCGACAATCTGGCCGAGACGGTTGTGGACGGATGCAAGCTGAGCGATCGGATCACCGAAGTCGTCAGCAAGACCGGTGAAAAAGTCGGCCTGGGCGATTATGTCCGCTTCCGTCTGTCCGGGTTCGGTATCATCGGTTCGTACGTTCACTTCAACCATAAAGTCGGCTCCATGGTTCTGGTGGAGACCAGCAGTGACGCCGTGTCCCAGGCATTGAAAACCTTTGTCTCCGACGTGTCCATGCACATCACGGCGCTCAAGCCGATTGCCGTGGACAAGGATGCCGTCGATCCCGCTTTTATTCAGAAGGAACGCGAAATCGCCGCCGAACAGGTCAAAGGCAAACCCGCCAACATGATCGAAAAAATCGTGGACGGCAAAATCGCCAAGTTCCTCAAAGAAAACTGCCTGGTCGATCAGCCCTTCGTGAAAGACGATACCAAGTCCGTGGGACAGCTTTTGGCTGACACAGCCAGGGCGGCCGGGGGAACAGCCAAAATTCTCCGGTTCGTCCGCATTGAAATCGGTTGAACCGACGATATAATAAGGCATCGAAATGGTTCGATGCCTTTTTTATGGATGGCCGAGCGGAATGGAGACCCCGACACTCAAATACAAACGGATTATACTCAAGCTTTCCGGCGAGAGTTTCTGTAAGCCCGGCGGCTTCGGCATCGACGGCGATGCGATCGATTCGATCGCCGAGCGGATCGTCCGGATCGCACGCCTCGGCCTGCAGGTGGCGATGGTCGTCGGCGGAGGCAACTTCTTTCGCGGCGAAAGCTTCTCCCAGAAAAGCCACATTCCCCGTAACACCGCCGACTATATCGGAATGCTGGCCACGGTCATCAACGCCGCCGCCCTTCAGGAAGCCCTGGAAAAAAACGGCCAGCCCACGCGAGTTCTCAGCGCCATCGATGTGCCCGCCTTGTGCGAATCCTTCATTCGCCGTCGTTGTCTGTGGCATCTCGAACAGGGCCGGGTTGTCATTCTGGCCGGCGGAACCGGCAATCCGTTTTTTACGACCGATACCTGTGCGGCTCTTCGCGCCGCCGAGCTGGAAGTCAACCTGATGATCAAGGCCACCAAGGTGGACGGTGTCTATACCGCCGATCCCAAAAAAGATCCGACGGCCACGCTTCTGAACCGCGTTTCGTATGATCAGGTCTTGCAGAAGAATCTGAAAGTCATGGACCCGGCGGCCGTAAGTCTCTGCCGAGATAACAATATTCCGGTGATTGTTCTGAACATCTTCCGGGAAGGCAATATCGAAAAAGCCCTCCAGGGCCAAGAGGTTGGAACCCATGTCGGGCCTTGACCCCTGCCGTCTTGCCCGGTACGATCATGGAACCGGAAACCGAGTTTGTAGCGTGGAGGAATTCTATGCCGATCAAAGCGATCATTGACAGTCATAAAAAGAACATGGACAAGGCCCTGGATCACCTCAAGCAGGAGTTCCGGGCGGTTCGGACGGGCAGAGCATCGACCGGGCTGGTCGAGCATCTGCGCGTGGAGTATTACGGAACTCCGACGCCTCTCAATCAGTTGGCGGCCTTGTCGGTAACCGATGCCACGTCGATCCTCATCAAACCCTTCGATCCCGCCTGTGTCAAAGATATCGAGAAGGCCATCCGGGCCAGTGATCTGAACCTGGCTCCCCTCAGCGACGGCAAGGTCGTTCGTCTGAATATCCCGCCGCTCAGCGAGGAACGCCGCAAACAGATCGTTCATCACGTCAAGCAGATGGGCGAGCAGTCCAAAGTCACCATTCGCAACATCCGTCGCGATGCCATCAAGCAAATTGAAGACGAAGAAAAACAAAAAAAGATCTCCGAAGATGATCGTGACAAAGGCAAGAAGGATGTCGAGACCTTCACCAAGGACTCCATCGCCAAGATCGACGAAGCCGTCAAGGTCAAGTCCGATGAGGTAATGAAAGAGTAGGATGCTCTCTCGCCGAAGAAACGGCGTATCCAATTTGTTCATCCATGTCCAGGGCAATCCGTTCGTTTTGAAGGCCAACAGAATACCCGCCGGTTCCGACATGAAAACTCGAGGGGGAACAATTTGACCGTGTGGTATTTGTCAAACCTGTCCGAATAGCTTCAATTAGGAAAGGGACTTCTATGAACGCCGAAAAACCAACGCGTTCTCCTGAACCGGCCCGGAAATCCAAAAGCAGGGTCAAACGAATGATCAAAATCCTTTTGGTTCTCCCGGTCTTGCTCATCCTGCTGATCGCCCTGATCCCCACGCTGGTTTCCAGCGGTCCCGGCACACGATTCATCCAGTCGAAACTCGGCAAGGTTCTGGCCGGGACGGTGGAAATGGGAGATCTTTCCATCGGATGGTTTTCAGGCCTCAGGATCGACAATCTCAAGTTTACGGATTCGCAAGGCACCTCTGTCGTGATCCGCCAGGTCCGTTCGCGACCGCTGCTGGGTTCCCTTCTGCGGGGCCGGATCGGACTGGAAGAAACGGTGATCGACAAACCCCAGGTCCAGCTTACGGTACAGACGCCGAAACCGTCCGACGCCGTGGAAAAAACCGAAGCCCCGAAACCCAAAGGGACCTCCGCCGCCATCCCGCTGGATACTCTGAAGCTGGCCGTGCAGGAAGGGCAAATCATTCTCGATCTTCAAACGCCCGATAAACCCAGCCAGCGCGTGGAGTTTCAGGACTTTACTTCCAAGGTCGATTTACGACCCGCCGGTCAGGCCTCGCAGTTCTTCGTCCAGACACAGGTGGCTCAGCCGGGACAAGACAAAGCAACCATCAAGACCGATGGCGGCTTCAAGCTCGGCGATTCGGGCTGGACGCTCAAGGGCACCAGCGGACAGTTCAAGGTCGAGATCGACAAAGTCCAGCTTTCATCCTTTCGTCCGATTCTTGCCATGCTTGGCAAAGACCTGACCGCTGACGG
The DNA here is from genome assembly GCA_964386005.1 of uncultured Pirellulales bacterium. Classification (GTDB taxonomy): domain Bacteria; phylum Planctomycetota; class Phycisphaerae; order Sedimentisphaerales; family Anaerohalosphaeraceae; genus FEN-1350. Next base: position 16,064 of record CAYLSB010000030.1, on the reverse strand, counting down.
CAAGCTCCAGGCCAACATGGACGTCGAGATCGCCGACGGTATGCCGCAAAAGGTCAATGCCAAAGCGGAACTGTCCGAACTTTCCCAGGTGGTCGAGGGCAAAAAGATGGCCGTTCCGCAACCGGTCAAGCTGGATGCCCAAATTACGACCTCCGACAAGCAACTCAAGATAGACAATGTTCAGATTGATTCTTCCTTCTGTCAGGTCAAGTGCAAAGGGACCACCGAGACAATCGACTACACGGTCGCCGCCGACCTCGCCGAGACCCAGTCGTTCGCCAAACAGTTCGCCGATCTGGGTCCGTGGCAACTGGCCGGCAAGCTTGCCGCCGAGGGCAATGTTCAGCTCGCCAAAGATGCCACCGTCGTCAAGGCCCAGACCAAAGTCGATCGGCTTGTCGTGCGAAAGGATCAGGCCGTTACACCCGCGACGAATGCCACGGCCGATCTGGGTGTACGGCTGCCCGCCGACCGCAAGACGCTGGTCGTGGAGGTCTTCAAACTCGTCAGCGACCCGGCCACCGTAGAAATCGCCAAGTCCACGATCCCGCTGGCCCAGGATGTCCGGCTTCCGATCGCCGTGGCGGCGACGGTGTCGGCCGATCTGGCCAGGGTGCGGCCGTTTGCCGGCCTGGCCACGGACATACCGGACAATATCCAATGGAGCGGTAAACTCAATAGTCAGGTCGCCCTGAGCAAAGAAAAGGATGTATTCCACGTCAAAACCGATCAGACGACGATTCGCAATCTGATCATCGCCGAGAAAGATCAGAAACCGTTCGTACAGGATGCCGTCAAGCTTGTAGCCGATGTGCTGATGGATACGAAGGAAAAGACCATCGCCGTCAGCCAGTTCAATCTTGAAAGCGCCGCCGGACAGGCGATCATCCGCATTACGCAGGCCCAGATCCAGCAAAAGGCCGACAAGACCACAACACAGATGAACGGTACAATCGACGCCGAGATCGATCTGGGCGCTGTAAGGGCCATAGCGGCTCCGATGCTTCCTGAAGGTCTCGATATTCAGGGTCGCCAAAAAACACAGTTTACCTTCGATTCGAAATATCCAACCGACAAGCCGGCTCAACTGGCGGCCAATCTGAATCTGGCACCCACGACCTTTGGCTTCGACAAGGCCTCGTATAAGGGTCTCAATATCGGCCAGACCAAGATCGCCCTCCAGGCCAAGCAGGGGCTCCTCGTTATCGCACCTCTCCAGACCACGGTCAACGAAGGCACGCTCGACTTTGCCGGACAACTGGATATGCGGACCTCGCCGATGGTCTTCAGTTCGGCTGCAACGATGCCCAAGCTGGCCAACGTTCAACTCAACGATGTGATTGGCGGGGCGATCCTTCCCTACTTGAATCCTATCTTCGCGGATTCCGCCCAACTGAAGGGCAAGTTGAATCTTGCCTGTGACCAGATGGTCATCCCGTTGTCCGGTGAGCGAAAACAGGACATTTCAATTCTCGGAAAGGTCTCAATTGCAGATATGACTCTTGCCTCTCGTGGCCTGCTCAGCGAACTTTTGACCGGCATGGGCCAATCCAGCGCGCAGGCCATGGCAATTGAGCCGACCCAATTCCGCGTCCAAAAAGGCATCGTCAGTTACGACAACATGCAACTCAATGTGGGAAATAATCCCGTCAATTTCGCCGGCAAGATTGGATTTGACGAAACGCTGGATATGACGGTTACGCTTCCGTGGACGATTGGAGGCCGAACGGCCCGGATTGGAAGGGAATCCACGGGACCTCGGATTACAATTCCCATCACCGGTACGATCCGAAAATATGAAATCAAGCTCGAAAAGATCATCGAAAACGTGATTCCCGGATTCCTGGACAACCTGTTGAAAAAATAACTTCTCCGATGCTGTCGGATGGATTTCCCCTTGCCAATCGGCTCGGGATTTCTATAATATCCCTCCGATTCCAACGGGAAGAACGAAAAACAATCGACAGGTTTGAAAGGTGGTTTCATGGCCAACGCAATCGTCAGCCAGTCCGGCGGCCCGACCGGCGTAATCAACGCGTCGCTGGTCGGCGTCATTGAGCAGGTATGCAAGCAAAAACAGATCGACAAACTCTACGGCGCCGTCCACGCCGTAAAGGGGATTGTCAACGAGCAGTTCATCAACCTCAAGAAGGTCTCCAAGAAAGTCCTCGAAGAGGTGGCCGCATCGCCGTCGTCGGCGCTGGGTTCCAGCCGCGACAAGCCCGACCGGGCCTACTGCGAAAAGATCCTCAACGTATTTAAGAAATTCGATATCCGGTATTTCTACTATATCGGCGGCAACGATTCGGCCAACACCTGCTACATCATCGATACCATGGCCCGCGAAGCCGGTTACGACCTGCACGCCTTTCACGTTCCCAAGACCATCGACAACGACCTGCTCGTCACCGATCACTGTCCCGGCTACGGCACCGCAGCCCGTTTCGTCGCCTGTGCGATCATGGGCGACGATCTCGATAATCGAGCGCTACCCGGCGTGAAGATCGACGTGATCATGGGCCGCCATGCGGGGTTTCTCACCGCCGCCGCCGCCCTGGCCAAGCAGCGCGACGACGACGCCCCGCATCTGGTCTATATCCCCGAGCGGCCCGTCAGCATGGATAAATTCCTCGCCGATGTCGATACCGCCTACAAGAAATACAATCGCTGCGTGATCGCCGTCAGCGAAGGCATGAGCGATATCGACCACAAGACCTGGGCCGAAAAACTCGCCGAAGACGCCGAACGCGACTCGCACGGAAACGTCCAGCTTTCCGGAACCGGCGCGCTGGCCGATTTCCTCGCCGGGCAGGTCAAGGGCAAACTGGGAATCAAACGCGTCCGCGCCGATACCTTCGGCTACCTGCAGCGAAGCTTTGCCGGATTGCAGTCCGATGTGGATGCCAGGGAGGCGCGCCGCTGCGGACGTCAGGCGGTTCTCTATTCGATGAAGGAACAAAATGGTTCGGTCGCCATCCGCCGGCTCAAAGGCGCAAAATATGCCATCGAGCTGTTCCGTACTCAACTGGCCAACGTCGCTGAAAAAACCAAGAGCATGCCCGATGAATTTATCAACAGGGATGGCAACGGCATGACCGACGCTTTCATGCGCTATGCCAAACCGCTGGCAGGCAAGCTCCCGAGAACCCAATACCTTGGAAACTACCCGAAAGTCTGATCCGTACGACTATCCAATCCGTTGAAATAATATAAAGCCGAAAGCGGTACTCCCGTTTCCATCCCGGGCGCGGAAAACCGATTAATGGAATGCCGCCAGAAGGATTCCGGCGGTTTTTGGGGTATGATGGAGCAATCCGGCAAAATGATCCAACAGCAATTTCTCGATCTCCAGCCGGACGGGACCTTCCTGCGAGTGCAATCGCTGCAGATTCGACAAGACCTCCGTCGCCGATCGCGAAATCGCAAGCTTGTCCGTAAAGGCCGCTTCGCAATCGGGACAGATCAGTCCGTTAGTTTGGCGGCTGTAATGCCAATTCCGCCGATGGCTTCCATAGGCCCGTCCGCAGTTGGAACAGGTTTGAAACAGGGGAAATAATCCGATTTCCTGAAGAAGTTTCAATTGAAACAGGATCAGAAGGGCCAGTTGATCCTCCCGACGCGAGGGGGTTTGAAGATCGGTCAGGAACTGGAGGAACGCTTCGAACAGCGATGGGTTGGCGTCGCCGGATGTCGTCAGCCCTTCAACCAGCTCGGCGGCGCACAAGCCGCATTGGAGGCCGAAAAAACTGGATCGCAAGCCCCGACCCAGCGGAATCTGTTGAAACTCCGTCAGGGTGGACAATTCTCCCGATCGGGGCGGCTGATACAGGATGTCGCCGAAGGAAAAAACCTCGATGGCGCCATCGAAGGCCGATTTGGCCCGGCGGGATCCCTTGGCAATGGCCGAAAGCTTGCCGGCGTTTTCGGAAAAGAACGTAACCACCTGCGAGGTTTCGGAAAAATCCACGCACCGAAGACAGATGGCACGATCCTTCCGCAACATCGTCAGGATTCTCTTTGAGGATGGCCCGACAACCGCTGGATCCGAAGACGTTTGATCTTTCGCGGTTCGGCCGAAACTATGGTGAAACGAACGCCGTGACGGTCGAAGGTCTCGCCCGCCTTGGGGATATAACCCAGATGGGATAATACGAATCCGCCGACGGTATCGTAATCCTCCCCTTCCGGAAGAAGAATCCGACATTCTTCGTTGACATCATCGATATACATGCGGGCGTCCACCTCGAAGGTCGTATCGTCGATCCGTTTGGTCGAAGCCGATGGCGTATCTTCAAACTCGTCCGAAATTTCGCCGACGAGTTCTTCGAGGATATCCTCGATGGTAACCATGCCCGCGGTCCCGCCGTATTCGTCAAGAACGATGGCGATATGCAGTTTCTGATTTTGAAATTCATGAAGGAGCGCCCGCAAGGGCTTTGTTTCCGGCACGAAATAGGCCGGTCGGATGTGATCCCGAAGGCGGAACTCGTTTTCAGGTACGATCGTCACCCGCAGCAGATCTTTCGCATAGACGCACCCGATGATATTGTCGATATTCCCCTCGAACACCGGAAGTCGTGAATGACCGCTGTCGTCGATGGTTGTCAGAATCCTGCGAAGACTCTCGTTGACATCGACCGCGACGATATCCGTTCGGGGCGTCATGATTTCCACGGCGGTCGTCTCGCTGAGTTCGAGAACATTCTCGATCATTTGAACTTCTTCGGCATCGACGGCGCCATCGAGTTGCCCCTCCTCGACGAGACTGAGAATTTCTTCCTGCTTTTGGTCCTGCCGTTCTTCCGGACTGGTCGTTTCCACTCCCGCCAGGCGGCGAACCAGGGCATCATGCCATTGCAGTACCCGGATGGCCGGCCAGACGATCCACATGCACGAAATCAAAAACCGTTCCGTCCGCGACAGGATCGCCTCGGCCGTATATTTGGACCACGAATGCGGAATGGCCAATCGAAAGGTGGCCAACAAAATCCATCCGATTCCGAACGCCAGAAGATATCCCCATTGATGAAACTGCGCGAGGTTCGCCAGGGAAAGAATGATCGCCACGTCGGCGAACAATCGCAGAAACAGACACGTCAGAATCAATCCCTCCTCGTGGCGAACGAAGAAAGCCATGCGATGTTCCTTATGACGGCCCCGAAACGCCTCCTGCAGTTTGACACGCGAATAGGAACGCAGGGAAAGATGGTGCAGCGAAAAAAACGCGCCGATGCCCGCCGACAGGACAATCATCAGAATGGACCACTGGGTCTCGGTCATGGTCGGGAACTCCGGGAACGACGATCTTGCCGCCGCGAGGTCCGAGAACCGGAGCGGATGTCGGGATCGCCGTAGATCCTTCCGAAACCCCGTTGATGAAGAATCCGATTCTCCATCGCATGCATGACGCTGGCATCCTCGGGTTGCCGGTCATCGAAACCGAATTGATGGAGCAAACCATGGGTGATATATAACGCAAGTTCCTCCCGAGGTGAATGACGGCGGCGCCGGCTCTGCCGAACCGCCAGGTCGGCGTTGACCGCCAGCGAAATACACCGGCCGTTCTCCGTCGTATCGGATAAATCGAAACTGATTACGTCCGTGACCGCCGACGTGCCGAGAAATCGGCGATTGATCCGCCGGATGCCGGCGTCATCGGTAATCGCCAGATCGATCCGTCCGGATTTCATTCCGAATTGCCGACAGATGGAACGAATCAGGCCCCCCAGGATTCGCCGGGGATGGGAAACCGAATCCGTAGTCCAACAAATGGAAACCATCAGCGTATCCTTTCGGCGAGGCATCGTCATCCACTCTTGCGGTTGCCGTTGGATCCCACGGGCTGCAGGGAACTGTCGGAGGATTTGTCCTCCGATTTCGCTTCGAGAGTCGGATACGCGATGCGCCCATGATAATGGGCCGCCAGGGATTTGGCGATACTGGCTTCGATCCGGCTGAGATCCCGCATGGTCAGATCGCACTCGTCGAACTGGCCGTCCTGCAGCCGCTTCATGGCGATGGAGTGAACGATCCCCTCGATGCGCGTCGGGGAAGGATCCGGGTTGGAGCGAACGGCGCCCTCGACCGAGTCGGCGATCATGACAATCGCCGCCTCCTTGCTCCGGGGCTTGGGGCCCGGGTAACGAAACTCGGTTTCGGAGATGGGCGCCTGCTTGTCGGCCTTTTTTCGGGCCTCGTTGTAGAAGTATTCGATCAGCGTGGTGCCGTGGTGCGTGTCGATGAATTGCCGAAGGACCATCGGCAAACCGAATTCCCGAGCGATCTCCATGCCATCCTTAACATGGCCGATAATCACCAGAAGACTCATCGCCGGCGACAACTGATCGTGGCGGCTGATGGGACCATTCTGATTTTCGACAAAATATTCCGGTTTGTTGAGTTTCCCGATATCGTGATAATAAGCGCCGACGCGGCACAGTAACCCGTTGGCCCCGATCGATTCGGCCGCCGCCTGGGCGATCGATCCGATCAGAAGACTGTGACTGAACGTTCCGGGGGCGTCCATCGCCAGTTTCTTGAGCAACGGCTGATTGGCATCGCTGAAATCCATCAAGGTCATGCTGGTGGCGATGCCGAAAATCTTTTCGATCATCGGCAGGAATCCCTGTACGATGATTCCGACGACAAACGTAATGGCGGCGGCGATGCCGGCGTTTTCGACGATCTGAACCCTGTCGGCGGTCTCGTGAATCACGCCCAGCGCCGCGGCCGTGGCAAAGACCATCAGGGCCGCCAGACTGGTTACCTCAATGATCTTCATCCGCGTCCGGACCTCTTTCAGCGAAAAGATACAGGTCACCGTCCCCGCCATCATGGTCAGGAACAATTCGAGAGAGGCCGTTTTCCCGACCGCGATACAGATCATCACACAGAAAAAGGAACTCATTCCAAGTGAAAATCGCTGATCATAGGCGATGGTCAGAACGACAGCGCATGCCACCGCCGAACCGGTCGCGAGGAAAGGTTCCTCCGGGTAGAACGACATGAGCTTGGCGACCACCAGCAGAATCAAAAAATGGCATTCAAGGGTGATAATCTTTCCGACCCGGGATGTGATATGCGGCAGAAAATGATGAGCATATACCGCGGCGCCGAATGACAGAATCATCACCACGGCGCCCAGGGCGGCGATCTCTCCGGCCGGTTTCCACATCCGTTCGAAAAAATTCCCGGATGTGTTCAGACTCAGTACCATCGTCGAGGCCAGGACGAAGAGTCCAAGCCAGACGATGGCATAGGGCAGGTTGCTGTTGAGCACCTGCCGAAGCTGCTCGAATCGTTCCGCGGTGAGGGTCTCTTTGACCCGCTGTCCGCGCGGACTGGCCTTTCGTCGAGTCAGAATCATTTGTGCGACGTCCTGCCGTTTCGAGTTCGATCATAAGCCGTGACGATATCCTGCACGAGCCGATGACGGACGATGTCTTTTTCGCCCAGTTCGACAAAACCGATACCGGGAATTCCTTTCAGCTTCTTTTCCGCGTCAATGAGGCCGCTGGTCTGGCCCAATTCAAGATCGACCTGGGTTACGTCGCCGGTAATAATCATCTTGGATCCACGTCCCATCCGTGTCAGGAACATCAGCATCTGCGACGGAACCGTATTCTGCGCTTCATCGCAAAGAATGGCCGCTTCGTTCAGCGTTCGACCTCGCATAAAGGCCAGGGGAATCAGTTCAATGATATCCATCTCCATGAATTTGCGCATCTGGCCGAATTCCATCATGTCTTCAAGACTGTCAAACAACGGGCGAAGGTAGGGATTGACTTTGGCGTGGACATCTCCGGGCAAAAATCCCAGTTTCTCGCCTGCCTCGACAGCCGGCCGTGCCAGGACGATTTTGCGAACCTGTTTTTTCTTGAGCATTGAAACCGCCACGGCGACCGCCAGATAGGTTTTGCCCGTACCCGCCGGGCCGATACAGAAGGTCAGATCATTGGTCAGCATGGTTTCGATGTAATTTTTCTGGCCGGCCGTGAACGGTTCAATAACGCCTTTGTGCGAGAACACGGTAATCCGTTTATCGTCCGAGAACGATTCCAAAGGCAATTCGTTCTCCGCCTGGGTCAGAATTTCGCGAACATCTCTTTCGTCAAGACGACCTCGCTGCAAGAGTCGCTTCTGCATTTTTGCGATGACCTCGGCGGTCATCTGGACCGGCTGTCGCTGGCCCGAGATGATGATGTTCTCCTGACGCGCAGTGATCTGAACCCCCGTCGCACTTCGCAACAACCGGAGATGCCGGTCGGTTGGACCGAACAACTCCAACCTTTGCGTGTCCGATTCGAGTTGAATCGTATGCTCCAAATCAAAATCCTATCAACTGCCGAACCAGAGAAAAAACAGATACGCCGCCGGGGCCGTACCCAGCGGTGAATCAATCACATCCAATATTCCTCCAAACCCCGGCAGATGGCTGGAGGAATCCTTCGTATCAGCGTCACGCTTTAACATGGACTCGGCCAGATCGGCCAATTGACCCAAGGCCGCAAAGACCATGCCAAATAGAACCGCTCGATACCAGCTCATTATATCAAATCCGGCTGAAAAGCCAATAGCGGCGATGATCCCGAACAGGATCCCTCCGCCAAAACCCTCCCAGGTCTTTTTGGGGCTGATATTCGGCGAGAATCGACGCTTTCCATATAATCGTCCAAATGTGTAAGCTCCTGTATCAGAACATTTTACGGTAAAAATATACATCAATACCTCTCGAAATCCAAATTCGATTTGGATTCCAAGAACGAAGCTACTCAGAAGGCCGAGGTAAAGAATTGCCAGAAGATTACCACCCAAATTGAGGATGGTTCCCGATGTTCCTATAATCCTGGCCTGATATAGAAACAAACCTAATAATGTAAACGATGTAACAACAATGACGTACAGAAAAAGAAATCGATCTGAATTCTGGAAAAACTGGCTGAAAAACCATGTTGCGGCCAACAGAATGGAAGATGGAATCGTCAATGCCGGAAACAAACGAGATCCGACATTGTGCGCCAAAACAGTCATTTCCATCTGGGCTGGGACCGATAACAAAACCAACAGAACCAACAGGATGTTTCCCCGAATAAGATAATTTCCTTGTGCGGATGCGAATGTCCACCCAAATCGATCATCGACAATAACCAGTGCGGTAAAGAGGATTACCATGATGGTACCGAAGATCAGCCGATATTTAAGCATAGTATTCACAATCCTTTACAGATAACATCGACGTTATGCGAAATCCCCATCCTAACAACACTTCCTCCGTTGTCCCGCGCGGATTATAGCAGGGATTGCGGTTTTACATCGCCGAAACGTCGACTCCGTCTTGCGTAGGTTTGAATCGCATCATCTATGTCTTTTTCGCTGAAATCGGGCCAGAGGGTATCGGTCACATAAAACTCCGCATAGGAAACCTGCCATAGAAGAAAATTACTGATTCTCATTTCGCCTGAGGTCCGAATGACCAGATCGGGATCGGGAAGACCGGCCGTGTAGAGGTGGTTTTCAAAGGTTTGTTCATCAATATCCGTCGGACGTATTTTTCCGGCAACCACATCGGCGGAAATTTTTTGAGCGGCGTCAACGATCTCCGTTCGGCCTCCATAGTTGAGGGCGACGGCAAGAACCATTCCCGTATTCGGCTGGGTCATCTTCACGGTTTCAATGAGGGTATCGACCACACGCTGGGGCAACCGCTGGAACCGACCGAGGTGGACAAGCCGAACGTTATTCCTCATTAAATCCGGACGGATGGCTTCCAGGTACAGCGAGTACAAGTGCATCAGGAAATCGATCTCTTCCTGGGGCCTCTTCCAGTTTTGCATACTGAAAGAATACAGCGACATACATTCCAAGCCCAAATCGACGCCATATTGGGCGATCTTCTCAACGGTTTTTCCGCCCTGCTCATGACCTTTGAAACGAGGCAGGCCGCGGTTTTGAGCCCATCGGCCGTTCCCATCCATGATAATGGCAATGTGTCGCGGGACCGACGGCGAAGCAATTCCCATCCGTTGGGCTGTCCGAGATCGTTTCTGTTCAAAGGATTCGCTCACGACATTTCCCGATCGGCTTTCACCCCGGTTCAATCCATTCAGCGATCACGGTATATAACCTGATCTCGCCCGGGTCCGACTCCGAGAATCGTTATCGGAGCGCCGACGATCGATTCGATTCTCTGAACATATCGACGAGCGGTTTCAGGCAGATCCTCAAATCGCCGGATCGCAGACAAGTCCTGATCCCAACCCGGAACCGTATCATAGATACATTCCACCGCCTGCAACCTGCGGGCGTCAGAAGGGAAGAAATCGGTCTGCTCCCCGTCGATGCGATAGGCGCGACACATGTTGAGTTCCTTCATTCCCGCCAGAGTATCCAGGTGCATCATCGCAATCTCGTCGATGCCGCCGATGCGAACGGAGTATTTGACGGCAACTGCATCAAACCAGCCGCACCGACGTGGCCGGCCGGTCGTCGTACCGTATTCATGGCCGCGTTCCCGAATGCACCGGCCGATTTCGTTGTCCTGCTCGGTCGGGAATGGCCCCGATCCGACACGTGTGGAATAGGCCTTGACCAGTCCCACAAATCGATCCACATAGCGGGCCGGAACGCCGCAACCCGGACTGATCCCCAGAGCGCTGGCGTTGGAACTGGTCACATACGGATACGTTCCATGGTCGATATCCAATAAGGACCCCTGGGCGCCCTCAAAGAGAATGCTTTTACCGGCGTCAAGGGCTTCATGGAGATATCGCGTGGTATCACAAACATACCGGGCGAGTTTTTCGCTGAGGCCTCGATAGTTTTCGATGACCGTCTCGACCTCCAGCGGTTCGGCGCCGTACATCGCCGAAAACAGCTTGCTTTTGTACGCCACAATCATCCGCAATTTCTCAGCCAGAATATCGGAATATCGAAAGTCGCCCATTCGGATGGCGTGTGTCCGGCTGACCTTATCGGCATAGCAGGGGCCGATCCCGCGCGCCGTGGTACCGATCTTTTGCCTGCCGAGAGACTCCTCGCGGAGCCGGTCTTCGATCTTGTGATAATCGATCACGACATGGGCGTTCTCGCTGATATGCAGTCGTCCCTGAAGACGGATCCCCTTGGATTGAAGCTGTTCGATCTCGCCGAGCAATACTTCGGGATCCACCACGACGCCGTTGGCGACCACGCAATCGACGCCCGGGCGTACAGATCCGCTGGGCAGGATATGCAGCGCAAATTTTTGCCCGTCAGCCACCACGGTATGACCGGCATTGGCCCCTCCGCCGTAGCGGACGACGATATCGCTGGTTTCGGCAAGGATATCGACGATCTTGCCCTTGCCTTCATCCCCCCACTGCAATCCGACCACACAGATATTCATGATGACCCCTGACCTTCTTTGGGTACCGGACCGGAAATGGCCTCAATCAGGCGGTCGAGGACGGCCGACAGATTGTCATAGGTCCGACTGCTTAACTTCAGATCCGTCTCGTTACCCGAGCTGCCCTGAAAGGTGATGATAAAGAATCCCTTCGTATCGAAATTCGTCTTGTTGATCTTTTGGATGGAATCATAGGGAATCGTTCGTGAACCGATCACCAAAACCTTGTCGTCGGCGACAACCTTGCGCCCGCGATTCATGACGAACAATCCCGCCACGACAACCGCCGCGCCGATCAGATAAGGCCAGGCCTTTTGGTTAAAGACCAGAGTATCGTTGGGGGTTCCATCCGGATTGGTGTGCTCGGTTATGAATTTCTGGTTGTGATAGCCGTCATAATAAAACCAGCCGCCCATAGCCAGACAACCGAAAAACAGGATGATATAGGTGTTGATTTTGTAGCGGCTTACAGGTGCGATAATCGCCATACCGGGTTGCCTCCATTCATCGGTTTTTGTCAAATCGTTTTCGTCGTGTCATCACGAAATCTCCGCAGGCCCCAACAAAGGCAATGCGGTTATCTCCGCTGCGCGATCGCGCTGGCCAGCGGCTTGACAAAGTCGGGAATGATTCGTTCGATCATCAAACCTTCGGCCAGGGCGCATTGCCGAGTAAACGATGCCTTGAGGTCGAACTTGTCTTCGATGGGCGGATACTGTCGAACCGTCAGATAGAGACTGATCGGCTCTTCGGACTTGAATCGACCTTGCCGAATCTCCGCCGCATTGGTACGGGATTCAATCGCCACGCGGGCCTGGGTACGGCAATCCTCGCTCAGCGAAATGATGGTTGCCGGCGAAAGGCCCATGGCCTGCGTACCGGAAATATCCAGCAATCGGTGGAAGGCCGTGCCGCTCAGCAGGGCTTCGGAGATCACTTCGTTGTGATTCCCCTGGAAATCGAAATCCATCGTGAAAGTTACATCCTGCGATTCGACATCCAAATGGCTCAATCCCAGCATATACGGCGACAAGTCCAGCGCCAGTCGTTGAAGACCAAAGGCCTCTTCGAGGTCCTCCGGATTGGCACAGCCGGCACAGAGACGGTCCGCCTCAATACTGACCCATCGGTATTTTTGCGATTGCCGGTCCTCTTCGAGAACAAAATCACCATTGTCCCGACGGTGAAAACTGTTCATCGAAGGATATTGCTTTTCGATCCGCTCGAAAAACGCCAACACCGTATCCCGCTCGGTCGGGAGATCCAATTCGGTATTGATCAACAGTTCGACGAAAAACTCGTCGCACAGCGAATTAAAGCCATTGGCCATTGTATCTACAGACTCCAAACACTCGAATTTCGTACACAAAACACTGTATTATCGCACAATACAATCCGGGTGGCAAGGATAATCAGCGAATTATTCCGGAGGAACTTATGGGCGGTACGGATTTTGAACGGCAGGATAAAGGGCAGATCAGGATGCCCGCCCCCTTCGAATCCGAGAACGATTATCGCACGGATTCGGGGGGGATCTTCCCCATAGCGGCCAAAGCGATCTGAACGTTGCCGAACGGTGCGCTGACTGCAAAACCGGCGACCGCCGAGGCGAGCGACTCGATCATCTCGCGGGCGATTTGAATACCGATGCGGCGGCCGTCTTCTTGCGTACGGGCATAGCTCATACGATCCAACAACGATTTCGGTACAACTACGCCGGGAACCTCATTGGCCATGAATTCGGCGTTTTTGAAACTCGTAAAAGGCCATATTCCGGCGATGACAGGGATCGAACAATCCTTGATGGACGAAAGAAAATCGATGAGCATCTTCGGATCAAAGACGGGTTGAGTGATCGCATACTCCGCCCCCGCCCGGACCTTACGGCGGAAACGATCGATCTCACGGTCAAGATCAGACGCCACGGGATTGGCCCCGACCCCGATACAGAGCGCAAGCGGATCATCCAATCGATTGCCCGCCACATCAAGACCCCGATTGAGACCCGCCGTCACTTCCGCCAGCGCCACTGAGTCCAAATCGAACACGGCCGTTGCATCCGGATAGTCACCTAACTTGGGCGGATCGCCGGTGATCAGTAACACATTATGCACTCCCATCGCATGGGAACCCAGCATATCCGCCTGCAGGCCGATGATGTTTTTGTCGCGACAGCATACATGCAATATGGCCTCGATATCCGCGGCCTGTTGTACCTTCACGGCCGTTACCAACGGAGACAATCGCGAGCTGGCTCTCGGACCATCGGGGATGTTGATCGCATCGACGCCATGGTCGGAACATATCCGCGTCTGTTCTTGGATTCGGCTGACATTCACTCCTCGCGGAGGAACAAGCTCGATGGAATAGACCTTTTCGCCGGCGGCCAGCTTCCTTCCGATCCGGGATTTGACCGCCAAAGGCAGTGCCTCGGCCGATTCCACTTTAGCCGATGCATCCGCTGCCGGTCGGATGGAAATCGCCTGGGGCTTGACGGCCTTGTCGATCGCCCGCACCGCACGAGCGATTTGACGAATATGATCCGGAGTCGTTCCGCAACAACCGCCGATAATTCCGGCTCCGCTCTCATAAAACCGTTTGGCGTATTCGGCCATATATTCCGGCGTGCACATGTAAATCGTTCGTCCATCGACCTGCCTCGGCAGGCCGGCATTGGGCTGAACGCTGATCGGTTGACCCGTAATTTGACGAATCAGCTTGAGGGATTCCAACATGGCCGATGGACCCACGGAACAGTTCAATCCCACTGCCACCACATTCGGTTCCCGGGCAATTCGCCGAATACTCGGCTCCAGATGATAGCCCAGCAAGGTTTCCTGTCGATCGTTAATGGCCAATTGCGCAACAACGGGAATATTTCCAATCTCACGGGCAAGAGCCAATCCGAGAATCAGTTCGTCCGGATTGCTGAAGGTCTCAAAAATCAAGAGATCAACACCCGCAGACAACAGGGACTCGATTTGAATCTGAAAGGCGTGAATGGCCGTGTGGCGATGTTCGGATCCGGCAATCGGATGTTCAAATCCCAACGGGCCGATCGATCCGGCCACATATCCCCCCGATCCGACCGATTCTCGTGCGAGCGCCACTGCCGTGTTGTTAATCTCGACGACCTTGTCGGCCAGGCCGTACTTGGACAGTTTGATTTCATTGGCCCCGAAGGTGTTGGTCTCGATGAAGTCCGAACCCGAATCGAGATACTCATCATGAATTCGCCTCACGAGTCCGGGATTGCTCAGATTCAACTCTTCGAAACAGGCGTTCAGAAAGATTCCGTACTGATACAACATGGTCCCCATCGCCCCGTCGCCGATGACCACTCGCTGTTTCAGAAGTTCTTCAAATCCGATTTTTTCCTTCGTCTGCATTTTGTTCCAATCCCCCCATCAGCTCTGTTCCTGTCCCATTCCGATATCCAACGACACGCCTACGGATTATCGGTCGAAGTTATCCTCCATTCCAGTACGTTTTTCCCCATTCAACCTGCCGATTATGAATTCAACATCCCGTTGCTTTGATAGCGACCGAAAATGGTTGTCCTCAGAACAGGGCAATCCATATATCGATTTGAGAATTTTGTTGTGATTAACAACAACTGAGATCATTCCCGAAAGAATCCGTCATTTGGGTTCGATCAGAATATCCACATCATTCGCATTCGACAACCCGATGGATTGAAGATCAAATTAAATTGATGGATAAGTCCTGTTTAGATTCGTCTATAACAAAACTTCGTTGATATATAGGACCATCTTCTTCGATTATATAAATTTTTTATTATTCATGAAATGATCCCATGAGAAATGATTTGGGTTGGATATTTATAAAAGAATGGAGTATCCTCGCGAAAATCACACGATTATTTGACGTTATTAATCGTTTTAATCAAAACCCGGATATCTGGATGATATCAAGCTTTATTGAATCCATAGTATTCTACTAAGGAACATCATTTTATTTCCGAAATACAAGCGGTTTTTGTAAGGCGATCTATAATACCTGTAAAATATACTACATTCAATTTAAAGTTGGACTATGACAATGACCAGTACGCTGAATGCAAGAGAGGAAGAATCGGTTAGTTCCCTGGACAAGCAGGGCAAGTACCTGACCTTCGCTTTGAGCCATGAAGAGTACGGACTGGAAATCCTCAAAGTTCGTGAGATCATCGGTTATATGGAGATCACCGCCGTGCCGCAAACGCCCGCTCATGTCAAGGGTGTGATCAACCTTCGCGGCCAGGTCATCCCGGTTATCGACTTGCGGATGAAATTCGGCATGAACGAGGCCGAGGTCACCGAGGAAACCTGCATCATTGTCGTGGAGATCGCCCAGGGTGATCGACATTTCCAGACGGGAATTGTGGTCGATCGCGTCAAGGAAGTTCTCGATATTGACGGGGAGAATATCGAAGACGCCCCGCAATTCGGATCCAATGTCGATACCAACTTCATCCTTGGCATGGGTAAGGTCAACGGTTCGGTCAAAATCCTGCTGGATATTGATAAAGTGTTAGGGGACTGTAATCTCGGATGTCTCTAACGGTAGAGTTTAACATGGGGGATTCGTTCGTATTGAGTATGGGGATTTTATGTTCAAGCACATGACTTGAGAGTACCGGGTTTGGTTTCGTGCGTTTACGCCACGAAACGGATTCCTT
>CAYLSB010000029.1:0-51095 GCA_964386005.1 uncultured Pirellulales bacterium | reverse complement strand
ATCTACAAATCCCTGAAAGGCGAGGTCGTAATGGCCTGATATGGCCTGATATAGGCTATACAGCCGGAGAATTTCAAAACACGGTTTAATGTGATCCCAGTAGGGATTTGAAAAGATTGAGAGGTCTCGACAGGAATAATCAAATTTGCATTGTTCTCTTTGTCCTGCTCGATGAAGAAAATTTAGCGTTCGGGAGTTCCTTTCTACGATTGCCACCATTGCTTCTATTGTTTCTGAGGGAAAAGGTTCGACATTTTTGATTTCGAAAGTTCCCACATATGGAATAAATTCCTTCTCTTGCTCTGTGGGTGCCTGATATGCCTGCATAGCATCAATATAGAAATCAGCCGCATTCGGGACATCTTTTGGAAGCTGGTTGTATGTTTCCAGTTCTTCAAATGTTGTCGGATACCCTTTAGAACGGAGTTTTCCAACCTCCTGATTTAGAAGCAACCTCCCATAAATCCGAAACAGAACGAATGATATTACCAGAATCCCAATAATTCTGGTGACCCAACGCCATAATTTCCCCTTCCGCCTCTCTGACCAGCCTTTATTCATATATTACATTCCTTGAATTTATTCCAGATTGAAATCGAAAATCCAATTTGAAATATGCCCCTTGTTTTTTCCATTTACAATATTAGCAATAATCAATCGTCAATATTCAATAGTCAATGTTACTACTCCTGTTCCACCGTAAACGGCCAATCGTAATTGGCGCCCTTTTCAACCTTGCCCTTCGGCGCTCCTCCATTGTCCTCGCCGTCTTCCCCGATGGTATAGATCATGTAACCTTTTTCCAATCGTTTATATCGCAACGGTTTTCCGTCAAACGGATCGATCGGCACCGCCTCGATAAACTTCGGAACAAGTTCTTCAAGGGTTTCCGGCAACCGCTTTTCTGCCATCCGAAACCGTTCCACCCCCAGCGCCGCCCGCGCACAATCCATTTGGCCGATAACCCTAACTTCCATCATTCCAATCTGTTCAACCGCGGGGATTAAAATTTGGGTCATGGCAAACCAGAAAGGCAAATTTGAAATATCATCGTCAATACGGCGATATTCGGGACATCGTTTTTCCGGTTCCAGTTTCGAGATGGCTTCGAGCTGATCAAAATAATCCAGGCAACGCATTCGATTGGTCTCGATCAAGCCCAACCAGCGAAACGGCCCCGTACCCCATCCCAGACTCTGCCGCGTTCCCGTTTCATCGAACAGAAAACACCGTTCGCCGATAAACACACGATCCATACGAAGGCTGGATCGAACCTGGCGAAGTTGGATCTGCAGATCGGAAAGTTCTTGGTCTGTAGGAGACAACTGAGAAAGAATCGTCTGAACGGAGGAAGCGGCCATCGCATCAATCGCAATTCGAACCAAAAAAGAAATCAGAACCGGATCCCGATTCACAGATTCTCCCAGCCGTAATTGATCGATCGCTCCCTGACAGGCCGCCTCGGCCTTGCCTGTTATGGCATCGTTCAGAATTTGGATGCTAAGCAACTGGGCACATTGCTTGATTTCTTGAAAATAGGGATTCATAAATGTTGTGAATCCCGTGATTGGAAAATCATACCGGCATTCTTTCATCATGCTTGCTTGATGCAACGATTCAAATACCTTGGCATTTCGCACGAGGAATGTTTCCATCGCGGCCTTGATTTCCGGCGTGATCGGATCATTGGGGTTAATCGGCCCGATATACGGTAATAGGTTCTTTTCATCTTCCAATGGGACTTGATACGCATCGAATGCCTGAGTATAGAGATGGGCCGCATTGGGGACACCTTCGGGTAACGAATTGTAGTTGGCCAATTCTTCGAATGTCGTTGGATATCCTTTGGCCCGAAGCTCGGCGATTTTGCGCTCCAGCGCCGAATGGCTGAATACCCGAAACAGAACCAGCAGAATCACCAAGACAGCCACAATCCCGACGATCACATGCCAGCCACGCAACTCAAATCCCCTTTTCCCTTCCCGGCGTTCTTCACTCATCGTTGACCTCCTTGGATTTATTTACAAATCCGCGTCATCCGTGAAATCCGTGGACCCCGATTTCCGACTTCTTCATCAGCGACCAGCGACTGATCACTTGATTTCGTCCGGCGAGATCAGGACCGTTTTGCCGTCTTTCCAGATCGCCAGCGGCCGGCCGGTCTTCTTGTGTCGCAGCACCACCTGCCGCACGGCCTTCTTCATCGCGGCCATTGCTTTGTCTTCCAAACTCATCCGTTTTTTCTTCATGGTTATCCCCGTGCCGAGGTAATCTGTTCCCATTGCGTTTGTTGGATTACTTCCAGAAAACCGTCTTTCTCATTGGCAATCAAAATTGGTTTAATCCCCGAATTATCAAACACCATCCAACGATCCATCATTGGTCGATACATCGCAAAGAAATTTCGAATCCCCCGGTCGAACCGTCTCCGCACATCGGCCGCAGGAACGGAATGGCCGCCTTCAGCGACACGCTGGCGAATCCGGGCAATAGCCAATCCCGGCTGCGGAATCCACAAGAAAAACAAATGCAGTGCATATCCTCGCTTTTTCATCCCGTCAAGCAGCCGCGCGTAGGACCTGCCCGCCAGCGTGGTTTCAAACGCGAAATCCACTCCGTGATCGGCAAACGCACGAATCTGTTCGAGCACCAGTTTTCCCGCCCGGATCGCCGCGCGATCCGGGGCGAACGGCGAAAGGCCCGTCGCGATCAGGTCGGCATTGACGAAGTTCGGGCAACGCACATACTCCGGCAAAAACATCCGAGCAAAGGTCGTCTTGCCCGAACCGTTCGGCCCGGCAATAATATATACATTTTTCTTTCGCCCATTGGCCATATCTGTTTCCTCACGGCAGGATTATACCCGATCCGCGTAATCCGTGAAATCCGTGGTTAAATAATCCGGTTAATCCTGCTAATCCTGTCCCAATAAATTTCTTTGCGTCTTCGCGCCTCTGCGTGAGGAATCTCTTCACCAGCGACCAGATACCAGCGAGCAGCTATCTGGCAATCGTCAATATTCAATAGTCAATTTTTACTTATAAACTCGATCCACGATACAACCGCATTCGAGGTCGTTCGCGCATTTTCGATGCGAATCGGCACCTTGCCGTCTTTGGATTCTTCTGCGGAGACCAGGGCCTCGATCCACATTCCTTTTTGAAAATGCTCAACGAGGCCCAGCGATTTCTCGCCGATAATCACCTTCTGCTTTCGGCCGCCCTGGAAATTGTCCGGGTCGATCACGAACATCCGCACCTTGCCCTCGACTCCTGCAGGCACCGTCAGCTCGATCTCCAGCGTCGTATCGGCCGCACGGCAGTGATAGTTCGGCAGTTCCCACCCGTCGAAGGTGTATCCGCTCTTGGCCACAGCGCCGTATCCCGGTTCGGCGTAGAAGATTTCCTTCTCCGGCCGTCCGCACAGCATCAGCATCCGCACGCTGCGGCTCTGCAGCTCCTTGATATCCGGCACGGGCTCCTTATCCGGCCAGAACGGCACCTCCGGCCCCGGCGCCCGATCCGCGGCCGACCGCCTCCATCGCGAGAAAATCCTGCTTGCCCAAAAGCAGCGCCTCCTGCCGCCACGACGCGTGGAAGTATGCTTCGTCTGCGCCGATCGATTCGCGCGTCTGCCACATCACATAGCTGTAGCACGGCATAATCTGCCACAGCGCGTCGCCCGGCTCGACCGTGCCGTCATAAACCAGTTCGATCTTGGCCGACTTGCGAAAGGGCATCGGGAAATAACAATTATAGCCGCGCCGCTTATTGACCAGCTCCGTGTTGACCTCGTCACGCAGTCCCGCCGGGTCGCAGAAGAAATCCACCAGCGGACAATCCACGCTGGGCGCTGTCTCGCCGTCCCAGTTCATCCGCAGCAGAACATCCCGGTTGAGCTTGAGCGTCTGCGGCATCGCAAAGTGAATCATCGTGATCTGCGCCGGCCCTGCGATCTCGCCCACGACAACCTGCTTACTGGTGTTGAATCGCGCGGTCAACTCGTTTTCGATCCACAAGGCATTCTGCATCCTCGTCCGGCCCTTGCCCAGCTTGGCCAACTCCGACACATCGCCCATCACCCCCGCTGCCATACCCATCACAATCACTGTAACCATCCACTTTTTCACGTTCGTTCCTCCATATTATTGATGAACTTTAATTGTATAAGCTCAGGCAATAGTGTTGGTCTTTCTCTTTTCCATCCTGTCAAACCATCCGATACAACCAAGCCAATACGCAAACATCCAAGCCGAAGAAAAAAATCTCGCCGCCTCGATTTCTGCCCCCTGAGTCCCTGTCGGTGCAGATTCACCAAGACGATCGTAGATACCTATTCCAATCATATTGGCAAGCAAAACTAAGAAACCGGATGAAAATAGGATCCCGAATGGAGGTCTCAATCCGCGGATATAGCGTAAGAATCCCCCAATGTCCCCATTCTGAAGAGGGCGTTTAGTCATACACATCAGGAGAATTAGATACCCACAGGACAACATCACCCCGCCATGAATCAAGAAGGAATAATCCATGAGCCCCGGCTTGTCAAAATAACTGAGGACATAAACCACTACACTGACCAGCCACCCCAAGAAACTGAAACCCAATAAGACTTTGAACTTCATGTCCATTTACCTCCCCTTGTTAAAACCCCAGACAACCCCATAACAATTTGAACAGACGTTATGGTTTTCTTTCTATCGAATAACTCAACTGTTATTGTTTTTCGGCTCGATGGGCCGGAGCATGGCTTGCACACCGGAGATGACGGTCAAGGCGACCATCAGGATATAGGTGATCAGCGTGAACCAGTCGCCCCATTCACGGCTGACGAAGGCCCAGCCGATCATAACAGTGCCGATGCCGAAGGATTGCACGAACATCTTGAGCTTGCCGTAGATCACGGCGCCGAAGGCCACGCCTCGGGCCTCGGCGACATGGCGGCGAATCGTAACCCACATCTCCCGCAAAATCAGAATCGCGGCCGTACCCCAGCGAACTATGTATCCGAAAAGCTCGCCCCAGTTGTGCGGCGCGCCGACAAAGTTAGCCAGCTTCGGTTGGCCGATCCAGGCGAAGCAAAGGAACGTTCCGCACACGAGAACCTTATCGGCCAGCGGATCGACCACACGGCCGAATTTGCTCGTTACGCCGTAATATCGAGCGATCGGTCCGTCGAGAACGTCGGTGACGCCGGCGATGACGAACAACGTGAAGGCGATCATCAAAAACGATGCGGGCTTATCGCCGAGTTGCGGTGCATAAAGGATCATCGCCAAAAACACCAGCGTCAGAATTACCCGAAGCACCGTAAGGGCGTTGGGAATCTGTCGAACCCAGTAGTTATTATCGATTTTCAATTTTTGATTTCCAATTTTTGGGCCTCATGCAAAGGCGCCAAGAAATTCCAATTCGTTTTTCCATGAGGTAGGGGCACACGGCGTGTGCCCCATTTGAATTCGGGCGGACGCTGTCCGCCCCTACATCCGCATTCCGGCTTTCGCCGGAATGACACGGAAATTGATACCATACTCCCGCGGAAATATCAAGACGGAACCGGATCAACGATGAGATCATAATCGCGGCTGTCGGCGACGCGGACCTTGATGAAATCGCCCGGTCGAAATTGACCATGCCGGATCAGGCAGACGCTGTCGATCTCGGGCGCTTGTCCGTAGAATCGACCCACGGCCGTACCGTCGGGCTTGACCTCATCGACGAGACATTCGAACGTTTGTCCGATACGCTTGTGGGCCAACTCGAATGCGATCTTCTGCTGGGCAAGCATGATCGTTTCCTGCCGACGTCGCTTGGTTTCTTCATCGACCTGTCGCTCCATCTTCGCCGCGGAAGTTCCCTCTTCCGGGTAAAACACAAAACAGCCCAGCGCGTCGAACCTGGCCCACTGGACGAATTCCAGCAGCTCGTAGAATTCGTTTTCGCCTTCGCCGGGCAGGCCGACAATCAGAGTGGTCCGCAGGATAACGTCAGGCATCGCAGCGCGCAATCGTTCGATCAGAGCGACGGTTGTTTCACGGCGGTCGCTGCGCCGCATCGCGCGAAGAATGGGGTCGCTAATGTGCTGAAGCGGCATATCGATATAGCGGACAACTTTTGGTGATTTAGTAATCGTCTCGATCAAAGCGTCGGAGATTCCCGTCGGATACAGATACATCAGGCGGATCCATCGCGGGCCGTCGATGGCGCAGAGTTCCTCAACAAGATTCGGCAAACCATCCTGAATTTTCAAATCTCTTCCCCACGAGGTACTATCCTGCGCGATGAGGATCAATTCTTTGACGTCGTTGGAGGCGAGTTCCTTGGCTTCGGCGAGAATCTCGTTCTTTCGTTTGCTGTGAAACCGGCCGCGAATCGAGGGAATCGTGCAAAAGGAACAGCGACGGTTACATCCCTCCGCGATCCGCAGGTACGCGCTGTGTCCGGCGCCGATGAGCAATCGGCCGCGATCTTTGGCGATGGAGTTGCCCTTACGATCCAGATACAGGGAGGGGTGGTCCACTTTTTTCGCCAGCATGGCCGAGGCGACGATGGCCGCGATTTTATCGCGCTGGCCCAAGCCCACGATGGCATCGATGCCTTCGGCCTCGGCGCCGAGTTCGGCGCCCATCCGCTGCGAAAGGCAGCCGGCGACGACGACCTTGCCGACGCGGCCGCGGCTCTTGGCGACCAGCGCCTGGCGGATCACTTCGAGGGCTTCGTCTTTGGCGGGCTTGATGAAACCACAGGTATTGATAACCAACACGTCGACGTTTTCCTGTTCGCCGCAGATGATATAGCCGGACCGGCCCAACAGGCCGAGCATCTTTTCGCTATCAACCTGATTTTTTGGACATCCAAGGCTGACAAAACCGACTTTTAATTGCTGTTTGCGTTTCATCGACGATTGGGAATTCATTCGAACCGGATTTACCCATCCGCAATCTACACATTCCGCCGCTGACAAATGGATTCCGATTAGGATCGGCAGAGCCCATAACAATACCACGGGATACGCCCGGAGGCCATACTTATTCCCCCAAAACGGCTTCCATAATCCATACCGAGTGATTGCCTTTGAATGCCCCATGATTTCCTCCTCCTTTTTATTGTTTACAAACTCCTCATTTTCCTATACTTCTTGACTCTAACATAATAGACGTCCAAAAATTGAAATAGTTTCATAAATAGTGAAATATCATGAAAAATATTTTGCATATCATACTATCTGGTCTTATTCTATCGTCTATATTGCAATTAAACCGAGTTTATTGTGCAGAAAACGCGGTTCATATAGATCTTGAGTACAAAGAGTCACATACCTTAAATCCGTTGAAGGGTTTCGTTCCGTATGTCAGGGGAGGAAAGGAGTTTCCACACAGCATGGAATTTAGCTATCTTGCCATGAATAGTGTGGTTATAGGAAATGGTAAGTACGACTGGGAACCATTAGAGAATCTGCTTGCCGATGTCGCGTCGCGGGCATGCCAGACGGTGTTTCGGTTTTATCTGGAGTATCCCAGTAAGCCGATAGCTATCCCTAAGTATTTGCTGGATGGAGGTTTAAAGGTTCACGAGTATATCAATACAAACACGCAGCCGTTACCCCCGGCCAAGGTCATCACTCCGGATTATCAGGATATAAATCTTCGATCGGCGATGAAGTCGTTTATCGTTGCGATGGGAAACCGATATGATGGCGATCCTCGGATTGGTTTTATAACGGCGGGACTGTTGGGTACCTGGGGCGAGTGGCACACGCATCCTCGGATGGATCTTTGGGCATCGAAGGAGGTGCAGATTGAGATAATGGATGCCTACGAGAACGCATTTCAAAAGACGGCCGTTCTGCTGCGATATCCGGCGGCTGAAAACGATGGGTACTATGCTCCGACATTTCAGCGAGGGATGGGGTATCACGATGATTCCTTCGGCTGGGCGACGTTGGCGACGGGGAAGAAAGGTGACGACTGGTTTTTCCTGGCGCGGATGGCGACCGGCGGCGAGACGGGATTGAATGCGTGGAAGCGGCTGCCGATCGGCGGAGAGATCCGGCCGGAATTGTGGGGATGTTTGTGGACCGAGAAAGGTTGCGCGCCGCAGGGGCAGGATTTTATGCGATGCGTCGAGGAGACCCATGCGACCTGGCTGATGGATACGAGCACATCGCGGAAATTGGCGGACGATCAGAAACAGCGCGCGATGGAGGCCGCCCGGCGACTGGGGTACGAATTGTATGTGCCGTGGGTGGAGATGGAGAATGCTCCGATGGGAGAAACGACGATTCGCGTCGCGATGACCAATCGTGGCGTCGCGCCGTTTTATTATCCGTGGAAGGTCCAGTTGGGATGGATCGATGCGAAGGGATATATTGTAAATACTGTAGATACGGATTGGATAATAAATGGAATCCTGCCGGGACAACATCGCATCTATTCAACGAAGCTGCCGGCCGGCGCTAAAGGCAATACTCTCGCCCTGCGCGTACCCAACCCCATGCCCGGCGGAATCCCTTTGCGCTTTGCCAACGCCACGCAGGACAAAGACGCCCCCGGCTGGCTGTCGCTGACGGGGGATTGACGACAGGATAGAATCCCACAATAATATCGAGATCGATCCATACGGAGAATTGTATGCCTTACGAAGCATTTGTTAAAATTTTTCCGGATATTGCCCAAGCGGAGACTCGTAGTATCACGATTCTGAATGAAACCGATTATGGAGTTCCAGCGGATGAATACGCTCTGCTGGAGCTGTTCTGTAATGAAAAGAAGTGCGACTGCCGCCGAGTAATGTTTTCGGTTCTCTCCAAGAATCGACAGGCCCTGGTTGCCGTAGTGGCGTATGGGTGGGAGACCGAGGCCTATTATGCCAAATGGTTCGGCTCCAGGGATCGCACGACGATCCGGGAGCTCATTGGGCCTATTCTGAATCCCGGGAGTCCTCGATCAGATATTGCGGAGGGGATATTAAAAATGATCCGTGACATAGTGATCCCTGACACAGCCTATATGGACCGAATCCGGAAACATTACCGGATGGTTCGAGATAAAGTGGATCATCCCATACAACTGGCCCGGCGTGGCAGAAAGATCATCCGCAAACGGTAGGATCGAACCTACTGTGATTTGAAATCACTCGTAAGGGAAACCCGTTATAGTGGCTGGTTACTTGTCTGGCGGTCTCTGGTAAACCGGTCAGGAAATTGTTTTTGGCCGGATAGGGGATGGTTTGGCGATTTAAATACTCGAAATAGTTGACTGTGCCTTGTTTCCTTGAATACCAAGACCATTCCTCTTTTCAAGAATCCATCCTGTTCCGATTTCTGATTATCGGGTAATTTCCCAATCATACATAACTCGATAGTGTCCCCCGTGATCGCGATAGTGAAGGGCCATTCGTGGAGAAACCAATCCGCCGCCGGGGAACGTATCTTGCGCCGATTGCAAAAACAAGGAAGAGGATTGAGGGGTAAAGATATCATCCGCGAATAGGGAAGCCAACCAATTCACGATCTCACCCAAGATGGCCCCGGCAACGACGCCGATAATGGTTCCCAGAGGCCCACCGATTGCGGTTCCTACTGAACCACCAATAGCAGCTCCGATCGCGGCTCCGGCCGCAGTACCTAATGCTTTTAGAATCAGAGCGATTTCTCCCTTGATGGCGTCGTAGAGTTTGCGAATGAAATCGGAAAGTCCGCCCGAATCTTTCTCGGCCAAAGTCAAGACGATCAGAAATTCTTTGGGATATTGATTGTCGAGCAAAAAATTCTTCACGATTTCGGGGGGAGAGTACGTTTTTCGATCCCCGTCATCGAATCCCCCACCCACCCGTTTTTCGGGAATTCTACTTGCGGTTCCCTTGTCGCTGACCGCCGAACCTCCCCAGGCAATCTCATCGCTTCCCAGCCACTCCGGATTAGTTTCATCGATGCACTTGACTTCATGAATTCGGAATTTGACACCTTTGTTGATTACGGCATGAACCGTTGTACTCGAACTTCCTATAACTCCCTCTACCCAATTTGAAGGAAGAAAACCGGCATATCGTGCATTGATGGCATGAAGATCCGTCATCAGAGCATCCCGGGAAGACATAGGACTTGGAACGTCCTTTATGACAGATAGACTTGACAGCATTTTCTGCATGGAACCATCATTGAAGGTTGTGTCATTAACGAATGCGAAGTGGTTTTTCAGATCGAGCTGATCGATTACTGATTTTCCGGAACGCATATCCACGCCCATGGATCGTATGGATTTTGTGATCGACGTGTCACGGCCGAGGTTTACACGTAGGCCGTTAATTTTTGAGGGATCAAACGTTCGGATTTTTTCTGCGACGACTTGTGCTACGCTCGGAATGGTCACGGGATTTTGGCCACCAATTTCGATCGTTTTCGGCTGAAAATTATACACGGATGGATTCATCGTACCATTCAAGCCCTGAACGATTGAAAGCTTCAGGAGATTTACCGAATTTTGAATGAATTTCGTAAGTTCGTGATTATTGATTTGATCGGATTGTGCAATATTTGCGTTCGACATAATGTACCTCCCTGACATAGAAAACAATTTTAACGAAGAGTGTTGGAATTTCTTATTCCATTTTAGCGATTTCCTTCATCTGTTTTGCCGGCTTTGTATTGCCTCCTTATGTTATCCAAATTTAAGGTGGATTCACGAATCAATGGTGGTTGCGATACAGGGTGTCAACCCGGACGCAATGGCTATAGAAACCATAGATCAAGAATGGAAAAAGTCAAACGGGAAAAAATACCTAAAAAGGCGGGGGGGAAATACGGATGCGCGAAAGTGACATCGGATTCGGGGAGGATGTGCATGGAGGGATCACAACGAGGAGAAGGCACCGCAAGATGAATGGCTCGACGAGGTTGGCCGGGTTGCGGGTAATTCCGGGAGGGGCCGATTCGGGTCCGATAGTCATGATCTGGTTGTTTCTTGTAGTTTTATCCCTTCAGGAAACCTCAGGGAATCGTCCGAATTACGATCATTATATACCCCAGCAAGAATCCGGTTTATCCGCCGATTCTTCCGCAAAAAAATGACGAAAAAAATAAAAATTTTTTGTCAATCTCGGTTGATCTGCGTCGCTAATAACCTGGTTCATTACTTTGTGGAACTTGAGGAAACCTTTCGTAAACGATTATGAATAACCTGATTCAAATTGTTGTTGGATTCCTGATCGGCATTTCATCGTCTCCGGGGCTTGTTTCGATTCAGGTGTATGAGCAGGACGGGATTACTCCGTACCGTGGCGAAGGCGTGATGGTCGGAGGCGGAGTGGTGATTCGCATCGCTTCGGACAGCAACGAGGTGTGGAGCGGGGGTTTGTTTGTTCCCTCGGCGGATCGGTATTTTGGGGCTCTTCACGGGCGGGGCGATCCCACGTTGCGCGATTGGGCGGATTCTCACCTTCCGGCGGCGGGGGCGACGGCGATGGTCCTGGACTGGGCGGATAGTTACATTCACGGATATGATTTCTACACATCCGAGGAAGGCGATGTCGAACCGGGATGCTGGTTTGTGATCGATTATGCGGCCGAAGCGGAAGGGGCGTGTCGAATTTATGCCTATAACCATTCCGCGGAGTGGAATCAGGCCGATCCGAATAACTCGTTGACAATGGAAAACGTTCCGACGCGGGATTTCAACGGGGATCACCTTGTGAACCTGACGGATTTTAGTCGTTTTGCGGCCCAGTGGTTGAAGAGCGACTGTTCGGGTCCGAACTGGTGCGACCATGCGGACCTGGATCGGGATGGTTCGGTCGGCCTGTCGGATCTGCGGTTGTTCTCCGATTTCTGGCTGCACGGCATTTCGGGGTGGCAGCCGATGAAGCCGGACGATCCGAATGTGATCTACATGATTCATGATCCGAACGGCCGGGACGAAATCAACCTGCGCGTCGGGCAAACGGTTACGTTGTATCTGGAGATGGACACGCTGGAGGAATCGGTCCATGTGTTCGATGTGGAGGTGACGATATCGAATCCAAACCTGGGTACGATTGACAATCGTCCCTACGATCCGGTCAACCCGCCGGGGAACGGAACCGCGCGAATCCTGGCCCAGCCGCGAGTTACTTTTTTTGATCGATGGGGTCCGGGGATCTCGCAGGCACAAGGGCTCGATCTGGTCGGGGCCAATATCTCCGCGCCGATTAACGAGGGCCGTATCGCCAGCTTTACATACACCTGTACGGCCGCGGGAGAGGTAACGCTGGATCTGATCAACTGGAATTCCACCCAGCCGGCTTCTGTGCGGTCGATTCAAATTCATCAATCGAATTGACGGACCGTTGCCAGACGGAGCGCCGAAGGATTTTCGGGAGAGGCATACGATGAAAGAAAAAAGCGAAATCGAGAAAGGGTCTTCGTCGGATTCGATGACATCCTTGATCGGATGCGTCGCGAGAATCGTTGTCGCGTTCGGGCTGATGACCACGACGCCGATTTTCGCATTCGAGACCGAACTTGCTGACGCTCAGATCTCGGCGCTGCTGGATGAACTTGCGCAAAAACCACGACCGGCATGGCTGGGCGCGGGAATGATCGAAGCCACCGGGTACCTCTACCAATCGGTGGATGAGTCGCTGCGCGAAGTGACGCAGACCACCTGGATCGAGGGGGAACGAATCCAGACACAAATCAAAACGAACTGGATGGACGATCCCGATCAAGACCGTCGGTCCTTTTCGGATGCGGAAAATACCCTTCGGGCCTTGAATACAACGCGAGTAATTCTGTGGGATGGGAAACGGCAATGCAGGTACTTTCCTGAGGCGCAACAAGCATGGATTACCGAAGGCAGGGAAGCCCCCTTCCCACAAATCCTGGGTTCGTTTCAGATCGGAATTATTCCATGGGGGATGGGACCCTATGGTCGGGAGGCCCTCGAGAAAGAGGTTCGATTCGTTTCTGAAACCGTCGAAAAGAATCGGCGAGAAGTACGGATTCGGATTCGCAAATCGGATTCTCTCGAGCAGGAAATGATTCTCGATCGGCAGCGGGGGCTGTCGCCGATCTCTTTTGAATCCATCGTCGGCGGGAATACGGCGATTCGTCAGAGGTATCGTGAATATGTCGAGATCGCGGGGTACTGGATACCGCAGTACATCGTGTTCGAACGATTTGATCCTGGAAAGCCGGACAAGGTCGTTTCGTATGAGCAGTGGCGATTGCGGGTCGGGGAACCGGCTCTATCTCAACCCTCGTTTATATTGTCGAAGGGGACGATGGTAAAGTATGAACATCCCTTCCTGCAGAATCCCGTTTGGTTCCGGATGAATCCGGCCGCCGATACAGAGTCGCTGATCCGGGAGAAAACCGAACTGTCCGGCAAGAATGTCCTTTCGACAAACTGCGCTCGTACGGTGGCGGGGTATGTGTGTAAGCGGATGGGCAAGACGGCAACGGAATCCGAACTGACCAAAGCCATATCCACCCAGAACGCCGTCAGTCTGATGGAACTGAATGACGCAATGGCGCATCTCGGTTTGTATGCCCGGGCAGTACGGACGGACCTGGCTGGATTGCAGTCGATGAACGAGGGAACCGCCATCCTGCATTTATCGGATTCCAACCATTATGTCGTTTTGGATCGGATCGAGGATCGGCAGGTCTGGATCGTGGATCTGACCAGTCGTCTTTTCTATTCGTCCGTGGGGGTGGAGGAGTTTCTGGAGCAATGGAAAGGGGTGGTTCTGTGGGTTACATCGGCCCCGGTCCGATCCGAGACGGAAGGAATCCTTATCGACGAGTCAACCGCCCGAAGTATCGTGGGATCCGGATATTACGCGTGCAGCGATCCCATTCAGTTGTTTGATGTGGTGTTGTGTCCGCCACCGCTGGGAGGTCCGGGGGGGGTCTGTACGGGAAAATACCGACAATATGACGCCATCTGGGGTTGCCAGGAAAGCACCGAACCGGGCACGTGTTCAGGAACGGGGATTCCTCGCGGGATCTATGCGTATTGCATCAATGATCTCTATGATCTCGACTCCTGCACGACCGACGAGATGTATATTCAGCGATCCATCCGCGGTTGCCTGAGGTAAACACGATCGAACCGGTTCCATTCGTTGCCCGGATCTTCCGGATTGACAGGGCGGGAGGGAAACGATAGAATAATCGCTATCGGAACTGAAATCCCTGGATATGCGGCGGGCTTTGGTTGTGGAGAATCAGACAGAAATCAGTCGTTCGATCCGGATCATTCGGATTATCACGGCACTGCAATCGGGCGAGGAGTTGTCCGTAGATGATCTGGCCCGCATGTTGTCCCTGAGCCGTCGGACGATCTTTCGGGATCTCCGGTCTCTTCGCGATATCGGAATTCCCTGTTCGTGCAATCCCAAAACGGGGACGTATTCGATTGACAAAGGTTTTTTCCTGGCTCCGATTGATTTTACGTTTTCGGAAGCGGTCGGGGTCTTGCTCATCCTGCGGGAGTTGTCGGCTCAAATTCCGACGCCGTTTCATGAGGCGATTCGTTCCGCGTCGATGAAGATCAAAAGCACGCTTCCGGCCGCTCTGCGTCAATCGTGCCATTCCACCCTGTCGGGGATTTCGGTGCGATCTCAGGCGGTTCAATCCAATCCTTCCGAGGAGGGCCGATTTCTTGATCTTCAGACGGCCATCGTCCATCGTCGAATGGTCCGCATGCGCTATGGGGCCGGGGCATCGATACCGGAAATCCTCCTATACCCCTACCATCTGTTCTTTGACAAGACAACATGGTATGTGATCGGGCGGGCGGCCTATTCGGGACGGATCGAAACCATTCGCCTCGATGGAATTCATCACATGACGGTTCTGGATCGGTGTTATACCGAAGAGATTCCTTTCAACCTCGATGCCTATGTGGGTAATGCATGGTCCATTCGTCCGGAGGGGAAACTGTACCCGGTCCGGTTGCGTTTCTCTCCCGTCGTGGCGCGAAATGTATGTTCGGTCCAATG
Source organism: uncultured Pirellulales bacterium (assembly GCA_964386005.1). Taxonomy (GTDB): domain Bacteria; phylum Planctomycetota; class Phycisphaerae; order Sedimentisphaerales; family Anaerohalosphaeraceae; genus FEN-1350. The sequence continues at coordinate 36,114 of CAYLSB010000029.1, read as the reverse complement.
GCACAAAACGCAAAAAGTCCGGATGGAAACCGACGGCCATGCGATCCTGGAGTTTCTGGTCGATGGGTTGAATGAAATCGTATGGTGGATTGTGGGTTATGCCGATCAGGTCCAGGTTCTCTCCCCGGAAATCCTGCGTCATCGGGTTCTGCGGATCCATCGAAACGCCGAAGATCTCCATTCGTCCGGAGCTCCCGACTCAACCCAATGCCAGCCCGTCGGATAAATCCCGGTTGGATCCATCGAAGAAGGGGTGCGGCCTTCACGCTGGTCGAAGTGCTGGTCGTCATCGTGATCCTCGGATTGTTGTTATCCATCCTGATTTCCTCTCTCCGTCTGGCTCGCCGAAAAACGCAGTCCGTACTGTGTATGTCCAACCTGAATGGTCTGAATGTTTCCCTTCGAATTTATCATGAGGACAACAGCGTGTTTCCGATCGGATTTCGTCCTCTGGTTCCGGGTATCCCCGCTCCCCCCGGAGATTACCCGGGCGATCCGGTCTATGACTGGCGGGGATTCTGGTGGTTTCATTATCTGGATATCCCCTACGAACGGGGTCGCGAACGTCAGATTCTCCGGTGTCCGTCGCGTTGCATTCTCGGAAGCCATCACCTTTCCGAAAATATCTTATGCGGGAATTACGGGGTGAACCAGACGATTATGAAAAGTCCCGAAGGAATCTCCGGATCCGAATTTGTGGGGAAATCGCCGATGGGATTGTCTCAGATTCGCAGCCCGTCGCTGACGCTGGTGATTGTCGATAGCGGGTACAGTCTGGTGAATTGGAGGGCCGCCTGTGATTTTCCGACGCCGATTTTTGACAACGCGATGCGGGATACCGTCGGATATATACCGGGGATGGAATCGAATCTTTCCCGCGAGATCGACGCCCGTCATCAACAGGATGCCTATCTCGGCCGTCACCCCTCCCGGACGGTCAACGCGGGGTATGCCGACGGCCATGCGGATCATGTTTCCGCCGATCGCCTGGGCGTCTCCCAGGAAGGCGAAATCCTGATCAATCGCTCGCCATTATGGATTCCGAATTAGCGTTTCTCTATTTCGGCCAGAATCAGGGCCTGCTGATCCGTCGGGTATTCGACGAGAATGACATTGGTTTGCTCAAAGTCGGCCTCACCGGATTCTTTCTCCCACCGTTCGATTCGCGAGGGCAATAACGTTGTCGAATCCAGATGTCCGCGCCACTTTCGAAGAATTTCTTTTCCGGATGCGGATCGATCGGCCCAGGTGCATTCGTAAATCCGGACGGTCGTATCGGCCTCGATTCCGGGTTCCTCCACCTGTTTCCAGTCGATCGTCCGGGGGGCATCTTTCAGCGTTCGGAACGGCAGAATTTCACCGGGGAATTGTATTTCCTGCTTTAGCCGATCTATCCTTTCCGGATTCAACTCCGCCGTGGTCCGCGTTGCGGTTTGATTGTCGCGAGTGAACAGGGATGCGTTGGGGATATCCCACAGGACGGATTGATCCGAATTACGAATCATTTTCAAGCCCATCGAACGACAGACCAGTATCTCCTGAATCGGATCGGAAGATCCCTTTTCGGACCCGAATACTCGCATATACACATTCGGGATGGCGCCGAGGGCCTCATACACCTGTTTCAGTTCGACGGCGCCGGCGATCGGATTGCTCATCATCAGGTACGCGATGATCAGGATTGCGGCGGCGGCGGCCAGCGGTTTGATCCAGGGACGAAGAGCGGCCGAATTGCTCTTCGGTTGCGGGCCGGGAATCGCCGATTCGCGCGAGGTTGAAGCGGGCGGAAATGAAGTTTCCCCCAGGGTCGGCGCCGTTTCAAGGATCGATACCCTCACGGGCCATCCGGAATAGAGATCCGCCACGGCGTCGGTCGTTGCCCGGCGATTGGTTCCGAAGGAAAATTCGGTGACGATTCCGGACGAATGCGGCTGAAGAAGACCGTCGAAGGTATCGCCGAGACGGATCATTCGGGCCATACATTTCGGACACGCCAGGAGATGGGATACCAACGACGGCCGGAATTGGGAATTGGAATCGTCCTCCGGTCGGATGCCATACGGCAACACGTAGTCAAACAGGTCTTTGGCGGTGACATGTTCGCAGAGGAACGAATCGGAAGGGGTCCGGGTTTGATTCAGAGCGCGCAAGGATTCCTGTCGATACCCCAGAAGCAGTCGATGGCATTCGGGGCACAGACAGACATGTCGAAGATCCTCGGTTGTACAGGATTCGTAACGGAATTGAGCGATCGCTTCGATTTGGCCGCAGGAAATCGTGCATTCCATCGACGAGGGTCGTGAGGATTCGGCCAGGAGCTGACCCAGCCGGCAAAATTGAACCGGGTCCAGTTCCATCGTTCGGAGGGTCTCCAGTTCCCCGGCGCAGGATCGGCAATGATCGATATGAACCGTGATCGGGGTGGGAATCGTCACGGCAAAGCGGGGATTGGCCAGCGCGGGCAAAAAGGGACGAACGATATCGCAAGTCACCGGACGACCCACCCAGCCGAAATGAAGCCGAAGATGACGGATCGCATCCTCGGATAGAGCGCCGCAAGCCGCCTGTTCCCGATCCAGGCATTCCCGCAGACGATTCACTTCGGCCTGACAATCCGGGCAATGACGAATATGCATTCCCGGTCCGGGATCGTTTCCAAGGTCTTGTCCGGTGAGGAATTCATAATAATGCATTCGGGCCTTTTGGCATTCCCCGTTGGATTTATGCGCGACCATGGCCGACTCCTTCCGTTTTCTGGAGAAAATCCCTGATCTTTTTTAATCCGGCCGATACATACCGGCTCACTGTTTTCGATTCCACCCCCATACGCTGGGCGGCATCTTCGACGCTCATCTCATGCTTAAATCGCAGAACAATGGCTTCCGATTCGCTTGGATGAAGTCGCCGTTCGATTAATTCAAACATTCGTGAACTTTCCTCCCGTTCAATGGATTGACGAATCGGATCCTCGGTCGGACCCGGATCGATCGGATCTTCCCGGTTTCTCTGTAAAGCGGAGTGGTATCGAAGGTTTCGCCGTTTTGAATCGATAATATCATGGACGATGGCCTGGTACAGATAGTTGCGGTTGATTTCCCGCGGCAAGGTTCGTGAGGCCAACGACAAAAAAAATCCCTGGAAGACATCTTCAACCGTATTGGGATCCCGAATCTGGGAGCCAATGACCCCTCGAATGAACGCGCCATGCTCGGCAAAGATTCGTGCCGCCGCATCGACATTCGGCGTAGATTCTTGTTTTTCCGGTGAGAAAAGAGGCATAATAGCCCGTCTCCAAGAGTACCCGGGAATCCTGATCGATCCAATCCTGTTTTACCTATCTTACTCCATGTGCGATTCCATTTCAATAGCGGACATTCAAAAACCATCCTTCCATTTAGAAAATCGTCCAATTTTTTTAAAAACCACCGATTCTCCCCTCAACATATACGATTTTCCGTCGCTATCCTAATAGATAGCAGGTCCCGGGAAAGGAGTTCATATGTACAATAACATCAATGGAATGATTAAAGGTGGCAGAAACGCCGTCGTAAAACCCTGGTTCTTTCTCGAATCCCATCGAGAATCCCATCAGCGATGGGGCTTTGCATCGGGTTTTTGGGGATTTCAGTTTGTATTTGGCCGTTATGAGGGGAATAAAACTCTGCTAACCCTGGCCCGATCCCATCTGGCTGAAAGCCATCGTATTCTAAACATCGGGGGATATCGACAATTTTTTGATCATCTGCAACGATGCCAATCCCTGCCCTATACCCGATTCATGGTTCATGACGTGGTTGTCCAGATTCTCAAGGACCACCAGTATCCCGATGTTGCCGGCGGCGTTGAATTCGGGTATCAGTATGGGCTTTTGCTGGCGGGGTTGACCGGACAGGAATCGGGCGACTCTGAACAAACGGCCTCGGAAGTATTGTATCTTCGATCCCTGCTGCCCGCCATCTTTCGAACCGCCGAATGTTCGGACATTGGCCGCAGCAGTATGGTTTGCCTTCGGGAAGTCCAGTTCGAGTTGAGTATGGCCTGTTCCTGTACTTCCGCGAAGGCGGCAAGCTATTATCTTGAACGTCATTTGCCCAACCTGCTTCCGCAGGGCTAATCCGATGATCATCCTTTGTCCCCACGATCCATGCCGAATGATGGGTCAATTTTCATGATGAATCGAATTCGAACAGGTTCTATCGTTTCGCGGCTTGATTTTCGCCGGGATTTGTCATAAAATAACGAGAGGAAAAAATCTACCGTTAATGGATGAGGGTTTGTGCATAGCGATCATATCCAAAAGATGGTTGTGTTGGGCGTGGGCTGGGTGATAGCGGCGGTGTCCTGGGCTACGGGGGCGGAGATATCCAACGTACAGATCAACTCCGGCGTCCTCGGCCGGTATGAAAAACTGGAAGTGACGTTTGATCTTGCCCGATCGTATAGCGATCCGTTTGATCCGATCGAGATTGATGCCTCCGTCATTTTCACCCGTCCCGACCTTTCCACCGTCACGGTACCCGCTTTCTTTTTGATTCCCTATACGGTTGAAGGATCCAATCCGGAATCCTATACCCATCCCGGACCGGGAATATGGACGGCGCGGCTGGCTCCCGATCGGGTCGGTATATGGTCTTTTGCCATCCAGATCATCGACTCTGAGGGAACCGCCCTCTTGACCCATGCCGGAACGTTCGAATGCGTTTCGGGATCCCGAAAAGGTTTCCTTCGCGTCCATCCCCTGGATTCGTCGTTTTTGGCGTACGACGACGGCTCGAGCCGGATCAATATCGGTCACAATGTTTGCTGGGTGAAAGGAGGCCTGGCCGGCTGGCAGCATTATTTCGCCTTCATGTCCAACGCCGGCGAAAACTGGTCGCGGTTGTGGATGTGCACGTATGGCAGCCCCGGGGGTCTTGCGCTGGAAGGCGTCGTAACCGATTCCTCGGGTTATTTTAACGGAGCCGGCAAATTCAGCATGCAGGTTGCCCAGCGGCTTGATCGGGTGGTCGAGCTGGCGGAGCAGTACGGCATCGCCTTCCAGCTTGTGCTGCAACATCACGGGCAGTTCAGCACCTCGACCGATGCCAACTGGACCGTGAATCCTTACAATGATGACAACGCCTCCAGCGGGGGTTTTCTCGACGGGCCCGAGAAATTTTTCACCGATCCCGCCGCCATCCGCCTGGCGAAGAATAAATACCGCTATATCGTTTCTCGGTGGGGCTATAGTCCGGCGATCCTGGCGTGGGAGTTGTGGAACGAAGTACAATACACCAACGGCTGGGCGGCCGACGCAACCCATGTGGTGAATTGGCATCGCGAAATATCGGATTACATCCGCGGCGTTGATCCGTTCGATCATCTCATCACGACCAGCAGCCACCAATCCGGATTCGACGCGATCTGGAAACTACCGGCCATCGATCTGATCCAAGTCCATACATATTCCGGACCGAGGGTCGGCATGTTCGAAGATCTTGCGTTTCAACTCGCCGGATACAAAAAGCCCGTCGTCTTCGGAGAATTCGGTCTGGGTACTCTTGCCGGCGTGTTTCCGCCGGAAAACAATCCCGACCAGTTCGCCGAACCCTATCGCTCGCAGATTTACGAAGCCCTTGATTTGCACAACGGCATCTGGTCGGCGTTTCATCTGAAAAGTTCCGGGCACTTGTGGTGGTGGGATAGTTACATCGACAAACTCGATCTGTACAATCAGTTTTTGCCTCTGTCGCGGTACGGCGGCCATGATGACCTCGCGGGCATACCGTTGAGGCAGGCCGACCGCGTTGTCTCCGGCAACGAAGCCATCCGTGCGACGCCGGGATTATCCGATTTCTGGGCGGTTTCGACTCAGACGAATTTTACGCTGGTCAACGGTCGGTTTCCCGGTTTGGAAAAGTTGTCTCAGTGGCTGCATGGTTCCTCGAAATCCACCATTCGTTCGGATCCGACGTTCAATCTGACCTTCCCGGAGGCGGGCAACTTGGTTATCCATGTTGTTCAGGTTTCCAATTGGGGATCGAATGGCCTAACGGTGATGGTGGATAACCAACAGGTGCACTCGGCGACCTATACCAATGGAGCCGGCAATTTCGATATCGCCGTTCCGTTGCCGGCCGGTCCGCACAAGGTACAGGTAAAGAATACCGGCCAGGACTGGTTCCAGATCGGATCCTATCAGTTCGTACCCGAACACATCGGTCTGCTGGATTCCATTGGCCTGATTGGCAGTGACCATGCGTGGTTGTGGATTTTCGACACATTCAGTCAACTTGGCCGGACGCCGAATCCGCCGTTTGAAAACGAACATATTACCGTCCACGGTCTCAGCGACGGCGATTATTTTGTGGATGCCTACGCCACACGTCCGCCCGGCGGATTGATCGCGAGCAATTCGATCTCGTCGGAGATGGGGATTCTTCAAGCTCCGCTGCCGAGGTTCTCGCGAGACATCGCCGTCAAGATCGCTCCGGCCTGTTTTGTCGATATGCCCTACCTGGCGACTTTGGGCGAACAATGGCTTGACTCCGGCGACGATCTCCCTGCCGATCTCAACGACGACGGCTTTGTCAATGCGCTTGATTTGGCCGAGCTGGCGAGGTTGTGGCTGTCCCGGTGCCCGTCAAACCGGCCATAATGAATCGTTCCCGGAATGAATAACGGGCCGATACATTCCAAGCGGAGCGTATAAAAAAGCCGAAGAGCAAGCTTCGGCTTTCCTCGTCCGGTTTTTTACACAACTTATAAACTCTGATTTCTCTTCAACCAGCCGACAAGGCCGACTCCCATCGAGGCAAGCAACAGGGCTCCGGGGACCGGAACCACAGGACACAGCTCGAAGGTCCCTTCAATGATTCCGCCCTGGGAATCGCCCCAAAACTCGGTTACAGATCCTGAGCCGACGATATCCACCTTCCATGTATTCGTATCATCAACCACGGCCCCGGTCATCGTAAAGGTATTGGCGATAACATCGGACACGACTTGAAGAGAAAACGTTGAAAACCAGAGTGTATCCGCCATGGAATTCAATGTAATGGAAATGTTTCCGATTCCATTATCTTCATACGCCGTCTGATACATATTCGGATTCGCGGTTGGGTTTGCTCCCCTATGCGAAGCCAAAAAGATTCCCCACGAACCGTCCGACACTCCGATGGGACCTGATGCCAACAAGAGTCCTCCGGCCTCGCCGGGATTGGCGGGATTCGCAAACGATTCCACCCAACCTCCGCTGAAATTATATGTCACCCCTCCGGATACGACTCCCGCCAACCCCATCGTCGCAATCATCACCCATTTCATGCTTTGCTCCTTTCTAACATCCTGGCTTGATAGTTTTCTCCCAATGATAAACGAACGAATCCATTCCGAATGCAATACAGGTTGCATGGTTGTTTTCTGAGAATAGCGGCACAGGTGGACCCTCCGCCTTGCCATTCATCACAATATCAATTCTCAAATCAGAATTCAAGGGATATGTGAATCAAATGTGAAAATATCGTAATGCCTGATGGTTTTGATGGAATTTTGGTGAATACTGCTCCATCAACCATTATAATGCGGATTGTAAAGAGAATGAACGATGAATATTCAAGAGGAACCAAAACCTGATACGGGGGCAAGTCTTTCGGATGCCCAACTTCTGGAGCAGTTTCGGCAGGGGAGGGAATCTGCGTTCCGTGAGCTTGTAAACCGTTATAAAAACTCACTTTACGCATTTTTGCGTCGATTTATCAATCAGCAGGATTTAGTGGAAGACGTGTTCCAGGATACGTTCCTTCAGCTCTTCACAAGCCGTGATAGTTTTGATTCCGAACGGCCGTTGCGTCCATGGTTGTTTACCATTGCCGCGAATAAGGCCAAAGATGCCCTTCGCAAGATACACCGTCAAAATTCCGTCGAAATGGGTACCATAGCCGATTCCGGGGAGGTGTCTTTGGACGAAGTGGTCAACTTGTTGAGCTCCTATAACTCTACGCCTGACAATGATTTATCCCGCGATGAAACCGCCAAAAAGGTTCGTGAAATTATAGCGGAAATGCCGGAAAATCTGCGGGCGATTTTGATTCTGGCCTACTTTGAGCAATTTTCTTACAAACAAATGGCCGAGATCCTCAGTATACCTATTGGGACCGTGAAGAGTCGTCTTCACACCGCCGTATCGTATTTCACCAAAAAGTGGAAGACATCGAGCAAAAACCAAGAGGATTCGTCGTTTCTATGAGTCGCCTGAGTAAAGAGAACCAAGACCTGATCATGGACTTCTATTTTCGCTGCGGCGACGAGGAGGCCATCAACCGTGGGCGTGATCTGATTGCTTCGAATCCTGAGGCGGCGGATCTCTACGCCAAGCTCGAAGCGACCCTCACCGAGCTTGATCACATCAAATACGAACCCTGTCCCGACAACCTTGTGGACTTGACCGTTGCTCGCCTGAGACAGGTATCCGACGGTCAAGCTCGACTTGCCGAACTGTTTCATGTGGAGTTGCAAAAAACTCCGGATCCATCAATCGAAGCATGGCCAACAAGAAAGCGACTGATATTCCATAATTTTTTTAAGGTAGCGGCCGTGGCCGCTGTGTTCGTTCTGGTCAGCGGGATCGGTTTGCCGGTATTCTCAAATATGCGTCAATCTTCATGGAAAACGGTCTGTACGGCCAATCTCGGTCAGGCAGGGCAGGGGATCGCCCGGTATTCCGAAGACCATGAAGGTCAGTTACCGTATGTCCCAATGATCGCCGGCAGTCCCTGGTTTCGGCTTGGAGAACAGGGAAACGAAAACCAATCCAATAGCCGACATATATTTCAATTGGTAAAAGGGGGCTATATTCCTCAAAATATCCTTGTTTGTCCCGGTCATAAAGGCGCCGTGTCCGTACGTGGAGATGCCAAAGCGCTGGCGCAACAGGACGATTTTCCCTGTCGAAAGTACATCAGCTACAGTTATATTCTTTTGTGCGATAAAGTCCGACCGAATCCATCCGGCACGCTGGTCATTTTAGCCGATCGAAGTCCCTTGTTCGGCAATCTCTGTTACTGTTCAAGCTGTCAATCGAAAAACCGCAATACGCTCCATAGTCCCCTGGCGCGTCTGGATCAGGCCATTGCCGATCGGATGAGCATGAACCATCGTGGAACGGGCCAGAATGTGCTTCGCTTTGACGGGAGCACGTCGTTTGTTATGGATCGCCTGATCGGCGGCGATGACATGTATTCGATTCAGGGCGTGAACGAGTATCAGGGATTTGAAATCCCCTGTATGGACAAAGGCGACATCTTCCTGGCTCCATAAACACGGAACTTCTTCCGCTTGTTTTCTCGAAATTCGCAGGAAGAGTTTTTTTACGATTTCATTTTCGCACGATGATTGTGCAATGCGATCCGCGCATTGCGTTGAAATCGGTTTAATCCCGTTCGTAATACCACCGATCCGTTGAATGTCCCGGCGAAGTCCGTTTCCTTCCATGGTAGAATAACCCGCAGGGGAATTCCGTTTCTTTCGGGGAAGAAATGAAAGTCCCGATTGGCGGCGATCGGTGCGTTGAGTTGATGCGGACAGACGCGGACGCATTCGTCGCAGCCGAAAATGCGGTCGCCGATCCCGGAGGCAAGTTCCGGGGGAATATCCGTTTTGTGTTCGATGGTCAGGTAGCTGATACACTTACGGGCGTCGAAAGCGCCATCGCGGCTCAGAGCTCCTGTGGGGCAGGCGACAAAACAACGGCCGCAATCGACGCAGGGCTGGTCCATAGGGCTATCCGGTTCAATCTCGACGGTGGTGATCACTTCGCCCAGAAGGAGCCTGGCTCCCAGTTCAGGATGGATGAGCATGTGATTGCGGGCGATAAAACCCAAACCCGCTCGTTGCGCGATCGCTCGTTCGGCGATAGGGACGGAATCCACGCAAATCTTGAAATCGCACGATTTTGGATGGACCTGAGTGCGAATAAACTCAGCCAATTCACGCAATCGATCACGAATGAATGGGTGATAATCTTCATAGAGGGCGAAGTCCGCGATACGACCGGTTGGCTCAACGGCCGCGACGGGGTCGGATGGAAATGGATTGTAATTAAGACCGACACAGATAATCGACTTAGCGCCGGCCAGCAACCGGCTCGGGTCCATCCGCCTGTCGAGATGATTGACCATATACGCCATCTCGCCGGCATAACCCTGATCCAGCCATTGACGAAAGATCGCCTCCTGACGCGGATCAACCGGCCCTGCGTGGGTGATGCCCACGACATCAAAACCCAGCGACAGTGCCTTTTGCTTCATTTGAGCATTCCGATTCATTCCTCTATTGTACGAAACGGACGCTTTTGGTCAATTGAACTATACGGAGTCTGGTTTGAACCGGGATTGGGAAAACCGTATAATCCATTCGGATGGACATTGAAACGTGTCGAGAAATCAGATATACTGAGATTTTGTATTTGAATTGGAGATGGACGTGAAAGATTCCGACAGACAAATCCTTTTGGTTACGGCAAAGAAGGCGGTCGAGTCGGCTGTGCAGGGGGGCGGTGCGCCGACGTCGGAATGCGGCGAGCCGTCGTTGATGGTTAAGCAGGGCTGTTTCGTTACCTTGACGATCGATCATCAGCTTCGGGGATGTATCGGGCAGTTCATTGCGGAAAAGCCCCTGATTGAACTGGTCGGAAATATGGCTGTGGCGGCGGCCAGGGAAGACCCGCGATTTTTTCACACGCCGATTCGCCCGTCCGATCTGAATCGATTGCATATCGAGATTTCCGTTTTATCCCCACTGGCACGGACCAAGGATCCGCTTTCGTTGCGGCTGGGGATTGACGGCATTTATATCATCCGCGGTCGTCGAAGCGGTTGTTTTCTTCCGCAGGTGGCGACGGAGACGGGCTGGACCAAGGAGGAATTCCTTTCGTATTGCTGTACGATGAAGGCCAATCTGCCGGCGGATGCCTGGAAGAATCCCGATACGGAGGTCTATCTTTTCACGGCCGAAATCTTCGGCGGCGACTGCGGATCCATTTGATTTGGCCGATTTCGAGGAGCGAGGGATGAAAGCACAGCGTTGGATTCTCATCATAACGGGGATGGCCTTTCTGGCGGCATGTCAATCGCCGGGGATACAACCTCAGAACCGATCGGGGCAGGGCGGCTTGTCCGCTGATCACGGTATTTTCGATTATCTTCATTCGCAAAGCGGTATTTCTCGTGTTCGACCGTGGAGCTTTGAAGGTCAACCGGGGGTCTTGATGGAGACGGCTCACTTTGAGATCTATACGACGCTTCTGGAACCGTTGATCCTCGGCCGGCTGGCGGCGTTTATGGAAACCGCCTTTCAGGAATATCAAAAACAACTGCCTTCGCCGATCGAGAGTCGCCGACGATTGACGGTATATCTTTTCGCGGATCGGGGGCAGTGGGAATCGTTCACCGATGTCTTTGCCGGATCGCAAGCCCCGCTCTATCGGCAAATTCAAAAAGGGGCGTACTGCCTGAAGGATACCTGCGTGGCCTATCACATTGGGATTGAGCAGACGTTTTCCGCCCTGGCCCATGAGGGCTGGCATCAATTCACCGGCCGCCATTTTGTCTATCGTCTTCCAAGTTGTCTCGATGAGGGTATCGCGACGCTGTTCGAAACGTTCGAGCAGCGGGAGGGGCGATTTGTGTTCCGGCCGGACCGAAATACGGGGCGGTTGGGGACGTTGAAAATGAATGTCCAACACGGACGCCTGATCCCGCTTGCATCCCTCATCGAACTCAATCCGGGTCAGGTGCTGGATAGCGGAGATTCGGCCTTGGCCTTTTATTCTCAGGCGCATGCCCTGGTACGTTTCCTCCGGGAAAACAATCGTGAACTGGGTATTCGCGCGTACCGGCAAATGTTGTATGATGCCTTGACCGGATCATGGCCTGTCAGTGAAGAACTGGGGCGATCCTTGTCGGATCGACGGATTCCCCTGACGGCGAGGATGAATCGCGAGCTTGCGCCCCAGTTGTTTTCCCATTATATTCATGCGGATATCGATCGATTGCAGGCCCCGTTCGAGGCGTACTGTCGCAGGATTTCTCAACCGATTGTGATCAAGTCTCAGATCATCCCCGTGGTGGAAATACAACCGATCCAATGAATCAAACGATTGACTTTGTTCTGGCCTCGGCTTCGCCGCGACGAAAGGATCTGTTACGGCGGGAAGGATACCCATTTGAGGTGGATCCCTCCGATGTGGATGAATCGTTGTATCCGACCGAAGGAATCGATAGCGTTCCGTATTGCATGGATCTGGCTTTGGCCAAAGCTCAACAAGTGGGTTCTCGCCGGCCGGATCGACTGGTTATGGGGGCCGATACCGTGGTGGATTTTGAAGGTCGGATCATCGGTAAACCCTCCGATGCCGATGATGCCCGGCGGATTGTCCGGATGTTGTTTTCCAGGCCCCACAAAGTGATCACCGGTCTTGCCTGGGTCTGGCGGCAACGCTCGCTCGAAATGGTTCGCGCGGCGACAACCGTGGTGATTCCGCGCAGGCTCACCGCGGAACAGGTCGAACAACACATCCGCAGCGGAAACTGGCGGGGGAAGGCCGGGGCATACGGGATTCAGGAATTCGGCGATGAATTCGTCGAGCGAATCGAAGGATCGTTCACCAACGTGATGGGCTTGCCTATGGAGCTGGTGGCCGAGACATGGAAGGAAATTTTTCCTTCGTAATTCGCGCCCGATCCTTTATGATTACGCCAACATCTTTCGTGACGTGCGCAGACTGGATTGATAGAGAGGACAAGGATGGTTGCGACGGTTGAGATTGACGGGGTCAACAAAAGTTTCGGAGCGGTAACGGCCGTAGAAAATCTCAGTCTGTCCGTACCATCGGGCAGCATTTATGGATTCATCGGGCCCAACGGATCGGGAAAGACGACTACTTTACGAATGATTATGAACATCCTCCGGCCTGATCGCGGTCAGATTCGCGTCCTCGGCCGTGTCACCGAGGGTCCCTGGGGTGGCGACGTGGGCTATCTTCCGGAGGAACGGGGCCTGTATCGCAAAATGAAGGTGGGAGATTTTCTGCGATTTTATGGACGCCTGAAAAACGCCCCTCATCCCGACGCCGATGTCAAGTCCTGGCTGAAACGATTTGATTTATCCGATCGCATCAACAAAAAAATCGAAACGCTTAGCAAGGGCATGAGCCAGAAGGTGCAATTCATCGCCGCGGCAATCGGACGGCCGAAATTACTGATCCTGGACGAACCGTTTACCGGGCTGGATCCGGTCAATATGGAATCCCTTCGGGCGGCGATCCTGAAAATGCGGCAAGACGGCTCAACGGTTGTATTCAGCACGCACGATATGGCCGTGGCCGAAGTCTTATGTGATTTCATTTTTATGATCTGCAAGGGTCGCAAAGTCCTGGATGGAACCTTGACAGCCATTCAGGATCAGTATCATCAGGATATCATCCGGATTCGGCTCGAAAGCGGAGCCGTATTTCCCGAAGGAATCGAAGGCGTCGATGGGGTTCGTGATCTGGGTCAGGTTCGTGAGATCCTGCTGAAATCGGGCGTCGATTCACAGAAAGTTTTAGGGCAATTGTGTTCGGCGACGAAACTCATCAGCTTCGAATTGGCCCGGCCCTCGCTGCACGATATCTTCTTGCGGATCGCCGGGCCCGCATCCACGGAGGAGACCCCCGATGCGTAGAGTATTTCTGGTCGCTCAGCGAGAATACAAAGCGATCGTCAAGACCAAGGGGTTTATCATCGGTCTGGCCATCGCGCCTCTGATCATGAGCGCGTCTATTTTGTTCGCCATCCTGGCGGAAAAACGTGTGGACACGACGGACAAAACGGTGGCGATAGTGGATTTATCCGGACAGATCGCTCCGGCAATTCTCGAGGCGGCCCAAAAACGAAATGAAACCGAATTAATTGATCAAAAATCAGGAAAAAAAGTTCTGCCGGCCTATTTTTTTGAAATCATTGATCCAAATCCCGATGCGATGCAAGAGCAGCGACTGGAATTGTCCAATCGAATCCGGGCGGGGCAACTCCATGCCTTTCTGGAAATCGGCAAGGATGTGATTCATCCCGGATCCGATCCTGAAACGGGAGGAATCCGGTATTACGCAAAGAACGCCGCCATGGACGATTTACGGAAGTGGCTCGCCTGGCCGATGAATACGGAGTTGCGAAAGATCCGAATGGCCGACGCGGGTATCGACGCCGCATCTGTCCCGCATCTTTTCAACTGGATCAACGCCGAAGGCATGGGATTGGTCAGCGTGGATTCCAAAACCGGAACGGTGGGAAAGGCCCAGCGAAGCGATGAATTTCGCGCGATCATGATCCCGATGGCGGCATTGATGGCCATGTATATGTTGGTGATGATGGGGGCGATGCCGCTGATGAATTCGGTGGTGGAGGAAAAAAACCAGAAGATCGCCGAGATGTTGCTGGCCTCGATACGACCGGTTGAGTTTATGGCCGGTAAAATGATCGGCGGAATTGGAATCACATTGACTTCCGCGGCCGTGTATTTTGGGGCGGGGCTTGCTGTTGTCGGGAAATTTAACTGGCTGGCGCTGGTTCCCCCGGAAATTATTCCGTGGTTTATTGTCTATCTTGTTTGTGCAGTATTAATGGAAGGGGCCGTCTTTTCGGCAATCGGATCGGCCTGTAACGATGCCAGAGATGCCCAGAATTGGACGTTGCCCGCTATCCTGCCCGTGCTGTTGCCTCTGTTGATGATGGTACCGATTCTCAAGGAACCCAATGGCTTTTTCGCCACGACCATGTCTCTGATACCGCCTTTTACACCCATGCTGATGCTGGCAAGACAATCCGCACCCGGCGGGATTCCGGCTTGGCAACCTTGGATTGGACTATTGGAAGTGATTGGTTTTACTTCCCTGTGTATTTATGTCGGCGGACGAATCTTTCGAGTGGGTATTTTAATGCAAGGGAAACCGCCGAGATTAAAGGACCTTATTCGATGGGCGATTAAGGGGTGATTCATCCTGAATTTGAGTCCCCTAATACTTTCAAAAAACATAAATATTCCTTGCTTTGTAGCGAAAGGGTCTTATAATTATCTATAGGTGGGTGTTATTTGACAAGGGAAGAGGATATAATATTCCCCAGATTAACAGGAATTGTTTTGCCTCTGGCCCTACAAGTTACCCACGAGGAAAAACCTTATAAATTCCTTTAAAATACTGAACCGTTATCGGTAAAGTTCCGTATAGTATAATGTAGTAGATATCATAATCGCCCTCCTCCTTTTAAGTCTAGGTTGAAAGACCTAGGAACCGGAAGCAGAGCCGCTCCTCCTCGGCTCTGCTTTATTTTTTTGCCTGCATGTCCATACAATTCGTAAAGACCTCCGGCTTTAATGCTTGAATTCCAGCATGGGAAAGTGATGTTTTTCGAGTGTGCGGTCTGGAATTCTTCGAAAGAAAGAGGATTCTCTTGACATGACAAACCGTTGCGCATAGAGTATTGCGTCTTACGTTCTGCGCCTGGGCAGGCCAGAAAGCTTTAGTATAACCCGTAGCTAAGGAGAAATATCGATGGCAACGAAAGTGGCAATCAATGGTTTTGGTCGTATTGGGCGTCTTGTGTTTCGCGCCCTGGTTGAACAGGGACTGTTTGGCTCGACATTTGATGTCGTTGCGGTGGGCGATATCGTTCCGGCCGATAATCTGGCCTATCTGTTAAAATTCGACTCGATCCAGGGCAAGTTCAACGGCACGGTCAGTTCGAAGAAGTCGGCGCCCGATAAGGCCGATCCTGACGTCCTGGTCGTCAACGGCAAGGAGATTGCCGTGGTCAGCGCAAAGACCCCCGCCGAATTACCCTGGGCCAAGCTCGGAGTTCAGATTGTCATTGAAGCGACGGGTCTGTTTACGGATGCTGAAAAGGCCAAGGGGCATATTACGGCCGGCGCCAAGAAAGTATTGATCACCGCACCGGCCAAGAATGAAGATATTACCATCGTTATGGGCGTCAACGACGATAAGTATGATGGATCCAAACACAATATTATTTCCAATGCATCCTGTACGACCAACTGTCTGGCCCCGGTTGTCCACGTGTTGCTCAAGGAAGGATTCGGCCTGGCCGAAGGGCTCATGACCACCGTGCACGCCTATACCGCCACGCAGAAGACCGTCGATGGTCCCTCGAAAAAGGACTGGAAGGGCGGACGTACGGCGGCACAGAATATTATTCCTTCTACGACCGGCGCCGCCAAGGCCGTGGGACTGGTACTGCCCGAGGTCAAGGGCAAGCTGACCGGAATGGCTCTCCGCGTTCCCGTGCCCACAGTGTCCGTCGTCGATCTGACCTGCAAGACCGTCAAAGAGACCTCCCTGGCCGACATCAAGGCCGCTTTGAAGAAGGCCAGCGAGACCTATCTGAAGGGAGTTCTGGCCTATACCGAGGAACAAGTCGTATCCAGCGACTTTATTCACGACAGCCATTCATCCATTTTCGACGCCGGCTCGTCGGTTGAACTGAATAAGAATTTCTTCAAACTGATAAGCTGGTATGACAATGAGTGGGGTTATTCCTGCCGCACCATCGATCTGCTCAAGAAGATCGCCAAATAAATATTGAAAGATACCATCCGGCGGGCGAGTCGGGAAGGATTCGCCCGCTTTTTCAGAATCCTCTTTCCCATGACGGAGTGAGCCACTATGGCAAAGAAGACCGTAGCCGATATTCATGTGAACGGCAAAAAGGTTCTCATGCGGTGCGATTTCAACGTGCCGCTGGACAAACAACGAAATATTACCAACGACACACGCATCACCGAAGCTCTGCCGACGATCCAACATGTTCTCACGAACGGCGGATCGGTGATCCTGATGAGCCATCTGGGTCGTCCGGATGGAAAGCCCACGCCGGAATATTCCCTGGAACCAGTGGCCAGGCGGTTGTCGGAACTGCTGGGAAAACCGGTGATTTTCGCCAACGATTGCATTGGAGCCGATCCCGTCGCGAAGGCCAAAGCCCTCAAACCCGGCGAAGTGCTGCTGCTGGAAAATGTCCGGTATCATCCGGAGGAGGAGATCAAGGATAAAAAAGCCAAAGACGATCCCGCTCTGCGGCAGGCCAAGGATGCCTTTGCCAAACAGATCGCCGATCTCGGCGACGCGTACGTGGACGACGCGTTCGGAACCGCCCACCGCGACAACGCCTCGATGTACACGGTGCCTTCCCTGATGAAGGGCAAGGACCGCGTGATTGGCTACTTAATCGAGAAAGAACTGAAATATCTGGGCGATGCCGTGAGCAATCCCGTTCGACCCTTTGTGGCGATCCTCGGCGGAGCCAAGGTCTCGGACAAGCTCGGCGTGATCGAAAACCTGATGCAGAAAGTCGATCGGATTCTCATCGGCGGCGCGATGGCCTATACGTTCTTCAAGGCCCAGGGCAAGACCATCGGCGGCAGTTTATGCGAAAATGATTTCATCGAGAAGGCCCAGGAGTTGCTTGCCAAGGCCAAACAGGCCGATTGCGAGATCGTGTTGCCGGTCGATACGGTGATCGCTCAGGAAATCAAGGCCGGGGCCGCCAATCAGGTTGTCCAGGGGGATATCCCCGACGGTTGGCAGGGTCTGGATATCGGTCCGGAAACCCGAAAACTCTTTGCCGACAAGCTCAACAGCGCAAAGACCATCGTCTGGAACGGCCCGATGGGCGTCTTTGAGATGCCCCCGTTCGACGCCGGCACGCGGGCGGTCGCCCAGGCCGTAGCCGATGCCACCGGCAAGGGAGCCAAGAGTGTCATCGGTGGCGGCGATAGCGCCAGCGCCATCATTGGGATGGGCCTTAAGAGCAAGGTCAGTCATATCTCCACCGGCGGCGGCGCGAGTTTGGAATTTCTGGAAGGCAAAAAATTCAAATGTCTTGATATCCTCGACGAAAAGTAATCGAATCTTGAATCGAGAAATGATGTCTGCGGGCGCCGAGGATCGCTTCTTCGGTGCCCGTTCTTTTGGAGAATCGAATCATGCCAATCAATCGATTGCCCAAAGCCGGAACCGTGGAGATCGCTCCATCGATCCTCAGCGCGGATTTCGCCAATCTGGCCTCCGAGATTCGACAGGTTACCGATGCCGGCGCTCGAATGATCCATCTGGATGTAATGGATGGCCATTTTGTGCCCAATATCACCCTGGGTCCGCCGGTCGTGGCGTGGATACGAAAATGCACCCAAGCGGTCCTGGATACCCATTTGATGATTCGTGATCCGGTGCGTTATGCTCCGCGTTTCATCGAGGCCGGCTCCGATCATATTACCTTCCATATCGAGACGGTCCAGAATCCCGCGGAGTTTGTCGCACAGCTCCGAGCCATGGGCGTGACCGTCGGTGTAACGCTCAATCCGGAAACTCCGGTCGAATCGATAGAACCGGTGGCTCCCCTGTGCGATATGGTTCTGGTGATGACGGTTCATCCGGGTTTTGGCGGACAAAAATTTATCGATGAAGCCGCCCGCAAATGTATCCAAATCCGGCGGATTGTCGGTCCGGGCGTGCGCATCGAGGTTGACGGCGGCGTCGATTCCATAACCACCCCTATCGTCGTTGGATACGGAGCGGATACCTTGGTCGCGGGAAACGCCATTTTTGGTCAAAAAAACCGGGTGGAGGCGATGAAATCGATCCGGCGAGCATTTCACGGAGAATGATATTGGATTTTCCGATCAAGATATGATATACTCTGATCCCTGCATACGAATGATCCTTTATCCGCCTCCGATCACAGATTCAATGTTCATGGTCGGCGAGGAAATGATAGAATGACAAATGAACCGAATGGCGACAAAAACAAGTAAATCCAAGTGGGATGGTTTTTCGCTTAAACCCCGACGGGAGATGCCCGAGGGATTATGGCTGGCATGCCCGTCATGTCGGGAGATGTTGTTTCGCAAATCCGTGGCCGACAACCACCACGTGTGCCCCAAATGCGGCCATCATTTCCGCCTGGATGGTCGGACCCGGATCGAATTGCTGGTGGATGAGGGATCGTTTGAGGAAATGTGCGGCGAATTGCGCTCGACCGATCCCCTGCGTTTTGTTTCTTCCGGACAGAAATACAGTGAGCGGATACAATCCGCTCATGCCAAAGGAAGCGGCGAAGCGATTCTGATCGGCAAGGCCTTTATTCGCGGAAGGGGCCTGATGCTGGCGGCGATGGATTTTTCGTTTCTTGGCGGTTCGATGGGAATGGTCGTCGGAGAAAAATTCGTTCGGGCGGTGGACCGTGCGATCGAAGAATCCCTTCCCTTGGTTGTCATCAGCGCTTCCGGCGGAGCGCGAATGCACGAAGGCGTCGTATCCCTGGGACAGATGTCCAAGACCAGCGCCGCTCTGGCCCGATTCGATGAAGCGGGAGGATTATTTATTTCGGTACTGACGGATCCGACCACCGGCGGGGTTACGGCCAGTTTTGCCATGCTCGGCGATATCATCATTGCCGAACCGAACGCCCTGATCGGTTTTGCGGGACCGCGAACCATCTACCAGACCATCAAGATCGAACTGCCCGAAGGATTCCAGCGATCGGAGTTTTTGCTGGAACATGGCTTCGTGGATATGATCGTTAACCGAAAAGACCTGCGAAGCGAGATCGGCCGCCTGATCGATTACTGCGGAAAGCCCTGATATTCCCCCATCCTTCCCCTTGATCTTCATCCCATTGCAGTGTCAATCTCCGCGAGGCATCCGATCGACCGAATTTCCCGATTTTTTATCCACGGCCGATAAATACCGCCCCTTCGGTGTTCCTGGGCCGTTTCCCATGTTGTTTTTGATGGCTGGAAAACGTCTGAATCGCTTGCTTTTGGGGTGTATTTATGTTATAATGCGTTCATGGATGATACCTGTGGGGGTCATGGACGGATCCGAATATCGATTCTGTCCGGTACGTGATGCCGGTGGAGATAACGAGGGTGAATGCACAAGGGGCCAACCATGAACGAAGCGCTGTTTGAAGATAAACTCAAAGAATTGGTCAACGAGATCAGCTCCATGCCGTCCCCGCAAAAGGATAAGCTGATCACCCTGATTAAGCAAACCGGCGATTGTCACAAACAGTTGCGCCAAAGCGTCTCGACTCTGCAGGAGTCGCTCGACTATCTGCGAGTGAGCATCAAATATCTGATCTTTGATCTCGAAGCGACGCGGCGCGAAAACGCGGACCTGCAACGTCAATTGAACGAAAAGAATACCTGATCGCCATCGGTCATTCTGCGTCAAATCCAAGGGCCTTTTTCCGGGAAGGAAAGGGGCCTCTTTTTTTCCCGATTCGCGTATCCCCGCCGTATCCCCAAAGCCAATCCGGATGAAAACGCGGTCGCCCGGGTTACCGCCCCGACCCCTCGAGTTTTTCCTCAAACGACAACGGAATAATCAACACCGCACAATCGGCCTTGCGGGCGACTTTCTCCGTCACGTTTCCAAAAAGGGCTTTTTGCAGCGAGCCCTTGCCCTGGCGGCCCATCACGATCAGGTCGATGTCTTTTTCCTGTGCAAAGTTCAGGATTTCCTGCCAGTCACGCCCGACACGGAATTCGACTTTCAATTCGATCCCCGCCGGCAATCGTGAACGATAGGCCTGATCGATTTGCTGATCGATATCCTGTTTGGCCTTATTGTCGATATCTTCGACTTCGTAGATGTAGGTTTTCCAGAACTGGGCATCGGTCTCCGGTACGACATGAAGCAAATACAGTTCGCATCCCGGCCGCCGAAGCGCGGCATCGACGGCGAATGAAAAGGCAAACGCGGCATTCTTGGAAAAATCCGTACAAAACAGGATCTTTCGGCACGGTCCGACCGGTAACGATTGACGGGTGTTCATGGTTACCTCCGTAGGGTTGAATCCATTCGATCGGAATCTAATGCGAATGGGACAAGTTGGGAAGCCATAGACATAAAGCCGGAAAAGCCGTCAGCAAAATGGCCACCACAACCATCGAATAAAGAAACGGCATGGCTCCTTTGAATATCGTTTGCAGCGGCACCTCGCGTTCAATCCCGCTGACTACATATACGCATACGCCCACCGGCGGCGTAATGACACCCATCTGCGTAACCAGCACGATGATCACTCCGAACCAGATCAGATCAAAACCCACTTGTTCTATCACCGGTGCAAAGATAGGGACAGTTAATAGAACCAGGGCCAGGGCATCAACAAAACAACCCGCTACCAGATAAAACAACATAATCAATCCGACGACAACCCACGATGGCAAGGTGGCTTCCGAAAGCCCGCCCGCTACGGCGAAAGGTAAGCGGGTTATGGCCAGAAACCGCCCGAAGATTACCGCTCCCATCACGATCACCATCACCATACAGGAGGTCCGCATGGTTTCCTGAAGACTCCGGACAAAGATCTTCCACGATAACTTCTTCTGAACCGCCGTAATCACGATCGTTCCCGCCGCACCGATCGAAGCGGCCTCCGTGGGCGTGAACCAGCCCATAAACATTCCTCCCATAACAAGGAGAAATAAAATCAGGGTTTCCGAAATTCCTTTCAGCGACAAGGCCTTCTGTTTTAATGTGGTTGGCGGAGCCGCCGGTCCATACTTCGGCCGACGTTTACACATCCAATATATCGCCGCGCAAAACATCGCCGCCGTGAGGACGCCCGGGACGATTCCCGCGATAAACAGCTTTCCGATGGATTGCTCGGTCATGATCGCATAGACGATAAACACCACGCTGGGCGGAATCATCATTCCCAGCGTGCCGCCCGCGGCGACGGTTCCCGTGCCCAGTTCCATGTCGTATCCGTATCGCTTCATTTCCGGAAGCGCAACCGAGGCCATCGTCGCGGTCGTCGCCGGTCCCGATCCGCAGATGGCGCCAAAGGCCGTACACGCGCCGACGGTCGCCATCGCCAGACCGCCCGGAAGCCAGCCCAGCCAGTGATAAGCCGCGGAAAACAGCTTGCGGCTGATTCCGCCGTGAAAAGCAATCTGTCCCATCAGCACGAACAACGGGATCACAGTCAGATCATAATTTGTGAATGTTCCATACAGGTCCATCGAGATCATGGCCAGAGCCGGCTGGAGACCGCGAATCCATGCAAAGCCGACAAAACCGATTACGGCCATAGAAAATGCGACCGGGATGCTTGTACACAGCAGTACGATGAGCAGAAGACAACCGACGATTCCAATCTGTTCGTAGCTCACGGCTTGATCAACTCCCGATCCGGATGCAGGATATGTTCCAATACGACAAGGACCGTCACCAGGCAACAGAAAGCGATGACGTACGGTACCCAATATACCGGCCAACCCAGGGTGACCATTCCCTGATGATTTCGATGCAGCGAGCGGCCATACCGGATACATTCCCATGTGAAGAAAACGAAAAGGGCCGCGATCACGGAATGGACAAACACGTTGCCGATCCGTCGGCCCCGCCGCGACAGTTTCAAAAAGAGAAACTCGATGGCGACATGGCCTTTCAGACTGGTGGTATAAGGCAGCGATGCCGATAACGTGATTCCCGCCAGAACCCCGACCAGATCGTAAGTTCCCTTCAGCGGTCGGTTGAAGGTAACACGCCCGATCACGTCCAGGCAGGTGAGCGTCATCATCAGGACAATGGACGATGCCGCCGCGGCCGACAACATCATGACCACCGATCGCAGAAAACGCCGGTATCCGTTCAGAACAGGATGGCTTGCCGCCGTTTGGGTCACGGTATCGTTTCCCGGCCGGCTGTTATTTACTATGCAGGGCGATCTTGTCTTCAATATCCTTCAGGAAATTCTCGCCGGGGAGGCCTTTTTCCTTGGCGGCGATCAGATAATTATCCAGAACGGGAACGATGGCTTTTTTCCACTTGGCCTGCTCCTGGGCCGAAAGAGGTATGATCTCGCGGGGCGGCGTCAATGACTTAATGAAGTCATACCCTTCTTCGTCGGCGGTATCCCACGCTTGACCGTGTTTGACGATCCATTCCCGATTGACCTCGGTGAAGATCTTCTGGATATCGGGGGGCAACGATTCCCATCGTTTGCTATTCATGACGACGAACATCGCCGTTGTGTAACCAATGGCGGTCGTATCGGTCACCGAATTGATCACCTCGCCCTGTTTCCAGCCCTTCAGGGTTTCGATCGGGCAGAACGTGGCGTCCACGGTTCCCTTGGACAGCGCCTCATACGTGTCGGGCTGGGGCATATTGACCGGCATACCTCCCAGATGTTCGACGATCTTTCCGGAAAGGCCCGTGGCGCGAACCTTGACGCCCTTCATTTCCTCGAGTGTCCGGATCGGTTTCTTGGTGGCCAGAAGGCCCGGACCGTGAGCATGAACATAGAGAAACTTGACGTCGGCGACTTCCTGCGGTTTGTATTTCTCGATCATCTCGTTGGCAATCTGCGTAGCGACAACACCCGAAGGATATCCCAGCGGCAGATCGAGACCCTCCAGCAGGGGGAATCGGCCCGGCGTATAAGCGAAGCAACTCATGCCGATATCCGATACGCCATTGACGACGCCTTCATAGACTTGTGGCGCCTTGGTAAGGGTTTGGCCGGGATAGGGTGTGATTTTTACGCGGCCATTGGTTCGCTTTTCGATCTCCTGTGCCCAGGCAACCGCCGTCTGGGTTTGGATGTGGGCCGCCGGGAAAAAGATGCTGTACGAAAGCTCGATCGCTTTTGCGGCCGGCGGTTGCGTTCTCGTATCCTGGGTCTCCGGCCCGGGTACTTGTTTGGACGGCTTTTTGGAACATCCGCCGACACAAATCAGCGACACCGCAACAAGTAAAGCCGCCCCAAGAATGGTTCTGAACATTTTCGTTTTCATGTCCGCACTCCTCAAAAATTCGTTGAAAGAGTTTCCTCCGCGAACCGGTATCCGCGCCGGATCGTTTTTATGGAACGGATATTCTACAAAAAGTTTCTATTCATAGCAACATCAATCCTTTTTGAAAAAACAGGCGGGCGACGAGTCCGATCGTCGCCCGCTGGAACGGCCGGGAAAAGAGGAACAATCTTTAGTTGGCTGACTGGATCTGAATGGTTCGGGGTTTGACCTTCTCGGCCTTGCCGATATGAATGGTCAGAACGCCCGCATCCATTTTTGCGGCGATCTTGTCTCGATCGAGTTCCTCCGACAGCGAGAACTGCCGCTGGAAATCTCCGATTCGCTGCTCGCCGTAGATTACGGATGCCGCGATGGGCGCCGCCACCTTGCCGTGAATATTCAGCACATCGTGATCGACCTTGACCTCGACGTTATCCTTTCCGACGCCGGGCATATCGAGCCGCAGGACGATTTCTTCGGGTGTTTCCCAGATGTCGGCGGCGGGAACAAACGTTTCGGCCTGTTCTTTGCGAGTCACTTCCGATTGTTTTCGTTGAGTCAATTCTGTCTTTGACATAGTCAGTACCTCCAGAAACCAAAAGCGTTCCATTCGATAGATCTGGTTTCAAGCGATGGTTATTGTGTTTTGATTTCGATGGCCCGGGGCTTGGCTGCCTTGACGCGGGGCAGATGAACCGTCAGGATGCCGTCCTTGTACTCGGCCGAAACGCCATCGGGATCGATCTTTTCGTTGAGCGTGATCATCCGACGGAACTCGCCGGTGGGGCGTTCCTGTCGATAGTAACGCGTCTTGTCGTCTGTCTGGACACCATTGCGTTTACCCGACAGCGTAACGCTGTTTTCCACGACCGACAGTTCGATATCTTCGAGCTTCACGCCGGGGATCTCGGCCGTCAGGACCAGTTCCGACTGGTTGTCGTACAAGTTGATCGCGGGAAATCCGCCGCTATGCATCGATCGGAAACCGAAGGGGCCGTCAAACATATCGAAAACGCGGCTCATTTCATCCAGTGCATTTTCGACGTTCCAGAATGTTGGAAATCGTTTTGCCAGTAACATAGTTATGACCTCCAAATACCTTTACTTTTTGTTTTTGTTTACCTGTCTTCACTTTTTATATCCGCAAATAGATATCGCAAGGTCCGTGCCAGAGATGAAATTGTATATGAAAACAATCCTAAGTATTTGATAATAATTAACTTATGAATAATACAAAAGAAAGATAAATTCCAAGTATTTTCGTGGGAATATCTGCCACCTGCCACAATGACATGAAAAAATGACAGATTGATATATAACAAAATATTTATAATATTTGAAATATAACCAATTCGTACTCGTCTATCTATTGGTGGAGGAAACAGGCAATGATTCGATGCAACTACATTGTGTTGAATATGCTGTGTGGATCTGTATTGGTTGGAGGAATTAAATTGGGAGCTCCCCGGAATTGATGTAATAAAAAGGGTGTGTCAATCTCTTTAATAGTGCAGGACTGATTTGTGTGTCAGAGGATTCATACAATACTAAAGTGAAGTAGTAGAACATCGAAGGGAGGTCGGATTATGGAATCATCGACCATAAAACTCGTTTTATTGGCTGTGGTTGGGATCTGCGCGGTAACTTTTGGCGGAACGTATTCGGGAGGATCGGGGACGGCGGAAGATCCATATCGAATCAGCACGGCGGCCGACTGGACCGAATTGACGACGGCTTCGGGGGATTGGGAAAAACACTTCATCCTGACAGCGGATATTGACCTGGAAGGTATCGATCTTGTACCCGTGGGAAATGATGATACTGAATTCTCAGGCGTATTTGACGGGTTTGGCCATACCATTCGTAATGTTTCGATCGTTATGCCTTCCAGCAATTATGTCGGGCTTTTTGGGGAAGTATATGGTCGGATCAAAAACCTGAATGTAATCGATGCCGATATCCAGGGAAGAAATTCAGTCGGGGGTCTGGTTGGTTTCCTTCTTCCCGGAATCATTTCGTCATGCCGTGTTACGGGTTCGATTACCGGCGGAACGGCTGTTGGAGGACTCGTTGGCGGCAACTGGGGCGGCACAGTACGATCGTCTTATTCCTCCTGTTCCGTGAATGGAAATATATTCGTGGGAGGCCTCATCGGACACTCCACCTCATTCGATTATTCTTTCAGAAAGATTCAAGAATGTTATGCGACAGGTTCAGTCGATGGAAATGAATGTGTCGGGGGTTTGATCGGAGCCAATCAGTTACCTGTTACAGAATGTTATGCAGTTGGAAAAGTCTCAGGAAACATTGAAGTTGGAGGTTTGATCGGTTCGAACTCCGGAAGCGTAACCGCCAGTTTTTGGGATGTCCAAACCAGCGAAATGACAACCAGCGCAGGCGGGACCGGCAAGATGACGGAGGAGATGCAAACGTTATCAACCTTTACTTTTTCCGGATGGGACTTTTCAGATTCTGACGGAAGTCCGAAGGATTGGATCATGGTGGAGAATGAATATCCCACACTCTTCCGTTGGCCGGGATATTCCCAGGGGAGCGGAACAGAAAACGATCCTTATCGCATCCGAACCGCAGGAGACTGGGTGCATTTGACGGATACGCCATCGGAATGGGACAATCATTTTCTCCTCGCAGGAGATATTAATTTGGCCGGAGTGAATCTGACACCCGTGGGAGATACGCAGACTCCGTTTCTTGGCGAATTCAACGGGAATGGACATGCTTTGCGAAATGTCACCATATTATATCGACAATATTATGCCGGATTATTTGGTTATGTCGGACCCGGTGGTCGAATCCATGACCTTGGAGCGATCAATGTTCACATTGAGGGTGAATACTATTCCGGAGGCCTGGTGGGGTGTCTGAAACAAGGGAACATCTCTTCCTGTTGCGTCACTGGGTCGATCAACGGAACCGGAAATTATATCGGGGGTCTTGTTGGCAGTAATGGCCAATGGGATGGGGGATGGGAGGGTAGAGGTGGAATCATCAGCAATTGTTACACTCATTGTATTGTGAGTTCATCCAAGGCCTTTATCGGCGGGATTGCAGGATTCAATTCAGGAACGATCCGTTCGTGTTATGCGGCTGGTTCCGTCAGAGGAAATTCCACGGCGTATGGATTTATCGGGTATTATTTCAACTACAATGGTGAGGTAAGCGGTTGTTTCTGGGATAAGGAAACCGGCCCTGCCCAAGGCGCCAATATATCCTCGACCGGAATCACGGGCAAAACCACTTCCGAGATGCAGACGCTGATGACGTACTCGGAAGCGGGATGGGACTTTACCAACATCTGGACACTTTGCGAGGGTATGAATTACCCGCAGTTGAGATCGCTTGTGCCACAGACGGACTGGACTTGTCCCGACGGTGTTGGTTTGGAAGACTTATTGTACCTGAGCGAACGATGGATGACAGAAACTTCTGAATCGGCTGAAATGGCAGATGCAGACAACAACGGAAAAGTAACCATCTCTGATTTCGATATCTTATCCAGAGAATGGGCATTAACGGATCGTATTCGTTCCCGGATGTGGCACTGGCCTTTCGATGGATCCTTCGACGGATTAGTGTCAGGAGTTGAAATGGGCGATCCGGTTTTTGTCGATGAGACACAGTCTAAAGTCGGCAGCGGCGCCATCGAATTGGACGGCGACGATTACGTGGTTATGCTGTATTTATGGGAAGTCGTTTCCGGAAAGGCGGCAAGGACATGTACAGCATGGATCAAAACAACAGGAACCATTGCTCCGATTATGTATTGGGGATACAAGGGGATAATTAGCGACATGGCAGGCACAAGATGGGATATACGGATAAACTCGCTGGGACAATTGCGATTGCAGGTCGGAGGTGGGGCCGGGATCAATAGCGTTTCCGCGGTGAATACCGGCGAATGGGTCCACGTGGCCGTGGTATTGCCGGATGGCGGAGACAATACGGAGGATGTGTTGTTGTACATCAATGGAGTATTGGAAACCGGGGGGGAGTTGACGGCAGGTATGATTAATACGATAACGAACGCGGCGTTTCGGGTGGGAGCGGATGAGAATGGCCACTATTTTACAGGTCTGATTGACGACGTTCGTGTATATGACCGCGCACTATCGGCGAAAGAAATTATGGTTTTCGCAACGGGTATACAATAATGACAAATAGCGCGGATTACCCGCGGTTGGCTTGGGAATATTCCACCGGGGGAGATTTTGCGTGTCCGGAGGGAGTCGCGTTGGATGATTTGTTGTATCTGAGTGAACGATGGCTGGCGACGACTCCGGCGACGGCCGGGGCGGCGGATGCCAACGGAGATGGAAAGGTCAATCTATACGATTTTGTAGCCCTCTCATCCGGTTGGATGAAGGAATAATCCAATTTCGCACCGAGAATCCGGGAAAATACCGATAGGGCTTTTTGATAGGAAATAACTGGGATTTATTGACGGATTTGTCGAAATATTGCTTGACATTCGATACTCTTTGGTTTATCGTAATGAATGGCCATGAGGAGAAAGGGTTTCAGGTACTCATAAATGATGCCACAATTCAAGGGAGGCAGTTCGATGAAGTCTATAACTTCACTTCGACCTAATCTGTGTACGCACATTTTTTGCATCGTTCTCATCGCAGGATTTTCTGTTTCGCGGGTTGAAGCCGCGGTGATCCATGTTCCCGGCAACGTCCCACGAATTCAGCAGGCCATCGCAGCGGCGCAGTATGGCGATACGATTGTTGTGGCGGAAGGGGTGTACAACGAATTCCTGCAATTCTTGGGGAAAAATATCACGATAACCGGAACCAATCCCGATGACTGGGGCGTGGTATCGCGGACGATCATCCAGCCGCTCACGGGGTTTGCGGGACCGGTTGTCGAATTCGGCGGTGAAAGTCCCGCGTGCTTGTTGACGGGATTGACCATCCAGAAAGGTATGGACGGCGGGATCCGCGGAAATGACACGAGGGCGACGATCTCGCGATGCTGGGTGAGAGAGAATACCGCCTCATCTGCGGTTGGGGGAATTCGTACCGTTGCGGGATTAATCGATCGATGCCGCGTGACGGGCAATACCGGAGCCAGCGTTGGAGGAATTGGATCCTGTAGCGGTATTATTTCGAATTGTCTAATCGCCGATAATCACGGCATTACAAACGAGGGAGCGTTACGCAATTGTTCGGGGCCGATCGTGCACTGTACGATTGTTAACAACAGCAATGATGGGATGAATATGCCGGCCGTCTCCCAGGGAACCAGTTCGATCACCAACTGCATCATCTGGGGCAACACGACCCGTAACGTCAACGGTGAACGAATTGTTTTGGATTTGATCGCTGATCCGTTTCCGCGCCATAGTTGTTATTCAAATGCGACGCAAGTCAATGGAAACATAAAAACCGATCCGCAATTGGGGCCGGGGTATTCATTGACGGCCGGATCGCCGTGCATTGACGCGGGAACCAATAATCCGCCGATTCCACTGGGGGCGTGGGATCTTCGCGGCGGAAACCGGGTGGTCGATGGCGATGATGCCGCTTCCGTCGTGACGGATATGGGGGCAATCGAATTTGATCCGCTGGGCATCTTTCTGGAAACCGGTCAGGACCGGCTGGATTTCGGCGGCGCTGGAGGCGTGGCCGGAATTCCGATGAAGACGTTTGAAATATACAATCTGGACGGATATTCCGGGGATTGGGAACTGGATCCAGGATCAACTTCCTGGCTGACGGTTGAACCAATCAGCGGGACCTTGAGTCAGACGGCGCAGACGATTACCATCCGCGTCGATGCGACGGGATTGACCGAGGGCGAATACACCTGCGATCTGGGCGTGGTGGTCGATGGTGTAACGAAACGGATTGTCCCCGTCGTGTTGCATGTGGGCAGCGTGATCCGCGTGCCACAGGATGTCACACAGATTCAAGCGGCGATCGTGCAGGCCAATGACTGGGATACGATTGTCGTATCGCTGGGGACGTATAAAGAGAATCTGGATTTTCTGGGTAAAAAGATTTATCTTCGCAGCGCCGATCCACAGGATTGGAACACGGTCATAACAACCATCATTGACGGACGATGCCAGGGACCCTGCGTAACATTTAACAAAGGGGAAGGACATGATTCGATCATCGAAGGTCTGACTTTACAATTGGGCGGTGGAAGCAATGTCAGTTACGGATCATTGAATGGCATGATGGGCGGAGGAATTCTTTGCCTGAACAGTTCTCCGATGATCCGGCGCTGTAACGTTTCCTGGAATGGATATAGTTCGTATCCTGCGCCGGGTCAATGGCCTCCCAGTGGTAATGCTAAGGTCTATTACGGCGGCGGAATCGCGCTAATTGGGGTGTGCCATTCCCGGATCGAAGATTGCCTGCTGTTACGCAACACCTCTCAATTACGGGGGATGGCGATTTATTCCGCGGGGGATGAGCAGGCCGGCAGCGAGATCGAGCGGTGTACAATCAGCGATAATTTTCCCGTGCAATACGGATTGACCTCCACCTATGACATCGATTGCACCAGCACGGCAACATGGGTTCGAAGCACGATTGTGCAAAATAGTATTAATCAACGAAGTATCCTGACATCGGATCCGGATCGGGTCCGGTTTTGCTTTTTCCGGGAAGTGTACCAATACACAGGCAGTTATGGTTCGGTTGTGATGAAGGATATCGCGTGCCAGAACGGAAATATCGTGGGCGATCCGCGGTTTGTCATGCCGTTTAGTTCCAGTACTCCTACCGTCTATGATTATCGGTTGAAGGCAGATTCGCCGTGCATCAATCACGGGGATCCGGGATTTCTCGGGGATGGATTGAAAGACCTTGACGGTCAATCGCGTGTTATGGATGGACGACTGGACATGGGGGCATTTGAGTTTTTGCCGGAAATCAAGGTTATTCATCCGATGGCAGGCGATGTCTGGGCGGCGGGGAGTCGGCACACCATTGCCTGGACTGAATACCGGGACAAGGTTGTGATTGTCAATCCGGGATTTGAGTGGCCGTTTACGGGTTGGGGAACGGGAGTTGTGGTAACCACCCTCGATTCGGATGTTCCCGGTTGGACAGTCGGGCCGAATTCGGGTGTGGCATATACGCCCGAGAAATTTGACTTCATGCCGACATCTCAAAGTAAATTTACCGGATTTGACCGGGGTAGCGGTGTGTATCAATTGTTGATCGATTCGTATCGGCCGAATTGTATCTATACACTCAAACTATATGTCGGCTGTAAAAAAGACGTGAATCCGATTGCCAGTTGGCAAGCCGCGCTGACGGCCGGTGACCGGGATACAATCATAACAGCGGTGACGCAGGCGGATCTTGGGACTCCGGGGCTGGGGAAATGGATTCCTGTCTCGCTGGTCATGGAGACGGGATCCGAAGGACTGGACGCCAATGTCGGCAAACGGATCGGGATTCTACTTACCGGGGATCCGCGTGTGGATTTTGACGAAGTGTCTCTGGCTGTCGAGGAAATCACTCCGTCGGCGACAGTGGATGTGGAATTGAGCATGGATAATGGACAGAAATGGCAGACGGTTGCCGATGATGTGCCGGATACAGGGTCCTATTCGTGGACGATTCCGTCCGATACGACCGGCGAAATGTGCCGAATCCGAGCGATGTCAAGCCAACCTGATTTTTTGTCGGTGCCCGGCGGAATGTTTTCGATTTTGCCCTATCAGGAGGGAGAACCGGTTGAATCCCGCTGGCCGACCGAAGGGCACGATATGCAACGGACGGGACTGGCCGACGACAACGGGCCGGAACTGGGCTGCGTGAAGTGGCAGTATTCCACCCTGACGCCGATTTCGGGAAATTCCGTTCTCGGAGCGGACGAGAAGATTGTTATGGCGTCCGAGGGGGGCGATCTCGATTGCTTAGACGCCGACGGACAATTGATCTGGAAATATTCCACGCGGTCTCCCGAAGAGCAACTTGAGGGATGCTGGATGTTGAATGACGGATCGGGGATTACGGCAGCGGATTGTCTTGGAGCCCGGAATGGTGATTTGGTCAATTTTGATCCGTCCGGAACCCAATGGGTTGAAGACGCGACTTTCGGGACCGTGCTGGAATTCGACGGGGTCGATGATTATGTTCGGATTCCCGGTTACAAAGGAATCTCCGGATCCCAGCCGCGCGTTTGCTCGGCCTGGATCCAGACGACGCAAGCCAATACGGATATCATGATGTGGGGGAGTAACGGAGCGTCCGGAACGCGGTGGCGAATCCGCCTGCAAGAACGCGACGGCGTGGGCGTACTCAAGGCCGAAATCAACGGCGGCAATATCCTGGGTTGCACACCGGTCAACACGGGAGAGTGGGTCCATATCCGCGTGGTTCTGCCGGCCGGGAAGACAAACTCGCAAGATATCCTTCTGTTTGTCAACGGCGTGCGGGAACCTTCTGAATCGGTGTCGATTATTCCCTTTGAGATCCGAACCGCCAGCGATATGGATGTCCACATCGGGGCCAGTCTGTACGCCGGGAGCTATTTCCTGGGGCGTATGCGAGATGTGCGGATTTCAACGGTACGGGGAGGAGACGGGTTGGGATTGGGAAATCTGAGCATCGGTCCGGATGGCTCGGTCTATGTCGGCGACGGATCGGGCGTTTTGCATGCCGTCGATTCGGACGGGCAGCTTCGCTGGAAGCATCAGACGACGGGGATGATCGCGGGTGCGCCGGCGGTTGGCGCCGATGGCAAGGTGATCTTCGGTTCGGTCGATGGGACGGTTATCGCGCTGGGGGCCGACGGCAGCGAGCTATGGACCTTTGCGGTTCCCGGACCGGGTCAGGTTGGCGGAGCGGTGATGGCATCGCCGGCAATCGGTCGGGATGGAAAGGTCTATGTCGGCGGACTATACAACGACACGCTGTATGCGCTTGATCCAGTGGATGGTCATGTTGTATGGACCTGTGATTTTGACGGGGGAACGGCCAACCAGCATCCGGCGATGGCCAACGCGCCGGCGGTCGGGGCGGATGGGACAATTTACGCGACGCTGATCAACGACCCGAAACTGTATGCGATCGATCCGGATGACGGCTCGATTGCTTGGGCGCTGAATCTGGCCGGCAGCGCCGGAGGATATTACTCGACCGATTACCCACAGCGATATCCAGAGGTCTATCCGTGGGCGTCGCCGGCAGTCGGGCCGGACGGCACGATCTATGTGGCGTTCGATGATCCGTATCTCCGAGCGGTGAATCCGGATGGAACCATTCGATGGGTTACGCGATTGGGAATGGTCGGCGGATTCAGTGTATCCGTCGGCGCCGACGGAAAGATCTATGCGGCCGGGGATGATCGTTCGTTGTATGTTCTCAACCCCGAAGGGATGATCGTGAGCCGGTTCGACGGGAGCAACTGGCTGAGCTGGCCGGTGATCGGGGTCGATGAGACACTGTATGTCAGCGACTTTGCGGGGACCTTGTGGGCAATCGCTCCGCAACCCTGCGATGACAAAACGCAACGGTTGGCCCGGCCGGCGGATATCACACTGGACGGAATAATTCGGTTGGAAGATCTGGCTGAAATGGCCAGAGAATGGAAGGAATGTACCGATGCCTTAACGGGATCGCCATGTGTACTGACCGGAAGCGGATGGAAACGAATTGCAGCGAAGACCTATCTTACCGGAGATATTGACCGAGACTCCTATGTCGGATTGTCGGATCTGGCGGCGATGGCGGATACGTGGCTGGCGGAATAGGATTTCGGATATAGGCGTTAGGATATAGAAGAAAGGGCGGACGCCGTCCGCCCCTACCGGATAAGGGGTTCGAAGTTGTAATGGGATAATGCGATGCGAAATGTGAACGGGCGATGGACAGAGATATTGGCAATTGCCGGATGCGTGGCGTTCGGATTTGCGATACTGATTCCCGTGGCGGGACAAGCGCGGGGCTTGGGCAAGGCGGAGGTATGCATGGCCAATCTGCACATCCTCGGCCGGGCGTGGCTGGCGTATCCGGAAGATAACGATGGAAAACTGGTCAACGGGATGATACCCCGGTCTCCGGAATATGCCAATCTTCAATATTGGCTGACGAATTATGTTTTTAATGGTCCCTATATGGACAATGCGTGGTGGGTCAATCCGCCGATCAAGGCAGATGGAACTTATGCCGGCGGATTGGGTGGCGATTTCGTTTGCTCTCTGGACGATGAAGATAACGGGATTCGAAGCGGCAAGCTTTTTCCGTATGTCGGATCCTCGGCGGCGTACCATTGTCCGGGGGATCGATCCTATCTGAAGGCGACCGATCGCGGAGGCAGGCGGAGTTATTCCATTAGCGCAATGATGCACGGCGAGCAGCCCAATAGCATCGAATGCGCACATCGCTATTCGGAAATTCGGAATCCTTCGACCAAGCTGGTCTTTATGGAGACCACCGACATTCGCGGATGGAACATGGGGTCGTGGATGATGAACGCTCCCACTCCGCCCAGTTGGATCGATCCGATTTCAGGGTGGCATCAATATCGGAGCGGGCTGGGATTTGCCGATGGACATGGGGAGCTTCATTTATGGGTCGATCCGCAAACGCGGGAGATGATTGACAGCGGATGGTGGGGAATGTCAAACAGCGTATTGGATCTGGCTTATCTGGCGGGAGTGTATTTACCAAAACGATGAGAGGATAATCCAATGAAACGAATACATGGTCGATGGGTAGAATGGGCGGTGGTTTTGGGATGCGTGGGATTTATACTGGCGATCCTGTTTCCGGTGGCGGGGATGGCGCGGGGCTGGGGAAAGGCGGAGGTATGCATGGCCAATCTGCACATCCTCGGCCGGGCGTGGCTGGCGTATCCGGAGGACAATGACGGCAAGCTTGTGGGGGGATCGAATTATTACATCGGCAAAGGGACTCCGTATCGCTGGGTGGAAATGCCGTTATTTAACCCAACGGATAATCCGGAATACAGTTCCCTTCCGTCAGGGAATGATATTACGCTAACCACTCGCCTGAACGGAATTCGAGCGGGAAAATTATATCCCTATATACAAGATACACAAGTGTATCATTGTCCATCCGACCGGTCCTGGGTGGAAGGGTCGGCTCCACTTCAGCCCTATCGAAGTTATTCGATCGGGGGTTTGATGAACGGAGAGGATTTCATTTCGCGAAACGGATTGTATGGTTCCATTGCCCTCTATCGGACTGTGAATTTCCCGACGGGACCCAAACAACTTATCAATGCCGAGAAGATGTCACAGGTTCAACGACCGGCGGAGAAATTCGTTTTCGTGGAGGAAGATGCCTTAAGCCATCTTCAATTGGAAAATATGGGCAGTTTTATCCTGATGCAAAACAACAATCCGGATTCCTGGTGGGACTGGCCCGCAGTATTCCATCCGGATCGGGGGATGCTGGGTTTTGCCGACGGCCATGTCGAGGGGCGGGTGTGGACGGATCAGCGGACGACCCATCTGATTCGATATGGCAACCAAAACCCGATTCTGCAGCAGCCGAACAATCCGGATCTGGATTGGATGAATCAAGGGTATCTGGCATGCGAGCCATAAACAGCAAAACTGTGGAAGGAAGAAGGGGGACACAACAATTACCACAAAAACGGGAAATTCTGCAACATCTTGTGTGAGTCTGCTTCTTTACTAGTAATGGGATTCTGATTCCGGTTTCGATCAAAGGAAATTAATATATTGGATTGATCTTAGCCGGAATAATTGGTATTATAAAGGGGTTTTACGGTCGAATCGTTTCAGGGAAACTGTTGCATACTATGTATCGGCGAATCCGTTTCCGGCCGGGATTGCTGATGACAGATACGGCCGGGAGGATGATGGAACAAAGTAGGGAGGTTATACGATGACAAGGGGTAAATCCCTTTGGGGAAGAGCGTTTCGTTTTCATTTCGTTTTGACAGTCTCATTCTGTATGCTTGGGGCGGCTATCGGCGCCGATGTTGATCCGCCGCAATGGCCGACTCTGGGCGGCAGTATGCAGCGAACGGGCCTGTCGCCGAACGCCGGTCCGACGATCGGCTGCGTCAAGTGGTTCTTCGACACGGCAACGCCGCCCACAAGCGCAACCAATCCAATCTATGCGCCGGCGGGATTGAAAAAATATGAAGAAAGCAATAGTCAATACTGGTTATCCTATGATAGATTGATACATGAAGCGTAAACCCCGGCGAAAATGGCCAGAAAATGGCCGGAATTGTCTTGACATAGTCGTTCTATGGGAGTACAATAATAATGATATGATAGAG
>CAYLSB010000028.1:0-51412 GCA_964386005.1 uncultured Pirellulales bacterium | reverse complement strand
GCGGTGAAATGCATTCCATCGGAGACGGTTCCGAGTTTGTCGAGCAGGAACGACCGGATGCGGGTGCGATTGAGATCGGCGAGTCCGTCGTGATCGGGTATGTGGATCAGCATCGCGATGCACTGGACGGCGGCAAAAGCATTTTTGAGGAGATCGCCGACGGTAAGGACTCACTGGAGATCGGCGGAGCAACGGTCCCCTCGCGATCATATATCGCCAAGTATAATTTCCGCGGGGCTCAGCAGCAAAAGAAGGTGGCCGAGTGCTCCGGCGGTGAGCGAAACCGGATCCACCTTGCCAAGATGCTGCGGCGCGGCGGCAATCTCCTGCTGCTGGACGAGCCGACCAACGATCTGGATGTGGATACGATGCGGGTTCTGGAGCAGGCGATTATCGACTTTCAGGGCTGCGCGATGGTGATCAGCCACGACCGGTTTTTCCTCGACCGGATCTGCACGCATCTGCTGGTCTTTGAGGGCGGCGGAAAGACGCAATGGTTCCAAGGCAACTTCGCGGCTTATGAGGAGAAAGTGCGGGCGGAAAATCCGGAACGGCTGGCGCATCGCCGCAGCAAGTACAAGAAACTCAAGCTGTAGATGTAGAAGCCGGTGCCCTTGAACGTGCCAAGGCGACGGAATTTCTCAGAAGACAAACTAACAGCAGGATATCCACTATAGCCAGAACAACCATCCGATACGGCCGGGAACGCCCGAGCGGGACGCTGCTCGCACGAAAGGCAATAGAGATTCGGGCGGGACGTTTACTCTCGACTTCGATTTCCTCGATCCGTTTACAGATTTCGTTATAGGTTTCCTTGGTCCGAGTGAGCTGTTCCTGCTGATCATTGATGGCAAACTGCTTGCGTCCGACATCAATGGTCTTGGTATCCATCTGCTCCATCTTGGCCGCGATCTGTTGTTCATATTCAATGGTCTGGGCCAACTCGGCTTTGACCTCGGCCAGTTGCCGATTTCTATGGCGGGCCGTTTGACCTTGATAGGTCTTATCGAATTCATCGGTAACCTGTTTACGACGCTGGTCCAGACGTTCATTGAGGTTGACCAGCATGGCTTTTCGACGCTGCATTTCAGGGTTGGATTCCTTCAAATTTTGTTCTGCTTCGGCCACCAAAGATTCGTAGCGGCGAACCTCACCCATCAGAGCTTGAATTCCGGGATCCGTATTGACGATCGTATTTCGGCGTTCCTGCATTTCCGGAGTGATGGAATCACCATCCGATGGGAGACTTTCCTGCATTTTGAGGCGGGTCTCCAGGGAGATTCGTCTGATATTGACGTTGATCAATTCTCGCTGGAGACTATCGACCTGCTGGAGCATCATGTCCTGACGCGGCGTCAATTCCTGGGTACCATATTCTCCGATCAATTGAGCAATGGTTTCCCGCTGGCGATCCATCTTATCCGAAAGGGCTTTCCGCTGATCCTCAAGGATACGAATCGTTTCATTGCCTCCCCTGGCTTCATCGAAAGTAACCACTTCGAGATAGGAATCCAGAAAAGCATCGATGATTTTTTCGGCATCATCTCGGAAACGGCTGATCATTTTGAGATTAATCAACTCCGTTTCTACGATGGGATGGATGGCAATGTTCCCTTTCCGAATCGCCTGGTACAGCTCAAGACGAAGATCGGATCGGCCGTTGAAGTATCCAAGATTATGCTTCACGAGTTTGTCGGCGACACGGTTGAGCACCACATCGCTGGCCATACGGGCAGCTTCGGTATTGCGAAAACGTTCATAATTGGGCATCGGTTCCTGCGAATCTTTATCCTCGAAAACAATTCGAGGAAGAATGGATGATACACGAACGGATCCTGTTGTTTCCTGCCCCGGATCCGATACAAACCACTTGATGAGAACAGCCAGAATCGTAAAGAAAGAGAGGAACAGGAAGATTGTCCAAATCCATCTGCGTTGAATCGACATATCCAATCCTTTCAATCGATATCGGAACGATGAAAAAACGAATCCAAGAAATTCGGCCGCGGAACTTCGTTCTTTCGCTTAAAAAGGTATTATATACGGAATGACAGGAACATTACTATGCGAAAAAATCGCATATCTTGAAATTATTTAGCGACAACTATAGTTGAGGTAAAATAGCGGGTTTTGGCATTTGCCAATGCTTTATTTCGGAAGGCTATGTTATCCTCTCACGGATTCAGATATTTATTCTCCCGTGCTCGGGCAATCCTGAAGCCAATAGTCAAGGAGGATCGACAGGTCGGCTTCATCGACGATGGAATTGCGGTTGAGGTCGGCGGGATTGTCGGGACCTGCAGCGAGCCAATTTTCCGCCAGGACGGCGAAATCGCCGAGGGTCACGCGGATGTCATCATCAAGGTTCGGACAGAGGTTGCCATTCCAGCCGGCCAGTCGAGCCATCATCCACCAGAAAGCGCGGGCCTTCATATTGCAGTTGAGCGATTTGGAATGGGCACAGGAACAAGAACGGCAGAGAGGACTACCCGCGTTGGCGGCACACCATTGGTCTGCCCAGTTTCCGCCGGCGTAGTCGCAATTGTCGTTGGTTCCTTTGTCGAGGTAGTAGTTGCCATCGGGGTCGTAGCTTTCGATGTCGGCAAAATCGAAGAGGACCTTTTCGTGGTCGCGGCAGTATTGCCGGACCTGTTCGTTGCGAAGGTGGAGTTTTCCCGCAAGGCCGGAGCCATCGGTATGGCCGGTCATGTAAATGAACCGCATGGCGGGAAATTCGGTTTCGAGTTGATTGAGAGTATCGAGATACCGCTGTGTGGTGGAGATGGAATTGGACGATTGCTGGCCGCACCAGGACCACATGGAAACATTATATTTGCCGGTGGCGGACACGGCACGGGTACGATTCAATCCCGATTCGCCATCCCAGTAATCGCCGGGTTCGATGTAGGTTTCGGGGGGATTTCCGTCATAGATGCGAAGAGCCGGAGGTGTTTCAATGGCAGGAAGACCTTCCGTTCCGCTTTCACGAATTGCGACCGAATACGTCGGATCGATACCTTCCAATACGCGGATTCCGCTGATGATCTGCGAGCCGTGGGATGTATGGGCATAGTGGAGGGTCAGATCTTTGGCCTTTTCGAGCCAATAGGTCGGAATTTTATCGAAATTCCGGAAGGCCTGATAGTCGGCAATAATGGCTTCGGCGGATGCCGTCGAGCCAACCCAAAGGAGTATGATCACACACGAAACACAACCTTGCCCTGATTTCATCACGA
Source organism: uncultured Pirellulales bacterium (assembly GCA_964386005.1). Classification (GTDB taxonomy): domain Bacteria; phylum Planctomycetota; class Phycisphaerae; order Sedimentisphaerales; family Anaerohalosphaeraceae; genus FEN-1350. The sequence goes on along the minus strand of CAYLSB010000028.1, from coordinate 48,176 downwards.
TCACCCTCTATTGAATTTCCGTTACCCGTACCTGGCATATTTTACCCGATATTGGCAACGGTTTTCAAGGAAAAATGTTGCCGGGAAATCGAATAAATGGTATATAGCAGGTTTTGTATCGGGCCTGGCTACGGAAGAAGCCACGAGGGCTTTGACCTATAGAGACTGTACGAGCAATGGAGATCATTCAATGAAACGAAACAGGGTAACGATTGACGGCAACACCGCGGCGGCGTATGTCGCACATTCGACGAATGAAGTCATCGCAATTTATCCGATCACGCCGAGTTCACCGATGGGCGAAATCTCGGATGACCGGTCGGCCAAAGGGCTGAAAAATATATGGGGCTTTATACCCTCGGTAACCGAGATGCAATCCGAAGGCGGTGCAGCGGGCGCTGTGCATGGAGCACTGGCCGCAGGCGCACTGACGACCACCTTTACCGCCTCGCAGGGATTGCTGCTAATGATTCCCAATATGTACAAGATCGCGGGGGAATTGATTCCGACGGTTTTTCATGTTTCGGCGCGGTCTCTGGCCTGTCAGGCCCTGAGCATCTTCGGGGATCATTCGGACGTCATGGCGTGCCGTCAAACGGGATACGCGATGCTGGCCTCGGCCAATGTGCAGGAAGTGATGGATATGGCCTTGATCGCTCAGCAGGCGACCCTGGCATCGCGCGTGCCTTTCCTTCATTTCTTCGACGGCTTCCGTACCAGTCACGAGGTACAGAAGGTCGAGGAATTCACCCAGGATGATATGCGGGCGATAATCGACGACAAGCTTGTCCTGGCCCATAAAGCCCGCGCGTTGAGTCCCGATCATCCGACTTTAGGCGGAACCGCACAGAATCCGGATGTCTATTTCCAGGGGCGCGAAACGGTTAACACATATTATCTGGCCGCGCCGAAGATCGTCCAGGAAACGATGGACAAGTTCGCCACGGTGGTCGGCCGACAGTATCATTTGTTCGATTATGTGGGCGCTCCGGATGCTGAAAAAATCATCATTATTATGTGTTCGGGCGCCGATACGGCTCACGAAACCGTGGATTATCTGGTGGCCAAGGGCGAAAAAGTCGGGGTGTTGAAAGTCCGTCTGTTTCGGCCGTTCAGTATCGAAGCATTTATAGCCGCCATTCCCAAGAGTGTTCACAAAATCGCCGTTCTTGACAGAACCAAAGAGCCGGGTTCGCCCGGCGAGCCGCTGTATCTGGATGTGCGAACGGCGATCGGCGAAGCGATGGGCAACAAGGCAACGGCGTTTATCAAGTACCCGATCTGTGTCGGTGGTCGGTACGGTCTGGGTTCGAAGGAATTCACGCCGGCGATGATGAAAGCCGTGTTTGATAATCTGGATGCCCCGCAGCCGAAGAATCATTTCACCGTAGGCATTAATGATGACGTTACGGGGACCAGTTTGGCCGTAGACGAATCCTTCGATCTGGGTCAGAAGGTTTATACGGCCATGTTCTACGGTCTGGGATCGGACGGAACCGTCGGAGCCAACAAAAACTCCATCAAGATCATCGGCGAGGAAACCGACAATAACGCTCAGGGATATTTTGTTTATGATTCCAAAAAGGCCGGGGCCATGACGGTATCGCATCTTCGATTCGGTAAGGAAGCGATCCGCAGCCCGTATCTGGTCAAGAAGGCGGATTTTGTAGCATGCCATAATCCCAGTTTCCTCGAACGATATGATATGCTCGCTCATATTAAAAACGGAGGCACATTCCTACTGACCAGCATTCACAACGCCGACGAGGTATGGGATACGCTGCCGTTCGAAGTCCAGGAACAGATCATCAAGAAGAAACTCAGGTTCTATGTGATTGACGCGATCCGCATCGCGGAGGATCTGGGTCTGGGAGCCCGGATTAATGTGATCATGCAGACGGCCTTCTTCAAGATCAGCGGTGTCATCGATATCGCCACGGCCGTGACGGCGATCAAGGACGCGATCAAGAAGACCTACGGCAAGAAGGGCGAAAAAGTCCTATCGATGAACTATGCGGCTGTGGATAGCGCTCTGGATAAAATCGTCGAAATCAACGTTCCCGCCAAGGCGACCGGCAAAACCCACATGGCCAAGCATGTTCCGGATGACGCGCCGAAGTTTGTCAAAGAGGTTACCGCCGAGATTATGGCCGGGCGCGGCGATGAGATTCCCGTCAGCAAAATGCCGGACGATGGACGATACCCAACCGGCACAACCAAATACGAGAAACGAAATATCGCCGTGCATATCCCCGTATGGGAACCGAATCTGTGCATTCAGTGCGGCCAATGTTCGCTGGTGTGCCCGCATGCCTCCATCCGCATCAAGGCCTACGAGGCCTCCTGCTTGACTTCGGCCCCCAAGACGTTCAAGAGCGCCGACGCCAAGGGCAAAGAATTTGCCGGTATGAAATTCACGGTTCAGGTTGCACCGGAAGATTGTACGGGTTGCCAGGTTTGTGTTCGGAATTGTCCGGCGCAGGAAAAAGGCCCCGATGGGCAACCGACCGGGCGACATGCGATCAATATGTCGCTTCAGGAACCATTGCGGATGACGGAACGGGAGAATTTTAATTTCTTCCTGTCGATTCCGAATACCGATCCAGCAAAATACAAGATCAACAGCATCAAAGGCAGCCAGCTTGTGTTGCCGTTATTTGAGTTTTCCGGGGCTTGCGCCGGTTGCGGCGAAACTCCATACGTCAAACTGATCAGTCAGCTTTTCGGGGATCGAGCATTGATCTCCAACGCAACAGGATGTTCATCCATCTACGGGGGAAACCTGCCTACGACCCCCTACACCACCCGTTCGGATGGACTCGGCCCGGCCTGGTGTAACAGCTTATTCGAAGACAACGCTGAATTTGGAATGGGATTTCGTCTCGCGATCAATCAATTCAAGCTGTATGCCCAACTTTTATTGGACAAAGTTGTCGCTGCGGGATGTGTTGACAGCGGACTGGCACAAGAAATTCGTGACGGACTGACGACGCAGGATACTCCGGCAGGGATCGACGCACAACGAGCTCGTGTACGTCGGTTGAAAGAAATGTGTTCCAAGAGCAAGTGCACTGATTGCGAATCGTTATTGAGCGTGGCGGATTATTTGGTGGAAAAGAGCGTCTGGATCGTCGGCGGCGATGGATGGGCTTACGATATCGGATACGGCGGGCTGGATCACGTCCTGGCCAGCGGCGAAAATGTGAACGTTTTGGTTTTGGACACCGAAGTCTATTCGAACACGGGCGGACAGATGTCCAAATCGACGCCGCGTGGAGCTGTCGCCCAATTTGCCGCCGCGGGAAAACGAATGCCGAAGAAGGATCTGGGTTTGATCGCCATGAGCTATGGCGGGATTTATGTCGCCAAGGTTGCTATGGGCGCCAATCCGAATCAGGCCGTCAAGGCATTTGCGGAAGCCGAAGCGTACAATGGTCCGTCATTGATCATCGCCTATTCGCATTGTATCGCTCACGGTATCGCCATGGAAAACGGATTGGACGAGCAAAAGAAGGCCGTCGCATGCGGGCATTGGCCGCTGTACCGGTTCGACCCGCGTCTCGTCGATGCCGGGAAGAATCCACTGCAGATGGATTCGAAAACGCCGACGCTGGACTTTGCCGAGTATGCGTACGGAGAAAACCGGTATCGTTCTCTCAAGCAGTCCAAACCGGAAATCGCCGCCGCTCTGATGGAGCAGGCCAAACGCGATGTGCAGCAAAAATTTTCATTGATGGAAAAACTGGCCGGTCTGGAGCCGTGCAAGTGATCGAGCGGCAATCGAATCGAAGCCTTGACGAATCGAAAGGAAGGGTACGATGAATTGTCAACGGATTCTATGGGGTGGATGGATGGGCATGGCGATGATCCTGACCGGTTGCCAAAGCGGATCCGGGCCCGGTGATCCTTCCGCAACGATTCACAGGACCGGGTTTACAGCCGAAGCGGTTACCACATATTATGATACGCAAGGTGTGCGCTATCTAACCCGTCAGTTTTTTGAAATCGACCCGGAAAGCAAGTCGATGACGATTTCCTCGGAAGAGCCGGAAGGACCGATGCGATGGTCCATCCGCGGGGATCTTTATTCGGGTCCATCGGTCGGCTCGGCAAAAGCATGGTATGATCGCCATACCGCCAAGGCGATCCTGACAGCCTTCCTGGCGGGATCAGGCCTGCTGAATGAATCGACGTTGACGACCGGCGATCCCGTGAAGATTGACGGACAATGGTACCATCCTCTATCCATGCCGGAGGGAAATGGGACGAGGGTTACCGTTTTTCGACAACAGAATCGTTCCGTCATCGACCGAGTCGAAGTGGCGGATTCGAAAAGCGGCGATCGATATATTGGACTTGCCTACAATCCGTTATGGAATGCGGTCTATGGAAAATCGGTCATCACGAAAATCGATCTGTCCAAGGTAGTTCAAAATGGAAGCCGTCGATTGATTCAGGTTCATTTTCAGACCCTCGACTATTCAAAGTGAAGGCGAAGGTTTTTCACGATGAACCGCCGGTCCATTCGGGACCGATAATTCGGACAGAGATGGTTGCGATATGGCAAGATATGAACTAATTCCGTTGCGGTCGAGTATAGAATGTAACGGAATGGAGCGGTCGGATTCACGGACAGACGACATACGAACAACTCCTATGCCAGGATTCAATGGAGTATGGATTGGCCGATTCTGCGAGCCCTTTGTTTTGTCGGGCCTTCTCGAAAGCCGGCATAACGCTTCATTGGAAAGGACAGGAGGACAAATCGCAAGGTCGTTATTCCCATAATGTCTTTTCCACTAAGGATTTATGAAAGAAAGGGATCAAGCGATCGTATCATATAGCCGATATCATCATCCGGAAACAGCGGTTTGTTGCGTTACGAATTTTGATCCCCTATGGAATCGAAACGCAAGAGCAAGCAAAGAGAGTCCGATTGATTCATAAATAGAATGGAAATCGATGAATCCTAAAACTGGAGCCATGACCGTGCGAACGAGAGCAGGAAGATGCGTTTGGGCTGTGGTGGCATGTCTGATTGTGTCTGGATGTGCCAATGATGTTCTGGATCCAACCCAAATCGGTCGATTCCGGCCGGTACCGGTTGTTAATGTGATCCTTGAAAACCTCGGCGTTGCAGATGAGCCGGACTCCTCCTATTTGGGGGCCGAGGAGCCAAGACCGGAAGACCTGATCAGTTATGAACAGGACTATCGATTCGGTATCGGCGATATCATACGAATTTCGGTTTATGAACTTCTTCGCGAAGGATTTCCGTATGTGAACGATTATGTCGTTACGGAAACAGGAAGAATATCGATTCCAGACGTCGGCCAGGTTCGGGCCATCGGCATGACGGAAAAGGAACTGGAGGATGAGATACGTCATATCTTAAGCCAGGCGATTTTGCGGGATCCTTCCGTTACGGTCATTCTCCTGGAATCTCAAAGTCGATTTTTTTCGATTTATGGAGCGGGAATTGGGAGATCCGGACGGTTTCCCATTCCGCGATACGACTACCGCCTCACGGATGGAATCGCCCTGGCGGGGGATGTGGGCCAATACAATGTGAGCTTTATCTATATCTCGCGGGAGGTCCCGATCGAAGCTTCGTTGCCTTTCGATGACACCCTTACTCCCTATCGATCCGATTTCCCGTCGTCCGTTTCACCCAAACCGATTGAATTCCAGCCGGTCGAGCCCATCCGTCCGCCGGTCACCCCGGAAGAGGAGATGATCGACTTGATTCGGCCGTTTTCGGCAAGCGGATCGGAATCCGATTCGACTCCGCCGAAAACAACGGGATCATCCGCAGCAGGAAATACCGGAAACGGGGCCTTCCTGAAATCCGGCGAACAGGTGGATTGGATCCTTCAGGAAGGAAAATGGATTCCCATCCGGAGAACTCTTTCCGGCAAACCGATACCGGAAATCCCGTCGGCTCTGCCTCCGGCTTCGGTCTCGGAAAGGGATACCGCTTCGCGAAATGCCCTTCTGCCGCTGGAGAGCAAACAAACCTATACCCGCGTAATTAAAATACCCGTGGATCGTCTCAAAGGGGGAGATCCTCGATTCGACATCATCATCCGGCCCGGAGATCGCATTTCCGTTCCCGTGGATGTGATCGGAGAATTCTGGGTCATGGGAAATGTGAACCGTTCGGGACCGATCAACCTGACCGGCCGTCCGATGACCCTCAAGATGGCCATTGCATCCGCCGGAGGATTGAATGAACTGGCCTGGCCCAAAAAAGTGGAAGTGATCCGGCGAATCGGCAGAAACCCGGCCGGATTAATGCAGGAAGAAACTGTTCTGGTGGATCTGGACAAGATCGCCAAGGGACTACAACCGGACTTTTTCATCAAGCAATATGATCTCGTCAATGTCGGAACGCATGGAACCAGTCGATGGTTAGCAGTCCTCCGTAACGCATTCCGGGCGACCTATGGATTTGGCTTAATTTATGACCGAAACTTTGCGGATAGCGATTTCGGCGACGATCCCCTCCCGGACAGCTTTAAACAGATTTTTTAAGTGAATGTGCATGAACAAGCCAATGGAATCCGCGACAGCAAGGCCGATCGGTCTGCCGAACTCAAGGGGCCGGCTTGACCTGGGGGTGCATGTGTATGTCAAGATTGCCCTCCTGGCGATTCCGTTCTGTATTCTGTTTCATCATTCATTGTACACTCTGGTTCGTCATTGGCTGGATCCAACCTGGTCTCATGGATTCCTGATCCCGGCTTTCAGTCTGTATTTTCTTTACCAAAAGAGACAATCTATTGTCTCGTTAACCCCCCGTCCGAGCTATCTTGGCCTGGTCGGTCTTCTATTCTGTATCTTCTTTTATCCCTTGAACATGATCCAGTTCCAATTCGCTTATTTTGATTGGCTGATCATGCTGCCGATGATCGCCTGCATGGTCTTGTTTCTGGGCGGATGGGAGTTGCTGCGTTACACATGGCTTCCCATCTCGTATCTTTTTTTCGCGATCCCCTTTCCGGACCGTTACTACAAAGCGATAACAATCCCGATGCGGAAGTTTGCCGCCGAGGTGTCCACGGTGGTCTTAAACTGGATTCCCGGTGTCCGATCCGAAGCCAGCGGCGCCATTATCGAGGTGTTCTACCGAGGACAAAAACTGGAACCCAGTCTGGATGTGGCCGAGGCGTGCAGCGGGATGCGGTTGTTAATGGCTTTTGTGGCTCTGGGCGTCGCCATGGCCTATTTGCATGAACGACCAGTCTGGCAGCGGATGGTTCTTCTGATCAGCACCTTTCCGATCGCAATCTTGTGTAATGTGATTCGCGTGACGGTTACGGCCATGATTTATATTTTATGGGATGCGCGATATGCCCAGGGCATTTACCATGACCTCCTGGGAATGCTGATGCTTCCCCTGGCCTTCGGATTGTATGGGGCGCTGGCCTGGTTCATGTCCAATCTGTTTACGGAAGAAAAACCAAAAACGGAAACGGTGATCCTCCGTTCGACTTCCGCGGGAGACAGACCATGACTCGCAATCCGTATTGTCAAATGCCGTTTTTGATTTGTTTCGGGGTACTGGTCACGGCCGCGGGCGGAATGAACGCCGCCCTGAAAATCGCCGAAGTTCAGCTCAAGAAATATCCGATCCCGCTTCGAAAACCCCTGAATCAGATGGATCGAAATCAACTGGGACCGTACCAGGTGAAAGCGGAATCCCGGATCTCAAATCCGGACACGCTGGCCAGTCTTGGAACGAAGGATTACATCAACTGGACGATCGAGGATTCGGAGGCCGAAGCGAACAGTCCGGTTCGATATTGCAATCTGTTTATCACCTATTACACCGGAGATCCCGACCGCGTTCCCCATGTCCCGGAAGAGTGTTATGTCGGCGGGGGAAACACTCGCGAAGACGAACAAGTTCATCGGTTGCATTTGAATCCGACGGTCTTGACTCAGACCTCGACCCAACTACGAAACATCGATGTCCGCCGATTGATCTTTTCGAAATCAAACGCGCGATCCTGGGAAATCGATCGTCGGTTCTCCGTTCTCTACTTTTTCAAGGTGAATGGCGAATTCACAGACAGTCGAATCGGTACCCGCGCGGTGATGTCGAAAAATTTTCGCTGTAAATATTCCTATTTTTCCAAGGTGGAGTGGAGTTTTTTCGGCAGCGGCTCCCCTCCGACCGTGGACGACATCGTTGCGGCCAGCGAAAAGTTGATGGCATGGATCGTACCGATCCTGGAAACGCAACACTGGCCGGACTGGGAACAGGCGAAACAGGAAAAATGAGAAATCAGACATGGTTCTGATTCCACATAGACAGGACAGGATTATGGCACGCAAAAAACTGAATATGAAGGTCGTTATACCCGGTTTGATTCTTCTGACCATTCTGGTCATTATCGGAGGCGTGGTTGTCTGGCCGAAAGTCGCTTTGCGGTTGGGATGGGTCGATCCTCATAAACGGCTAGATGAAGCCCGAAACGCCAAACAGGCCCAACGATATTCCCTGGCGGAGCGGTATTATCTTGAGGCATTCCGTTCGGCCAAGGACGACGCGTTCAAAATCGAACTGCTCTTCGAGTTGGCCGAATTCCATGCGATTCATCGTATTGACGTTCCCAAGGAAAATCCCTCCTATCACGAGGCGGATTGGATGAAGGTTCGGAGCTGTTGGGAACGGATCAAAACCATTGATCCGAGGCAGATCGGCGCGCGACGAAAGTTGCTGGATTTTTATTATGAAGTATCCGATAACGGCGCTAACGTATGGGATCTTGTCGAAACCGAATCCGACGGTCTCGTGAACGTGTACCGCCAACAAGGAATGGAACCGGACCCACTCGTGCTTCTGGCTCTGGGGCGATCCAAACTTGAAAAGGCCATATCCGGACAGGTTTCGAACCGCGATACGCTGCGGGACGAGGCCGTCGCCATCCTGGAGAACGTAAAAAAAGTAACCCCTCGCGATCCGAAAATCTACCTGTACCTGGCTCAGGCGGAAGCCCTGAAAGGCCAACTGGAAGAACTCAGGGGAATTCAGAAAGCCACGGAAACCGCCGCGCAAAAGAGTCTGGAGATTCTCAAACAGGGTAAGGAAACTATTCCGGACAACCCGGATGCCCATATTAATTATTTAATGGAACGTCTGGGACAGGCACGGACCGACAAGGATCAGATCGCAAAACTCGAAACGGATTTTGAAGGTCTTGGCAAACTGTTTCCGGATTCCGCAAAATGCTTTGCCGTCCTGGCCAGCTATTACCAAACGGAAGGCATGCCGAAGCAAGCTATGGAAGCGATCCAGAAGGCCAGAGATCTGGATCCAACCCATTACGACTATGCCTTTCAGGCCGCGATCATGTATTATCGTCAAGCGGGCTTGGACGTGGATACGGCCGATTCCACATCCTGGTTCGACCAGGCCATCGCGATCGCCACGGAGGCATTAACATACCCCGACACCCAACTGGTCCCCGGCCCTCGAGAAGGCATCCAGAGCAATCGCCGTTATTCCCTGCTTTCTCTTCTGGCCGGATGGCACATTGAGAAATATCGTTTGGAAAAAGATCCAAAAACTCTCGCCGAAGCCGAAAATGCCATCCAGCAGATCCAACAGTTTCTCAAGACCTCGGATAATGTGTATATGGGTAAATGGCGAGGCATGCTGGACCTGGCCAAAGGTCAGGTCGAGATGGAAGCGGCCTCCTCCGAAACGGATCCAAAGCTCAAGATCGAAAAAAATCGCAAGGCCAACAAGAAAATCACCGAGGCCGTCACCACGCTCTATGCCGCATACCAGCAACTCGCCGGTCTCAAACAAGACGATCCCCTCTTGTCGTACGTTTTAGCCGAGGCCTTTCGCGGCAGGAAGGAATTCGGAGCCCGAATGGAATTTCTGACGAAAGCGCTGTTTTCCAGGAACAATTCCATTGCAATCATGAAACCCAACGTCATCCTGGATTATGCCGAAACGGAATTGGGAGCGCGTAACGGTTCCATCGCGATTTCCGCCGTCGATTCCTACGAGACCAGCTATCCCCCCAATCCCCGAAGCCGTGAAATCCGTTTTCAGGCGTTGTTGCTGACCGGTCAGTATGATCAGGCCGAAGAATGGATCGGGAAATCCGGTCTCGATCCCACCCGAATCGTCACCCATCGAACCGCTCTGATCCATAAGCGAATTGTTTCGCTCAACAACGAAATCAACCGCATTCAGGAAGGCCTTCTCTCCATTGAGATCCAACAAAAACTTCTTGCCCAGGCGCCCCCATCGGACGATCCGGATATCGCCAAGCGACTCGACGAATCCAGGAAAAAACTCCTCCAGGATCACGAGAAAGATTCCAAGGAAATCGCCGGCCGACAAAAGCAAGTCGAGGAGCTTAATCCCCAGCGACTCCAGATCGTCGAAAGCGCGATGCAAAAAGATCCCCAATCCGTGGACCCTGCCATCCTGATGGATGTTTGCCGCCAGTTGGAGAAGAACGGCAACATCGATCAAGCCAAAAAACTCGCCGCCGTGTATATCCAGACCTTTCCGCAGTATGTTCCCATGCGGACCTTTTACAAAACGCTGGAGTCGCCGATCGACAAAACGAAATCCGAAGAAGAACAGACCCAACAGTTGGCGGATTATTCTCTGGCCTCGATCCAGGAAGCCCTGTCGGATCCGATCGATCAGGCGGTTGAAACGGTACGTTTTCATCTGACACGTTCGACCACCGATCCGATCCGCCGTGCCCGCCATCTTGAACGGGCCCGATCCGCCTTGAAATCGATCGGAGACCGCGCCTCCGACGACCCCCGGATTCTCGAATTATCATTTGATCTGGCTCTGGTTCCGGAATCGGACCAGGCCGACGCCAAACCCGATCTGACGGCGGCCCGAATGTACGCACAGAAAGCCAAAGAACTGGATCTGGACCAATGCGGGGGCCTGTTTTTCCTGGGACGCATCGAACTGGCCGATCGGCAGTTTGTTTCGGCAATTGAAAAGTTCACCGAATGTATCCGGATTCGTCCGATTTTCCCCGAGGCCTATCACTTCCGGAGCATCGCCCAGCAAGCCCGGAATTATCTGAGCGAGGCCGCCAAAGACGCGGATCGCGCCTTCGAATTGACTCGGATTGAGGGAGAAATCGCCCGGAACCGAGCGAACGTTTACTATCAGATCTTTCTGAAGGCCGGATCCAATCCAACCCCGGAAGAATATTCCCGCATGAGCGAAGCGGTGAGGATTGCCATCGGTTTGAATCCCGAAAACCTGCCGTTGATGGATCTGTATGCCAATCTGATCGGCGATCGCGAACCCGACATTGCCATGGGTATCCGTCAGCGACTCATGGCCCGTTACCCCTCGGTAGAACACGGCCGTCTTCTTGCGCTTCTTGCCCTTCGCCAGTACGATGTCTCTCCCGTCGTCCAAAGAGACTATCTTCTGCTGATCGCCGAAGACGCTTTGAACAAAGCCAAAGCATTGGCCCCGAACGATCCCGAACTTCTCTCGGCCTGGGGAAAATATCTCCGGGTCGCGAAAAAACAGGGCCAAGCCGAACAGATCCTGGCACAGGATCCTCTGGCCATGGCTCTATTCTACATCGATGACGGCCAATTCGCCAAGGCCCAGGCCATTCTCCGCCCTCTCTACGATAACGACCAAAAAAACAATCCGACCGTCCTGTACAATCTCGCTGTCATCGCGTCCAAAACCGGGAACCCTGCGGATATCGAACGCTATACCGAAGAATTGATTTCCGTCGTTAAAAATCCCGAAAGCGAGTTAATCCAGATTCAAATGTTTCTGGAAGCCAGGATGGATACGGAAAAAACCCGGAAGAAGTTAGCCAGTTTTCGCGAACGATATCCGGATCACATCGGGGGTCTTCTCATGCAAGCCCTGTACGACTTCAACGAAGGCCGTCCCGATGATGCTCTATCCCGTGTGAACGACATTCTCACCCAGCAACCGAACCACGCGGTCGCCTGGCGGATTCGCGGCGTCATTCACCGAATGAAAAGCGATTTCGGCAAGTCCATCGACGATCTTCAAAAAAGTCTGTCTCTCGTCGATGATCCGGTTGCCCGAATTGAACTGGCTCTGACCTATGACCATAAGGGAGATACGACCTCCGCCATCGGTCAGTTGGTGACCGCCATGGAAAAATCCCAAGCTCCGATGAGGATACGATATTATCTGGAGTCCATTTATCAGAGAACCGATCGGAAAACGGAACTTATCAAGTTGTATGAGGACACCGCCGCCAAACATCCTGACGACGCGTACTGGTTATTCCGCGTCGGAGAATCCACCCTCAAACAATATCAGGATCTTCATGCCCAGGAAAAAAAGCAAGCCCAACAACAGGGAAAACTGAAACCCGGCGACAGTTTTACCCCCTCGGAGAAGGTTACCGTATTGCTCGACAAGGCCCGAACCTATCTGGAACATTCATGGAATCTCACCGAGGGAACATGGCAGAACAATCCGGCGATGATGGATCAGGCCAAACAACGTCTGGATTATTATCTCGAATCCCGTCTTCAGGGACTGGAAACTCAGACGCAATTAACCCAGTTCATCCGTATCGCATCCAAATATGCGGAAACGCCGTTGGCGCCGATCGCGCATTCCCAGATGGCGCAGGCCCATCTGAAACTCGGAGATCGAACCCGAGCCATCGAAATATTCGACAAGGCCCTTGAATCCGCCAAATCCCAGCCCGAATACATCGTCCTGCTCCTGGATATGATGCAGAAGGTTCTGGCTTCCGAAAAGGAAGTCCGGGCCTGGTGCGATCGGACCCTCGCGGCCGATCCCAGGCATATCGGAGCCAACTATACCCTGTATCAACTGTCCCAGAAGAACGGCCAGTATGACAAAGCGTTTGGGTATATTGATCTTTGCCTGTCCCAACTGGAAAAACAGGATGATACCTGGGTCGAGTACACCATCCAGAAATCACAAACCATGATCCTGGCCTTTCTCCGGACCGGCGACAAACGGTATCTGGACGGCGGGGTCGGCCTGTATGAATCGATTCTTCAGGCCAGCCCAAATCATCCCAAAATCCCTCTGGTTTTGAACAATCTGGCGTATCTGTTGGCCGATAACAATCAGCAAGTCGGCAAAGCGGTCGAATACGCTCGCAAGGCCCTGGCGGCTTCGCCGGGAGATCCGGTTCGGATGGATACCCTAGGGTACACCCTGGCCAAGAACAATCAATTCGGAGAATCGGAAACGATGGTTCTCAAAGCCATTCAACAGCATGAACTGGCCGGTACGGCCGTTCCATGGGATGTGTATTATCATCTTGGGATAGCTCAGGAGGGTCTCAAAAAGAAAGCGGAGGCCCGGGTATCATTCGAAAAAGCCCTTGATGGCGCCGGCAATGCCATTTCCCCAACCGATAAAGAACAGATTCTCAAGGCCATCCAACGGGTATCGCAATGACTCGTGAAAACCACACAAATCCAATAATGCGGAGATCAACCCTATGACCGGACAGATTCAACCCAGACCGATGGCCCCCATCACTCGCCCGATGACGGCTCCGATGCTCCCCATGCTGGCGCAACCCTCCTTGACGCCCCGAGAAATCATCGGATTTCTTCGTCGGCATATCTGGATGATCGTCATCCTCACCGTCGTCGGCGGCATTTTGGGGACCGTATCGTTTGTTGTTTTACGACGGCTCCGACCGCAATATGTTGCCGAAAGTTTTATCCGGGTGCTTCCCCAGGGCGAGAAAGATCCTTTGATCATTGGAGATCAGCAGCTCAACAAAGATATCCAATATCAATTTCGCAATTCCAAGGCCGCCATGTTAAGGGATCCGGGATTGTTGAAGGATTTGCTGGCCAATGACGCCATTCGAAAAACGGTTTGGTTTCGACGCTTCAAAACGCCTTTGCTCGATCGTATGTTGGGCAGGATCGCCGACGAAAACAAACCCGACAATGAAAAGGCCATCACGAAGGCGTTAAAGGATCTCAAGAAAAATTTCATCGCCAGTCCGCAGCGGGAAAATGAATTCATCGTCGTTGCCATGAAATGCTTCGGAGCCAACGCGCAAAAGGAATGCGTTCAAATTCTTCGGGCTCTGATCGAATTGTATATGAAAAGTCAGAAGGATTCGGCGACGTCGGATTTGGCCGAGAGAAAAAGGGAATTGGTCAACCAGCAAAATGTTCTCAAGAGGAATCTGGATACCGCCAATAGCGCGTTGGATACCATCCGTCAGGCATCCAAGGACACCGCGTACGGGAATTTGACCACGATTCGGTTTCGGGATTATATCGAGGAAAAGCTGGCCGCCCTGGAAACACAATCGACCGCGCTGGAAAGCGAAATCACCCGGCTTACCAGCGAAGTCAAATTTTTAAAGGCGCGTGCCGAGGGCGATTACGACGAGGTGATTCGCGAACAGATCGAGCTGGATTCGATTTCCGCCTCCCTCCGCCGACAATTGTCGCAATTGGAAATGTCTCTGGCCGGGCAACTGGCGACCTTCGGAGAAGGCCATCGACGCGTCAAAGAAACCCGCGATGCGATCGCCCAGACCCAAAATGACTTATCCAAGCGTCAAACGGAAATCGGCGATCTTGTCCGCAAATCGCAACAGATTTTGGCGGATGAAAATCTGAAATCCCGGACCCTGGAAATGGAACAGCGTACAAAGCAATTGATGGCCGGACGCGATGAATATCGCGCCCTCGGGGCCATTCGCGCTCAATATGAGGCCGCGGAAGCCGTTCGCGATGAAGCCCGGACCCAGTTGGAGAACATGAAAGCGCATATCGAGAAAGTCACCGTCATGATTGAAGATCCGGATTTGCCCCGCGTGAAGTTTGGTGGATCCATTACAGATCCGCGAGAACCGAGCGCGCCAAAATGGTACACGCATATTTTCGGCGGCCTGTTTCTCGGATTGGCGTTATCCCTGGCGATAACGTTCGCCCTCGAAATGTTCAGCACGCTCTTGCGAACCCCCACGGACGTTATGCGAACCCTTCACGCCCCTCTGTTGGGAACGATTTGTCATGAGCAAGCGGATGATGAAACGGAAGGGGTGGACTTGTTCCATGTCGTCCGCCAGGCGCCGTATTCGATCATGAGCGAAAATTATCGACAGTTCCGAACCAATCTGCGTCTATCCGAATCGGGGGCCAACAAAAAGATCCTGCTGATCACCAGCCCTGCGGCCGGGGACGGAAAGACCACCGTCGCGGTCAATATGGCATCCACTCTCGTAGCCGAAAACCATCGAATTTTATATATCGACGCGAATTTTCGTCGACCGATATCTTCCAAGGTTTTCGCTCGGACCGCCGAAGGAAACGACGCGTCTCATGCGGATTATGGACTGAGTAATTATCTGCTGGGACAGTGTTCCGATCCCAGGGACATCGTGCGTTCAAGCGGAATGGAAGGTCTCGATATCATTGACAGCGGGCCCCTGCCGCCGAATCCGGCGGAATCCCTGGGCAGTACCACCATGAAGAACCTGCTGAATGCCTTTCGCGACTCCTATGATTATATCCTCATTGACGGTCCGGCGCTGCTGGTGAGCGATGCCAAGGCGCTGGCCGCTCTCGCCGATGGAACCCTGGTTGTATTTAACGCAACCCATACGCGCAAAGGGGAAGCCCAGCGGGCCCTTCGAGAACTGAAAGACATCCAGGCATCCGTTATCGGTACGGTCTTATTGGGCGTGGAGACTCTCAGGGGCGGATACTTCGGCGAATTGTACCGCGCTTATCAACAATACCAACAAGTTCCTCAACCGCGGAAAGCGTAAATGGGCCGGTCCCACGAAAGGATCAAACGATGAAGCGATGTCTGGTCACCGGAGGCGCGGGATTTATCGGATCGAATCTGAGTCGTCGTCTGGTTCGCGAGGGATGGTCGGTTCGAATTATCGAAAATTTTCTCACCGGCAAACGGAGCAACCTGACGGACCTGGATGGCCACGTCGAATTGATCGAGGACGACATGGGCCGCCCGGAAGCGGCCAACAAGGCCATGGAAGGCATCGATGTGGTATTCCATCAAGGGGCCGTACCTTCCGTTCCGCGCAGTGTAGCCGACCCGACCTGTACGCATGTTCACTGTGTCGATGCGACATTTGCCTTGCTTCTGGCCGCTCGCGATGCCCGTGTGAAACGATTTATTTATGCCGCCAGTTCTTCGGCATACGGAGACAGCCCCGTCCTGCCGAAGGTTGAAACGATGCCGGTGGACCCCAAATCACCGTATGCAGTCAGCAAACTCGTGGGTGAATATTATTGTCGCGTTTTTTATGAGGTCTATGGACTCCAAACCATCTCACTGAGGTACTTCAATGTTTTTGGACCCTATCAGGATCCAACCAGCCAGTACGCCGCGGCCATCCCCGCCTTTGTGACCTCCATCCTTCGCGATCAATCCCCGACCGTCTATGGAGACGGCGAACAAAGCCGTGACTTCACCTATATTGATAACGTGGTCGAAGCCAATCTTCGAGCCGCCGAAACCGAAAAGACAAACGGACAGGTTGTCAATATCGCTTGCGGAGAACAGATCACCGTCAATCAGATCCTCCGCCTGATCAATGAATTGGTCGGCAAACACGTATCGGCTCAGTATGTTCCGTCTCGCATGGGAGACGTCAAGCATTCTCTGGCGGACATAACGGCGGCACGGGAGACCATTGGATACCGCCCGATCGTATCCTTTCGAGAGGGTTTGACCCGGGCTATCGGTTGGTATTCCCAGTATGCCTGATCACACAATCCGTCATACGGAAGCCGATGGATCCCTCGGAACCGCAAGGTATTTTGTCAGCACCGCCGTCAATTCTTCCTTGACAATCGGTTTTGTCAGATAATCGTCGCATCCCGCCCGGCGGCATTTTTCGGCGTCTCCAATCATGGCATGGGCGGTTAGCGCCACGATCGGCGTTCGAATCCCGCGTTTCCGGATGATTTGCGTCGCCTCGTATCCGCTCATAGTGGGCATCTGCATATCCATCAGAATCAGATCGTACGTTTTTTGCCCTATTTTTTCGATCGCCTGCTTTCCATCGGCGGCCGAATCCGTTTCCAATCCCATCTTTCCCAACATCAATTCCGTTAATGCCTGGTTGGATGGATTATCTTCCACGATCAAAATCCGATGTTGTCCCAGGGACGGTTGTCTCGGCTCATTCAGATCCCGTACAAATTCATATCGATCCCAAACCGTTTCGGAGGGGCTTGCCGAGACCAGGGGAATTCGAAGCGTAAAAACCGATCCCGTTCCCGGATGGCTTTGCAGATCCAGGGATCCGCCTAACAATTCAGCGAGTCGTTTCGTAATGGACAGCCCCAGTCCGGTCCCGCCGTATTTGCGGGTGGTGCCGTTTTCGGCCTGCGTAAAGGCTTCGAATATCCGATTCTGGTATTTCAACGGAATCCCGATCCCTGTATCTTCAACATCAAAACGGATTCGATCCCCCGAAGGCGTCGATTCGAGGGACACGTTCACATAGACATGCCCCTGCGAGGTAAATTTGACGGCATTTCCGACCAGGTTGATCAAGCATTGCTTGAGACGGAACGGGTCGGATCGGATTTGTCGAGGAAACGAATCACACTGCAAGATCTGAAACCGTATCCCCTTGTCCTGAGCCGAAGGACCGAACAGAGACTGGATGCTTTCGAGGACCTGGCCGAGATCGCAATCCACAATTTCGATACTCAATTTTCCGGCTTCAATCTTCGAGAAATCCAGGATATCATTGATCAGCGTCAGAAGACTGTTGCCGGCATCCAGGATCGTACGCACATAATGGAGTTGTTCTTCCGCCAGCGGTTCCTGGCTGAGAAGTTCCGCGAATCCCAGAATCGCATTCATCGGGGTTCGAATCTCGTGACTCATATTGGCCAGGAATTCGCTTTTCGCCCGATTGGCCATCGTCGCCTCCCGAGCCAGAAGATCCGCTTTTTCCATCGCGAGGATTAATTGTTGATTGATCGCTTCCGAATGGCGGTTCGCCTCGACAAGCTTGGCCAGAGTCCGTTTGTGTTCCTGGGCCTCCCGAGCCAAATCGCTGTTGGCCTGCTCGTATTCACGCGTGCGCTCTTCGACCACCGCTTCCAGCGATTCGTGAACGCTATTGAGCTTTTTAATCAATATATTAAATCCCTCCACAATTCCATGAATCTCGTCCGGAATCGAATAGTCGATTTCGGGAATCGGATACGAATCTTTCCGTTGCACCACCCGATGAAAATGCTCTCGAATCATGTGAATCTTTCGGGTAACAAGGATATGAAAAATCCACACGATGGACGTCGCCAGAAAGGCCCCTCCCGCCAGGATCCAGACCACGCCGTGTTGAATTTGTTTCCATAAGATCGCATTCCCATGCTCCATGGGAATCGCCACCATGTCCAGCGCCATAACCTGCCCCAGAGGCCGGTGAAAACCGGCCTGGTCTCCATATCGATCCAACAAGGACCGGGGAGCATCACCGGGATCGCCATGGCATGGCAGACAACCGGTTTCCATGCGGCGCGCCTTGAATTGTGCATAATAAGCAATCCCATTCAGTTCAATGGGACCTTTCCATTCCTGCTGGTCGGGATAACGATTCAATTGTTCGATAATGGCTGCCTCCTCTTTCGATGCTCGATTTTCCGGATTTCTCGGATTATCCGACGAAAATTTGATGATCGTCTCCGGAAACGTTTCGCGAACGCGATTGAAAATGGATCGAGCCACATACGAGGTGGACATGACTTCGGGAATAAACTCGCTTGGATCGGTGTGGGATTGTGCAAAGGGACGAACGTGTTTGGCGATATAATCGCGAACCGCGATATCGAATTCCAGGGCAAGCGATGCCTGCCGATTGAGCAATTCCTTGTGATGACCTGCGCCGATCTTCCATGAACTATAGAGAATACAGGAAGAAAACAACATGACAAATACGGCCACCAACACGATGAATCGAACACTGATCTTTCTCACGGCATTTTTCATCATGGAAACCATCCTGCGAATCGGCGCTTTTCTCGTTGACTATTGATCTCATGACTCCCCTCATCCCCCATTTCCTTTGTCGGCGGAATCGATACGCCCCGAAAGGAAATTCGATCCAGTACACCGCTTTTTGAATCTGTCGCATTATCGGACGATCCAACCGTTGTTTTGCGTTTCTTACGAATCCTTCATGGAATTTCGACTTCTCTGAAGTTACCCGGCATCCATAATTGACCGATATATTCGTGTTATGTAAGGTTTAATCAGAAGTCCATCACGACAATTATTTATTGGGACGTTATGAGCAAAACCTGGACGATATGGGCCATCTTGTTTGTCGCGGCCGGCATGGCGGGGCTTTCGCTGATCGTCTGGAGCCTGTACGAGGAAGACAAAAATCTTCGCCCTTATCGGAACCAATTCAATCATGATGACAACGAATATCTGAAAATCTTTGAAGAGTGGAATCGATTGAGCCCCGAGGAAAAACTGGATAATCCTTGGGGACAAGGCAAATACGTCGGTTCAAAAACACAGGAAGAAATCCGAAACGAACAACCGGCTCGTCTCAAAGCCGACCTGGTCGATCTGGCAACCGGCGTCAAGGAACCTCACGTTCTGGCGGATCTTCTATATGGCAACGGATGGCAGGAGAAAGTCGGCCAATACCGCCGTACGAAGGAAATCCGCGATGCGGTTGCCATGGTATCGATTGTATCTATTTTTGCGGGTACATTAGTTCTTCTGGCCAATACCGCCAAATGGATCGTCTCCAAACTGAATCCTGCGGCATCTTCGACGATATCCCATGCGGCCGGCGGCGCTTGTCCTTCTCCTCCAACGGCCAATCCAATGAGTCAACCCGGAACTGAAAAAAGAACGGATCCTCTCGAACCGTCCTCCCCAGGCAAGAGTGTATCCCATCGTCGCTGTTCGGATGGACCGGGAATGTTCGATTCCTCGAAATGGGCACCCCTTTCGAAGATGGATTCCGTCGATTTCGACGAACCGGTCGAGTCCCCCCCTGCGCAATCGGTCGTCCAACCGATTTCTCATAATCTCTTTTCGGAGATTGAAAGCGCCGCTCCGATCGGCACGTTGATGTCCACGGCTCCGGTGGTATCCAATTTGGCGGAGCTTACTCAGGAAGTTTCGGCCATCCGAAAATTTGCCGCACAACAACAGGATCGGGTACGACAACTCCAAGAAGGGTACGACTGGAATATCATCAAACGATTCTGTCTCCGGGTGATTCATTGCATCGATAATCTGGACAATCGGATTCATCATTTAGCGGAAACCTCATCCGATGTCGGGATTCTGCAGGATGTCCGGGACGAGCTGGTTTTCGCGCTGGAATCCAGCGGCGTCGAACAGTTCGAGCCGGCACTGGACAGCGATTATACGGGCCTTGAAAAGCGGGTGGAAGCCGTGAAAGGACGGATTCACGCATCCAATTCCAAATTAAAGGGACACATCGCCGAAATCGTCCGGCCCGGATATGAATACCGATTGAGCGATGAGGAAGTCAAGGTTGTGCGCTGTGCACAAGTCAAACTGTATGGATAATCAATCCGACGATTTGAGGATGAATACCATGGCCGTATTAGCAGGAATCGATTTAGGAACCACGTTTTCTTCTCTGGCCGTATTAAACACCATCGGAAAACCGGAAATCGTTCCGAATGCGGAGGGGGAACGAATCACACCTTCGGTGGTTTTCTTCGACGAGGAAGATACCCACGTTATCCGAGTGGGCATCGAAGCCCTGAATTCACGTCACCTGAATCCGGATCGATCCGTCCGATGGATCAAACGACAATTGGGGGATCGAAGCTTTCAATTGCATATCGACGGAAAAGTCTGGACGGCCGAAGAAATCAGCAGTCTGATCCTCAAGAAACTCAAACAAGATTGCAGCAAGGAACATGGAGACATACATGATGTCGTCATCTCCGTTCCGGCTCACTTCGATGAAGTCCGTCGCAAAGCCACGATGGATGCCGGAAAACTTGCCGGATTAAATGTCATCGGAATCGTCAATGAGCCCGTGGCCGCGGCCTTGTATTATGCCACGACCTGCGAGGTTTCGGGGAAAGTCATGGTATATGACCTGGGCGGAGGAACTTTTGACGTCACGATTCTCGAAGTCAATGGCCATGACATTCGCATTATCTGTTCGCAGGGCGATCATGCTCTGGGAGGCATTGACTTCGATAAAAAAATCATCGAGATTTTTGAAACCGAGTACCGCAGCAAATTTAACGTCGAATTGATTTCGTGTGCGGAAGATCGTGCCAAATATGAAGATGAAGCGGAAGACGTCAAGAAGACCCTATCCCGACGACCCAGCGTAAAAAAAATCCTCTATGGTCAGGCGGGAAGCCATCGAGTGGAGATCACCCGGGAACAATTTGAGCAGGCGATCGCTCCCCTGATTTCCAGGGCGGATATCCTTGTCGAAGTGATCCTGGATGAAGCTCAATGCAAGCCAAGCGATATTCACAAGGTCCTCCTGACGGGAGGCAGTACCCGAATCCCTCTCGTACACCAGCATTTGTCCAACAAGTTTGGTTTTCCGCCTGAAAATGCGGTCAATGTGGACGAATGTGTATCGCTCGGCGCCGCCATTCAGGCCGGGTTGATTGCACTCCGAGAAAACCCCGAGCAAGTCAGCAAAGGCATTGCCGGCGGATTGCGGGATGTCAAGTTACGGGATGTCTGCAATCACAGCTATGGCACGATCTGCGCCCCGCGCGATCCTGAAACCGGACAGTATGTCATCGAAAACTCGATCATACTCAAAAAAAATACCCCGCTGCCCTGTCAGTCAACACAGCGTTTTTTCACCATGGTTGCCGGTCAGACCGAATTGCAGGTGTCCGTCACGCAGGGGGAAGACAAAGATCCGGATTATGTCAATAAAATCGCCACCGAGGTCTTCGAACTTCCACCCAACCGCCCTGCCAATCGACCCATTAAAGTTACCTATAGTTACGACCTGAACCAACGGATGCATTGCAGTTTTGAAGACGAGGAATCCTGCCGAACACTGGAGGTGGAATTCTGCGTCGGGGCCAACGGCGAACTCAACGAATCCAATGTCGAACATCGCGCCAAGGAATTACAAAACTTTAAAGTCGAATGATCTGGACACAACACCATCTTCCCGAACTGATATTTGCCCTTCTGGTCGTGGCGGCGGGGATCGTTTGGCTGCGTATGTCAATTGGAGGAAAGGGGCGTTCCAATTCAGATGGTTATGGATCCGGTTCTTCCAATCCGAATCGATTCTCCTGTGGCGTTGAAATTGTTCGTTCCTCTCTCACGAATCCATCGGACGAGGAATTTTGCGTTCGCATGCGAGGGAAAATAGTGGTCCCACACAAGAATTTCGATACCGATGTTCAGGTCGGGATCCAGGATATCACGGACAGTCTCCAACATCCTCTTCCGGTGTATTCCCGGTTTCCACAATGGCGAAAGCCGGATAACCCGGATTTTTTCTTTCGCGGTTACAACGGGAAAATCCCGAGTGAATTATCCATTTTGAATCACTGGGTTCAGGTCATCCGGATTCCGATTAGCGCCCTGGCTTTTGCGAAACAGGGAAATCGAAGGCTGCTATTCATTGTGTCGATATTGTCCAAAAATGGGGGAAGAGAATTACTCAATGCTTCGAGTCAAATCCATTATACGAATCGCAATTCAGGGTATCAGGAGGCCGCATCACAAACTGAAAATCCCGAAAATCTGTGTCTTCAAATCGCCGTCGCGGTTGGATCCCTGACGCAACCCCTATCCCCAAACGGCATCGGCATTCTGCACGACTGGATTCAACACAAGATTCGGGTCGCACCGGAATCCCAACAACAGGTCCTCCAACAGTCCCTTGAGGAAACTCTGCAATCCATGCTGGAGGAATCTCCTGAGACATCGGTTGATGAAATCGTTTCGGCCTGCCAGGAAATCCATATCCGGTTATCCGTTCAGGAGCGCTATCAGCTGGTCCGTCTATGCTTTATCCTTACGGCCGCCAATGGTTCCGTCACTCCGTTGGAAACAACTCTTTTGAATCGGATGGCGGAGGCCTTGAAATTGGATAATGCCAAATTCCGATCCATGGCCCAGAAACTCCTCCCGACTGACTCCCAAAATCAGCAAAATCTTGAGTTTCTCCTCGGCATCACTTCTCAGATGACGGCGGAGGAGGCAAGAATCCGTTTGAACGAAGAATACCAGAAATGGAATTCACGGGTTACACATCCTGATACCCGGATTCAGGAACAGGCGGAACGTATGCTCCGATTAATCGGCCTGGCCAGAAATCAATATGTAACTCCACTACAATCCACAGGGCTGTCATCGTAACGAGTTGATCCTCCATTCCCATCGATCCCGTGGATATTTCTTCCATCGATTTCCCTTTTTTTCGCACGGCTTGGGAAAGTGTACGATACCGGTTTTTCATCGTAACAACTCCGCGGATCTCTCATTGTAATGGTCCATAGGATTGGCGAAATAGAACGGGTAATCATATAGATTCTTTTAGAATGTTCTTGCTCCTTTTACCCGATCATGGTAAAATAGTGTTGTTCAGATTGTCACGAAATCTATCGGTTCTTGATCGGGGACCAGAAAGGTTTCTGCGCAAATACGGGACAAGCTGAAAAGGCGGGATCGAAAATATGGCCATCCGAATTTTGCTTGTTGATGATCATGAAATCATGCGGGAAGGGATGTGCGCATTATTAAAACGCCGATCGGATATGGCCGTGGTTGGACAGGCAGGAGACGGCCGAACGGCGATTTCCATGGCAAAAGAGCTATCCCCGAATATTGTGATCATGGATATCGGAATGCCGAATCTGAATGGTATTGAAGCCACTCGACAGCTAATCCTGGATAATCCGTCAACCAAAGTAATGGCCCTTTCCACGCATAGCGATGGAACCATCGTCGCCAAAATGCTGAAAGCCGGAGCCGGGGGGTATATGCTGAAGGAATCGGCGTTTTCCGAATTGCTGGAAGGCATCGATGCGATGATGGAAGGGAAAACCTATCTGTGTACAAAAATCGCCAAAATCGTTTTTTCCGATTATGTCAATATGCTCTCCAATCCCAAATGGAGTGGAAGCGACTTTCTGAGCAGCCGGGAAAATGAAGTCCTTCAACTCGTTGCCGAGGGAAAGACCACCAAGGAAATCGCCCAACTGCTGAACCTGAGCATCAAGACCGTGGATTCCCATCGTGAGCATATTATGGAAAAGCTTAGCATTCACAATATTGCGGGATTGACCAAGTATGCTGTTCGGGAAGGGATCACTTCTCCCTGGTAATTCTTCGACTCTTTCGTAAGGTCGGATTCCATATCGAACCTCATCTTTGCTCGATCGATTCCAGTCCCACGGCGTATTTCATGCTATTCAATGGCCCTTCAACCTGGCTGCTACACCAGCCACGCGCTCGCCAAGCCGCCGTGCACCGTCGAGTTCCCTTTCACTGATCCCCGAATCAATCGGCCCGGTAATCGCGGCCGCACCGGATTCCGCCCAGATACTTCCGGTCGTTTCATTTTGATACAACGGCCCCGCCACAATCATCCGGTTGTGCAGCATAAACAGAAGCAAGGAAACAATGACATGTTCCTGACCGCCAACCCGGCCTCCGCCTGTGGCAAAAGCTCCGCCAACCTTGTCCGTGAAGTCCACCTTCATTTTCCAATTCCAGTCGTCAAGAATGGTCTTCATTTCTCCGGGAATATTGGCGAAATACGACGGGCACCCCAGAACAATTCCGTCCGCGGAATCCAGATCTTCTTGGGTCACATCGCCGGCCTTCTTGACTGAAGTGACGACTCCCTTCAAGCGAGCGGTTCCTTCCACAACGCCGTATGCCATCTGCTCGGTATTCCCCGTGCGGGAATGATACGCAACCAGTATCCGTACCGGACCCCGTGGGCGACAATCCATCGGGGAAGGTGCCGAATGGGTCGATGTACACCCCGCAAGAACCACGGCACCGAAAACCGGAAGAAACCAAAACGATAATCGGCATAAAGGGACTTGCTGCTTCATACTCCTGTCCTAAAACAAATCGATTTCCACGACGGTTGCTTTCCCGTATCGGATAACTCGCCGACCAGTCAGCCAGGATAGTCTTCGAGATTGATGCATTTACAGAACATTCCTCATTGGCATACGATATGAATCCACGATACCGTTTTCCCCGGAGAATAACAAGGTAAAACATACAGACCAAATGAAGGGAAATTCCATATAAACCCGGAATACCGTTGGGAAGAACGGATCGTTCGGGGGATTCGTCAGGAATATTCCATTCATATTCAGTCTATCCAACGGAATCATTGTCAAATCGTTTCACATTGATTAGAATCGGGAAATTCTGAATCGATCTGTATCCTGGCAATCGAGATAATATCCATACGTAGAGAAGGGAGTTGAAATGAAAAGGTTCCATTTGTTTCGATTGATTCACCTCGCGGCGGTGGTCGTATTTGTTTTTTGTATTTTTGCTGTTCAGCTTCATGCCCAGGATAAGGACATCCCGGGAATCCAGCAACTTTATCGTCTGGATCGGTTACCGGTTTTGAAGGAGTCAACGAAGGTCGCCTCGGTATCCAGTTATGATCGAACCGGCGGCAACAACGACGGATTCGGTGGACAATACTCCTTCGTCCGGAAAGAAAACGGCGGTCTTGTGCTTGCCGACCTGGAGGGTCCGGGAGTTATTTATCGAATCCACACGCCTACACCGACGGAGGACATGCTCGAATTCTATTTCGACGGCGAAGAAAAATCGCGGGTTCAGGTTAGGTATCGTGATTTGTTCATGGGAGACCATGTATTATTTCAACGGCCGTTGGTGGGATACGGAGCCGGCGGATTTTTTAGCTATGTCCCGATCCCTTATGAGAAATCCTGCAAGGTATTCCTTCGGGCCGAGAGGACGCAATTTTACCAGATCAACTACGCCAGATATCCGGAGGGAGCGGGAATCAAGAGTTTCACCGCCAATCCAGACGAAGATCAGATAAATCACATCGAGAAGGCCAGGAAACTATTCGAATCGACCGGCAAAGACATCAGTTCATTTATTGTTCCCGAGGGTGTAACGATCGAGAGGATCGTCACGAAAGTAAATCTCGAAGCGGGAAAAGTTGTTACCCTTTTCGATAGAGATCGTCCTGGTCGAATCGTGGGAATCCGAATCCAGCCTGCGGATACTCTGATTGGCAAAAAACGAGATATTGTCATCCGGGCTTTCTGGGATGGGGATGCCAAACCGGCCATCGTGTGCCCGACGGGTGATTTCTTCGGATACGCCTGGGGTGAACCCGCAATGCGGTCTCTTCTGGTCGGTACGGCCGACGGTGTAAACTACTGCTATTTTCCCATGCCGTTTGAACAATCGGGACGAATCGAGTTATTCGCCGAGCCGGGAATGGATCGAAATGTCAACATTCAGGGGGAGGTGTTATTTGCGCCGATTGCCAAACAACAAACCGAGGGCAAGTTCTACGCCATCTGGCGGAGGGAGAATCCAACGACCAAAGGAAAACCGTTTACTTTCATTGAAACAAACGGACGCGGACATCTGGTTGGACTCATCCAACAGTCGCAGGGCTTAGAATCTGGAAACACGTATTTCTTCGAAGGAGATGACCAAACAACGATCGATGGAGAACTCGCGATTCCGGGCACGGGTACGGAGGATTTCTACAACGGCGGTTGGTATGATGTGGCCGGGCGATGGGAGACGAAAAAGTCATTTCCGCTCAGCGGATGTCTGGGATATAAAAAACATTTGGGACGGACCGGAGGATATCGGCTTTTTCTTGGAGATGCTTATGCCTACCGCAAAAGCATTCTTCAGACGATCGAGCACGCACCTACGAATAACGATTTGCTCAATGACTACTGCGGTGTGTCGTTTCTGTATTCGCAAGACCGTCCAACCTGCGAAATTTCTTTACCCGACGTGGCCAGGCGGCAGGTGATCGATTTACAGCGAATCGTGTTCGCCGCATGGTGGAACATTCCAATCGCTGCATTTTCCTACCACAATGCAACCCTGACAAAGGGAAAAGAAAAAGTGAATGACCGGGATGTCCAATTCCTTTCTCTGCACGGTCAAGGAGGCGATGTCTTCGGGCATCATTTCGTCAACTTTATCTGCGAGCTTCCGGCGGCGGGGAAATATAAAGTCAGTCTGGACGCTGTCAACGGTCCCTCACAAGGACAGGTTCAGTTATTCATGGATGAAGCGCCTGTTGGTTCTGCCGTGGACTTTTATTCTGAAAAACGACAGCAGATCTCCGAGGAAATGGGAACGCTCGAACTGACCGAAGGGCCGAATAATCTTCTATTCAAGGTCATCGGCAAACACGAAAAGTCCCGGGGACAAGCGTTCGACGTCGTGAACATCATCTGTGAAAAAGTGAATTGAGGGATTGTATGAATCGACGCGAGTTTATTTCGATAAGCGGAGCGACCGTTCTGAGTCTATCATCGGGATCATGTCAGATCGCTTCGCAGGCACCGAGGGTGGAAACCGGCCCTGGAATTCGCTGGCGGCGACATCAGGAGTCCGGCCTGTTCGACAACGTTATC
Organism: uncultured Pirellulales bacterium; assembly: GCA_964386005.1. Taxonomy (GTDB): domain Bacteria; phylum Planctomycetota; class Phycisphaerae; order Sedimentisphaerales; family Anaerohalosphaeraceae; genus FEN-1350. The sequence continues at coordinate 20,540 of CAYLSB010000028.1, read as the reverse complement.
GTTAATGGTCGAAACCTGATGTATCCGGACGATCCTATCGGTATTTTCGATGGTTATTGTTGCCAAATTGAAGAAGGTAAAATCGGACGAGAAGTTTTTTTGGATCGCGGCAATCCGCAGGGAAATTGCGGTCCGATTCGAATCTCTCTGTCGCATCGACTCCGGAATTCTTTGGCCGGATTCCATGAAGATCTGTTGGAAGCGACTCTGACACTTCAGTCACAAGCCGACCGGCCGTGCGAAGTATTGTGCGGATTCCTGACCAGCGTGCGCCCCTGCCGGAATGAAATCGACCAACAGGTTTATGTGCCGATATCCGCCGCCGGATTGGCAGATCCCGAGACCGACCCAAGACATCGCCTGAAAGATTGTCATCAGGTTGTCGGGCCCGATGGATTCCTGGCACACTACCTTGAACCTCCGGCCAGTGACCCTCGCCATTCGGCAACCCGTGCCGCGTTGCTGGTTCCGGTTGTGGATATTTTTGCGGAGGGAGGACCCTGTCGCATCGCATTGTTCGGGCTTTCAACGGAGCCGATCTTTTTTCAAGCGATGGAGGGAGTTTCTTCCCGGGCGTGGAGGATCGGTCGGATCGTAAAACTCAATCCCGGACAATCTCAGATCGTTACGGCATCTATGTTGCTGCATTCCGGAGACGCTACCGAAGCGTGGAATGCATTCCATCGGTTCGGCCACAAGGAAGATTTTCCCGACATCGCATGGACTCACAATGTTCGAGTTCACTACTTTGATTTTCTTTCCTCCGCCGGAGCCGATGGGCCTCGCGGGGGTGGTTATGATCTTGATTTAAAGCATTTCGGCGATTTCCGTGTGGGCATGGCAACACAGCATGGTTATTACCTTTCCTATGGCGACTTCATTCACCCCGACCGGAAAGAATGGAAGGCCATGCCGAATGACTCCGCCGGACCGGTGACAATGTCCATCGAAACAATCAAGGCCCGCGTTGACGCCACGCGCCGTGCCGGCGTTCATCCGGCAATCTATATGCATTACACCATCCTGGACGAGGGCTCGCCCCTGTTCGAAACGATGAGGGATTCAATCCGAGTCGATGTCGAAGGGCATCCGACTCGTTTCGGATGGGAAGGACCGGATGTGATCAAAAAGACATGGAGAATGTCACACACATCCAAACCATGGCGTGACCATCTGGTTCAGCAGGCACAATGGATCATGGAATTGTTCGATCCGGATGCGATCGTGCTTGACGAGACATTCAGTGCCTGGGGTTATGACTATCATAAGGAACACGGCGGTCCGCTCTCGCAGGGAGGGATTGAATTAATGCGAAAGTTACGCGCCGTCGTCCGCTCCTTCGGCCACGACAAGGCATTATTGGCCAGCGACTGTTCGATGGCCAATTTCTGTCTCTGGGGCGATGGGGAGGCGGGCGATCACTGTTACGACCGCCTGCTTGGACACGAACTGTATCGAAAGCCGCCGATCCGATATATGGCCGCCCTCGGATCCAAGGCATGGTTGCCATGTGCATGGCTTTATCAATCCCTCTGGCCGGCGCAAGTGGACCTGGCAAACAAGGTTGGGGCCGCCCTTGGTTTGACGAACGGTTGGGGCGACGGATTCGGATTGGCTCGGTTACCCCAGGATACCCGTCAACAAATGCTCTGCGATATTGAACGGCAATGGTTTCGGTGATACCTTCCGGAAGAAAGGCGTTTTCGGCCCCACGAAGCAGGGATTGTACATCGGCGTTTTGCGTCTTCGGCGAACCCAGGCCCGGAATGCTTCGGGAAATGGATTTCCGGTTGCCTTGAGATGGAGATCATGATACATTTTCCGATGTATTCATGATATCATTGTTCGCTCTGCCGACAAATCAGGAAAGGAGTATCACGATGGATACGCATTTCTCAACCCGACGGGATTTCCTCAGACAAACCGCTTTCGGAATTTGTGCAGGTAGTGTGTTAAGTCATGTCATGGCTGAATCGAATATTTCAGTTATCCCAACTCGACCCCTGGGTAATACCGGTGTTCAAGTATCGATTCTTGGTTTGGGAGGATTCCACATTGGAACGATTCGCGAGGATGACCGGTCCGTCCGTTTCATCCGAACGGCCATCGATCAGGGTGTTACTTTTCTGGACAATGCGTGGGAATACCATAATGGACGATCGGAAGAGCTCATGGGAAAAGCGCTGGCCGATGGTTATCGAAATAAGGCGTTTCTTATGACCAAGCACCACGGACGGGATAAAAAAACGGCCATGGCCCATCTGGAAGATAGTTTGCGGCGATTGAAAACGGATGTCATCGACTTGTGGCAGTTCCATGAAGTGGTCTATGACAAGGACCCGGAGATGATCTTTGAAGCCGGCGGAGGAATTGAAGCGGCTGACCTGGCCAAAAAACAGGGCAAAGTTCGATTCATCGGATTCACCGGACACCGCGACCCGATGCTGCATTTGAAAATGCTGGCCCATGGATATCCGTGGGATGCGGTACAGATGCCGATGAATGTTTTCGATCCTCACTTCAAGAGTTTTCAAAAACATGTACTGCCCATCCTCGTACGGCGAAATATCGGGGTCATTGCCATGAAAACCATGGGCAGCGGATATGTGTTGAGGGCCAATGTGGTCACGTCGAAGGAAGCCCTTCATTATGTATGGAGCCAACCGGTTTCCACGATCGTTTCGGGAATGGAATCCGAGGCCATTTTGGAGGCAAACATCGAACTGGCACGATCCTTTGCACCCATGAATCCGTCGGAGCAGGCCGCGTTGATGGACAAGACAAAAGAGGCGGGATTCACAGGCCAATATGAACCCTTTAAGACAGCCCCGAACTTTGATGGTCCTGTCGGCCGAAAGATACATGGGGTGGATTGAATCCGGAAAAGTCCTGTTCGTTACCGATCGGAAGCTACCCTACGCTGCAATCGTAACCTTGTGTTCCGGGGAATCTGAAAATGAATGAGGGGATGAAAAAATCGTTCTGGATCGTGTTTGTCTGCATCGCGATTTCGATGATTACTGCAAACGCATGGACCGCCGTTCGGGCGTGGGAAGGATCGATTACGATACCCGCCTATGGCTGGGAGGAGGATATCAATCCCAAGTTTTGGGCTCTGGAGGGACAGGTGAAATTGTCGACAACCGTCAAAGGAACCATCGTCTATCCCTACTCGATGCAGGACCATCTATCCCGGACACGCGAAAACAGGATATACAAGGCATTGTTTTTGGAAAACGAATACTTAAAAATCACCTGCTTGCCGGAACTGGGCGGAAGACTGCATTCGGTGCTGGATAAAACCGAAAACAAAGAAGTGTTTCACGCCAACCGTGTGATCAAGCCGAGCATGATCGCGATGCGAGGCGCATTTATCAGCGGCGGAGTGGAATGGAATGCCGGACCTCAGGTTCATACCGTCACCATTGTCTCTCCGGTGAACGCTCTCGTGGGTCGTAATCCTGACGGTTCGGCCTATCTGCAGGTATGCAATCTCGAACAGAGTCTTCGGACACGCTGGACGGTTCGCGTGACTCTGCATCCCGGCAAGGCGTATCTGGACGAGCAAATCCGGATCGTCAATCCGACCGATGCGATCAATCCCTACTATTTCTGGAACTGTACGGCATTCCCCTGTCGCGGGGGAACGCGGTTTATCTATCCGATGACCCTGGGCACGGACCACAACGGCGTGGTGTTTTTCGACTGGCCGGTACATGAGGGCAAGGATCTTTCCTGGCTGAAGAACTACGAGATCTGGGCCTCGATCTTCGCGATGGATTGCGCATTTGATTTCTTCGGGGCTTACGATGTGGACGCCGATCGCGGCGTGGTTCAAGTGGCGGATCATCACGAGTTGTCCGGCAAAAAGGCATGGACATGGGGCACATGGGATTTCGGAATTGTCAGCCAGAAGAATCTCACCGACGAAGACGGCCCGTATATCGAGGTACAGAGCGGACCGCTGCCGACACAGTCGGATTACGGATTGTTGTTGCCCAGACAGGAAGTATCGTGGCAAGAGTGGTGGTACCCGGTGCATGGATTGGAGGATGGTTTTGAATACGCGACACGAGACCTTGCGATTCAAACTTCCCGCAAGGATAACCAGCTTCAACTCCGAATGATTGCTACGGATTCCTTCCGAGGTGCAATCTGTACGGTAAGACATCAGGACAAGACGTTTGCGGAAGAATCCATCGATCTATCTCCCGCCAAGGCGGCTATACTTCAGATACCTGTGGCAAACGATGAGCCCGTGCAGGTCGTCGTTAAAACCGGCGGTGGTCAAGTACTTGCCGAATTCATCACCCCCCTGCCGATTCCGGTAACATCTCCCCCGGCCCGGCCGACATTTGAAAGCAAAAGCGACGAACAAATGACCGTCGAAGAGGTGTTTCTCAAGGGGCAGAAATTCGATCTGGCCATGGATCGCATCAATGCCGGGCGATATTACGAAAAGGCGTTGGCCATAGATGCCGGCTTCGATCCGGCCCTACGGAATCTGGCAATACTCGATTACGAGGCGGGTTTGTATTTGCCGGCGAGAGATCGATTGCAGGAAGCGGTCAAACGCAATCCGACAGATGGACCGGCATGGTATTTCCTCGGCTTGAGCCGGCTTGCCTTGTCTGAGATCAATGAGGCCCTTCGGTGCGGGTACCAGTGTGTACGATGTTTCGGAACCCGATCGCTCGGTTACGATCTGGCCGGACGGGCTTTGATGCGATTGGGGGACCGTCGGGCGGCATTGAAAGCATTCGAAAAGGCGGCGGCTACCAATCCAAAGGATGACGAGGTAAAAAATCATGATTTAATCGCTCGGTATTCCCTCGGAGACCCGTCGATTTTCGGGAGGGCTCGCATGAGAACCCAGGAGAATCCGACAGACCTGATTCCACGATGTATTATAGCCCTGCAGGACCGAAGTCGTCTTGATCAGTTTGCCCGGGAAACGCGGAAGTATCTCGGTGAGGATGATTTCGAGATGATCGAGGCGGCTCTGATCTTTGCCGATCTCGGCCTTTACCCGGAGGCGGCCGAATTGCTCGATGCAGTTTGTGTCCGTCCTGTCTCGGAGGATACCCGGAATCCGTTGCCCTTGTATTATATCGCTTTTTTTCACGCCCAGCGCCAAGACCCTGTGGCGGCGAAGGACTATCTGATATTGGCGGCGAAAACATGGAAGGACTGTGTCTTTCCCTCGCGGCCTCAAGCGGTTGCGGTGTTCCAATATGCCATAGCCCGGAATTCCAATGACGCGTATGCTCATCTTCACCTCGGAAATTTGTATGCCCATCTCGGTCGGTTGGAGGAAGCCGTCGCCCGCTGGCAGGATGCCGTCCGTCTGAATCAATCCCTCAATATCGCATGGCGGAATCTCGGACTTTATCAGTGGGCCATCAAGGAGAATCTTGCTGAAGCAGCAGACCTTTATCGCCAAGCAATCGTCGCCTGTCCCAAAGACCAGACCCTGTACCGGGATCTGGCGGATATTTTGATCGCCGACAAAAAACGACCGGAGGCGATTGAGGTTCTTACTTCAACCCCATCAAAAACAATACGTCGTGCCGATATCATCATCATGCTGGCCCAGGCCTATACGAATGAGAAACGATATACCGAAGCGATTGAGCTACTCGAAGGAACACCCTATTTTGTAAACTGGGAGGGCCAGACGATCACTTGGGACCTGTTCAACCGATCTCACATCGAACGAGGAAAACAACGATTCGAGAAGGCCGATTATTCCGGGGCGCTTCAAGATTTTGAAGCGGCCCTGACCTATCCCGAAAATATTGGTGTCGGACGATCCAACAAGCCCCGCGAGGCCCCGGCCCACTATTGGCGCGGCAGGACCTTATTCGCCCTCGGAAAAAAGGATGAAGCCAAATCGGCCTGGAAGTCGGGCGCCGCGGGAATCCCGGATTCGGAGGAACAAAATCATCATATTCAACTCTGTCAAACCTCGCTTCAGGAAAATCCGTAAACGATCGATTCGTTGATGGGAAATCCTGATTGGAAGGATTGACGAATTCGGATGGAAGCGAAAAATATGAATACAACGAGTCGTGTCTTCTGTCATCGATTCCTGATATCGCTGACGTGTTGTTTGCTTGCCACGGAACGTGCTTTCGCAGACCAGGTGGTTTTACGAATCGACGATGTGTCACAACATGGGTTGGTTGTTCGTCACGTCAATCTGACCCCGGCGGTTCGGATCATACAATCCGATCCCGCGAAATCCTTTCCAACCGGAGCTGTCGATGCGGACGGGAAACCAGTACCCGTCCAGTTTATTCCGGATGCGGATTTCGATCCGGGACGAAATGTCGCCGGTTATTTTATTGTTCGTCTGGCTCCCAATCGTGAACATCAGCTCACGATTTCTCTCGGGGCCATGCCTCAACAACCCAACGTTCCCGATTCAATTGAGATGCCTTCTTTCACGGTTGTACATGATCCCAAAAGAGGTGGATTACCCGTAAAATTTCTTTTCCGTTCCACCGGCAAGGTTTTTGACAATTTCCGATGGCAGGACCGTCTTCATCATAAAGGCCTTGGAGGATTTACACTCCAGATTGACAAGAATGCAACCGTCGAATGCCTCTCCAAAGGCCCTCTATGTACGGCTTTGCGTGTTCGGGCAAAATATCTCGACTCGGAGGGCAATCCCCCTTCTTCGAATCCTGAAGCGACGTACGATTGGTTCTACTTCCACGACCTTCCGCTGGTGTATGTAACGGCCGAGATTCTACAGTCAAATCCGTTTGAATGGAACGAACTGCATTTCCTGGAACTGAATTTTCCGGGAGAAGACTTCGGGAGATGGATCGGCGGGGATCCGTTAACCCAGGGAATCTTCCAAGCCACCGGCAATAGTTTTCCCGCATCCCAATGGGGCGCTTTGCTTGACGGACGGAATGCGATCGCCATGTTTAACTGCGGCAATCTGATCTTCCACGATGGCCGCGGCGGTTACGGAACCTATCTCCACTCGCATAGTGAACGGGCCTGGAGCCCATGGTCCGATACCCGAACACAATTCTCGGCATGGCTCTGGATTGGATCAGCCGAAAGCCCGATCCAGGAGATTCAATCGGCTGCCGCCCAGCCGGCCACGAGGGCAAAGGGGATCCCTACAACCGCCGGCGTTCGAACGATTCTGCGCTCGATCGACAATCAGCATACCGAAAAATGGCGGCATGCCGTAGCTTTGAAATTGGAATCCGCCGGACGACTGACGGAAGCGGTCGAAATTGCGCACGGCCGTCTCCTTTCCAACTGGACTCGAATCGACGCAGGCACAATGAATCTGATTCTGGAGAAAGACTTGAAAGGAATAGGCATAGCGAGTCTCTTTGACACGATCGCCGGACGCGAACTGTTGGCGACAAATCCCCTTTCTTTGTTTTCTCTGGATCTGCGAGATTCAATAACCAGACAACATTCGATCCTTTCGGCCGATACCGGATGGAATCAGACGGAGATTTCTCAAGCCGATGCATCCGGTCGCCGTGTAATCGTTCTTCAGAACCCGACGGACAACCGTTTCCAGGGAATCAAGATCGAAATAACAATTCATCCTGTCAAAACTTCCGATGCTGTGAACTGGAACCTGCAGGTAACAAATACGAATGACCAATGGACCCTGTGGCGTGTGATATTTCCGCAGGTTTCCCTAAACGATTTGGGCAAGGATTCGCAGGTATTCCTTCCCCATACTGCGGGTATTGAGCTGTCGGATATGTGGACCACGGCCGTCAAACGAGGCGGGACCTATCCGAGCGGTTGGACATCCATGCAGTATATGGCCGCCTATAATACGGCGGAAGGAACCGGCCTCTATATCGGAATGCATGACCCGTATGGATCCACGAAAAACATTCTCGCGGAGGGGCTTCCAAACCATCAAGCGGTTACATTCCGATTTGAACACCCCGTACCGAATATGGGTCGGCCGGGCGCGTCTTTCAACCTGCCGGGGCAGGCAACCTGGAAGATCCTTCGCGGCGACTGGTTCGATGCGTCAATGATTTACCGGGCATGGGCAAGCGAACAAGCCAGGTGGTGGCCAACACTCGGGCCAGGCGGTCGGAATGATACTCCGGAATGGATGCGGCAGCTTCCGGTGTGGGTAATGACCGGCGGATCCGCGGGAAACTGTGTTCCTCAGATGAAACAGTTCAGACAAAACATCGGCGTACCGGTTGGATTTCATTGGTATAACTGGCATCAGATCCCCTTCGATAATGACTATCCCCACTATTTCCCCCCCAAAGATGGTTTCGCCGAGGGCGTAGCGGAACTCAAACAAGCCGGTATTTATGCCATGCCCTATATCAACGGGCGCCTCTGGGATATCCATGACCATGCCGCCGAGGACCGACAGTTCACAACACTGGCCTTGCCGGCCGCAACCAAAGACGAAAGCGGTAAACCCTACACGGAAAGCTATGGGAGCAAAGAATCCGACGGAAGTAACGTTCAACTGGCTCCGATGTGCCCATCGACCTCCTTGTGGCAAAACAAGGTCTGCGAAATCGTTCAGCGTCTATTCAGCGAATACGGCCTTCATGGGGTTTATATCGACCAGGTCGCCGCGGCCCAGCCCTGTCTGTGTTTCGACATTTCGCATGGACATCCCCTCGGCGGAGGCCGCTGGTGGACACAAGGTTACTGGGACATGCTCGATGCGATCCGCGCCGTCAAACCGGCCGCGTGTATGTTGACAACCGAATGTAACGCCGAGCCGTATATCCGATGGTTCGATGGATACCTGACATGGCATTGGCAGGAGCAGAATATGGTTCCGGCATTCTCCGCCGTGTATGGTGGCGCTATACAAATGTTCGGGAGGGCTTACCGCGGCGGCCCCAGTCAGGATCTGGCCAACCGCATGAAGGCCGGACAGCAACTGGTGTTTGGAGAACAGCTCGGCTGGTTTGGACCGGAGATTCTTCAGCGACCCGATTGTGGGAAATTCGTCAGCGATTGTGTTCGCTTACGATGGAAGTTGAAGGAGTATTTTTACATGGGGCGAATGGTTCGACCTCCTAAGCTGATCGGAACGGTACCTACCGTCACAGCCGACTGGCAATGGCAAAACGTATGGCCTATTACCACCCAGGCGGTCATGACGGGGGCCTGGCAACTTCCGAATCGGAAGACCGTTTTGTTGTTTGTCAATGTTTCCGATACGGCCCTTGTTTTTCCAGTTGATTTCGATCCAAAGGTCTATGATTTATCCGACGATTCATTGACGAGTTCCGCTCTCTCGCCTACGGAGGCCCCGACAGCGTTTTCGATTCAGGCCAACGGACTTCCCAAAGCGGTTCTGCCGCCGCGCACTGTTCTGGCTTGGGAAATCTCAAACCGGAACACCGATACGAAAAAATAGTGCATCGCGAAATACCCGGGTTAATCCGATAACGGTCAATCGCTCCGCATTCTTCAGAGGATCCCATCCGATGTATCCAGAAAGAGATTTTATCCTCCTCTTCGCAAAGCATCATCACCGAATTTTTTACGAATCGTATCGAAGGCCGAGTCGATCTTTTTCTTCTTTGGGACCGGAATTCAACACGCTCCTTGTAATCCGATTTCCGCCGCCACATTCTTCATCCCCGCGATCGTTTCGCGAAACAGATCTGTCAATTCCATGTCCAGCATCTCGGCTCCCCGTTGGATCACTTCCCGATTGATCTTGGCGGCAAACGATTTGTCCTTCCACTTCTTCTTGACCGATGCGGGTTCCATATCCAGAACCGATCGGGACGGTCTGACCAGAGCGGTTGCCGCCACCAGTCCCGTCAATTCGTCGATGGCATAAAGCACTTTCTCCATCCGGTCCTGCGGTTCCACATCGGAACAGATTCCCCATCCATGCGACACCACCGCCCGGATATAGTCGGGGGGCCACTCCTGATCGGCCAGAAGCTCCGCCGTTTTGGTGCAATGCTGTTCGGGGAACTGTTGGAAATCCAGATCGTGGATCAATCCAATGATTCCCCATTTTTCCGGGTCCTCCCCGAATTGGCGGGCAAAATGCCGCAAGACTCCTTCAACGGCCAGCGCATGGCGGATCAGACTGTCATCGGAATTGTATTGTCGGAGAAGACGCAGAGCTTCGTCTCGCGTGGGATTGTGAGTTGTCATATCTATACCCTAAACAAAAGTAATAACCTGGATTTCTGATATCGTATCAGACGTATATGATCTACCGGATGACGCCGGTACGGCATAGCGGCCATTACGGAATGGGGTCGTTCACCCAATGATACAGAAGGAAAACGGCGCATCTACCCTTGGCAAGTCAGTAGAGTTGTTTGAAATTGGCCATGACATTGGCGTACACAGCGACCCAGGCGGCCGCGGCGCCGAGCAGAGCGATCAGCGAAGCGACCAGGGCGATCCAGTAACACCGGGCGGCGGTCTCGGCCATGTTGATCATGGAGGCGGTCTGCAGGGCCTGATGAATGCGTTCGGCCATCACCGCCGGATCCGAATCCAAGCATACACCGACCTTGGCGGCCAGAGGCGCAAAATCATTTCCCGTGGCCTTTGGATTCGCCAGGAAAGCTTGAAGTTGTTTTTGGCATAATTGGAGTTCTTTTGGCAACATATATCACCTCCGTGAGCTGAGCGGTTGAAGGATATCGAGATAATCGGAGCAGTAGTCCTTGCGACGGCAGGGACCGCAATGGGCGCCGCGCCAGACGGAGTCGAACTGCTCCATGATTTTTGCGACAAGTTCGGGATCGGCGGTGACGATGCCGGCTTCAAAGTTGCGACGGTGGTCGGTCTTGGCGCCCATGCCTGCGCCGGTGAGATTGGCCGAGCCGGAGTAGGCGAAGCGGCCGTCAACGACGACGGATTTGAAATGTACGCGCGGGCAGAGGATGCGCTCAATACCGTGGATAAGGGCGGGGTATCGGTCAAAATCCTCACGGAAGGCCGGGCCGGGCTCTTTGGCATGGAGCAGGCGGATGGCGACCTTTCGCTCGACGAGGTCGGAAAGGATTTCCAGGAAGGGAACCATGCGGCCGCGTTTATCGACGTGCAGGTCTTTGAGGTCGCTGGTGCCGAGCCAGACAAATTCCTTCGCCCGGGGGATTTCCGTCAGGATTACCCGGTTATAGATTTCGCGATCGGTAATGAAATCACATTGTGCCATGTACGGAATGCACCATTATGTTTTCGGCCGTACGGTATTCAGATACCGTTTGATCTCATCCGGGAGATAGTGAATGATATCCGTAGCGATCATGGAAACCTGCGAATAAATCTGGGCGGCAAGGTCGCCCGCCTGGCCGTGCAAATACACACCAAGAACGGCCGCATCATAGAGTGACAGACCCTGGCCGACCAATGCGGCGATCAGACCGGTCAGCACATCGCCGGCTCCAGGGGTGGCCATGCCGGGATTACCGGTGGTGTTGACATAGATCCGCGACGAATCGGAAACGACGGTTCCGGCGCCTTTGAGGACGACGATGCAGCCGGAGCGAGTAGCGAACCCGATGGCCTGTTCTTTGCGGTCGGCGGGAAGCGGCTCGCGGAAGGCACTATCCCAGAGACGCTTCATTTCTCCAGGATGCGGAGTCAAAATGGCGGATGCTTTGCGTGAGCCGATCCAATCAGAAGTCTTGGCCAGCACATTGAGACCGTCGGCATCGATGACCAATTTGAGTTCCGGACGGCTGATCAGCGATGCCAGCAGATCCTTCGCCCCCCTGCCCTGACCCAATCCCGGCCCGACGGCAACGATGTCGTTGTCGGCCAAATGCGGCAGCAGAACCGCAACCGCTTCGGGAGCAATCTGTCCGTTGTCGTCCTCCGGCAGCGGGATCATCGTATAGCAGGGATCCAGCGAAGCCACGATCGGCAGGATCGATCGCGGTACGGCTACGCGGACCAGACCCGCCCCGCCGCGAAGAGCCGCCTGACCCGCCAAAGAAGCGGCGCCGCTGAATCCGACGCTGCCGGCGATGACAAGGACCTTGCCGAAGGTGCCCTTGTGGGCATCGACGGGACGCGGGGGCAAAACGGGGATCGTTGTGATCGTCTGCATGATCAGGTTTCCGTTCGGGTAATTTTTTTCATGATGACGGCGGCGCAGTAGCCGGCGCCGAAACCGTTGTCGATATTGACAACCGACACCCCCGATGCGCAACTGTTGAGCATCGTCAGCAAGGCCGAGAGTCCCTCGAAGCTGGCGCCGTAACCAACGCTGGTCGGCACGGCGATCACCGGGCAATCGACCAGTCCCCCGACGACGCTGGCCAGGGCCCCTTCCATTCCTGCAACGACGACGATAACGGCGGCCTTGCGGAGCGGGTCGAGATTATTCAGCAGGCGGTGCAGTCCCGCGACGCCGACATCACACACCAGTTCGGTTCGGCAACCCATGATCTCGGCGGTGACCTTGGCCTCCATGGCCACGGGCAGGTCGGCGGTACCCGCGGTGACAATGGCGACGACCTCGGCCGATGGGGACAGCGGCTTTTGAATCAGCGTTATCGAGCGGGCCGACTCTTCGAATCTCAGAGCGGGGTAATTGCCCGTGGCGGCAAGGGCATCGAAGACTTCCCGCGAGGCGCGACTGGCAAGAACATTGTGGCCGGTATGGGCCAGACGGTCGAAGATCTCGACGATCTGCGGTGTTGTCTTACCGGGGCAATAGATCACCTCCGGAAAGCCGCAGCGGATCGCGCGATGATGATCGAGCCGGGCAAAACCGATGTCCTCATAGGGCAGATGACGAAGTTTCTGCACGGCTTCGTCGATGGAGTATTCGCCATTCTTGACCTTCTGAAGCAGGTTTTTCAGCGATTCGCTATCCACAGAAACTCCATCATCCCATTCGCCAGGGACTTCGCAGCGGCCGCGAGAGCATGGCGTCGGCCTCGGCGTCGTTGATGAATTTTTCCTTATCGGGATCCCACTTGAGATTGCGGCCCAGGATCATCGCGATGTTGCCAAGATGCGCCAGAGTAATCGAGCGGTGAGCTGTCTCGATGGGAGCGATCGGTTCCTTGCGGCTGATCACGCAGTCGATGAAATTGCGGAAGTGATCGTTACTCTCGTAGAGACGGACATCGTTGGGTCCGAGTTGCGAATTCTTGATCGCGCTGCTGCTGGCCTCGTGTCGGCCGCGATCGGACCATACCCAGCCGTCGGTGCCGATGAACTTGACGCCGCCGCGGAGCTTGTTGGAGATGGTCAGCTTGACGCCGTTTTTATAGAGGCACTCGAAATAGTATTCCGTCGCGGTGTTGTAGAGGTCGTTCTTCGTAAACACCCCCTTGGCGTTGATGATCTCGACGGGGCCCGTGGATTCGGTATCCATGCCCCACTGCGCGATATCCGGGTGATGGCCGCCCCAATCGGTGACCTGTCCGCCGGAATAATCCAGAATCCAGCGCCAATTGACATGGCAGCGGGCCTGGCAATAGGGGGCATCCGGCGCCGGGCCGAGCCAGAAATCGTAGTTGAAGCCCTCCGGCACGGCCTGGGGCTGTTTGCTGGGATTGGTACCGACATAGTCGGGCGTTCCGCCGGGCAGGCCGCATTCGACGGACTGGAGCTTGCCGATACGGCCGTTACGGACCAGTTCGCAGACGCGGCGGAAGTTGAAGTCCGAGCGCTGCTGGCTGCCGCACTGGAAAATCCGGCCGTAGCGTTTGACGGCATTGGACATCGCGCGGCCGTCCGAGATTGTCAGCGACAAGGGCTTTTGACCGTAGATGTCCTTGCCGGCCCTGGCGGCGGCGATGACGGGAATCGCGTGCCAGTGGTCTGGTAGCGCAAACTCCACGGCATCGATATCCTTGCGGGCGAGCAATTCTCGGAAATCTTCGTAGGCGTCGCAACCTTTGTATTCATTATTATCTGTCTTCTTTGAATAATATTCATTGACGATGCGTTTGGCCGGTTCGCGACCGCCGAGGGCGTTGGACCAGTAGCCCTTGCTCTCGCGGTTGACATCGCAGACGGCGACGACCTGCACTCGATTGTCCTGCAGGAAACCCCGCATGTCGCCGGTGCCCTGATTCCCGACACCGATAAAACCCATTGTAATACGATGGCTCGGCGCTTCGGCGCCGAATACCGATGACGGCAGAACCTGCGGCAGCACAACAGCGGATGAGGCAATCACCGCGGACGATGTAAGAAATTCCCGACGATTTATTCTACGGTTCATGGTCAATTACTCCTTGCGCGCTGAGGACGTGTGAAAAGTTTGCTCCAGAGATCGTCCCAGCCCTTGATGGAACGTTTGAGAATTTCCGGCGTGTCGCCCGGGATGCCGTATCCCTGCAAAGCGATGGGCCCTGTATAGCGGATACGGCGAACGACCCGGAGAACCTGCGAGACATCATAGCTCCCGACATCCAACGGCTGGATCAGCCGATCCCAGCCCATCTGCTTGGTTTCACCGGAATCGGCGCCGTTGACTTGTACCTGAAGCAGATACGGGGCGGCGTTCATCAGGGCCTGTTCGAGGCCTTCCTGGCCGCAGATCTTGAGGTGGTGGCAGAGGTTAAACGACGCGCCGAGATTACGACGATTGACCTTTTCCGACACGCGAACCGCATCCTGCACGGTCTCGACCCAGTTGCTGATGTGCGGATAAAGAGCGATCTTCAAGCCGGCCTCATGGGCTTTATCGGCCAGTTCCCGAAGCAGCGGCACAGCGACCGTATCTCCGGAGGCATCGGACGGTTTGAATTTCTTGCTGTTGGTATAAACCCACAACACTGTTGGCCTTCCGCGAAGTTGTTCGACGGCCTGATAAATCGCCGGATCGATCTTGCCGGAGTCGATATCCACGCCGACATAGATCGAATACAGCTTGAGCCCCTCCTTGTCCAGCGCTTCGAGCCATTGCGGAATATTGGCCATGCCGACGAAACCGTATCCCTGATAGCCAAGCTCCTTGAGTAGGATCGCCGTCTCCTGCGGCGTGCGGGCCTTGCCGTCGTTGAAATTGGTATCCATCGCGTAGAATTCGTTGCGCGTCGGAGCGCCCATCGGCGGCTGAGCGAGGACCGGTGAAACCAGCGAAGTAGTAATCAACAGAATCGAAA
This sequence comes from uncultured Pirellulales bacterium, assembly GCA_964386005.1. Lineage (GTDB taxonomy): Bacteria > Planctomycetota > Phycisphaerae > Sedimentisphaerales > Anaerohalosphaeraceae > FEN-1350. Next base: position 5,448 of record CAYLSB010000028.1, on the reverse strand, counting down.
CCATCATTTTCATAATCAACCCTTTCCGTTCTGAATTCCGGCATTCACCGGAATGACAACGACATCTCTTTTCATGGTCAATTCGTTTAAGCCAGTTTCCACGGACTTCGCATCGGCCGTGAGAGCATCGCGTCGGCCTCGGAATCATTGACGAATTTTTCTTTCTCCGGATCCCAGTTGAGTTTGCGCCCAAGCTTGAGCGCGATATTGCCCAGATGGCAGACCGACGAGACACGATGGCCGATATCGACCGGAAAGTAGGGATCCTTGCGGGTCTTGACGCAGTCAAGAAAATCGCGATGTTCGCCGGCGGGATTGGTGTAGAGGCGGATTTCATTGGGACCGATTTTGGATTCGAGAATCTTCGGATCACTCGCCTGGATCTCGGCCAGCCAACTCGGGCTTTCGATCCAGCCGTCGCTGCCTTCGAAACGGATTCCGCTGCCGCCGTGATCGCAGATCATCCTGACGCCGTTGGCGTAGGTGTATTCGACATGGTATTCCTTGGGCGTGTTATAGAGGCCCCCGGACCACCATGTGCCCTTGCCTTCGATCGTCACCGGGCCTGTCCGCTCGGTATCGTTGGCCCATTGGGCGGTATCGAACAGATGCGTGCCCCAGTCGCAAAGGATTCCCCCGGAGGTGTCCCACACCCAGCGAAAGTTGAAATGTACGCGGTCCCTGCAGTACGGCCCGTATGGCGCCGGCCCCAGCCACATATCCCAATCCAACTCCGGCGGTACCGACTGCGGCGTCGGATCGCCGGGATTGTTCGGTTGTTGCGGCAGCTTGACCTTGATCGTATGCAGCTTGCCGATACGGCCGTTACGGACGAGTTCCGCCATCCGATGATAGATCCGCTCGGAGCGATCTTCGGTGCTGGTCTGGAAAACCTTGCCATAGCGGCGGACGGTCCTGACGAGATACTTTCCTTCCTCGATGGTCAATGTTGGTTTTTCGCATTGGACATCCTTGCCGGCCCTGATGGCCATCACGCTCATCAGCACATGCCAGTGGTCCGGTGTGGAGATCATTACCGCATCGATATCCTTGCGGTCGAGGATCTCGCGAAAGTCCCTGGTCATCGCGCAATCGCTATTGCCGTATTTTTCATCGACGATCCGCTTGGCCTGCTTCATCCGGTTGCGATCCACATCGCACACCGCCACGGCCTTCGCATCCGGCTGGCCCAGATACATCCGCAGGTTACGGCCGACGCCGTGATCGCCGGTGCCGATAAATCCCACCGTGATCTTTTCGCTTGGTGCAATGGCGCCACCGGCGCCGAAAACGCTCGACGGGATCACATACGGAATGGTTGCCGCGATCGTCGCCGTTCTCAGAAATCCTCGTCTCGTAATCATCAATCGTTCCTCTCGTTATTTCCCATCGAATATTGACGATTGACTATTCACTCGAAATCAACACTTGGAATCGACTTGACTATCCAGCTTCCAAAGCCAGAAGAATAAGCAGTAGCCGAACGGAACTCGAACCCAATATTCGATAGTCAATAGTCAATTCCACATGGTCAATAGCCATTATTCATTTTAAAATGATAACAGCACCTGCCAGATGTACATATAAGCCAGGGCTTCGTTATCTTCCCAGATCCGTTTGAAAATTTCTTCGTCGCCGGTGATATTCGGAAGCTCTTTGCGTTTTTCCTCCCACGGGATACAAACGCCCGGTTTGATTTTGGGTTGTTTGATTTCAGACATCATGGATATTTCTCCTGTCAATAAACGCCATATTCGCGGAACGTATCCGTCATCGTGCGGACATTTTCGATACAGGCCTCGTTCTGCATGATCGCGCTGGCATCCGCGATATAGCCGCCGTCATACGCGACTTCGCGGATAATCCGCTTGCAATAATCTCGCACCTTGTCGGGGGTTTCATAGGCCAGCATAAAGTTGGGAATGCCTCCCGACAGACAGAACTTGTGGCCGACTTTCTTGTGCACCTCGAAGATGTCGTCCTGATCGACATGCAGCACGATTCCGGCATCGGGCAATTCGGCGAAGGCATCGAGATGCGCGGCCCACTTTCCTTCGGCATAGAATAATACCTGCCAGCCCTGCCGAATGATCTCGAGGATGATGGGCTTGAGCGTCGGCCAGTAAAACTGATCGAACTGCTCGCGGTTGATGAACGGCACGCAACCGCGATGCATCCAGAAACCGATGGGCACGCTCTTGGAGGGATCGGCGCCGGAGGTCGCCACATGCAGCAGATGCGGCATCAGGGCCTCGCAGGCCTTGAGAACCTGCTTTGGCCTCTCAAATAAATCCATGGTCAGTCCGATGTAGCCGCGGAGCTTGTCGGCAATGATGTCGAAGGGGGCCTTGAAGATCCCTGCGATCGCCGAGACCGTTCCACATTCCTCCCGTAACCGCTGGATCTGCGGGCCGAACGCATAGAAGTAGCTCAGCATCGCCATGCCGCCCTTGATAAATGAAAGGTTATTGCGATAGGAAGTCGGGCTGCCCGGCGGGCTGATCTCCGTCGAGACGCGCGGCAGCCAGACATTGTACAGAAAGCCGACCGGATCTTCGGCCAGAGCATCGTACTCATCTTCCTTCATGAAGGCGCTGTCTTCCGGAGGTTCCCGATATTGAAAACCCGTATCCTTTGGAATATGCATTCCCGGTATCCCGTAGTACTTCAGACCGATGGCCTGCGTCAGGCCGGTCCACACATACACCATGTTCGCCACGACCGCATCCCAATCGAAATCCTTGGCGCACTTGATCGCCGCCTCGAACGCGAGCCGGTAATCGTGCGCTACTTGCTGGCAAGTATAGCCGGCATACTTGGCTGTAAACTCCGCCACGAACGGCCGGATGGGGATTCGGTCGGGCTTGCCCTTGCGCATCGCGGTTGTGTAGCGTTTGAACCGCCGCTGGTAAAGTTGTTCCTTATCGCTTGCCATACTCCATTCCATTTCCACAAAGGTTACGAACGTTTACTTTGAGGTTGGCATGATCTTGATATTCCGATAGGCCACCGGACCATGGTTACCCTGGAACATGATGGGGCCCCTGGCCGCTTCCTTACCCGTCACGCCGCCGGGGGTAACGTCTTTCATTTCCAGATTCGTGTGCAAAACCTTGTCGTTGAGCTCCACGCGGAGAAATTTGGCGTTGGCGATTTTGTTGCCGGCTGCGTCGAATTTCGGCGCCTGAAAATCAATCACAAACTTCTGCCACTCGCCGGGCTTTTTACTGGCGTTGATCGAAGGGGCCGCGGCACTGTAGATCGCGCCGATATCGCCGGCGCCCATTTTTTCTCTGCCGAAGCTGTCCAGTACCTGAATTTCATATTCGCCCATCACATAGATTCCGGAATTCGAATCCTTGGGAACCATCAATTCCAATTCGATATGACAGTCGCCGTAGGTTTCTTCCGAGTAGATATCGACGCCTTCGCCGAACTTGGCGGGAGCATTGACCATCTCGGCTCCGCCCTTCTGAACGACCAACAGCTTGGGATCGGCGGAGCTGATCACGGCCGTGCCGACACTCCACTTGCTTTTAGCGGCGTCGCCGGCCAGCTTCCATCCGCCCAGATCCGTGCCGTTAAAAGGCGCCGAGACCTTTTGTACGCCGGCGCATCCCGATACGATCGCCGCCATTGTCAGAACCGCTACCCATCGCATCCCTGTTCGAATTGTCATCTTTGTCCCTTTCGTAAGTCCGGTTATTCATTTTCGTTTCATCGTTTCCTGGTGTCACTCCGCCGACGAGGCGGGTTCGAGGGTCAGGTCGGCAAATCGCCCGGCCCGATAGAGTTCATATGCCAGCGAAGCGATCATGACGGCATTGTCGGTGCACAACGGCTTTGGAGCGATCAGCAAGGTCAGTCGGTTTTCGTCGCAGACCTGTTGAAGGGCCTGACGCAGGGCCGAGTTGGCGGCGACGCCTCCGCCGAGAAGGATCGTTCGCGCGCCAACCTGATCGGCGGCACGGAGAGTCTTGGTGACGAGAACATCCGCCACGGCCGCCTGGAACGACGCGGCGATGTCGGCAATCTCCTGCGGGGTCATGGATCCGACACGGTTTTCTCCTTTCATATCCCGGCCATGACAATGATACAGAACGGCGGTCTTGAGCCCGCTGAAAGAAAAATCCAGCGAGTCCGGCCCCAACATGGATCGGGGAAAATCAATCGCCCTGGGATTGCCTTCGCGGGCGGCCTTTTCGATGCTCGGACCGCCGGGATACGGCAGGTTGAGGATCGACGCAACCTTGTCGAAGGCCTCGCCGGCGGCATCGTCGATGGTACGGCCGAGCAGGCGAAGATCGATGGCACTGCGGCATTCGTATAGATTGCTGTGACCGCCGGAAACAACCAGAGCCACCGCAGGCAGAGCCAATTGCGTCTGCGAGAGCATGGCCGACTGTAGATGAGCGTGAACATGATTGACGGCGATCAGGGGTTTATTCCAAACCATACTGAGGGTTTTTGCAGCCGTGACACCGATCATGAGAGCGACGGTCAGGCCCGGCCGGTTGGCAACGGCGATGGCGGCAAGATCATGCGGATCAATATGGGCATCTTCAAGAGTCTTGGCCAGGACAGGGTAGATACGTTCGATGTGGGTACGGGAGGCGATTTCGGGAACGACGCCGCCGTATTTGTCGTGAAGTTCATTCTGCGAAGCAACCACAGACGATTTGACGATGTGCCCGTCGGCAACCACCGCCGCGGCCGTCTCATCGCAACTGGTCTCGATTCCCAGGATATTTATCTGATTCAGCAATCTTTTCTCCCATGGAACGACTGACTATGATACACGCAAACCCTGCCTCCGTCAATCGCGGCCGTCGTCATTCCTCGTGGAGTACCTCGAAAGGGGGATGCATGGCAGGAATCCGTGTTGATCCTGATTTCCGCTTTTGTCTGCTAATTGAGCACCTGTTGTGCTTTTAAACCCTTCTGATCAGCTCCGGCAGGAACGAATAATTGTTAATCCACAGTGTGAACTACGGGAGCACAATCCATCCTCCCTACTTCAGCTCAGAAGGAGCGACAGAATAATTGCCCTGGGACCACACCCTCCCAATTCCAGCTCCGAAGCAGCGAAAGAATAATAGCCGTGGGCGTCAGCCCACGGGCTCCCCGCCCACCTCCGATTCAGCACCATCGGGGCGAAAGATGGTAGCCGTGCGCGTCAACCCACAGTACCGGCCACTCGCCTCCCATAAAGCTCCGTCAGGAGCGAAAGAATAATAGCCCACGGTGTGAACCCTGGGTCCCAATCTCCCTCCCTACCTTAGCTCCGAAGGAGCGGCAGAATAATAGCCGTGGGCGTCAGCCCACGGGATCCATCATCCACCTCCGATTAAGCCCCGGAGGGGCGACAGAACCTTTCGACCATCTACAATAATTCATTAACCCGGATATTTCACCGAATCTGAATATTTTCGATGAACAAAATGGCCT
>CAYLSB010000027.1:0-52499 GCA_964386005.1 uncultured Pirellulales bacterium | reverse complement strand
ACACCGTCAAAAAATTCATTAAAAATGTACGGAAAGAAGCTTAATTATACACATATGGGCCTTTTACTGTTCGAGATCCAGCAGGAAGTCTGATTGTTCGCATTACGCCAACGGCGGCCATAAACGATGGTGGGGTCTGGCGTGTAGACGGTGGGCCTTGGCATGTCGATGATTATATTGTAACTGATTTGTCGGTCGGTATGCATACTGTTGAGTTCCAGTCTACAGAAAGCTGGAATGCTCCTGAAAACCAAAATATTGATATTCGCAACAACGAGACAGCCACTGTTACAGGTCACTATTATAATATTGCCGACCTCAATATAGATGATTCAGTGGATATGGCAGATGTTTCCGTTCTTAGCTCGAATTGGAAGACATCTGCCAGTTCAGTTGATCTCAACCATTCGGGTTTTGTTGATATCGAAGACCTTCTGATCATAGCTGATAAATGGTTGGAAGGAAAAACTGGTCATTCAGAAGGATTGATTGCACATTATAAGTTTGATGGTAGTACTGATGACGCGAGTGGGAACGGAAATCATGGAACTGCGTACAATACCTATGAGTATGTAGAAGGCGTAGATGGGCAAGGTATCAAACTTATTGGCTTAGGTGGCACAGGTCTGAATGGAGGACATGTAATAATACCTTTTGTGCCATTGAATGAATATCCCGAATTTGCTATTTCTCTTTGGGTGAATCCACAGGGTGATACAACAAATTCAGGTGAGGCATTTATCGTTTTTGGAGCTCATGGCCCGGGTGATCCTCCAATTGGTCAAGTCGTACAAATGTTCTGTCATTTATATGATGGACCTTATGGTGACAGACAACTTAATATGTCAGTCGGGAACGGATCTGTGCGTATCGATTCTGATTTAGCAAATAAATGGTCTCATTTTGTGATTTCATGCAAACAAGGTGTTATGTCAGCCTACATGGATGGCCAGTTTGTTGGAGATTCAGAATATGCATTAGGCCCTATGGTAGAAAAAGCCGCCATTGGTGCTCATTGGTGGTCAACTTCGAGCAGTTCAAATAGATTTATTGGTATTATTGATGATGTTCGTATTTACGAACGAGATATATCTGCTGCTGAAGCGCAATCGCTTTATCAGAATCCATAAGGTGTGTACTGATTCTATTTTAGAATTCTGGACGGAAGGAATTCGGATAGAACCCTTCGGGATTAGAGTATTTATATGGGTTTTGGGCGGATGTTATCCGTCTCCCCCGTAAATCCTCATAAATTAGGAAAAACGTTCGAATCTATTCTAACAGGCATGCGCCTTGTGCCCCTGCCCCGACAGAGCGGGACTCTCCATGTTTCGTTTCCCCAAGAATTTGTCATGTCTGTATTGGGAAGGGGTCACAAAAAACCCAAGGGAGGAAATTGTATTTGCATGGGGATTTGGTATCATACAAGTTTTATAATGACAGCGGAATGAATCATAATGATATGGACAGACAAGTGACCGAAGATCAACATTGCTCGAGTTGTGGGCAGCGGGATTCCTGTGCGAGCATCTATCAGAAGCTTGGAGAATCGAAGGGGCCTTCTGTTCTCGGCAAGTCGATCATCGCCTTCGTCCTGCCGGTCGTGTTGTTCGTCGTCGGGCTGTTGGTCATGCGGCAGATTCTCAAGGGGGTCGTGCAGGATATAGACAAGCAATATGTATATGGTATAGTACCCGCTTTGGTTTTTAGCGCGGTCGGCGTGGGTCTGGCCAGGCGGATTTTTCTCAAGGGGCAGACATCCGGGCGGGATTGTGTCAATCAAGGAGATCAGTCATCGAAACCAAAGGCAGAGTAACATTTCCGGGCGGAGTGCATCCGTCGGATTACAAACAGTTTACCGAGGATCGGCCGATCGAGGTTGTGCCGCATCCCAAACAGGTGGCGATCTTGCTGAGCCAGCATACGGGCGCGATCTGCAAACCCGTGGTGAACAAGCGCGATCGTGTCACGGCCGGCCAGGTCGTAGGCAATGTCGATGCGTTTGTGTCGGCGCCGGTTCATTCCCCGGTGACGGGAACGGTCAAGGATATCGCGCTGCAGTCGCACGCGGTACTCGGCCGTGAGATGGCGGTGATCATCGAGACGGACCCCTCGGCCGATACGGCCGTACAGCCGGCGTGCGGGCAGTTCGATGCCGGCTTTAATGATGCGGCATGGACCGGCGAGCAGATCTGCGAAGCGACGAAAAACGCCGGACTGGTCGGCATGGGCGGGGCGGGATTTCCCACGCGGGTCAAGATCGAGCCGAATCCGAAGATGCCCAAGAACACGCTCATTATTAACGCCTGCGAATGCGAGCCGTTTATCACCTGCGATTATCGAGTGATGCTCGAATGGACCTGGCAGGTCATCGCGGGGATTCGCCTGGCGCGAAAGGCGTCGGGCTGTAATAAAGTCCTGATCGGTATTGAGGATAATAAGCCGCATGCCGTCGAAATTCTCAATGAAGCACTTGCCAGAAATGAAGCGACCCAAGATATTCGAGTCGTTGTGGTCCAGACGAAATATCCGCAGGGCGGCGAACGGCAGCTCATTCGTTCGCTTCTCGGGCGCAGCGTGCCGACCGGCGGAATTCCGCCGATGATCGGCGTATGCGTGATGAACGTGGCGACCTCTGCGGCTTTGGCGGAGGCGGTGGTGTTGAACCGGCCGCTGACGCATCGGGTGGTCACGGTGACCGGACGAGCCATCGCCAAACCCGGCAACTATTATGTTCCCGTCGGCATGGCCGTGGGCGATCTGATCGATCATTGCGGGGGATTGACCGATCCGGCGGCACGAGTGATCCTCGGAGGGCCGATGATGGGTATGGCCATCGCCGATTTATCAACGCCGATCACCAAGGCCAGCGGAGCGCTGACTTTTCTGACGCGAAAAGAAGTTACCGAGGCGAAATATCGCCAGCAGCAGACGCCGTGCATCCGTTGTGGACGATGCCTGACGGTGTGTCCGGAACATCTGAATCCCACGCGGATCGCGCACGCGGTGAAGGCATCGCGGCTGGATTTGGCGCAGGAGTATTATCTGACGGCCTGTATCGAATGCGGCTGCTGCAGCTATATCTGCCCGGCGAAGATCGAGCTGACCGGCTACATCAAGACCGGAAAGATTCTGCTGGCGCGGCAAAAGAAAAAAATACCTACATAATATAGATAATAAGGCGAGAATTCATGCTCAGCAAAATTACCGTATCTCCTTCGCCGCATATCGCGCGATCACACTCGACGCAGAGTATCATGCTCGACGTGATCATCGGGCTGATGCCGGCCATGCTGGCGGCGGCGTGGTTTTTCCGGCAGCAGGCCGCGATCGTATTGATCGCGTGCGTGGCGGCGTGCATGACCACCGAATGGATCTGCAACCGGATCCGTCACAAGCCGAACAGTTTGGGCGATTTGAGCGCGGTGGTGACGGGGATCATTTTGGCGCTGTCGCTGCCGCCGCGGATCCCGGTATCGATCGCGGTGATCGGCGGCGTATTCTGCATCGGCATCGCGAAGATGGCTTTCGGCGGACTGGGATCGAATATTTTCAATCCCGCGATGATCGGGCGAACCTTTCTGGCGGTATCGTTCGGATCGCTGATGACGACATGGTCAATTCCGGCGACGCTGGATACCCAGATGTCCCGGATTCAGCCGGATCGTCCCACGGCGGTCACGCAGGCGACTCCGCTGGCCTGGAGCAAGGAAGCGATCAAGGGATCGGCTCCCGTCGAAACGGCAAACGCAATGGTTCAAAACCGGCGATTCGCGTGGTTGGGTGAAAAAGGCGGATGCCTCGGCGAGACCAGCGCATTGGCAATTCTATTGGGCGGGGCTTATCTGCTGATTCGCGGAACGATCCGTTGGCATATCCCGGCGGCGGTACTGGCGGCGGCACTGGCGGTTTCAGCGATTGCGTGGAAACTCGATCCGGCGCGACATGTTTCGCCTCTTGTGCATATGACCAGCGGCGGATTGCTCCTGTGCGCGTTCTTCATCGCGACCGATCCGGTGACGGCGCCGCTTTCGGGAATCGGGATGCTGATCTTCGGATTCGGCGTGGGGGCCTTGATTCTGCTGATCCGCGTGGTGGGCGAATATCCGGAAGGCGTGATGTACGCGGTGCTGGTGATGAACGCGCTATCGCCGTTGATCGACCGATTTGTCAAACTTGTACCGGCGGGAGGAAAACCCCGTGGATAAGCTGCGATTTTTTCTTGGGCAAAGCTGGTTGCTGATCGTCGGTTCGATCTTCTTCGGGGGGATGCTGGCGGCAACGGATGCCGCGTGGAAGGACAAGATCGAGCGGAACAAGCAGGCCAAGTTCAACCGCAAGGCCGGCGAGCTTCTGGGCGAGGATGCGACGTATGAGGTCATCGAAAAGAACGTGCCGATCAACACCGGCAAAGGCAAGGCCGCTTCGGTGGAACTGGTGAAAGGCATGAAAAACGGCGCTTGTGTCGGCTGGACGTTCAAATGCATCGCCAAGGGATTCGGGGGCGATATCGAAATGGTTGTGGCGGTGGATGCGGAGTTCGAAAAAATCATGGGGTTCCGCATCCTGACCAGTTCGGAGACGCCGGGATTCGGCGACAAGCTGAACGTTGTCGACGGTTTCTTTCAGTCGCAGTTCAAGGGAGCGCCCGTCGGCGAATTACACCTAGTAAAGATGGGTGATATTGAGACAATTGACAATCAAATTGTGGCGATCAGCGGGGCGACCGTAAGCAGCACCGCGGTCGTCAAAGGGCTCAACGCGTATCTGCCGCCAATCAAGAAGTGGCTGATCGAGAAAGGAAGGTTGACCCGTGGCCAGTGACCCTACGATGACGTCCGGTACGGCGTTTTGGAACGGCATCTGGAAAGAAAATCCGGCCTTTCGCCTGATGCTGGGGATGTGCCCGACGCTGGCGGTGACAACCAGCTTACAGGGCGCGATCACGATGGGCGTCTGCGTGATCTTCGTGCTGATCTGTTCCAACATGGTGATCAGTCTGGTGCGGGATCTGCTCAAACCGCATCTGCGGATTTTAATGTTCACGCTGATCATCGCATCGTTCGTGACGGTGGCGGAACTGTTTCTGCAGGCGTATCAGCCGGCCATGAGCGAGAAACTCGGGGCGTATATTCCGCTGATTATCGTCAACTGCATCATTATCTGTCGGGCGGAGGCCTGCGCCAGCAAAAACGGGCTGTGGATCAGCGCGATCGATGGACTGGGAATGGGGCTTGGATTTACGCTGGCGGTCAGCATCCTGGCTTCCATCCGCGAAATTCTGGCAACCGGAAACCTGTTCCATGTTCCCGTACTGGCGACCGTGGAAAACGGCGGGTGGTTTATTCCGTGGGCGGCGGTGGGGATGCCGGTCGGGGCGTTTGTTACGTTGGGGCTTGTCCTTGGCGCCGTGAATTGGCTGCAGAACCGAAAGTGATTACCGGCATACAGGAAATATAATATGGATTATACAATGTCGCTGGTGCTGGCCTTCGTCAGCATGGTTCTTATCAACAACATGGTGTTTACGAAGTTTCTGGGAATCTGCCCCTACCTGGGTGTTTCCGGCCGGCTGGATATGGCGTTTGGGATGGGCGCGGCGGTGACGTTCGTAACGACGCTTTCGGGGGTCATGACCTGGACGATCTATTTTGTTTTTCTGGAACCGCTGGGCCTTCAGGTGATGCGCAACGTGTGTTTCATCCTGGTAATCGCCGCCGCGGTACAACTGGTGGAGATGTACCTGCGGAAGTTTTTCCCTCCGCTGTATGAGAGTTTCGGGATATTTCTTCCGTTGATTACGACCAACTGCGTGGTGTTGGGTATCTGCCTGTTTCTTGTGCAGTGGGACGTACGGGATTTCCTGACGGCGACGATCATGAGTTTCGGGGCCGGGGCCAGTTTTACGCTGGCGATCTGCATCATGGCGGGGATTCGCGAATCGCTGACGTTTTCGGATGTGCCCAGGCCGCTGCGGGGAGCGCCGATTACGCTGATCGCGGCGGGACTTCTGACGCTGGCGTTCATGGGTTTTGCGGGAATGATCAAATAATCTATGGTCTATTTCGAGTCGAGAATTATGGAATTAGCAGGCGCAACACTGTGGACGAACATGGGCTTTGCGGCGGCGCTGATGCTTGGGCTGGGATTGTTGTTTTCGATTTCCCTGTTCATTGCCAGCATCAAGCTGCGCGTGGAGGCGGACCCGAAGGTGGAGCAGATTCACGCCGCGCTGCCGAAGGTGGATTGCGGGGCGTGCGGATTCGCCGGGTGCAGTTCCTATGCCAAGGCCGTGGCGGCAAATGCGGAACTGCTGGGCAAATGCGCGCCAGGCGGGCAAAAGACGGCCGAGGCGATCGCCGCCATTCTGAATCTGCAGATGAGCGGCGGCGGCGCACCGATGCGGCCGATCGTTCACTGCCGGGCACACGATGAAGACCGCCGGCACTTCGCCACCTACGAGGGGATTCCTTCGTGTACATCGGCCAACGCCCTGCCACTGGTGCAGGCATGCAAATTCGGCTGTCTGGGATACGGCGATTGCACGCGGGCGTGCAAGTTTGACGCGCTGCATGTAATCGACGGGCTGGCGACGGTGGATTACTCCAAATGCACCGGCTGCGGAGCGTGCGAGAAGGTCTGTCCGCGGGGGATCATCCGCCTGGAGCCGTTTGTACAGACGGTGATGATGACGGTCGGGTGCAGCAGCCGGGAGAACGGCAAGTCCACGCGAGGGGCGTGTGCGGTGGGTTGTATCGGCTGCGGATTGTGCGTCAAGCAGACGCCTCTGTTTTCGGTCCAAGAGAATCTTGCGAGGATGGATTATGCCGCGTATGCCCCGTCGGGAGCGTGCGATACCGCGATGCAGAAATGTCCGACGGGCGTGATCGTGATGCGCGGCGTGGGGGCACCCGAACCCCGAGCGGCGAAGAAGACCGAAGCGGCCGCATAGCCATCTTTCACGAAATTACGTCCGTGCGATCGTAATCAGGGAATCAAATAGACCGGTTCCCGCGGCAATCATGCCGGGAAACAGGGGATTGGGGCGATTGAAGGTTGGCGATGTTCCGTCGATGATTTGCGTTTTGCCGCCGGCGGCCTGGATCAGTGCAACACCTGCGGCGATATCCCACTCATTCTTCGGCACCAATGTAAATGTCGCATCGGCAAGTCCCGCGGCGACGCATGCCAGTTTGTAGGCAACCGAACCCGACGATACAATGACAAACCCCCGACCTTCGAATCGTTTCCATTGTCCGCGCTTGATTTCACTGCGACTGGCAAGGATCGTGGCGCCCTGAAGCGAGGTCTTCTTTGACGGGTGAACGGATTGGCCGTTGAGGGTTGTGCCGGTATCCGATGAACCGAGGAAGATCTGTCCGGTCGCCGGATTACAGATACCACCCGCGACGGCTTTTCCCTCCACGGCAAGACCAATCGAGATGCACCATTCGGGAATGCCTTCGACCAATTCGCGCGTGCCGTCGATCGGATCGACGATCCAGACTCGTCGGCAATTCAGACGGGAAGGATCATCGACAGTTTCTTCCGAGAGCCAGCCATCACCGGACCTGACCAGCAGGCGTCGCAGGAGGATATCGAGTTCCGTATCCGCGGCGGTGACGGGATCGCCGCCGGATTTGAGCGACGAGGCCACATTTCCGGGGATATAACGAAGGGCGATATCCCTTGCCTGGAGGAGTGCATCTTCAATCCGGGCCTGATCTGATTGAGTGGTCATGCCATCTCCGGACCCTTCACGGTCGAAAGATCACGCCGTAGTTTTGCAGCATGGACTTGATCTCGGCAACGACTTCATCCAGCGATACGGCCGGTGGCGCCTGGGGCAGGACCCGGTTGCAGGGAATATCCGTTGGTTCGCCGCCGACCCAGACGACGTAGATGTTTTCGGCATCGACGGCGGCGGTAATGATTTCCAAATCGTCGCGAGTCAGATTTGTGGCCGTCACCGCCAGGATCAAGCCGGCGTCGAGCAAAACGTTGGCCACCTCGGCCAGACGACGGAGATGCTCGGGATTTTCATCGAGGCCGGGTTTTTTGATATCGGCATCGACGCCATAGAGGATATTGGCGATACCGAGAAAATAGATAATCTTGCCTTCGGAAAAGAGGCGGGCTTCCAGGGCACGGGCGATGGCCTTCTTGTCAATCTCCTTGGGGCCGGTAATCAGGACAACGGCCGGTCGCTGGTTGTATCGTTCGGCCCGCTGCTCACGTCCGACGGAACCGATTTCCCATTTCGTGTTTCGCTGAAAAACATAGTCACGGATCCACAATTGATTGTCTTCGAGAGATTTGCGGACGATTCCTCCTCCGGAAATCTCGAAATGATCCACAATGACAAATCGCCCCATCTGCGCGATGCGATCCACGGCGTCGAAGGCGATGGCCTTGCGCGTGCGGAGGATACAATGCGCGACGTCATGATGATCGATCTGCTCCTTGCGGTGCGAGGCGTCGAGATTGGACCCATCCATCACGCTGACCACTTCTTCAAGTTCGACCTTCTCCCGGGCGGTACCGAGCTTGATCAGATACGTCTTGCCCCTGACCATCGGTTCACGGCCCATCCAGAACAGGTTGACTTCCATCCGCGTGCTGATGTGGGGATGACCCTGACCCGCCACCGTGGCCACTTCTCCCCGCGAGACATAGATCTGCTTTTCGAGAGTGAATGCGGCCGCCTGGCCGGCAACGGCATGATCGATCGGGGCGGAGGAAAATTGTTCGATGGTACTGACGACACTGCGTTTGCCCGAAGGATAGAAGATCACCTCGTCACCGACTTGAATACGGCCGGTCTGAACCGTGCCGGCGATGATTCGTCGCTTGTCGCCGTATTCGGTGAATTTATACACATCCTGAACGGGCATCCGAAGGGGTTTATCGACCGGGGACGCTTCCTTGGTAAAACCATCCAGCGCCGCCAGGAGGGTTTTGCCCGCAAACCAGGGCATCTTGCCCATCGGAGCGGCGATATTTTCGCCGTCCATTCCGCTGACCGGGATAAACTCCCCCTGGATATCCACCTGCGAAAGAAACTGACTATATTGCTCGACTAAATCGGTATATCGTTTTTGCGAATAGCCCACCAGATCCATTTTGTTGATCGCCACGACGAGTTGCCGCAGACCGAGCATGGAGATCATGTAACCATGCCGGCGGGAGTTTTCCCGAACGCCTTCTTCCGCATCAATGACCAGAATCGCGGCTTCGGCCCGGGAGGCGCCGGTGACCATGTTCTTGAGGAACTCGATATGGCCGGGGGCATCGATGATGATGTAGTCGCGCCTGGGTGTGTGGAAAAAGACCCGCGCGGCGTCGATGGTGATCCCCTGTGCCTGTTCAGCTTTGAGGGCGTCGAGCAGGAAAGCATATTCGAAAGGTCTGGAGGTCCGTCGACAGGTTTCGCGAACCTGATCCAGTTTGCCGTGCGGCAATGAATCGGTTTCGGCCAGAAGGCGTCCGATGATGGTGCTTTTGCCGTGATCGACATGGCCGGTGATGACGATATTCATCTGTTCGCGATCGCAGGGGGTTTGGATTGTCGAGGGAGTCGGGGCCATGCTCACATGTATCCTTCCCGACGGAGGGTTTCAAGACCGCCGCCGTCTTCGGCATCCTGGGCACGGCCGGAACGTTCGGCGACATGCGACAGCTTGCCGCTGCGAAGCTCTTCAATGATTTCCGCGACCGTCCGTGATTGCGATTCGATGGGAAACGTGCAGGGCCAGCATCCCAGCGAACGGTATCGCTTGCCGTTACCCTGATTGTAATACAGCGATACCGTCGGGATCTTCTCGCGTTCGATGTACTCCCAGATGTTCAATTCCGTCCAATCGAGCAGAGGATGGATCCGAACGTGGGTTCCGGGAGCAAAGTCGGTCTTGTACTGATTCCACAGCTCCGGGGGCTGATCGGCGATATCCCATTCGCTGTCGCGATCGCGGGCGCTAAAGTACCGTTCTTTGGATCGCGATCCTTCCTCGTCGCTGCGAACACCGGCGATGACGCCGGTAAACGGTTCGATGTTGGTATCGATATCATAACGGCCGAGGGTGTGATTGAAGCGGTATCTTGGCCAGCGACCGCTGAGAGTCTGCTTAAGGGCTTCCGTTTTCAAGACACGACAACAGGATATCCGGTCCAAATTTCCATCGGGAAAGGTTTGTCTGGCCTTGACGGCTTCGGAGTTGACGCCATAGACCATATCCAGATGCCATTGTTGGGTCAGACGGTCACGATATTCAATCATCTCCGGGATTTTGAAGGTGGTGTCGATATGCACCAGCGTGAAAGGGACGTGACCCAAGAAGGCCTTTCGGGCCAGCCACAGCAGGACGGTACTGTCTTTGCCGATGGACCAGAGCATGCATAAGCTCTTGAAGTTGGCAAATGCCTCCCGCAGGATATGCACACTGATATTTTCCAGTTGATCCAGATGATCCATCGTCAGCCCGTAATCGTCATGGGTCCTATAATGATCACGACGGCAAAAATCGTTCGAAATATTGTACGACTTTGTTTACAGATTCATCGACCGATTCCCGGTCGGAATTGATCAGCAGTTCAGGATTCACCGGCTCTTCGTATGGATCATCGATGCCGGTAAATTCCTTGATTTGTCCGGCTCTCGCTTTGGCATACAGGCCTTTAACGTCCCTTTTTTCGCAAACGGCCAGCGGGGCCTTAACATAGACCTCGATGAAGTTTTTGCACCTGGACCGTACAAAATTCCTCGATTCGATATACGGCGAGATAAACGAGGCCACGACAATCACCCCATGCTTTTCGAGCACGGAAGCCATGTAACCGACGCGTTTGATATGTTCGTCGCGGTCTTTTCGCGAAAATCCCGTCGATGGGAAAACGCCGCGAAGGGTATCGCCATCGAGCCGTTCGACGGGAAGGCCTTTTGCAGACAGATAATCGAAGATTTTATCGGCCAGAGCGCTTTTACCCGATCCGGAAAGTCCGGTGAACCACAACACAAACGCTCCGGACGTCTTCATCTACCCTCTCGCCTTGGCAAACCAGTCGGGGTCTTGGGCGAGCTTTTCGCGAGCTTCCTGGGTCATCATCTCGAAGGCGGGATGATTGGATTCCCATGTTCGTGACACATAGGACGTTGAACGCATTTTCTCGACTTCTTTTTGGGCATCCTTGAAATAGGAACCGTAGATATGCAACGAATCGCTCATGTCCACATAGCGTCCCACGTTCACCGCCTGATCGAGCCGGGCCGAAATGCGATCGGCAATTTGTTTTTGCAGGTCCGTCAGAGCATAGACATTCATGAACCATGCCTTGTAGAGATCCCGGCTGCGCCAGTGGGTATTCATATTCAGAATCCATCCGCCTCCGTCATCGGACACGAGTCGACACCAGATTCGCTGAAGACAGGGAGGATCGTCGGTTTTGGGATCGGCCGTAGGCATCCAGGTGATCGCCTGCGCCCGGCGAGTATGGGTGGCTTCGCTGAGGGCATCGACGATATATCCGATCTGGTCGATCCGCTTGAACGGACGATCGGAGCCGGGATTACGGATGTCCTCAACGGGACTGTAGGCGAAGAGCCGTTCATGATAGGTATAGGTCCACTTTCCGGCGGTGGGATCGATCCAGTGATCGTGAATGCCATCCACAACCTCCTGACGATAGACTTCCAATTCTTCCGGGCCGCCGGGGAAATTCTTATGAATGCGGGGTTCATTGAAGGGATTGGAGACCGTGATCATCACGGTGGCGTCTTTGCTGGGGGGATCGTTGGGTTTATCGTATTGCGTTTTGATCTCGACGCCATGGTCCCAGACCGCTACAACGGCCTTTTCCCATGCTTCGGGGAGATTGTCGGCGCTGATGGACAGGGTGGGAATCATTCCCGTACTCGATGCAACAGTCATTGCGGATCCTTCCGTAGGATTCATGTTATTACGTATCTGAATATTCTATATTCAGGAATCGGGCTTACAATCCCAACTCTTCATTGGTGATGTTATATCTCTTTCTTTCGTCGGGCGGAACCTGGCGGAGCAATTGTCGTGCCTGCTCGCTGTACGGAGTATTGGGCCAGCGACGCATGATCTCACGACAGGTTTCCACGCCGTTTTTTGAGGTTAACATCCGCTTCTGTCCGGCGGGAATGAACAGGGTTTTGGCATATTCCAGTTTTTTTGCGGCCTCATACAGCGACGGATCGTTCTCCAGATCCTCTTCCGAGGGTTCATTGAATTCGATGGAGGCAATATTCAAACCATTCACGGCCGTCTTGGCCGGCATACCCGCAGGTACCGCCTGAGAACTCGGCGCTGCCGGAGAGGGCGGCATAATCGGCGCCGGGGTGACAAGGTTCGGTATTGTGGGAGCCACCGCTGAAGAATTGGATGCCATTGTGCCCAGATGACTCAACACCAAGGGGGCCAGAAATCCCGAAGCCGGTCCCGCATAGCGAATGGTTCCGGTTGTGTCAGAAATGGCGAGAATCGGAGTTTCGGCTTCGACTTTCGCAAATTGGCCGAGTCCGCTGCGGGAATCGGAAGCGAAAACCTGCGCCCAAGGCCATGGGCTCTGGAGAATCCGGGTGACGGCGTCATTTCTGGAGACGGCGTTATCCGTATTGACCGCGATGAATTTGATTCCGGGATTGGCGTACAGAGTCAGGAACAGTTGGCCAAATCCGGCGGTCTCTGATTCCAGAGTGGCTCTGGAACCCGTCCCGATCGAAGCGGGAGACATCATGGAATAATCATAACCCATTCCGGTTGGGACGGATCGATCCATCCCCCGCGAACGACTCAAGTCCGGCGGAGCGCCATATCCATCTCCGGGCATCATATCCCGGCGATTGTTCGCCATAGTATTCCGGCGATTTGTCATCGGTGACGGGGAGATTGAATTGGGTTCACCCGGATTGGATGTGGTTTTGACGGAATAATTTTTGGGGTGGAGCTGCCAAAACAGAAGACACAGGGCGGATTGGCCCGGGGTATAAGAAAATGTGGTTGAATTCACGCAAACGGCTTGAAAGACGGGGACTTTCTGATCAAACAGCTCCAGATTGAGAGCATCGATATCCACCTGAAGAATACCGCCCGAACTGGTCGAAGCGGTCAGGAGTTGTTCGCCGGTCTGAACCGTTCGAGTTCGCTGGAGATCCAGTTGCTGACGCCGGGCTTCCGCCTGGGCCTGTCGATCGTTCCCGGCGGAGGCCGTCGTTTCTCTTTCCCTTTTGGCAACGACGCCGATGGGCCGCCGACCCGACAGGATGGACATGGCAGCGTAGGTAATCCGGGCGTCATTGTTATCGGATTTATTTTTGAACGCCGACGAGGCCGCGGATACCGCCCCCTGCAGGTCATTTTTGAAATACTTCAACCATGCATCCAACATACCGTATTCACACTGGACAGCCGAATCAAATTTGCGGACGTATCGACTGCTATCTTTGTGGACTTGATCGGCAATCGTCAACGCCGCGGCATCCGGCCGTCGTTGTTCATTGACCAACGTCAGAATGTTCTTGAGTTGTTCGTCCATCCTCTGGATAAACGGCATGGCCTCCGCGGAGACTTGCTGATTTTTTTCCCGGGCCGCTTCCTCTCGACTGGTGCGACGATCGGTCGGGACCGAACCATTGGCCCCTCCGCGACGACCGGCAGCGGCGCCGCCCTGGGGAAAAACAGCGTCGCACAGGATCAGATATCCCATCCCCACTACGAGGAACGGGAATACTTTATTCATGGTTGTCCTCTTTGTGATCATTGCATTACCCTCGCCTGGATATTTGATCAACATGTTACCACAAACACATATTATACCTGTGTCCCCGAGGGATTTGCAAGCAGAAACGTACGATCCCACATGCAATTTGATCATGTCCGGAATACAAACGATTTGACTTTGGGATGGAATGGGCGTAGGATTCTCTTTCGAGGTATTGGTTCGCAAGGGAATACCCCCTTCCCGCGTTACAGGATCAGGCATGTTTACGGGAATCATACAGGCGATCGGTTCGGTTTCGTCGGTTCGTCGAAGCGGCGGGGGGATGGTCTTGTCAGTGGACCTTGCGGGTCTGTCGAGACCGGTTGCCCCGGGCGAAAGTATCGCCGTCAACGGGGTATGCCTGACCGTTTCGGAGTTGGCCGGCGAAACGGCGGATTTTGATGTCAGCGGCGAGAGCATGAACCGATCGACCCTCGGGCGCATTCGAGTCGGCTCCAAGGTTAACCTGGAAAGGGCCATGACCGCCGATGGGCGGTTTGGAGGACATATCGTTCAGGGCCATATCGACGGAGTCGGCACGATTAGGGCGATTCGCCCCCTGGGCGAATTTGCGGAATATGCTTTCTCGGCCGCGCCGGAATTACTCGACGCGATGGTCGAAAAAGGTTCGGTGGCGTTGGACGGAATTAGTCTGACCGTGGCTCGGCTGAACGCGAAGGAGTTCACCGTCGCCCTGATACCCACCACCCTGGCGATGACGACTTGGGCGAGGGCCCGGGTCGGCGATGAGGTCAATATCGAAACCGACATCCTGATTAAGGTGGTGAAGAAGCATCTCGATAGAATCCTGCCGTCCAAGGGAAACCTGACGGCGGAAACATTGCGAGAGATGGGATTTTGACATTGGATATAACAAATGGCTCCAATTCGATTCCGGCCGAGAAGCTGGTGATCGGCATCACGATGGGCGATCCCGGGGGGGTCGGACCGGAAATCGTGGTCAAGACACTGGCGGATCCGCTCTTGCGCCGCCAGGCAAAATTCGTCCTCTTTGGAATGAACGAGCAGTTGGTCTATGCCGCGGATCTGGCCGAAATCGAGCCCTTCTGGCTGCGACACCAGCACGAAAAAATCAGCCGCGACTATCCGCGTCAGGTGGTGGTGGCGGACTACGACGATTACGAAGTCGCCGCATGGATCCACGCGCCGAATAAGATGTCGGGCGAAGCGTCGATTCGATTTTGCCTTGATGCGGTGCAGGCCGCTCGAGATGGAATCATCGATGCCGTCGTCACCGCCCCGATCAGCAAGAGTAGTTGGAAACTGGCGGGAGCCCCCTGGCCGGGTCATACGGAACTCTTCTCCGATCTGTGCAAGTCTCCGCGGAAGGCGATGATGTTTGTTGCCGGCCCATTCAAGATGGCGCTGGCGACGATTCACATGGGCCTGTTCGAAATCCGTCACAAATTCACGATCGGCTGTGTGTTTGAACCGATTGATCTGCTCCATTCCGCACTGAAGGACTATTTCGGCATATCCAAACCCAAAATCGGCGTGGCCGGGTTGAATCCCCATGCGGGTGAAGACGGCCAGTTCGGCGACGAAGAACAGCGGATCATCGGTCCGGCGATTCTGCTGGCCAAGGAAGCGGGAATCCAGTGCGTGGGCCCGATTCCGGCGGATACGCTGTTTCTCCGGGCGGTGCGGGGCGAATTCGACGGGGTCGTGGCGATGTATCACGATCAGGGTTTGATTCCGGTCAAGTTGCTGGCGTTCAATACCGCCGTCAATGTAACCCTGGGTCTTCCGATTATCCGAACCTCGCCGGCGCATGGGACGGCATTCGATATCGCCGGCAAGGGGATCGCCGACCCAAGCAGTTTCCGGTCGGCGGTACAGGTGGCCATTGATATGGCGCGAAGCCGGCGAATCGCGAGGTTGAATCCTTCGGAGGCAACGCAAACCGATGCAGACCAAACACGAGATTGAACGACTGCTTGCCGCGGCGGGACAGGAGCCCAACAAACAGCTCGGCCAGCATTTCCTGATCGATCTGAACCTGATGCGCATCCTGATCGATTCGGCCGGGATCCGTCCGGGCGATGTCGTGCTGGAAGTCGGTTGCGGAACCGGTTCTCTGACCGAGGGTCTTGCCGAAGCGGCCGATCGTGTCGTCGGCGTCGAATACGATTCCAACCTGGCCCAAGTCGCCCAGTATCAGCTTCGAGAACGGAAAAATGTCGAGTTCATTTCAGCGGATATTCTATCTACAAAACATCAGTTATGTTCGGAGGTTGTCGATGCCCTCCGCCGTTATCAGAGTGAACTCGGGGGACGTTTATTGCTGGTATCCAACCTGCCCTATCACGTCGCCGCGGCCGTCATGGCCAATCTGATCGCCGGACCGCTGATCGCCGATTCGATGATGGTCACCGTCCAGCGGGAGGTCGCAGACCGAATGTGCGCGGAATCGGGGGACGGGATGTACGGATTGCTGAGCATCCTGATGGCGGCGACAGGAACTGTCCGCCTGGTTCGCAAGCTGCCCCCGTCGGTGTTCTGGCCAATGCCGCAGGTGGAATCGGCCATGGTCGAATATATCCGCGATGCGGCGAGGGCGGCGCGGATCATCGACATGGCGATCTTTCAGCAGGTAATCGGCCTGTTCATGGGCCATCGCCGAAAAACTCTTCGGGGTTGTACCAAACTCGGCCACGAAAGTCTCTCGGCGATTCGCGACTGGGACGCCATCTTTTCCGAAGCCGGAATCGACTCGTCCATGCGGGCCGAACAGATCGATCCCGACGGCTTTATTCGGCTGGCCAACCTGTGCCGACAGCGGTTGACCTGATCCCGTCAAAATGCATCGTGTCGCGGCGGAATTTGAAGACTTGAGAACCGCCGCCCATTCTGGTACAGTTTTGTGCTATGCAGATTTCGATAGACCTTAGAATCGAGGATAATCCATGAAGGTACTGCTGGTAGGAAACGGTGGAAGGGAACATGCAATCGCGTGGAAACTGTCTCAATCACCGCGGCTCAAACAATTGTTCATCGCTCCGGGGAATCCCGGAACGGCTCAGTACGGAACCAATGCCGAGATTCCGGCCGAGGATATTTCTCGGTTGGTAGCGTTTGCCCGGGATCAAAAGATCGATCTGGCGGTAATCGGTCCGGAGGATCCCCTGGCCGCGGGCGCCGTCGATTCGTTTGAAGCCGCGGGGATCAAGGCCTTTGGTCCTTCCGGCGGCGCCGCACAAATTGAGGCCGACAAGGCCTTCGCCAAGCAGATCATGCGGGCCAGTTCCATACCGACCGCCGAAAGTCGCGTATTCGATAAATTCGACGATGCCAAGGCCTACATTGCCAGCCGCGATGAATCCGTGGTGGTCAAGGCAAGCGGTTTAGCAAAAGGCAAAGGGGTGTTTGTATGCGATGATCCCTCCGACGGGATTCTCGCGGCCGAGCGGATTATGTGCGAAAAAATATTCGGTGAGGCCGGTTCTCGGGTCATCGTCGAAGATAAACTACTCGGGCAGGAGGCCTCGATTTTGGCGTTTGTCGACGGAACGAATATCTATTTGATGGAGTCCGCCCAGGACCATAAACCGATTGGAGACGGTGATACCGGCGACAACACAGGCGGGATGGGTGCCTACAGTCCCGCGCCGATCGTGACCGATAAGTTGATGGACCAAATCGTCCGCGAGATTCTTGTTCCAGCGGTGGATGGAATGAACCGCAACGGCACGCCCTATCGCGGTGTCCTGTATGCGGGCCTGATGATGACGCAGGGCGGACCGCGGGTTCTGGAGTTCAACGCCCGTTTCGGTGATCCGGAGACGCAGCCGATCCTCATGCGACTCAAGAGCGATTTGCTTGAGGTGTTTTTGGCGGTTTGCGAGGGTCGCCTTGGAGATATGACGCTGCAATGGGATCCTCGGCCGGCCGTGTGCGTGGTCATGGCTTCGAAAGGATATCCGGGTCAATATGAAAAGGGCAAGCCGATCGAAGGGATCGAGCAGGCCGATACACTGCCCGATGTCAAGGTCTTCCATGCCGGAACCGCCCGCCGAGAAGGCCGCGTTGTCACCAGCGGGGGACGAGTCCTCGGCGTAACCGCGCTGGGCAAGACAATCGCCGAGGCCAAAACCCGTGCCTACGAAGCCGTAGATAGGATCCATTTTGACGGAGCGTATTTCCGCAGGGATATCGCCGACAAGGCGATTCGTAACCGATAACGGCGGCGTTCAGCCGCAATTTGACGGACCGATTGCGGGCCACAGGAAGTATGGCCGAACTTCGTGAAAAACTGAGAATGGCGTTGCATGTCAGGAGACGATTTCTCCAACGGCTGGTTTGGCTGCTGGTTATCGGATATATCGTGTGGGTATTGATCGGAACGGTGGGCGATCAGATCCTGCTGCCGATTGCCCAGCGACAGATTTCGGAACTGACGGGCGCCAAGGTCGGCATCGGATCGGTGGATTTGACCAATTATGGCGTCGTGCGGATGAACCAGTTGACGATATCCGCCGAGACGACGCTGCCAGGCCGCCCGATTTCCGACGAACTCCTTTTAGAAGCCCAGCAACTGGAAGGACGATTTTCGCTAACCAGTCTATTGCTGTTTCATCCGCGGTTGCGAGAAATCCGGCTGAAGGAATTCGTCGCCAACGTCGAGTATGATATGGATCGGGATGAATGGAACCTGAGCCGGTTGGATTTGGCACGACCCGACCTTCCCGGCCCGGTGCCTCATTTGGTCGCAGAGAGGGGTATTCTGAAACTGCGGATGGTCCAAAAGGGCCGGGTTCGCCCTCTGGCGGTTTTGGGAATCACCGGCAGTTTTATCCCGGTGAAAGGCAAGTCCAATGCATTTTCGTATTATATCGGAGTCGATTCGCGGCTTGGATACGGGGGCAGCGAACTCCGAGGCATTCTGAAAACGGGAAAACAGACCGAGCTGACCTGTAACGGCCGGATTCTCATGGGGGCATCGCCGATATTCGAGAATACGTGGGATATTCAGGACATTGATGCTTCTTTGGAACTCAAACATGGGGATGTGGCAATTCGGCGCCTGTCTTGTCGTGTGGGGCAACATTGCCAACTGGCGATTCTGGGATCCATCCATCATTTCCCCCGATCACCCGAACTGAAAGTGGGCGTCAAACTGACAGACTGGTCTCTGGGTTTGGAACCTCATCCAAATACTTTGGTTTACAGTCTGCCGATTCGGGAATGGCTTGGATATCCGTTGCGTCAGTTTCTTGAGCACTATCAACCGCGGGGGCGCGGCGATATCGATATTGACTGTTCCGGTCCGCTTTTGGAACCCGGCCGGATTACCTTACATGGGATCATTCGATGTCGAGATATATCGATTCTGTATGAAAAATTCCCCTATCGTCTCGATGGAATGAACGGCGTGATCGAGGTGACGCAGAATAGCGCCATTTTCGAGTCTCTGGCCGCCCGCCATGGGCCCGTATCTCTGAACGTATCCGGAATGGTAGTCGGACAGGGTGCCCGAGGTTCGCACGATGTAAGGATTACCAGCTCGGAAATGAGACTGGATGCGGATTTATACAAGGCCCTGAATGACCAACAAAAGGCCCTGTGGTTCGCTTTTTCTCCCAGCGGACCGGCGAAGATCGATTACCAGTATTCGAAAAAAGGGTTCGATCCGCCGCAGACGCGTCTCGACGTCGAATTGACCGGGACCGAAGCGATTTATCAGCATTTTCCCTATCCATTGAGGAAACTAACCGGGCGGGTATTGATCGAAAAAAATCAGTTCACTCTGGAAAAAGTCGTATCGAAATATGAGGGCAAAACCATTGAATTGAACGGTCAGATTACGGAGATTGATACCGAGCGACCGCGATTTCAAATGGTGATAGACGCCAATGATATTCCCATCGATTCCACCCTGAAAGAGGCGTTAACCGAAAAACAACGGGAATTCTATGACAACTTTGAAGTCGATGCCCTGACCGATGTACGAGTGAAAATTTTCCCCAACGAAGCCGGACGTCGTACGGTCGAATATATTGCCTCCGCAACAATCCGCGGTGCGACACTGATCTTCGAGAAGTTCCCTCTTCCCCTGACGGAAGTCTATGCCGAGGCGGAACTGACTCCGGATGTTGTCGTGATCCGGCAGATGACCGGTCGCAATGGTTCGGCCGATGTCCGTCTATCCGGGCAGGTCTGGCCGCCCAATGAGTCCCGGAATCAGATGGGGTATTGTCTGTCGCTGTCCGCGGAACGGCTTCAAGTACGACAGCCCTGGCTTAAGGCGTTGCCCCCGAAAGCCGTCGAGATCATCGAACAACTGAGACCCGATGGCCAGGTCAACCTCTCGGCGCAGATTTCCGCCTCCGTACCACAGGGGAGTTGCACCGAGAATCGTATTCAAATCCAGTGCCTCGGAAATGAGGTTCATTATTCGCAATTCCCTTACCCCGTCCGAAATCTGACCGGATCGATTACGATTAGTCCCCATCGAGTGGAGGTGCAGGATCTCCGCGCCGAAAATATGACTCTGACTCAGGACTCTCTGGCCAAAATGGATGGGCCCTTACGATCCCTCCTGGAATCCATCCGACCGAACGGGACGATCGATATCGCCATTCCGAAGGCCGTGTATGTCCGCGATGAGACGGGCCAAGGAAGATTGGATTTCTCCGCCGTGATGGATTTTCGCCAGTGTAGTTTCGGGCAAGGGGATTTTCTGACCCGCTGTACGGGTTCCCTGAAACTGGATGGTGCCTATCAACCCGGAGCGGGACCTCTCGATACAAACGGAACCGTTCACGTAAACACGTTAGCTGTTCGGGGCAGAGATCTCAATCGCTTGCAGGGCACATTCATGTATGATTCCGCACGAAAGGTCTTTCTCAGTCGTGACTTTAGCGCGGAATGCCATGACGGTAAGATTCTGGGCAATCTGGAGTTGGGAACTGATATACATGCAGGTCCTGGATATCGTCTTGAACTGATGTTCGACAGCATTGAGGCCGCGGAGATCCTTGCCAAACAACTGGTAGGCGGCCAGGCCGCTCACGGAACCAATCGAGGCAAGGCCAGCGGGGTATTCACCCTTTCGGGCCAGCTTGGCCGAAATGAATCTTCGCTGGGACGATTGCACATGGAGATCCGCGACCTGCAACTGGCGAAACGCACGCTTACCGGAAAGGTTCTCTCCGCCGTCAAACTCCATGAAACGACGGATTACCTGTTCGACCAGATATTTGTCGATGCATGGATCCGCGGCAACCAGATGGTCTTCGACGAAGTCTATATGGCCGGGGCTCGTTCTCTCCTTAAGGGGCAGGGCAATCTGGACCTTCGATCCGGTCAGGTCCATCTCGATTTTACGGTAAGCCCCGGAAAGGGGACAAAAGATCCATCTTTTCTGGAATCGCTGGCCCTCGCCTTGGGTTCGACGCTGGTGAAGGTCGAAGTTCGCGGTCCGATGGATAATCCCACAATCCATTCTTCCGGTTCGCAGGAAACCGGCTCCGCCGGTTTGAAATTGAACCCGCGATGAAATTGATCGCGGCCCTGATCGGAGGGACCTACAAAGGGGATTCCGATTGTCAATCATTGGCCCATCGGATATAACGGATCACCATAAAATCGGAATGTCGTGGAAGAGATGAGTTGCCAGGAATGAAAATCGCGTATAAACACAAACGACTGGAACAGGCGACGATCGTCATTAACGTCTCCACCGGGATTTTGGTGATCGCGTCGTTTGTACTTTTGCATGGATTGGACGAGATTCCGGCCTGGATCACTTCGCGCCAATTGCATATTGTGCAGATCGTCGCTTTTTGGATTTTTCTGGCGGAAAAGGCCGTTCGATTTACCAACACCGTCTCCAAACGGGAATTCCTAGGGGTCTTCTGGGTGGAAATTCCTTTGCTGGTGGGTCTCTTTGTTGTGGTCTTTGGAGCAGAACCCCTTTTCAAATCCGAAAATCCCGCCGGACTGATCCTAACGGCGCTGGGCGTATATTTGGTTTATCAGGTGGTGGACAAGCTGTGCCGAAGCATCATTGGTCTGGCGGCGACCGGACGTAATCCGATGCGCGCGCTGATCGCGATGTTTGTCGTGCTGATCGTTTCCGGAGCGGGACTCTTGATGTTGCCGAAAGCGCGCCATTGTCCCCGGATGAGTTTTGTCGATGCCCTGTTTACGGCCACCAGCGCCACATGCGTGACCGGATTGACGGTCAAGGATACCGGTGCGGATTTCACACTGATGGGCCAGACGGTCATTCTGACACTGATCCAGCTCGGCGGCCTGGGTATCGTGATCTTCGGAGCGATCCTGGCTCTTTTGCTTCGTCAGGCCCTGAGTGTCCGCGAATCCGTCGCCATGCAGGACTTACTCAGTACCCAGACGGTCGGCAAGATCAACCGCAGTATCGGTTTTATCTTCGTGACAACCCTTATCGTCGAACTGAGCGGCGCGGCGATGCTGATCCCCATATGGAATCAGGTCCCGATTGAAGCTTCCCGAGGCCATAACATCTGGTTTAGCAGCTTATTCCACTCCATCAGCGCGTTTTGCAACGCCGGATTTTCTCTGATGAGTCGGAGTTTCGTGGATTATCGCTTTTGTTGGCAGGTGTACGGGGTACTGGTTCCATTGATCATCGTCGGAGGGCTTGGTTTCGGCGTACTTGAAAATCTGGTCACGGTTGTATGGGCATGGCTGATCCGCATCTTTCGCCCTCGGCAAGGATGCGTAGATCTTCTCGGCGCGATCCATCCCCAGCGATTTCAATTGCAGACGCGGATTGTATTGGTTACCACGGTTGTTTTAATCGTATCTGGAATGGCTGGTTTGATGCTCTTTGAGCATTTCTCGCTGAATCCGTCGCACGATTGTTCTTTGAAAACCGCCTTTTTCCAATCGGTTACGGCTCGGACCGCCGGATTCAATACGGTGGAGATTTCCCGATTGACCGAACCGAGCAAACTATTGCTGATCCTGCTAATGTTTGTCGGCGGATCGCCCGGTTCGCCGGCCGGGGGCATCAAGACCGTCACGCTGGCCGTCCTGGTCATGGTAGTCTATGCGGCATTCCGCCGATATTCGCAGGTCCAGGTTTTCCATCGTTCGATTCGTCCCGCCGTGGTCAGTCGTGCGATCACGGTCGTGGCATTGTATATCACCGTGGTTTTCCTTGTCACCTTTGGCATGGCGATCACAGAGCGCGGAAAAGACATTTCATTGTTGGATCTGAATTTCGAAGTCGTCTCCGCTATCGGGACCGTCGGTCTGAGTACCGGAATCACACCCGGTCTATCGTCAATGGGAAAGCTGATGCTGACCGCGACGATGCTGATCGGACGGTTGGGACCGTTGAGTTTGTTGGCGGCTATGACGTTTAATCTCAAGCAGGCGAAATATGAATATCCGGCGGAACCGTTGATCGTTGGCTAACCGGTCGGTGGATGTGGGCAACGGATCCGCGCAAGCCGAAACAGTATCGAGTAAGGATGACAGGATATGAAACGAATAGCGGTAATCGGACTGGGGCGATTCGGCACCAAACTGGCGATGGCGTTGTCCATGAGCGGAGCGGAGGTCATCGCGATTGATCGCGATCGAGAGTCGATTGAGGATATCCGCGATCAGGTCGCATTGGCCGTTCGACTGGACAGCACCGAAATGGACGCGCTCAAATCCCAGGGTGTTGACAAAGTCGAAGCGGCGGTCGTCGGCATGGGTCAGGGCGGCAGCGCCTTCGAATCCGCCGTGATGACCGTAGTCAATCTCAAGGAACTCGGCGTCCCCAAAATCTATGCCCGAGCCGCCACCCTTACCATGGGCCGCGTATTGGCGGCGGTTGGCGCTACGGAGGTGATCTATCCGGAGAACGAAACCGCCCAGCGGTGGGCGTATAAACTGATCGCTCCCCATATCTGCGATAAGATCTCTTTTGCCCCCGGTTACAGCTTGGCCAGCGTCAAGGCCCCGACCAGTTTTGACGGTCGTACGATCATGGAACTGCAATTGCGGCAAAAATTCAATGTTAACCTCGTCGCCATCCAACGAACAGAAACCAAGGGGTATGACGAAACCCACGATACGATTACCGTTCCGACGCCGGACACCGTCGTCTATGCTTCCGATATCCTGATGGTCGCGGGTTCCGACGACGACATTGCCGATCTGCCGCAGGAATGACGGTCCGATGTCCGAACGGCAACGACGGATTTATATTTCGGATCTTGACGGAACCCTTCTTCGCGACGATGCCACGTTATCCGAAACGTCGCGGCGAGGATTACGCTCTATTTTGGAGTCCGCTATTCCATTTACCGTCGCCTCCGCCCGCAGTATCGTTTCCATTCGCCATACACTCGGCGATCTGCCGCTCCGATTGCCCGTAATCGAGATTAACGGGGCCTTCATCACCGACTATACCACCGGCCGCCATTGGACCATCCAGGATATGGACCCATCGCTTGTGGGCGATGTTTATGCCCGGATTTCCCGTGCGGGATGCGTCCCGATCCTATCGGCCTTTGACGGCCTCCGCGACCGCGTGTATTTTACCCGGCTGTGCAACCCCGGAATGGCCTGGTACCACAAGGAACGCAAGGGCATGAACGACGACCGCCTTACGCCCATCGATTCCTTTCCTTCGGTCTTCGATTCGCGAATTGTCGCATTTACCGTGATTGATACGCGACAAAAGCTTCTTCCGCTTGCCGCCGAAATTCAGGGCGAATTGGCCGGCCGTCTCGAAAGCCATTTTTTCGAAAATCCCTATTCCCCCGGTTGGTGGTGGCTGACCCTTCACGATAAACAAGCATGCAAAAGCCGCGCGGTGAAAACCCTGGCCGAATCGGCGGGATTCGATTTGAAGGACGTGGTGGTCTTCGGCGATAACCTCAACGATATTAAAATGTTTCAGATTGGATGCCATCCCGTCGCGGTTGCCAATGCCACCGACGATTTGAAAAGTCACGCCGCAGAGATCATCGGCACCAACCAGGAAGATAGCGTTGTTCGATACATCCTTGGGGATACGGATGTTCGATAATTCGTATCGGCGGCCTTCACTTGAAGCGCCGGATCTGTCCCACGACCACCGCCTCGATCCGGCAATCGTCGGAATAGATCGGATCGTATTGTTCGTTGGCCGGCTGGAGCCGTACCCGATGGGCCTCTTTGTAGAATCGCTTCAGCGTAACGTGATGGTCTTCAACCGCCGCGACGACGATCTGGCCGTTTTCAGCGGTTCCCGAACGACGACACAACACAAAATCCCCGTTGTGAATGCCTTCATCGATCATGCTATCCCCGACCACTTTCAGTGCGAACAGATCGGTTCCATGTCCGAATAATCCGCGAATCGACAACGCATCGTCATCTTCCACCGCCTCGATCGGACCTCCCGCCGCCACACGTCCGGCCAGCGGAATTCCTTCGGTCGATGCGGCGGTGGCCGCATTCGATTTGCGTCGTTGAATTTCTTCAAGCAGCCGTTGTCCCCGCGCCGTGAGCAACAAAGAGCGTGCCCGGCCCGCCGACCGGTTCAGTAATCCTTTTTCGCGAAGCACGGCGACATGTTCGAATACGGTGGGACGGCTTACGTCGAGGGCTTCTGCGATCTCCCCGATCGTCGCCGAATAGTGTTGCCTGGCCCGAAAATCCGCTATGGCTGCCAGGACTTCGATCTGTTTGGGCGTTACCACTTCCGATGGATGGTTCGGCATAATTCTCCCCCGATTGGATGGACATGTACGATATCGGTTCCGAATTCGATTCCAGCAGCATCTTCGGGTCGATTGTCGCCCCGATCATCTCGGCGATGGTGCTCAACAACTGACCGATGCGATTGGATGTACGCGTAACGGCCGGAATCTTCTCCGCCGGACACGGTTGAACATAATCTCCGCCGGGTCCCAGTTTGCATAACGGTTCTTGCTCATGATTCTCTTTGAAACGGTTCGTATCCATACTGACCTCGCAATCCCTTCTTGATTGGGGTACCCTTCCACATGCGTCTCTATCCTATCGGCAAATCGCGCGTCTTTTCCCTAACAAAAACCGAACGCGGCGCATCGTTATCGACAGAAAAAAAGCAGGATCGTCTCCGGCTTTCATGACAAGAAAGCGTAACTGTCGATCATCCAACGAATTACGAAGCATCTTCTTTCTGCCTCGATTTGACCCCATCGATACTATTTTGTACAATTTCTATGGGTTGCTTATCAATTGGATCTGTCACAGGAACATAATGGGGAGACGATTACCATGCGACAAATCATTACCTGGCTTGCGCTGGGACTGGCTCTGTTATTGAGCGGATGCCGGAATCAGGAAAATGGGGCCCACTTTCCTCATGCAACGGATCAGGCGATTTCAAACTCCGATTTTTCCTACTGTCACACAATCAATGCCTTCTACAATGAGGATTTTTTGTTATCCCCCGAAGAAGATTATCGGATCTTCCGCGACAAGTCGATCCGTGCGCTCTTCGAAGAAAACAAAGTCAGAGGCCATACGCTGTGCAAAGCCCTGTCCAGTCTCTGATTGGATTGCGAATCGGTTCCGTTGACACCTGTCGGTTTATACCTGTAACCAAACCGAGGCGAAATCTTTTCGGGCCGTCTCCCCAATCTCGATTTCGCTCTGGTTGATTCCGGACGGACTTGATATACTGGTTTCAGAAACGACTCTTCGGAGGTTTCTTCATGGATCAGGTGAATTCTCCCCGAATCCATATCGGCAATCGAGACAGTCGTTGAAATCATCCAAATCAGACCTCGACGGAAAGAACGGGATAGCGTAACGGTGTCGTGTGTAGAAAGAATCGCGAATCATCGAATGAGGAAGATCATCCTCGGATTGGTAACGATTGCCCTTGTGGGTTTGGCTTTACGTCTTTGCCAGCTTGGATCGGAAAGTCTCTGGCTCGATGAGGGGTTCAGCGAATGGGCCGCCAATCGTCCGATCAGCGAGGTATTAGCATTCGTCCGATCCAACGACTACAATCCACCCCTGTACTATATGGTCCTTCATTATTGGATTCGCATGGCTGGTAATTCTGAATGGGCCATGAGACTGCTTTCGGCTCTTTGTGGAATTCTCTCCCTGCCTCTTTTATATCGAGTCGGACGAGACCTGGTGGGACAGACCGCTTCGATATGGGCGACGATCCTTGTGACGGTATCGGCGTATCATATTTATTTTTCCCAGGAGGTTCGTGCGTACTCCCTGTTCGGTATGCTGGCTCTGATCAGCATGTACTTTTTTCTCCGCGTAGTCACTCATCCAACGCGAGGAACCCAAATTGGATATCTTTTTTTTACGATACTGGTTTTATACGTCCACCCGTATGGGGTGTTTCATGTGCTCGCTCAAAACGCCATGTTTGTGATGGCGCAGTCTTTCCGTCCGGAGCGTGCGATCAGCCGGTTCGGGTGGCTGGGACTTCAGACTCTGACAGGTCTGGCCTATGTTCCATGGCTACGCCTAACCTTGCGAAACGCCCGCCGCGTTTCCGAAGCGGGACTTATCCCCCATGTGCTGGATATTCCCGGGGCGATCAAGGCCTTTGTGGGCGATGCCGACTTCATTGCGGACTGGGCCGGAGAACATTTTCTAATCGGCGGCTTTTTTATTCTTCTGGCGATCGGCTCATTGTTGCCGAAACAACGCCGAAACATCGGGGACAAACCGCCTGGGATTCAAAGGGATTTCTCAGAAATTCCCGCGCATGGGGGCATTGCCATGACCTGGGCATGGCTATTGGTTACCCTTGCGGCTCCCTACCTGGTATCCATCCTGATGGTTCCCCTTTTCAGCGCCCGATACATGGTGGCCGGTTCCTTCGCGTTGTTCTTGCTGGTGGGTCGAGGAATCACTGTCGTGTCGCACCGTTGGGTACAATTCGGAGTCGGAGCCGTCGCTTTGGCGGCCTCGGTCTATCTTCTGGCGCCGTATTATTTCCGGGTCAACAAAGAACAATGGCGGCAAGCCGCCGCCCATATCGAGTCGCACGCGGAGTCGGATGATGTCTTGATTTTCCATATGGGTTTCTGCAATCAGGTGGTATATCGGTATTATGCGGCTCGTCAGGATCTGGTTCGCCGGGATTTTTCCCTTCCGCTTTCAGGAGAGGTTCCCCTTGAGACGATCGACAGGCAGTTGAAATCCATCATGGCCGACCATCCCCGAATTTGGGTGATCCTGGCGCATAGCCGAGACCGAAAAGGACTTTTCCAATCGTATCTGGACGGGATCGGCATTCCGATTCAGACCCGACAATTCTATCGAATATCCGTCACATTGTATGAGAGACGAAGGGAATTTCCGACTTCGAACGATTGAACCGTGTGAAAGGAAACCATGGATCCCGATGGGCAAAATCACCCGCAAGAGGACTCATTTGTCTTTTACCAATATCCCGGCGATCCGAGGGGCGGCCTGACCATCCCCGAAAGGATTGGATATCGGTGAGACATCGATCCCGCTTGTTCGAGTCCCCAGAACCTCATCGGCCTCCTGAACAATCTGATCCGGAGAGGTTCCCACAAGTCGCGACAGACCTTGTTCCATCGCTTCGGGACGTTCCGTGACGGAACGGGTCACCAGAACCGGTTTATTCAGGGCCGGCGCTTCTTCCTGAATCCCCCCGGAATCGGTGATGATCAGACAGCTTTTTTCCATCAGATAAACCATCGTCGGGTAATCCACCGGATCGATCAGTCGAATCCGCGGATGTCCCCCCAATAGGTCATGGACGGGTCCATAGACATTTGGATTTAGATGTACAGGATATACAATAAATATATCTTGATGACGGTCGACGATCCGCTTCAGAGCCAGACAAACCCCCCGTATGCCTTCTCCGAAACTCTCTCGGCGATGACCCGTGACGAGAATCAACCGATGTTTCTTCAACGTTTCGGATGGAATTCCGGAAATCCGCATTCGTTCGGGTAACCGATTACGAATCCAGATCAGGGCGTCAACAATCGTATTGCCGGTGACATGAATCCGATCTTCGGGAATATTTTCGGCCAACAAATTTTGACGGGCCCGCTGGGTCGGGGCAAAACACCATTGACAGAGGGGATCGACCAGTCGTCGATTCATTTCCTCGGGCCACGGAGCCAAAAGATTACCGCTGCGCAACCCCGCTTCCACATGCCCGATGGGAATCTTTTCATAAAACGCCGCCAGGGTCGAACATAAACAGGTTGTCGTATCGCCATGGACCAGAACCGCATCCGGGCGAATGTTCGTAAAAACCCGTCCCATCGAAGTCAAAATCCGCGCGGACAACTCCGATAGCGACTGGTTGGATTTCATGAGATTCAGATCCACATCGGGCGTCATGCCGAAGGTGGTCAGAACTGAATCCATCAGTTGCCGATGCTGGGCCGTGACGATCAAAATCGGTTCAATTTCCGATTGGTCCCGCAATGCCAGATAGACCGGCGCCATCTTGATCGCTTCGGGTCGAGTGCCGACCACTACGGCGATTTTTCGTTTGGCGGCGTTCGGGAATATCGTCATCGGGACGAATCCTTTTCTTCGGCATGCGGACGTTGTCGGAATCGTTCCCGCAATGCCAATCGCAATGTACTCAGAATGGTTCGCAACACGTTCATTTTCGAGCCGCCCGCTTTTTGGTCATACCGGAGGATGATGGGAACTTCACCGCAAACCGCCCCCTGGCAGCCCAGGGAAATCAGGATCCCGGCCATGCAGGAAAATCCTTCGCCGATGAATAACGATTTACCCCGTTCCGCCAAAGCCCTTTTCAGAAAATCCGCTCGATAGGCCCGATATCCACAGGAGTAATCCTTGACTCCCTGGATGGGGAAGAAGAGACGAAAGAGGATGGACATTCCATACGACAAGATTCGGCGGACCAGCGGTACCCCTCGAACGATCGCCCCCGGCTGATAACGCGAAGCGATTACGACATCGCGTCCCTCACGTATATCGCGGATCATCCGAATGGTCAGTCCGGGACTATGGCTGTTGTCGGCGTCCATGCAGAGAATCACGTCGTCGTTTTCCGCTCGATCGGCGGCCAGCAGGATCCCTCGCATGAACGTGTCGGCCAATCCCAGATTGTGATCATTACGAAACACCTCCACCGACAAGGACCCGTAACCCCTTCGGGCCACATCTCCCGTTCCGTCCTTCGAGGCGTCGTCGATCACCAGGATTCGAAGATCGAGATTGTAGGTG
Organism: uncultured Pirellulales bacterium; assembly: GCA_964386005.1. Taxonomy (GTDB): domain Bacteria; phylum Planctomycetota; class Phycisphaerae; order Sedimentisphaerales; family Anaerohalosphaeraceae; genus FEN-1350. The sequence continues at coordinate 22,511 of CAYLSB010000027.1, read as the reverse complement.
TCTTCCTGTGTGGTCCGGAATCCGGAAAGCAATGCCGGAAGATTTTCAGACTCGTTATAGGCGGGAAGCACGACCCAAACCCTCATGATCCTTTTCCTCCGCAGGTCGAATTCCGGGATAGGGAACAAGACGGGAGCTCCCCGGTTTGTTTTTGGGCGACAAAATACCACGCCGAACCAAACCAACGTAATAGACACTGAGGACGGGTCCAATGCAGATACCATCGCCGAAAGAGCAGTCGTCTGAGAATACTTCCCTGACGTCGGATAACGAAACCATTTCGTTCGAAGATCGCCCTCCATTGGCGGCGGGACCATTGATGATAATGGGTCGGGTCATGATCCAGGAGGTGAACCAGCCAACCCAGCCAGCCGTCATAAACCGGAACAACGCCGATCAGATATCCTCCATCGGCCAATCGCTCATGAATCACTTCCACCGCGCGACCGATCGATTCAATATGTTCCAAAACATCCCAGGAGACTACGACATACGGCTTTGAATCAACGGGAATGGTTTCATACGATCCGTCCAAAATCGTAACCCATAGGACTTTCTTTCGGGCTTGATCGATGGCAAACGAGTTGGTATCGCAACCGCTGCAAGCATAGCGTTCTCGGGCTAAGACCAGAAAGTGCCCCATTCCGACGCCAAGTTCGAAAAGCCGTTTCCCGGGTGGAACCCAGGCCTGAACCAGGTTGTAATAAAAACGGAGTTTTCGTCGGCTGGTCTGTCGTTCATAGTCGCCATAACATTGACGAAAATACTCCGAACCGACAAGATCGGCATCCGAACAATTTTTCCGGATCGATTTCGTCAAATCCAACTCCTTCCGGTTTCCTCTTCATCGAAGGGACTGTTGATGCTATTCGGATCCATCTGAGGATTCAAGATATTTCCGAAGAAAATGCATCCAGAGAACGGAGGATACTACAAGTCGTACGTCGAATCGTATCCGATCCGTACCCCCATCAGAAGCATGAGATCACTTCGACATCCAGTTTTCGGCAAGGAGCAGCAGGTCGGCAATATCCACCGTTCCATCTCCGGTAATGTCCGCGTTCGAGCAAGAACCGCAGTCGGATCTCATCCAATTGGCGGATAGGATCGCGAAATCCACCCCGTCCACCCTGCCGTTGGGCTCCAGATCACCCGGCCGAGACAAGCCCGATTGAATTGACCAGACACACTCGGAGGTAATGAGATTGTCTTCCCCGATGGGATCACCGTTATAGTTTTCCCACCCGCCGGTGAAAAGTTGTACGGCAGCCATATACGATGTGGCCATTTGAATCGTCGGCCAGAACCGCTCCCGATTCACCGCATTCAGCGCCAGCGTCGCATAGGCCGTTTCCTGCAGCGTCTCATTATCCATGCCCTCTTCCATAAACTGGGAACTGAAAGTAAATCCGCCGGTTTGTAGTTGATACCCTGACAGAATTTCGGCCAGATCGGCCAGATTCGAGGCGGAGGCATACGCACCGGCTTGCGGATCATAATCCTGACCGGCCATCGCCAGACCGAACACAGCGCCGGCAAGGCCGAGGACATCATATCCCAAAACATTGTCCAGTTTATCTATTTCTGTCTTCACCGCGGCTAACCAGGGAGCGGTATCGGCCCCGACACATTGGGCGTCATAGAGCGACAATCCCAGATCCCACGCGGCCGCATTGGCCTGACCGCCTTCATAGCGGTCCAGTTTCGTCTGGATGTACATGGCAGTGGTCATATCGGCCGTATCGGAAATGGCGTCATAATAGGTTCCGGCCGCCAACTTGTCGTAAAAGCTCGAGCGAACGTGTGTCGAAAAAATGGTCGTTTGAAAAATCGAGTCCAGCACTTTGGCGAACGCGCCCTCGTTGGCGTAGAAATCATCCGTCTTGGTCAACAGCAGCGTGCCCGCCCGTGCCAGCGATTCCAGAAGGTCGGGATTTCGCGTCTGCTGATACGCATGGGCCAGCCCCAATCCGATGGTACCGAGGGTGTCACTCTGGCTTCCCGCCAGCGCATCGCCGTCATCGACCGGCCAGTCCCAGCCGCCGTCAATATTCTGAACTTCGGCGAGACGCTGTCCACCAAGAGGAATGGCCGTCATGCTTGTAAATAGATACACTTTACCGTCGCTGGCGCCGACAAGGATGTCGAGGCGGCCGTCATGATTGTAATCGCAAACAAAAGGTCGGGCACGAGTGGCGGCCAGGTCGATGACCGTGCCTCCAGCCGTCAGGTTGGTCGCGACATCGAATACAGGCGAGGCGTCGGCACCCATGTTGCGATAAAAATATAATTTGCCCTCTGTGTCGCCTACCAGCAAATCCTTCCTGTGATCGCCGTCGATATCGACTACAACAGGACTGGAACGGGTTCCGACATCCAGATTGACACCGTTGGCCTGGATGAGCTGACCCTGAAGATAGTCGGGAGCCGCATCGGTCCCGTGGTTAAGGAACAGATTGATATAACCATCCATCTCTCCGACGATGAGATCGCGCCGGCCGTCATTGTTCCAATCCACCAGCGAAGGCGTGGCACGGGCGCCGACATTGAGTGTCACTTTAGAACCGGCTGGACCGACAGTGAGGTCTGTACCGTTGTCAAAAACCGGGGATTGAGCCGTCCCGACATTGAGAAAGATCTTGATCGTTCCGTTAGCCAGACCGATCAGTAGATCACCCTTGCCATCCTTATCCCAATCCACAAAACGCGGGAATGCCCCCATACAACTGATACGGGGAACCGTCAGAACACCCGAAGCGGTTTGGGCGAAAACATAACCGGTAAAGTGAGGGACATCGGTTGTGCCTACGTTGCGATAGATGCGGACCTTTCCGAGATTATCCAACCCCGTGGCCTCGCCAACGATCAGGTCAGGCCGGCCATCCGCATCAAAATCGCCGAGCGATGGCACGGAATAGCTTTCAACGACGATCTCCACGCCTCCCGATTTGATCATCTCGACAGTATCCAGGGGATATAAATGTTGAGCATGTACCGAAATGCTCCTGACAAAAACCAAGGCGAAAAATCCCTGCATCAGACATTTGATCTGCATGAAATACCCCCGATTATTCTGGTTATAACACCCTCTTCCGTTCATTCATTACCCTTTTAATCCTCGTATTATACCAAATCTCTGAGTCCATTTCAATATCCGGATGGAAAAAACAGCCAACCATCGTCATCCGGGACGGAATGGGATATTATCGGACACAATTTCCGATAAGATATGGCTGTCTTTGCCTACCGAAGAAGACCCGCCAGATTGGCTTTACGAATCCGGAATCGAATCTATTGACATTTTTCCCTTTTTCGACGATACTACGGGATTGTGTATTTATGGGAACCTGTACTCTTTGGAGAGAAACATGAAGGCATCGGAAATGAAAAAGGGGATGACCCTGAAGATTGACGAGATCTTATATTCGATCGTGGATTTTCAGCATGTCAAACTCGGCAAAGGCGGCGCGGTCTATCAGACCAAGCTCAAGAGCTTGGCCGATGGTTCCATCCGCGACATCCGAGTTCGTTCCGAAGAGGTTCTCGAAGAGGCCTTTCTCGAAAAGAAAGAATACGAATATCTCTATTCGGCCCCGAATGAACATGTCCTCATGGATCTCAAGAGTTACGATCAAATCTCGCTTGACGACGACGCATTCGGCGACGGAACTAAATACCTCAAACCCAACACCAAACTGTTGGTCAGTATGTATAACGACAAACCCGTCATTGTCACCCTTCCGACGACCGTCGATCTGCTGGTCACGGATACCGCTCCCGAGATCAAGGGGGCAACCGCGACCAATCAATACAAACCCGCCACGCTGGAAACCGGATTGATCGTATCGGTTCCCCCGTTTGTCAAGCTCGGGGAAAAAATCCGCGTGGATACTCGGACCGGCGCGTATGTCACTCGCGTGAAGGAATAATCCGCCGGCAATCCCGTGCGGGGAACGGATTCCATGGGCCAATCAGCATTTAACCGGTTTCTCGTCCGCCTTTTCGGTTCACGCAACGATCGGCTGGTCAAATCCTACCTGGCCATCGCGCGTTCGGCCGGGCGGTTCGAGCCCGAGATGCAGGGCCTCTCCGACGATCAGCTCCGCGAAAAGACCGCGGCCTTCAAGGCCGCGATTCAGGGAGGACGGCGTCCCGAAGATATCCTGGTTGAAGCCTTCGCGGTGGTTCGCGAGGTCGCCCGTCGCACCGTCAATATGCGCCATTTCGATGTACAGCTTGTCGGCGGCAATGTCCTGTACGACGGCAAAATCGCCGAGATGGCCACGGGCGAAGGGAAGACCCTCGTCGCAACGCTGGCGGCGTATCTGGTCCATCTGACCGGCCGGAAAGTTCACGTCGTTACCGTGAATGACTATCTTGCCAAACGTGACTCCGAATGGATGGGCCCGATCTTTCGTGCCCTGGGACTTACCGTCGGCGCTATCCAGGCCGATATGGACACCTTCGGTTCCGTCCGCAAAGCTCAGTACGATTGTGACATCACCTACGGGACCAATAACGAGTTCGGATTCGATTACCTTCGTGACAATATGAAGATGTCGTTGGAGCATATGGTTCAGGGACCGCTCCAATACGCGATCATCGACGAGGTAGATTCGATCCTGATCGACGAAGCCCGTACGCCCCTGATCATTTCCGGCCCGGCCTTCGACGATGTTTCCCGATATAAAAAAGCCGATAGTGTCTGCCGTGAACTGATCCGGAAGCAGTCCGGACGTATGCAGCTACAAAAACGCATTGACGAGGCCGAACGAACCGCCGCCAATGCCGAAGGCGAGTTGTCCGAGGCCAAAAAAGCCAAAGACAACGAACGAATGCAAAAAGCCCAGCAGGTTCTTGAATCTTCACGAAAACGACTGGAAGAGGATCGGGACCGCATCGCAACGATGACGGAATTTTTCGAGATCGAACACGATCGCAAGGCGGTGCATCTGACCCACGAGGGCATCGGCGCCGCGCAGGAGGCGGCCGGCGTCGGCTCCTTCTTCACCGGTTCCAATATGGACTGGCCGCATCTGCTCGAACAGGCGCTGCGGGCGCATGTGGTTTTCGAGCGGGAAAAAGATTACGTCGTCATGGACGGCAAGGTCATCATCGTCGATGAATTTACCGGTCGTCTCATGCACGGACGTCAGTGGTCCGATGGTCTCCACCAGGCCGTCGAGGCCAAGGAAGGCGTCACCGTCAAGGAAGAAACCCAGACGCTGGCCACCATCACGCTCCAGAATTTCTTCAAGCTCTACGAGACCATCGCGGGCATGACGGGGACCGCCGCCACCGAAGCCGATGAGTTCATGAAAATCTACAAGCTCGATGTCGTCGTCATTCCCACCAATCGGCCCTGTATTCGCAATGATCAGGACGATCTGGTTTATCGAACCCTCCGCGAAAAATTCAACGCCATCGTCGAAGAGATCCATCAGGTCAGTTCGCAGGGTCGTCCGGTCCTGGTCGGAACCGCCAGCATCGAAAAAAGCGAGGCCATCTCCGAAGTCCTGCAGAAAAAATACGGCATCGAGCACGAAGTCCTCAACGCCAAGCAGCACGCCCGCGAAGCGCTCATCATTGAAAAAGCCGGCCATCAGCACACCGAACGCACCGGTAAAGTCCGCGGCAACGTCACCATCGCCACCAACATGGCCGGCCGCGGCACCGATATCAAGCTGGGTCCGGGCGTCGCGGAAATCGGCGGCCTGCATGTCCTCGGCACCGAACGCCACGAGGCCCGCCGCATCGATAACCAGCTCCGCGGTCGTTGCGGCCGTCAGGGCGATGCCGGTTCCAGCATCTTCCTCGTCAGCTTCGACGATGACTTGCTAAAGATGTTCGCCCCCGATTGGATCATCCGCGCGATGAAATGGATCGGATGGGAAGAAGGCCAGCCCATCCAGCATGCCAAGATCAGCAAAGGCATCGAACGCGCCCAGAAAAAAGTCGAGGAACGCAACTTCGACGCCCGCAAGAGTCTGCTCGAATACGACGAGGTCATGGACTATCAGCGAAAGATCTTCTACTCGCGCCGCCGCAAGATCATAGCCGGCCACGGCCTTCGCGGCATCATCGAGGAGATGATCGACTCACTGCTCGAATCGAGTTGCCGCAATTTTCTCGCCGACGATTACGCCCTCAAATGCATCGTCGAATGGGTCAAGACCAACTTTGGAATCGACCTCGACCGCCATCGCATTGACGGCATGGAACCGCAGGAAATCGAACCGATCATCAAGGAACAATCCGCCAAAAGCGTCTCGGCGGAAATCTCCGTCGCTCTCGGCGAATACCTCGAAGACTACGAAGATCCCAAGACCTGGAACCTCGACGGCCTGGCCAAATGGGCCATGAGCGCCTTCAACGCGGGTCTTTCCACCAGCAAGCTGCGCGGCATCGGCCCTGACGAAATCGAACGTATTATTGTCGAGGCCGCCAAGGCCCAGATCGATAAGAAAGATTGCTCCCCTCTGCGGGCCTTCCTGCAGGAGGGGTTTGGCCTGCGGACGCTCGTCCAGTGGGCCAACGCCAAATTCGACCTTCGTCTGGAAACCGACGATTTGAAAAATCTCCGCGCCCCGGAGATCGCCGCACGGATTCGCCATGCCGTCGCCGACAAATACAACCAGCGTGAGATCGAATACCCCGTCGAATTCGCCATGAGCATGGCCTACGGGCCGCAGGGCGTCAGCGTGTATGGCTTTCAGGGTCTGGCCGACTGGGCCAATCGCCGATTTCTTACGAAGATGACTCCGGAACATCTTCAGGAAACCAAGCCGCAGACAGTGTATAAAGAATTGTTGGACTTGTCACGCCGCTTTCATGAATCCGCTCTTGAAGAGGAAATTCGCGGGCAACTCCAGAGCACGAACGAAATACCTGTTCTGGTTCGTTGGGCCAATCAGCGATTCGATGCCGGACTTACGGAGACCGATATCCCCGACCTCCAGCACGCCGAACAAATTCTTCTCGACGCCGGCCGTGAATTCTTCCGTCGCGAGCTCGGCAGTCTTGAACGGTACGTTCTCCTGCAGATCTTCGACAGCGTCTGGAAAGATCACCTGTACGCCATGGACCACCTCAAGGACAGCATCTTCCTTCGCTCCTTCGCCGAAAAGGATCCCAAAATCGAGTACAAGCAGGAGGGGTTCCGGATGTTCGAGGAGATGCTCGACGCGATTGAGGACCGCGTAACCAACATTATCTTTCGCGTACGCCTTGAGGCCGGAGCCAAGCAGAAAAATGTCTGGAACGTCAGCCGTACCCATCACGACGAGGTCGGCCAGTTCACCATGGCCGAACGTCAGAGGGCCGCCGCCACCGCCCCCCAGGGCGAACAGAAGGTCAAGACCATTCGCACCGAAGAACCCAAAGTCGGTCGCAACGACCCCTGCCCCTGCGGCAGCGGAAAAAAATACAAAAAATGCCACGGGAAAAATGCCTGATTTATAGCCAGATCTCCGAAACTTCGGAATCGTTTGATGGCAGGGGATATTGTGAGAGGATTGCATTGGACCAGGGCTGTCGCCCATCAAAAGATTCCGATCTTCTTTAAAAATCACGGTCGATGCGTACAATACGAAAATGAAGAACAAACGAACGATGCCTCCGCCGACGATTGTACGGGACAGAGTTGAGCGCGAGTTGTTACCGAATGTACGGCATCCGTCCCGTTATATCGGCGGAGAGATTAATCAGGTTCGCAAAGACCTGTCGGCCTGCGATGTTCATTTTGCCCTGTGTTTTCCGGATATCTACGAAGTGGCGATGAGTTATACCGGACTGGGTATTTTGTATGAGACTCTGAATCGAATCGATGGCGTTGCCGCCGAAAGAGTGTTTGCTCCGTGGATCGACGCGGTACCGATTCTTCGCGAGAAACATATTCCCCTGTTCACGCTCGAATCGATGGCCGCGGTCGGCGAATTCGATATGGTCGGTTTCAGTCTGACCAACGAATTATGCTACACCAATCTGCTGAATATGCTTGACCTGGCGCACATCCCCCTTCGATCCAAAGATCGCTCGGACGAACATCCGATCGTGATCGTCGGCGGACAATCCGCCAACTGTGCCGAACCCATCGCCGACTTTGTGGATATGTTTGTCCTTGGCGACGGTGAACAGGCCATTGCAGACATCATTACTATATATCGAAAACACCTTACTTCGGAGAATCCCCGTGCCGAATTTCTTTTGTCTGCGGCCGGGGAATTACCCTTTGTCTATGTCCCCTCGTTGTATCGGGTTCAATACGATGGATCTCGAATCGTATCCATGGAACCGATCCGTTCGAATCTTCCGCGGAAGATCGTCAATGCGGTTGTCAATGATTTGGATCAAGCGCCGGTTCCGGATAAACCGATTGTTCCGTTCGTCGAAGCCGTTCACGATCGAATCGCCATCGAGGTGATGCGCGGCTGTCCGGGGCGATGTCGGTTCTGTCAGGCCGGCTTTTGTCGTCGTCCGATACGCCGCCGCAGCGTCGATCGAATTGTCGAACTGGCCATCGCCCAACAGAGTTCCACGGCCTTCGATACCATCGGGCTATTGAGTCTATCGACGGCCGATTATCCCGATCTGGAGGAATTGATCGTTCGTCTCAATGCAACCTTTTCTCCCCTGCATGTCGGTCTGTCGCTGCCAAGTTTAAAGGTTCAGCAACAATTGAGTCTATTGCCCAAACTGGTTACCTCCGTCCGTAAGGGCGGCCTGACCCTTGCCGTTGAGGCCGCCGGAGAACGGCTCCGGCAGATCATCAACAAGCCCATCACCAACGACGATCTCTTCGCCGCCGTCGAGGCGGCCTACCGCGCCGGATTCCAACAGGTTAAGCTGTACTTCATGATCGGCCTTCCCGGCGAAACCGAGAGTGACATCCTGCAGATCGTCGATCTGTCCTATGCGATCGCCCGCTTGCGAAAACCCATCGGCGGCCGCCATGCCGATATCTCCGCGGCCGTCAGTTGGCTGGTTCCCAAACCCCATACCCCTTTCGGATGGATGGGCCAGCGTAGCCGGGACTATTTTCATAGGGCTCGCGAGATGATCCTGGATCGCAAACGGCAACTGTGCGCCCGATGCGTCCAGTTCAAGTTCCATAATATCAACATCAGCGCTCTCGAATCGGCCATGGGCCGCGGTGACCGCCGTCTGGCCGATGTCATTGAAACGGCTTGGCGCAATGGAGCCCGGTTTGATCTGTGGGAGGAGTGCTTCAATTTCGATCGGTGGCAACAGGCCTTCCAGGAACACGGTCTGGATCTGGATCAGTCCGCTCAGCGAAATTTTTCACCGGAGGATACTCTGCCATGGGAACATCTCGGCGGACCGGGAAAGGATTATCTAAAAGAACATTATCGCCAATCGATGGATTTGCTGCATTCGGATTCGGCCGTGAATGACAAACCAGTCAATCCGGATAGTTGATCGTCTTCTTCAGTCCCGCCGGTTCGCTCAGGCCCGATCGTCCATGCGCTTTGTAGAAATCAGCCAGGATGCGGACCGTCTCGTCGGGGTCATCGACCAGAGAAAACACGTTCAGGTCTTCCCGATCGATATACATGTGCTTTTTGTGTACGCTTTGGTTCACCCAGTCCACCAGTCCCTGCCAGTACTCGCTGCCCATCAGGATTACGGGGAAATACGCCTGCTTGAGGGTTTGAATCAACACCATCGATTCAAACAATTCGTCCAGCGTCCCATATCCGCCGGGCATGACGACAAATCCATTGGCATATTTGAGGAACATCACCTTACGGCAGAAAAAATATCGAAAATGCAGCGACAAATTCTGATATAGATTGGGAACCTGTTCCTGCGGCAACTCGATATTCAATCCAACACTTTTCCCACCCGCCTCCCGGGCGCCGCGGTTGGCCGCTTCCATGATTCCGCCGCCGCCGCCGGTGATGATCGCAAAGCCCTCCTTGGACAGTTTAAACGCCACCTCCCGCGCCATCTCATAATATTTCGTTCCGGGCTTGGTCCGGGCGGATCCGAAAATGGAAACGGCGGGGCCGACTCCGGAAAGCTCCTCGAAGCCCTCCACGAATTCCGCCATGATCCGAAATATCCGCCACGGTTCTTCCGTGGGCATCGTATTATTGATCATAACCACCTCTACGATATATGCGTAAGAACAACCCTCTGTGCACAACCCTGCACTCATCGACTAAATCAGGCCGTTCCATCAGCCGATTTACCACAAGTCCGGCCGATGTGCGCAAGGACAATACTCCGCAATACAACAGGATTCACATTCCGGTTTTCGGGCTTTACAGGTGTATCGGCCGTGAAATATCAGGACGTTGCTGAACAACGTCCAGCCGCCCATTTTCTCGCGGGGAACCACCTCCATCAGATCAAATTCGAGCTTAACCGGATCGCTCTGGTCCGATAAAGCCAGCCGTCTCGATAATCGGATCACATGCGTATCGCAGGTGATGGCCGGTTGGCCGTAACAGTTGCCGAGGATACAATTGGCGGTTTTTCGGCCGACACCCGGCAACGTAACCAGTTCCTCGAGAGTCTGGGGCACTTTTCCGCTGAATCGTTCCAGGAGGACACGACAGGCGCCCTGAATATTTTTGGCCTTGTTGCGGAAAAAACCGGTACTGCGGATTTCCTGCTCGATTTCGCCCTGTTCGACCTCGACGAAACCCCTCGGACCGGGATATTTTTTGAACAAACCCGGCGTGACAAGATTGACCCGGTCGTCGGTACATTGGGCCGACAGAATGGTCGCGATCAGCAATTGGAATGCATCCGCGTGAATCAGTTCGGTCCTGGCTCCGGGATATTTTTTGGCGAGAACCGGGAAAATCTTCAAAACACGTCGCTGGGCCTGCTCTCGATCAAAAGTCGCTTTTCGTTTGGCCATTAGTTGCCTCCCTCGGGCAGCGGTTCCAGAATCCGGATCAGTTCCTGCTTGTCAAAGATTCCTCGAAGCTTGATGGGAGGTTGACCGCCGGCCAACACGATCGTCGTCGGCACGGTTCCCGATTCGCCATAGACCTGTCGTAGATCCACCGTTGCGGGATAATCGATCAGGGTCGTATCGGCCTTGATAGCCAGAGCTCCTTTGCTCCGGATCAATCTGGCCACGTTCGCATCTTGATAAACCTTGCGTTCGACAAAAACGCAATTGGTACACCAGTCCGCCGTGAACTTGATCACAACAGGGCGTTTCTCTTCGACGGCCTTGCGGATCGTCGCGGAATCGTACGATTGCCAATCGATGAATTTGACAGGCGATCGCAGCATCATGAATCCCGCCAGAATCGCGATGATCACCGCGACCCATCGAACGCTCCATTTACGAACCGTCGGAGTTGAAAAGCTCACCCATCCGCCCCACATCCACACGCAAAAACTCAGTACGATGCCGTAGAATAGCACATTTCCGAGCGTTTCACGCGGAAGCGAAGCGAGCAACTTGACGGAAATCACCAATAAGACAAAACCCATCGACTTACGAAAGATATCCATCCATAAGCCCGGCCTGGGAACCACACGTAAAAATCCCGGAACAAATACCACAATCCCGTAAGGAATCGCCATCCCCGTACCCATCAGTACGATTGCCAGCGAACTGATGGCCCAGTGCTGCGTTTGCGCCCACACCAACACCGCCGCGAGGATCGCCCCGCTGCACGGCGTGCTCAACAACGCCGCCAGAAATCCCATGCCGATCGAGCCGGCCGCTCCGCCACCCGATGTCGTTTTACCGGCTATCGATGAGGGCAGCCCGATTGTGAACACGTCAAACATGAATAACGCAAACACGACCAGCAGCAAACCCATTGTCGTGACCACCGCCGGATATCGCAGATGATTGCTCCAGTCCACAACCGCTCCGGTCGAAAATTTCAACACGACCGCCATCGCCGCAAAGAGCACGAAGAACAGAATAATTCCCCCGCAGAAGGCCAGCCCCAGACCGATCCGCCGCGACGTATTCTGCCGCGATTGATCGATCAGCCGCATCAGCACCAGCGGCAGCACCGGCAGCACGCACGGCATGATATTGAACGATAGCCCCGCCAGGATCGCCAACGCCAGGGCGATCGGCAGATTCATCGACCGCCCCTCGATGACCTTCGCTTCGCCGGCCTTCGGTTTGGCTGTGGATTCCATTGGCGGTTCGAATCCCGGCTTGAATTCCACAGTCGGCCATGATGCAGCCTTCCCCGGATCCATCGTCCCGGTGAGCTTCTCGGAAAACGGCGGCAGGCATATCTTGCTGGTGCAGGCGATCCCCTTGATCTCCACGCTGTATTCGACCGCGGCGTTATTTGTGGTCGGTTCCATCGGCACGAATACCGTGAATGCCCCCACAAAAACCTCGACGTCCTTCTCCAGCCCTTTATCATGAAAGAGCTTATACTCCGGATATACGGCCTGTCCGAAATGCACACCCTCCCCCGTCGCTGTCACGGTCAGACGAAATCCCCCCGGGGCTGTTTCCTTGCGTGCATAGTAATGCAGATCATCCGTACCCTCGAATCGTACCGCCAAGCCCGCTTGATCGCCCATTCGCGACGGCATGACGGATGCCGATGAACTTTGACCTTCGGTTTGTACGATCACCTGAGGCTCGGCAAAGGAAACACCTCCGATCAGCCATACCGCCGCGATGATCCAGCAATGGCGCATTCTGAAATTGGATCGACACATATTCACCTCAGCAGAATAAAAACAGGAAGTTCCCTTCTACTACGTCTGCACATACGATTTAGTTCCACAAGTAAACGAATTACGGGTTCAGTGTAGGGAATGATTTATCGCTTGGCAATCGAAATCCCGTCGTTTGGATGTCTGGGAATCGTGTGGGATGGGCTTGCTTCGTCGAGACGGACACGTGGCGACTACAAGATATTCGTGAAGTGGATGAAACCGTTCTTACGGCCGCTTTATCGCAGGATAGGATTCGGCGCCGACGGGCTTTTCCAGCGGGTCATTCGCCGTTTTCTGTGTCGGCTTGGTTTCGTCGGTGATCTTCAGGGCCTTTTCGATCCGACCCAGTCGAAGGGTTATCGCGTCGAGTTTTTTTTCGATGGATTCCAGTCGCCGACCTCCGCTATTTACATCATCGCTCATCCGGTTAAGCTGGTTTTGGACCAGCATGAGATACTGCTCGCTGAGCCGTTCATACGCGGTGACCAATCTTCCCATGTCCCCATAATAGGCGTCCATGGCCGGGTCAACCTGAATCTCATACATCTTGTTGGCCGCCGTCCCTGCCGTCGTCAGCCAGATAATCCCGCCGGCCATGCACCCAACCAGTACAAGCATTCGTGTCATCGTACGGGATTTTCGCATGAACACCCCTTTCGTTATGCCACCGCGTTCAGTTGCGGTGCATATCCGTCGGAATGAATCGCCTCTTGCTGTTGTTGCCGCAGGTTCAGATAGGCCTCGAACTTCAAATTGACGGCAGGATCCCGCGTGGGTTCAACTGTGGATTCCGAATCCGGCAACGTCATCCGCAGATTCTCCAGTTCCCGCGCAAAGGCCTTGCGGAGCGTCTCCGGCGGAATCGGCGAATCGGCCAGCGTGTCTTCCATATCCACCGTCTCGGCTAATTCATCGACGATGTCCGTAACGGTTTCGCCGCCGGCGAAGGATCGATTCAGCGAGGCGAAAACCTCTTTGATCCGGTCGAGAAATTCGTCGCTTCGCATCTGCCGCTGCTGGAAGGCCTGTCCCGCCTGTCGAAGGTCGCTGCGAAACTGCGACTGCATCTCCGTCAACAGGGCCATTCGTTCCGTCGTCCACCCGTGGGATTGCGCGATGGATCGGGCCTGTTCCGTTACCGCCTCAACGATCCGGTCCAGCGGATCACGGCGCGGTTGGCTTTCGTCAATTTCTACTTCGTCTCTTTGACGTTTGATTCGCAATCGTTCCTCGGCTTCCATTCCGACGGCCGTACGAATCGGTTCTTTCGCCGAATTGCTCTGGGAGGAACGCGTCGAGCCGACACCCGGACTGGATAACAAGGACAACCTCTGAACGATTGCCCCCATGGACGACAACTGCGTCAGCATCTCCATCCAGGAAACCTCTTCCGATCCGCCAAGCGATGATTCGACCGAATCCACGGAATCGACCGGCGGGGTCTGGCCCTGTCGCGCCGAGACTCGCGTAATATAGTATGTTGCGATGCCGAAATTGCCGATCGATTCGATCATTTCCATTCCTCAATGACAGACCGATTCCGTTATCGGTCTAACACAGGAATCATCGACCATCGGCAGGGAGGACTTTACAGTTTGATTCAATTCCGGTTTATTGGCTGTTTCGTGGCGCGTTGCCGCGTGATATTATCGGTCGTTCCAAGCAATTCTCAATGCCGTCTATTGTGATGGAATCGATTCAAGCGGCTGATAATCCCTGAGAAACCTCTGATAGTCATGGTGGGAGGGAGTCAGCAGGTGGATATCGACGGTTACCTCGGTCGGTTCAGCCGGATCATTGGGGTCGCCGGTATAATGGGTGATCTCCATTGAAACAAGTCCGCGCCCGGGCTTGAACCACATCTCTGTCCAGACAGAATACTGCAGACCGTCTTCATCTTTCTCGTTGATCCATTCGGATCGAACCGGTTGATGCGGATCATCCGTATCCCAATTATATCGCGTCCAGTTTTGACGCTGGAGATTGCCCCGCAGGAAGGTCATCAGCCGATCCGGTGGAAAGGTTTCCTCTGTGGAAAAGCTCATCGTGAATTGATTGGGATCGGCCGCATCCTCTGGTAAAACCCAGTACCACGTCTGGGCATCCTGAGGGGCAGTGAGCTCCAGCGGAAATCCCTCAGGGCGGGGCTGACCGATGAGAACCTCCGATGGAAGCAATTGATAAGCCCTGTTGAGAACCGGGTGGATTATATCGCTGATCTTCCCGGACGTAAGTATATAAATGAGAACGATAGTCCAGATTATCGTAAATCGGCCGGTTGCCACCGGCTTCATGCCAGGAATCAGACACGGCCAGATTCGGCTGCCGTCCAGCGGCGGGATCGGCAAAAGGTTGAACACGGCCATCATGGCATTGACAATAAAGATCGAGCGGAACAAAATATCGATCAGCAGCGGCGGGGACAGATACACGATTCCCAGCGAGATCGCGCACACAAGAATGTTCGCCGCCGGTCCCGCCAGTGAAGTCAGCAGGAAATCCCGCCTGGGGTGGCGGAAATTATAGAGGTTGACGGGCACGGGCTTTCCCCAGCCGAAGCCAAGGACAAACAGCGCCGCAGTTCCCCAGAAGGACAAATGCCGGAACGGATTCAAGCTGATCCGTCCCTTTTTGGCCGCATAGCCGTCTCCCAGCCATCGGGCTAACAGTGCGTGTCCCGTCTCGTGCAGCGTAATGCCGATCAAAAGCCCCGGAAACAGAAAAAGGTACATCATCCATTCCATGTGCCGCTCTCCGAGGAATCGCTGGCCAGATACGGAACCTGTTCTGCCAGAGTCGGATTGTGAAGACGAATCCTGTGTTCGGAAACGCCCGCATCAAGGGCCTGACGAAGGTACTTGTGGCATTGAAACAGATCCCCCAAATATAAATATCCATTGGCGATCAGGATTGGATATTGGTTTCCGAGAAGAATCCGTGGGATCAGTTGAAATTGCCGCTGGGCCTCCTGGGCATCCTGTCGACCTGCGGCCGCGACCCAGAAGATCCACCGGCCGGTGGGATGATCCTCAATACTGAGGATTCGTTCCGCGATATCCTCCGCTTCGGCCCATCGCTGTTGCCGAAGGGCAAGCTCCGCCCGGATACCCAGCGCGGTTCGGCTCAGATCCATCGGAAGATCGTTCCGCGACAGGATCCCATCGACGAGGGCTTGTGTGGACAGATTCGGTATATGATCGCTGAGTTGCAGCATAAACAACAGCAACGCATCCGGATCCAACAGCGCGGGGGCTTGTCTGGCTCTCTGCAGCCATCCCGCAGCCCGGTCCAGATAAAACCCCGCCTGTAATTCAATCTGCCCGATCGTAGCGATGATCGATCCGTCGGGACAAATCGCAAAGGCCTGTTCGGCGACCTGACGGGCGGCATCGATCCCTTGTCGCTGTGCGGCCAGAAGGATCAGACTACACGCATAACCCGGCCTGCGGGTCAGATACCAAAGCGCCCGAATCAGCGTCTGTCGATCCACAATCGGAACAATGGAAACAATCACCAGAAGCAACTGCAGCGGCAGGGCAACAAGATTTCCCAGAAATCGAATCATGGATAACAGGATATCGGAATCGACATTCCCCCGCAAGAAAATTGCCGACGGGCTTCATTCCCGGGCGGATTCGTGTTGACTGGACTTACACCTTGAAGAAAATCTTGTGGCGATAGAGCAGCAGCAGAACCAGCCATCCTAACAATAATGAGCCGAAGGGGATGATCAGCGGGCCGTACATGCCGACGGAACCGGTGATACCGGAAAGCAGAAGATCGGCGATGGAATCGAAATTGATGATGTGCGTCAGGACATAGATCGTGATGGGATTGGCGCCGATGACGACGAAGAAGAAGGCCCACTTTCGCAGCTTGAGCACGTCGATGACCCAGTAGAACGCCGCCAGCAGAATCAAACTCCAGCCCGCGGCAAACAGCACATAGGAACTGGTCCAGAGGATCTTGATGATCGGGAAGATCTGTCCCCAGGCATATCCGAAGGGAACGCAGATCAATCCCGCAATCAGCAGTCCGAACGCCTTGCGATGGCCGGAGTAGTCCGAGGCCAGCCATGTCCCGGCCAGCGCGCCGATCAGCGCGGTGGTGATGGCGGGAAATGTAGAGATAAGACCTTCATTATCACCGTAATGGTAGTAGAGCTTTCCGGGGATGAGCAGCGTATCGATATACGAAGACAGGCACCCTTGCATCGTCAGATCGCCGGCTTTGTATCCCGGCGCGGGGATCAGTACCGAGACACCCCAGTACGCCAGCAGGATCACCGCGACAATAATCGCCTGTGCGCGCCATTTCGTATGGACGACGATCATCGCGGCGAAAAAGTAGCACAGGCCGATCCGCTGGAGAACGCCCGGCCATCGCATATTCTCCCAGTCGAATTTCATAAGGCCGTTGAGGATCATGCCGATCAGTATCAGCACGGCCGAGCGGATAAAGATATGCAGGTAGATCCGGCCGAGCGAGTGGCCTTTCTGCCGGCGCCGGGCCAGCGAAAACGGCATCACCACGCCGAGGAGAAACACGAACAACGGAAAGATCAGGTCTTCGAAACGAAAGCCCTCCCACACGACGTGCTCGAGCTGGGTCTTGATGGTCTCGGTGACGGGATTTTTCCAGACGTCGGCAATGCTGGCGATGAAGGTTCCGCCTCCGACAATCCAGAACATGTCGAATCCGCGAAGGGCGTCGATGGATACGATCCGGTCGGAGCCGGCCTGTTTGGGGCTGTTGTCCACGGCGATCTCCTCAAATGCGATGATGAATCGGTCGCGGGCACAGAACGTTTCTGTGCGGCCGATGCGTCAGCATAACAGTCGGTCGGTGGGATTTCAACCATAGACAATCAGAATTTCCGAAATGTCGGAAATGAAGGAAAAAGGTGTCAGACACCCTCCACGAAAGCTATCAATTGACGGATGGATTTACCTCCAAGGCGTCCGACACCTTTTTCTTTCTGGCAATGATCTTATCCGAATCGCCCCGATGAAATCAATTGATTGAGCCCGACGATCTTTCGTGTTATATTTCATCATTCCAAATCCCAAAGGAGTCCAAATAAAAAAGATGGAAAGAAGAGTAATTACCGTTCCGAACCGCGGATTTGGCCCGGGGCTATTCGGATTAGACATATTCTGGGTCCGTAATAATGTAATATAATCATCCGTTGCAGGATTCAATCCTTTGCGGGGGTGTAATGTTTTATGTCGCTGCGGCGGCGGAAGCGGCGGCGGAATCCTGATACATCATAATCGTCAGGTACCAGCCGAGCATGACCATCCACGGCAGTTCGGGTATTTCGGCCGCCTGCGGGAGGATCGTCACCTGCGAGGACATGTGAAACAAGCCGCCGATTTTCGTGTAACGGATGAGCGGTTCGCCGCTTTCGGTCGAGAATTCATATCGTGTGGCCCAGAAGTTGGTGCTGGCGCGAAGTTTACGGCCCTCCGAAAGTTCCAGCGTGCCGCCGTTTCGCCATGTATTGTTTTTGAAGCAGGCAATGTCGGCGTCGCTGCCGCTTTTTCGGATGGTCACCCGCGTCTGCCAGAACCCTACACGTTTGAACGTCCAGATGCCGTCGGCGCTTTCGGCGGTGGCAAAGGATCCGAAGGAACTGCGAAACTTCAGCGTCGCCGCGATCGTATCGCCGTCGCGGAGTTCGTACTCCATCCGCAGCGCATGGGGTTGTGTCCAATCCAAATCGCGAATAACCAGATCGTCCATTTTCAGCATCGGATTACCCTGTTCGGTTTGGGTCCCTGTCGGTGTCGGCTCGCGGTGTTTGTTCCCTCGTTTCAAAGGGCATGGAGATCCTATTGATCCTTTCCTCAGATAGCGGTCCGGTTTTTACCGAGGGCCAGCATCCGGGCCTCGGAGATAATCTGTGAGCGAAGGGTTTTGTCCGTAAAACCATACCGATCCGCCAGAAGACGAATCCGGTCTTTCAGATTCGACGACATCAGGATGAAATACAATTCTTCTCCGAATTTTTCCTGTCTGATTTTCATGATATCCATTTCTTGTACCTCTTGCTTTCTTCCAAAATGCTTCATGCTTTCAATGTAATAGACGCATGAACAGCAAGGCGGTATCAAAGAATCGAAAGAAAATCGACGGATTTACAAAAATGTTACAATTACCCCGGATAGCAAACCGATTTTTGATCGAATTTCAAAGGCGATCCGGAAAAATACCGATACCTCTGCAACGAGCCGAAAATGGTGTCAGAGCTGAAAAAGGTGTCAGACACCTTGGATATAAACCGATCTGATAATTGATAGCTTTCGTGGAGGGTGTCCGACACCTTTTTCTTTCGACACCTTTTTTTGAATGAGCAGACAAAAGAAGAACCGGGGGCGGCGCAGGAAAAGCAACCCCCGGTTATTGAGTTTTCTCACACGGATATTTTCGTCACTTGATGCTGTAGCAAAATAGAATATCCTGATCGCGAATATATAGTTTTCCGTTGGCGATGACCGGGTGAGACCAGGCCGGCAGCTTGCTGCGGTCGGGCTGCTCGAAGCGGCTGCGCTCGATGTATTTGTCGGGCTTCGGCTCGATCAGGACGACGGGGCCGTCCTCCATGCGATAGTAGAGCAGCCCATCGGCCAGGGCCAGCGATCCTTTCGCACGGCGGCCGGCACTCTCTCGCTGGTCCCACATAACCTTGCCGGTCTTGAACTCGAGGCAGACCAGCGCGCCGCCCTCATTGCCGCCATTGGCGCCGTAGAGGTAACCATCCAGAAGGATCATGCCGCCGTGGTGGTTCTGCATGTCGGTTGTGGCATAGACTTCCTCGGCCTTGACAGCGCCGTTGGCATCCTTGCTGAGCTTGACCAATCCGCCGCCTGCGCCATACGCAGAAGCGGCGAACACCATCCCGTCGCTGTACACGGCCGTCGAACAGTTGATCCCCATGCGGTTGGCGGGCTTGTCATACCTCCAGAGAAACTTGCCGTCCGAGGCAGCGACGCCGATCAGCGCACTGGCGGTAAGCTGCACATACTGGCGCTGACCATCGAAGTCGATCGCGATGGGTGAAGCGTAGCCCGCTCCTCCGCCACCGCCGGGACCACCTCGACCACCTCCGCGACCTCCGCGACCACCGGGACCGCCGCGATCACCGTCTCCGCCCGGACCTCCGCCAGGCGCTGGCGCAGCGGGGGTCGGGCTTTCGGGCATCTGGCACTTCCAGATCGTTTCGCCAGTCAGCTTGTTCAGGGCCACCAGCATCGCATCCTGGCTGCCGGGGGTAACAATGACTTTGTCGCCGTCAACCAGCGGCGATTCGCGAAAGCTCCACATCGGGCGGCGGCCGCCAAAATCCTCGGTCAGACTTCGCTGCCAGACGATCTTGCCGTCGCCGGCTTGCAGGCAAACCACATTCCCCGCCAATCCCTCGACATAGATCCGATCGCCATCGACCGTCGGCGTGCATGCGGGACCCTCTTTTCCCTGCGCTGGCTGCTGCTGAAAGGCCGGCCCAAGGGGCGTAACCCAGATTTCGCTTCCGTCTTTCTCGGACAGGGCCCATACGACTTCTTTATCGCCGCGATTGCTCATGAGGTAGATCCGTCCAGCGGCAACGGCCGGACCGCCGTCGCCCCCGCCAAGTTTGTCGATTCTCCAGGCCAGTGGCGGGCCGTTTTCAGGCCACTGCTTGAGCAGGCCCGTGTCGGCGGATTTGCCGTCGCGGTTGGCTCCCTGCCACTGCGGCCAATCCGCGGCCATGCTGCTGCAAGCAACGATCATTAATACAACTGCTGCCATAGTTCCTCTCACCTTCATAATTGACTCCTTTTATTGATTGATGTGAGCATTCATTAGAATCATTGAGCGACTTTAACACAGATCATTTTCGTCTGATCGCGGATAAGCAGCTTGCCGTCGGCCAGCGCCAGCGGCGCCCAGTTTTGGTTCGAACCACCAAATCGAGTCATTGGTTCGCTCGTATCGACTCCCCCTTCCGTGAGTAACTCCGCTGAAGCAAGCGGCTTAAACCCGGCTGGATCCGGCTCGATCAGATACAAAGTCTTGGTCCCGTCGGTCGCCAGGATCAGGCCGTCGGCCAGGATCATACTGCCTTTGTTGAAATCCGGATCACGCTTTGTCGCCCACATAATCTTGCCATCCATGCTCATGCAGGTAAGACTGTCACGCTTGCTATTGGTCGTGAACTGGGCATAGAAATACCCCTTATGCAGGATCGGGGGTTTGGTTTGATCGCCGAAATCATTGTGTCGGAACAGTTCGGTGACGCCATAGCCGCCGTCCGCCTGTTTTTCGACTTTCAGCATGACGGTACCCAGTTCATATCCGCCAACGACCAGCACTTTGTTATCACCGGCATCCACGGCGCTCGGCACCGAAATGTGACATTGCCACTTGTCATAGCTCCACAGGATCTTTCCTGTGAGAGGTTCTATCCCCACGACTTTGCCCAGAGTCTGCGGCAAATCTCGATTCCCAATGGGATTGGTCGATGAAATGACCAAGACAAGATGGTCTTTTCCGTCTATTTTTACAACGGAAGGACTTGCGTATGATTCATTGCCAAGATAGGGAGTTTTCCATTTAACAGTACCTGAAAGTTTGTCGTAGGCAACCGCACCTGCATCAGGGGCCTGGGACAATACAATAACCAAATCCTCATAAACAAGAGGGCACTGAGTAATCGCCCATATCGGAAGACGGCTGCCGCCAAAATCCTTCCAGATGTTCTTGTTCCAGACGGGCTTGTGCGTGTTGATGTCGATGCAATACAGGTCGCCGTTTTGCCCACACGAATAGACATGGTTGCCGTCCACGGCCGGCACGCTTCGCGAACCGGGAAACGGAACGCGCCCGGGTGCATCGTACGCAAAGTTCCAGAGCTCTTTGCCGGTGGAAAGGTCCATGCAGCGAAGATTGTCCCCAACTTTCTCATCTCTGTCGAGTAAATATACTTTGCCGTCTTTAATAACAGGTCCGCCATAACCTTTACCAACCGCCACGGACCATAGAACTTCTGGTCCCTTTTCCGGCCAGGAACGCAAAAGGCCTTTCTGGGGGGATGTACTATTTCTGTTCGGCCCCAGATACTGCGGCCAATCCGCGGCTTGCAAGCTTGTCCCCGGAATTAGAAACAGGATTCCGAAAACAACGACTATCAATTTGCATGCGTCTTTCATAGTACCGCCCCTTTCCATCAATAGAGTATCTCTTCATAGGATCCTTGTGCTATCAGACTTGTGCCTATCGAGATGATCGGGTAACAGGTTATTCGTAAATATTTTGGATTCTTATCGGAATTTGTGCGCAAGTTTGGATTCGAGGAGGTTGCCAAGGCAGTGGTACAAGGTCGTGATATTCACGTCTTGGCAATTCGGAAGCCGTAGCAGTAATGGCTTTCAACCTTGGCTTTATCGTCTATCCGTCGCTCGAAACAGACATGATCGAATTGTGACACCGCTCCATGAAGCCGAGGGCTTTCACATTTTCGCTGTAGCGGGGTTAATATCAACGGGATGGGAAGAAGAACCGAAGCCATCCTGCCAGCTCCGAGAATACACCATATCCTCGAAGGTCTAATAAAAAAACGGTAATTCCTACTTCTATTAAAGCATACCGTTTCATTGCGGGAAATCCTTATTTTCTTTTCAGAATAAAACCCAGGTGGTGCAAGGTTTTTCCTCATTAAGACCATTCCGATAAGGGACGACTTTTTTTGGGTGAACTTGGTGTAGTAACGGATGTTGGTTACGAATCGTTTGAACCCCTCCCCGTTGTCAAGACCAAAAAGGGCGTTGCATAAGGTGGAAGTT
>CAYLSB010000026.1:0-53350 GCA_964386005.1 uncultured Pirellulales bacterium | reverse complement strand
GCCTGGATTGTAGGCAGAATGACCTTATCCCGACCCCAGACGCTCTTGACGCGAACACCCCGAAACGCCTGAAGCCGTGCACGGCGGGGTTCTCCATCCAGGGCTCGGATGGGATCGCAGTATTCCGGGAAGTCATCGCGGAACAAGTCCTGACCATGCGGCTCGTCGAAGTACAGCTTGATATCTTCCAGAGAGTCGATGGCCATTTCCAAATTCGCCTCGATCCACGGCACCCACTTGATGAATCCATAGACCAGACCCCAGATCACCATACCCTTGGAGATCGTGGTCTTGCCGCCGCCGCGTGGAGCGGCGATGGCCTTCATCCCGCCATGCAGAAGATGATCGCGGATCTGTTCGATGAGGTATTGCTGATCCTTGGAAAAAGGAAGATAGAAGATATCCGGGAAGTAGGTCCGCAGGAAGTGTCGGGGTTCCCGGCATTGTTTGCGTCTCCGCATATCCTGACGACCAAAGTCGATGGCTACCTCCCGTTGCGTAGCTCTCTCTTGTGCAACTCGTTCCCGATGGGCCGTAAGCCGGTCAATCCCACAGGAAGGCCGCCCGGAGGGAAGCCGGCTATCCTCATAGCGGCGAAGCTCGGCATCTTCGGAGGCGGTTAGATGTTTTCCCTGACGGAGTTTCTCGGCCAGGTAATAGAGTCGTCGCTTGCGCGAGATTTCCGAAAGTTTCATTGAGGACGATGGTTCAGTCATACGGAAGATCCTTCCTTTACGGCCAGCCAACCGGCAAAGTTCATCCACCGCCAGAAACAGTCGATCCGGATAAATCCCGCCGATTGAATCAACTCTTCGTTCATCCGGGCGGTGACGGGAACCAGGACGCCTTCCAATGACATCCGTTTGCGGTCGATACTGTCCTGCGAATAGCCGTTATCCCGTTTGAGTTGATAGTACAGATTGACCATTGTCTCATCGATCTCGGCGGAATTGCCCAGAACCTTTTCCACCACGATCAGGGCGCCTCCGGGGATGGTGTGCCGATAGATCGAACGCAAAATCTTTTGGCGATACTCGATGGGAATAAATTGAAGCGACAAGATGGCCAGGGTGACGCTGGCCTTTTCCGGAGGATAGGCGTTGCGCAAATCCATCCGCCGGATATCCACCACGCCGCAGGTGATGTACCCTTCGAATCGTTTTCGGGCCGCCTGGATCATCGGCTCGGAGACTTCGATATCCGACACCATGCTCTCATTTTATGGAATGTCTTGACAGGTCAAGAGCAATAACAAAGACGCCGAAACCCCGTGAATTACCCGGGCCGGGGACAATCAAATAAGGACTTATTTGTGACATAAGTTCTTATGAGTAAAAGATATGCGAGCGATAGGAGTTGAACCTACACGTCCCGAAGGACACAAGGACCTAAACCTTGCGCGTCTGCCAATTCCGCCACGCTCGCTGGATTGATTGATGAACGACAGGGCCATCATCAGAAGGATATGGATTCCCGCTTTCGCGGGAATGACAAATGGGATCCTTCTAAAAGAGTCCGGCCGGGTCGTCGTTTTTCTTGCCGCCGGATTTATCATCGTCTTGTACCGGTTCGGCGATCGGCTTCGTATCGGCCGAGGTATGTTTCTTTTCGGCGGAGATCTGTTCGATTCGCTTCTCGGCCGCCTGAAGAATCGTACGGCAATGCCGGATCAATTCCATTCCCCGTTCGTATTGATCGATGCTGTCCTGCAACGGTACCCGCCCATCCTCAATCCGCACGACGACCTTGTTGAGTTCGTCGATCGCCTGCTCGAAGGACAACGTCGCCATCTCATCCGTTTTGGTCGTCTTTTTCTGTGCCATAGTCAAACAAAGATCAAAGATTAAAAATTAACAATAAAAATTGTGGAACGGGAGCTTCGTTCCCGACTCCATTCATAATCATCCACCTCGCTTTGCTCGGTGGCTGCCACCCTTCGTTCGGGTGGTAATCTCTGGTATCAAGCCGGGGGCTTACAAACGACAACCGGCACACCGGCCCCGACGGAGCGGGGTCCTTCGTGACCGGTAACCCATTATTCCGCCGATGGCAATATGTCTTCCACGCGGCTGTCTATCCGTGCCTGGTCAGCCAATTCAGTGGTGATTGAATCGCCAAGTTTGACATCGGCTGCCGACGTAACCACCCGGCCGGTCCGGGCGCTCAGGGTAATGCTATATCCCCGCCGCAACACCGCTCGTGGATTCAATGCCGATACTGTATTCTCCATCGCCGTTAATTGCAACTTCTTTTCGCCGTGTATCGCCGTCAAACTGCGTCGCAGGTTGTTTTCCATTGTATTCAGCTCCAGCCCCTTCTGTCCCAGAAGTCGGTGGGGTTCGATCCGGCGAATCAACTCGGTCGAGTCCCGCAGAAATTCACGCAGCCGCCCCATGTGCGATTGTACCCCCTGGGAAAGCCGTGATACCAGTTCATCGATCCGCTGCGCGGCCGTTTGAATCGACCATCGTGGAGTTCGAAAGACAGAGCTGGCCTGGACCGCCTTAAGACTTTGTTTGGCCAATTCCATTCGATTGCGGAGGTGCAGGCCGATCCGCCGCCGAGCCAGCTCGATCCCATTCAGGACCTCCGTCCTATCGGGAACGGCGATCATACCGGCTTTGGTCGGCGTTGAGGCACGAGCATCGGCTACCAGATCGGCGATGGTTACATCCACCTCATGGCCGACAGCGCTGATGATGGGAATCGTTGAATCGTAGATTGCACGGGCGACCGGTTCTTCATTAAAGGCCCACAGATCCTCCAGCGATCCGCCGCCGCGTCCGACGATCAACACGTCCAGCCGCAGTAGGTTGTTCCTTCGATTGATATCGCGTAAGGCCGCGGCGATTTCTCCCGCAGCCGTATCGCCCTGGACCGAAACCGGATAGAGAAATAATCGCGCACAAGGCCAGCGGTTGTGAATGCTGTCGGCCATGTCGGCCAGAGCGGCGCCGGAACGACTCGTGAGTATGCCAATCCGCATCGGGTAGGGTGGCAACGGTTTTTTGTGCGCCTCCTCGAAAAGGCCCTCCGCCTTCAGCCGTTTGACCATCTGCTCAAAAGCCAACTGCAGGGATCCGACGCCCGCGGGTTGCAGTCGGTCGGCATAAAATTGATATTTTCCACCCGGTACATACACATCGATGTTGCCGGTCGCAATCACGGCCAATCCCGTTTCCGGCCGGAACTTGACCTCGCGAAAGTCGCTCTTCCACATGACGCATGGAAGCGATGACTCCTCATCCTTCAGCGTGAAATACAGATGGCCGCTGGAGTGGAGTTTGCAATCGCCGATCTGGCCGGTAACGCTCAAACGCCCGGGAAGTTTTTCCTCCAGGGCGACTTTCACCAGCGTCGTTACCTCTCCGACCGAATAGATCCGTGTCTCCTTGTTTGTTTTCGCCAACGGCCTGTCCCCCATGGCAGCGAACGCTTCGCAATCCAAAAAGATTTTTGTCAATCTTCTTTAAGCACAACCTGGTCGTATTCCAACTCGAATCGCAGCTTATGCCGTGCCTCTTCCTGGGCCAGGCCGTGGAACAATTGCCTCATGCCGTCATCCGCGCATGAATCCATCAACCGGGTGTACATCGCGAACGCCTCCTTCTCTTTTTTCATCGCCAGGATCAGAATATCTTTATAGTCCATCGCATCGGACGGCTGGACATCCGTAACCAAATCCGCCAGCCCCAACGATTGAACCTTCTCCGTCGAGGGCAATCCGGTTCCTGTCCGCTTTACGGATTCCAGCTTGGCCTTGTGACCGGCCTCCTCGCGGGCAAATTCCTCCAATGCGCGAGCCATCGCGGGGTTGCGTTCCTTTTTCGCCAGACACCGATAAAAATCATGTGCCGCCTGTTCCTGGGTAATGGCATAATCCAATACTTCCTGTATCGAACGAAATGCCTGCATACGGATTCTCCTCGTCAACGTCTTGGTCATACCTGTTCCGTCGAGGATTATACCTGCTGCTTCAAATTCCGCCAGCGGAATTGCCGCGCAGGGAAAAGGGAATCTGTCGGCTTCCATGGAAAGTCATTCAAAGGCCTATGACGATTCAAGGCCGTAGTCATTGTCGGATCACGCAGGCATCCGGACCGCTTGATCTATCGTACGGAAAAAGTTGTATGAACCGGCTGCGGGGCACCAAGATCGGTGCCTCGCTTATCGGGTGAACAACCGCCGATGGTGACTCTGAACCGGCCCGGTTCAAGCACGCTGTTCCCCTTTTCATCGACCAGCGACATCATCTCGGGCGTGATCGTGAACGCGACGGTTTGCTGTTGTCCCGGTTTGAGATGGATACGACGGAATCCCTTCAGGGCGGAGGTCGGAGTTCGGACCGAAGCTTCGACGTCGGTCAGATAGAGCTGTACGACCTCGTCGCTTATGACCTTGCCGGCATTCGTGACCGATACGGTGGCATTGATCGTCTCACCCTGGTTGATTTGCGTCTTGTCCAACCTCAGGCCACTGTATTCGAAGCGGGAATAACTGAGGCCGAATCCAAAGGGATACAGTGGTTCCTCTGTCATGTATCGATAGGTGCGACCCATCATGGAATAGTCTTCATACGACGGCAACTGGTCGGTTGATTTCGGGAAGGTCAAGGGCAGTCGTCCGGCAGGAGAAGCATCGCCGAAGATGACGTCCGCTACCGCTTGGCCGCCTTGCTCACCCGGATACCAGACATAGAGAATGGCATCGGCCAACTCATGCACCTCGGGCATCGCCACGGCACAACCTCCGGTCAGGACGACAATAATGGGTTTGGTATTACCCTGACGAAGTGTACGCAGGAATCTTACCTGGCTCGGCGGCAGTCCGATATCCTGTCGATCTCCCTTATAGGGTGACATAATCGCCGCACCCTCTTCGCCCTCGAGTTGAGGCGAATATCCCATGACCACTATCATCGCGTCGGCTTCCTTCGCATCGCCAGAGGTCCAGTCGATTGGGTTGACGTTATCACGATCCAGAAGGAATCCCTGCGTGTATCCGGCAAAACTGCCGGGTGCGAGCTTGCCCGTGATCCCTTCGAGAATGGTCACCAGGTTATCGCTGATACCGAAGTAGTTGCCCAGAAGCACTTCAACATTAACGGCGCAAGGTCCCGTGATGTACAGCCGCCTGCTGTCTTTCCGCAGCGGCAGGATATGGTTGGCATTCTTGAGCATGACAATGGATTCGACGGCCGCTTTTCGTGCAAGCTTCTGATGTTCCTTCGAACGGATGACATCTGTGGATATCTTCGAATACGGATTCATCTCGGGCGGATCGAACATGCCGAGTTTGAATCGGGTCCGTAACAAGATCGCCAGAGCTCTGTCGATAGTCTCTTCGGTAACGAGACCTTGTTTCACGGCGTCAACAAGATGTGGGAACGTGCTGCCGCAGTCAAGACTAACACCGCTATTGACTGCCAGTGCGGCCGCCTCGACGGGTGTGCGAACCACTTTGTGACCTTGATAAAAGTCCACGATGGCCCAGCAGTCAGACAGGATGTGTCCTTCAAAGCCCCATTCTTCGCGGAGGATTTTATGCAACAAAGTTTTGCTGCCGCAGCAGGGCTCTCCGTTGGTCCGATTGTAGGCACACATAACGGCCTCGACCTTGGCATCGACCAAAGCTTGGAAGGCGGGCAAATAGGTCTCGTACATGTCCTTTAGACTCGCCTGGGCGTCGAACTCATGCCGCAGAGCTTCGGGACCACTATGAACTGCATAGTGTTTGGCGCAAGCGGCGGTCTTGAGATATCTGGGATCATTCCCTTGCAGACCTCGTACAAATGCGCTTCCAATAACCGAGGTCAGATAGGGATCTTCGCCGTAGGTTTCCTGACCCCGGCCCCAACGTGGGTCACGGAAGATATTAATGTTCGGCGTCCAGAACGTCAGTCCGCCATAGCGCAAACGACGATCCTTTTCAATGGCGGCATGATACATAGCCCGGGCCTCGTCGGAGATGGCGTTGGAAACCTGGAAGATCAGGTCCTCATCGAAGGTTGCCGCCATACCGATGGCCTGCGGAAATACCGTAGCCCGTCCGGCCCTGGCGACCCCGTGAAGACACTCGTTCCACCAATTGTAGGCGGGTATTCCAAGCCGCTCGACGGCCGGACTGTCATAGGACATCTGAGAAACTTTCTCGGCCAAGGTCATCCGACCGATCATATCGAATACGCGCTCATCGATGGGCAATTTGGGATCCATGAACGCCATCTTCTCGGCCGTTCGAACGACCGGCTTCTGTGCGGGTATCATCTCTTGTCGGCACGAAGTTGCGAACAATAGAACGGTGGACAACAAGACAATGAACAGAGGTGTGTTGTTTTTCATGACGTGACTCCATTCTTTTACTTGGATCCAATGTTTCGAAGACGGTAAGGTATCGTCTGTCTGTACTCGATTACTATTCATAGTATCCAGCCGAGACGGAAAGTCAACGACGAAGAGCCAATCCCATCACAACACAAAGTAACCCAGGATCATCGGAAAATGTGCTTACTCGGCGAAGATCTCGATGCCGTTGATCGCCGGGTTTTCGATATTCGGGGTAAACTCGATCCTCAGCTTGCCGTTGGTCACTTCCACGCCCTTATACTCCCGCTGGATCGCCTTGTACATTCCGCCGGCTTCCTTGAAGATGTCGAAATCGATTTCGGGCTTTTGTCCCTGGACGACGAACGAATAGACCCTCTCACCGGGGCCGCTGATCCCGGTGAAGCACTCGGCGAAATGCAGACGGACGGTGTACTTGCCGTTGGGCAGATTGAACTCATAAGCGCTCATGCTGTAACGCTCGGTCCGGAAGATCTGCGGGAAAGCGACATTGGGAACCTCGAACTCTTCGGTTCGTTCGACGGTCATACCGTCCAGCGGACCCAGTGATGCGCCGGGGGCCTTTACCTGATCGGGCAACCAAAGATTACCGTTCTTGTCAGTATAGGGTTCGTAAGCCCCACAGGCCATGCGGATCACCAGCTTGGGTGAGGCGGGGACCGTCGGAACCGCCGGCGACGTCGCGATCGCGGGCGGAGTGAGGGTATCGGTAAGGTTATCCTTGAACAGCAATGGGGCGAACTCGCGCAGACTTCGACGCCAGCTCTGGAATTCGTGGGCCGTGTCCGGCGACACGTACGCGGTGTTCTTGATGCCGATCTTATCGAGGGCTTCGTGATTTGCGTTGATGTTGCCGGGATTCTCGCGGCTGCCGCAACTGCAGAACACGACTTTGACTTTATCCCTGAAACCGGGCGTTTTATCGACATCATCTGGAGTGATGACGCCGCCGCTGAACAGACCGATATGGGAGAATTTGTCGAGATTCTTCAGGGTAATCGACTTGGTCTCCATTCCACCCATGGATAGTCCTGCCATACCGCGATGGGGCTGATCGGAAAGCGTGCGGAAGTTGGCATCGATGTAGGGGATCAACTCATCCACAAGAACTGTCTGGAATGGTTCGATCTTGAAACTTCCCAGGCCGCCGATCCGGGTATCATTCGTCATGCCGTAGGTCATCACGATAAGGAAGGGCCGGATCTTGCCTTCAGCAATCAGGTTGTCCATGATCAGATTGGCTCGACCCTGGTTACTCCATGCTGTTTCATCCTCACCCCAGCCGTGCTGCAGATACAGAACCGGGTATCGCTTGGTCGTGTCCTTATCGTAGTCAGGCGGCGTGTACACAAAAGCACGGCGCGAGGTATTGGTGCTCTTCGACGGGAAGAGAATCTGTTGTACTCGGCCGTGGGGGACGTCCTTAAGAGCATAGAAGTCCTGGTCATGAGCGGGAATTTCGATGCCGCTTTCCCAACGAGTAGAACCGTAGAAGTTTAATGTACCGGGATCGTTAAATGTTCCCCCATCAACCGTGAGATGGTAGTAGTGGAATCCTTCATCCAGCGGTTTCTGGGTGACACCGGTCCAGACACCGTCGGCGCCTTTGTCGAGAGAGAAACCGCCGCGTTGGAGTCCTCCAAGGCTTACTCTGACGCTTTGGGCCTCGGGCGCCACAACGCGGAACCGCGCGAAGCGTTGGGAATTGACCTGCGGGTACTGCTGGCCCGGCTGGTTCAGGGTAGAGGGTTTGAAATCGCTTTGTTCTTCGGATACTGCGGGTTGCTGTGCCCGACAATCCTGGCCCCAGAAGACCGAAATCATTACTCCTACGAAAAGCATTTGTCTCATGATGATCCTTCCTTTCCTATTGGACGGTTGGTAACTGTCTGATACTATTATACCACCGTTGAAAAATGACCGAAGTGAGATAAAAAACAGAAGTTTAACAAATTTTTTGCCGCTTTTGCGTTCGCGCTGGATTACAATTCAATGAAGGGCGGCCGGATGATTGAAACGGGAAATCACGACAGATGAGGCCATACAATCTCTCCATCGATGGGTCGGGGAATCTAAAACCGGCCGGGGGATGGTTGGGCACCGGTATGATTTTTCGCTTTCCCGGATTTTTTATATCTCATCTCATGATTGTCGGCGGTTATAAGATAGAAGAGAATAATCAAGACAATACGGATTCGTATGGATCAAGACAAACGCACAGTTGACTTTCTGAGGCTTTTCGTCCGCCATCAGCAGGAGATCTACGCCTTTGTTCTGACATTGGTGCCTCACATCCATGACGCGGATGATCTGTTTCAGGATGGGATGGCCACGATGTGGCGCAAGTTCGATCAGTTCAAGCTGGGAACGAATTTCGCCGCATGGGCCGTCCAAATCATGCGGTATCAGATTCTGGATTATCGCCGAAATCTGGCCCGCAGCAAACGTGTCGCGTTGGAGGACTCGGTGTTGGAGGCTTTGTTGGATCACATGCCCGCTATTCAGGACGAAATGCCAATCCGTCTGGAGGCACTGCGAAAGTGCCAGACCCTCCTGGACGACCGTGCCAAGCGGATTCTCAAGATGCGATATGAACACAATACACCGATCCCTGAAGTCGCTTCCTATTTGAAGGTGTCTCGCCGTCATCTCTATCACATTCTCGGCCAGATCAATAGTGTGCTCCTGCGTTGTATGCGCAGGACCTTGGCGGAAGGGAGCCGTCCGATATGAGCGCGTCTCCTTTTCCGGACATCGACGAACTCTTGCAGCGTCTTCTGGACGATCAGCTTGAGCCGGATGAGATGAGCCGGCTTCAGCGGGCGATCCTTGAAGATCCTCGCGTTCGAGATTATTACATCGATAGCATGTTCGTCTCCGCAATGGTCCGGCGTTCCAGTCAAGTGACCGGGGAGCTTTCCAAGTCGGATCTGATGCAGGCGATATTACGCGGCCAAAGTCAAAACGGTTTCAAACGCTTCGTACGACGTTACCGTTGGATCGCGGCGATCCTTCTATTGGGGCTCTTGGTATCTGCGTCCGTCTATTTATTCCATACGGTTCAAAGCCCGGCCATCGGTAAGCTGGCTGGCGAATATGAGGCGCAGTGGAAGGGGTCTCATCCGCTTCCGGGGCAACTTCTGTACTCCGGTCTGTATGATCTGCGCGAAGGCGTGGTCGAGATGGAACTGGCCCGTGGAACAACGATCCTGCTCGAAGCTCCTTGTCTTGTTAAACTGAAAAACGCAGGGGAAATGGTTTTGAGAAAGGGCAGACTTACCGCTGTAGTCCCTCCGCAGGCGATGGGTTTTCAAGTGCGAACAAATACGGCGGTCATTACGGATTTGGGTACGGAATTTGGCGTGATTGCCCATTCGGATGGAAGCACCGAAGCCCATGCGTTCAAAGGCCGGATCAGTGTGATACCAAATTCCAAACGATCGGACCCGACAACATCACACGTCGTAAACGAACGCTTTTCCGCAACGGTTGACACCAACGGACGGACTGTTCGAAGCGGTTTGGCGGCTCGGGCGGACCTTTTCCTCCTTCAATTGCCGTCGGCCATCCAGTCCCCCAGGCCGGCCGGACGACTCAACCTGGCGGATATCGTAGGAGGAGGTAACGGCCGCGGCACGGGCACGCTGGATCAGGGAATCGATTTGGAAACCGGTCTGGCTTCTACGAAACCGACAACCACAATTCAGCGGACTCAGCGAAACACATTTCGGTTATCGCCGCAATTTCGTGGAGTTGACGGAGTGTTTGTACCGAACGGAGCCCTGGGCCCGGTCGTCATCAGCTCCACCGGATTGACCTTTTCCGAATGTCCTCGGACGATGGGAAGTTACTTCAGCGGTCCAACGAACGGCGGCACGTTTTTCGACCTTCCAG
This sequence comes from uncultured Pirellulales bacterium, assembly GCA_964386005.1. Lineage (GTDB taxonomy): Bacteria > Planctomycetota > Phycisphaerae > Sedimentisphaerales > Anaerohalosphaeraceae > FEN-1350. Next base: position 43,112 of record CAYLSB010000026.1, on the reverse strand, counting down.
GTCAGAAAATGCATACGGCCCGGCTCCATGGTATTCGTTTTGGCACACCCACGCATCCGGCCATCACCCTTCATCCCAACGCAGGAATTACCTTTGATATGGATCTTCTTCGTCGAGATAATCCCGACAGCAAAATGGATCGGTTTACCGCCGTGTGCGGGATTCCAAATGACATGCCTCAATCTCCGTTTAGTTCCGCGGATGTCTGGGTTCTTCTGGATGGTGTTATTTGCCTGCACCTGAACTTTCCCGTGGGGGGAAATCTTGTTGAGAAGGTGGATGTACCCATCCCCGCCCGGACGCGATTCCTGACGCTGGCGGCCACCTGTTCCGGACGTGCGGATTATTCCTGGGTCGTATGGGGTGATCCGTTTCTGGAGTCATCCGCCGCTGTCCAAGAGGAGGCCAACCCGTAATCCAATCAATCCGTATTTTCTTTTTTCGGAGACACGTATGATCGGCAAACATCCTGTACTACTGGCGTTGATCCTGATCCTATCCGGCAGTGGGGTAATAGCACAGCCGCCTGCCGAACCGCTACGTTTGTGGTATCGCCAGCCGGCCAGGCGGTGGGTGGAAGCCCTGGCAGTGGGCAATGGGCGGCTCGGGGCGATGGTCTTTGGCGGCGTTACGGAAGAGCGGGTCCAATTGAATGAAGATACGCTCTGGGCCGGCGGGCCCTATGACCCCGCAAATCCTGATGCGCTCGAGGCATTGCCAAAGGTTCGGGAATTGATCTTTGCCGGCCAATACCGGGAAGCGCAGAATTTGATTAGTCAGAAGATGATGGCCAGGCCCTTGACCCAAATGCCCTATCAGTGCGTGGGAGACCTGCTTCTGAAGTTTCCTGATCACAGCGGGGAAACGGATTATCGACGAGACCTCAATCTGGATACGGCCGTGGCCACCGTTGCCTATTCCATCAATGGAGTGCGATATACGCGAGAAGTATTCTCCAGCCCCGTGGATCAGGTCATCGTGATTCGATTGACGGCGGACAAGCCGGGTAAGATCGCTTTTACGGCCGGCATGAAGACGCCGCAGAAGGCAACGGTGACGGTGGAACCGCCCCATACGTTGGTCACACAAGGCGTCAACGGGGGATCTCGAAATATTGCCGGTGCCCTCACGTTTCAGGGCCGCGTGTTGATAAAAGCTTCGGGCGGTCGGATCGAACCGGGAGATGGACAGATCACGGTTCAAGAAGCGGATTCCGCCATATTGCTGATTGCAGCGGCAACCAGTTATACAAGTTACAAAGATACAACCGGTGATCCCGAAACGTTAACCAAAGATACGATCGTCAGGGCGAGTGGGAAACCATTCGAGACGATGCTTCAAGATCATGTTGCAGCCCATCAGAAGCTCTTTCGTCGTGTCACCCTCGATCTGGGCGCAACGGATGCCGCCAGTCGCCCGACAGACGAACGAATTCGCGAACCCGATAAAACAAATGATCCGCAACTGGCGGCCCTCTACTTCCAGTTTGGCCGATATCTGCTGATCAGCAGTTCGCGGCCGGGCACTCAACCCGCGAACCTTCAGGGCATTTGGAACGAAAGCATGAATCCACCCTGGCAGAGCAAATACACCATCAACATTAATACAGAAATGAATTACTGGCCCGCCGAACCGACAAATCTCGGCGAGTGCGTCGAGCCGCTCGTGGCGATGGTGATGGATCTGACTGAGACCGGAGCGCGCACGGCCAAAACCTGTTATGGTGCCGGCGGCTGGGTCGCGCATCACAATACCGACTTGTGGCGAGCCACCGCACCGATCGACGGTCCCCAGTGGGGCATGTGGCCGACGGGCGGCGCCTGGTTGTGCCTGCATCTGTGGGACCATTATGATTATTCCCGTGACAGGGAATACTTAGCGAAGGTTTATCCGGCCATGAAGGGAGCCGCACAGTTCTTCCTCGACACGTTGGTTGAAGAACCCAAGCATAAATGGTTCGTGACGTGCCCGTCGCTGTCGCCGGAAAACGGCCATCCGTTCGGTACAAGTGTTTGCGCGGGTCCCACAATGGATATGCAGATCCTTCGCGACTTGTTCACCAACTGCATTCGTGCGGCGGAAATTCTCGGTGTCGATGAAGACTTCCGAAAACAAGCGGCCGAGGCACGCCAACGTTTGGCCCCCAATCAGATCGGCAATGCCGGTCAGCTTCAGGAGTGGCTGGAGGATTGGGACATGAAAGCGCCGGAGATTCATCACCGGCACGTCTCGCACCTGTATGGATTATATCCGAGCGACCAGATTCATGTTCGTACGACTCCGGACCTGGCGTCCGCCGTGCGCAAGAGTCTGGAGATTCGCGGCGACGATGCCACCGGGTGGGGTATCGGCTGGCGTTTGAACCTCTGGGCTCGTCTGCATGACGGCGAACATGCCTACAAGATTCTGACAATGCTTCTGCGGTCGGACCGCACCTATCCCAACCTGTTCGACGCCCATCCGCCATTCCAGATCGATGGAAACTTTGGCGGCACATCCGGAATCGGCGAGATGCTCCTTCAGAGTTGTGCCGGCGAAATCGAACTTCTGCCGGCTTTACCCAAAGCCTGGCCAAATGGCTCCGTCAAGGGTCTTCGTGCCCGGGGTGGCTTCGAATTGGATATCCAGTGGAAGGACAGCAAGCTCGTAAACGTGACGGTGCATTCACTCGTAGGCGGATCCTGTAAACTTCGCTATGGCGCGGTCACGCGAGACATGAGTTTGGCGAAAGACCAGAACGCCCAATGGAATGGAATCCAATGACGAATATCTCCTTGAAATCGTCATGTAACTCTGTCGGTACCGGTGAAGGTTGCACCGATAGTACCAAAGAAGAAATTTATTTAAAGAGTATTCCGATGCAGTTTATTCAACTTCTCGAATTTGTGAGTTTGATTTTTTTGATCGGTTGCGCTTCTTCGACCACGACATCCGTTTCTTGGGCCGTATCCGCCCAAGCGGAAAAACACTGGACAGCCGATAACGGCAACGGCACGTACTCGAATCCTCTGTTCTATGAGGAGTTCGAGGATCCCGACATCATCCGCGTCGGCGAAGATTATTACCTGGCCGGTACCACGATGCACATGAATCCCGCCGTGCAATTGATGCATTCCAAAGATCTGGTTAACTGGGAACTGGCCGGATACTGTATGGATCGGCTCGATCTGGGTCCGGCCTTCCGCCTGGAAGACGGCAGAGGTATCTACGGCCGGGGCATCTGGGCTCCCTGTATCCGCTACAACAACGGGATGTTCTACGTCTTCTCCAATGTCAACGGCGCCGGCCTTCAGGTCTTCCGTTCCAAGTCGATCAAGGGTCCCTGGGAGCGCAACCAGTTGCCCGGAAGGCACGACCTGTCGGTTCTCTTCGATGACGACGGCAAGATCTACATCATCTCCGGCGGCGGCAGTCCCTATCCGATCGAAGAGCTTACGCCCGATCTCAAGGCCTTTGTTCCCGGCTCCCGGCGCCAACTGGTCGTGCCGCAGGGCCAAAGGATGGGCGAAGGCCATCACCTCTATAAAATCAAGGGTAAGTATTATGATATCTCCGCCATTCCCGGCGGTCCGGTCAATCAGATGATCGCCAGGGCGGACTCCATCGACGGCCCCTGGTCTGTAACGACCATGGTCGAGGGTGAAACATTGGGAGTACCTTCGGTGGCCCCCGTCCGTGCTTCGCACAACGACCGCGGCCTTTGGCTGCATCAGGGCGGCATGGTCGATACTCCTTCCGGCGAATGGTGGAGCGTCATCATGTCGGACCATGGCAGCGCCGGCCGTATGGTCGCCCTGGTCCCGATCACCTGGGATAACGACTTCCCGCTCATTGGCCTGCCGGGCAATCTTCGCAAAGCGCCGAATACATGGATCAAGCCCAATACCGGTCATACTCAGGATCCCAAGCCCGCGTTTATCCACGACGACAACTTCGACAGCGGCAAACTCAATCCGCACTGGCAGTGGAATCATGTCCCCGATGATTCCAAATGGTCCCTGACCGAAATGCCCGGTGTGCTTCGTCTCCATTCCCTGCCTGCCAATGACTTTTATTCGGCTCGCAACAGCATCTGTCAGCGGCCGCCCGGACCGGAGTCCATCATGACCGTCGAGCTGGACACATCGGGTATGGTTACGGGAGACACCGCGGGTCTGGCCCTTCTGAGTTCCCCCTATGCCTGGATTGGTGTGGTAAAATCAGCCGAAGGCGCAATCCTGCAAATGTTCGACAATACCGGAAGCGGCGGCGGCCCCCGAGGCACTCCCCCTTCTCCGGCCAAGCCACCCACTATGGGTCCGGCCAATCCCCCCAAACATTTGTGGTTCCGCGTTCATTGTAACTTTGACACCGACCAGGCCGTCTTCAGTTGGAGCGCCGACGGCAAGGAATTTTCGCCTCTGGGCAAACCCTTCACCATGACCTTCCAGCTTCGAACTTTCCAGGGCGTTCGTCCGTCCCTGTTCCACTACAACACGTCGGGACAACCCGGTGGTTACGTTGACTTTGACAACTACACGGTCGATGAGCCGCGGGCGCGGGGAGTCGAACGCCAGATTCCCATGGGCAAAACCATCACGCTAACCAGTGGAGCGGATGGAAGCTTTCTGGCCGCCGACTTCGAATCCTCGACGTTGGTTACTATCTCCCCCGCCGATCCGACTCCTGCCAATGCCAAGTTTCGGGTCATCGATCTTGGAAAAGGTCGTGTGGCGTTGAAGGCCGATAACGGGAAGGTCGTCTCTGTTACCCATGATGGCGTGGTCCTCAGGGACATCGGCAATGCCCAACCCGGCAACGAAGAATCCTTCCAGTGGGTCAACCTGATGCGCGGCGACACGATGCTGATGTCTCTGACCAATCATCGTTATCTGGCCAGCCAACCCAACAATCCCGGCTCGGTAACGGCCGATGCGCTCGGCGCTTCCGCCGCCCGTAAGAGCGGCGCTGAGTTTACGTGGAAGGCCGTCGAATGAAATCCTTCGGTCACTGATCTCGCTTATGACCGCAGAGATTAAATGGATAACCCCAACTCATGTTTTTTTCCGGAAAGGTATATACGATGAACTTGATAACGAATGGGTACAGGAGTTGCCTCGCTGTGTTACTGGCCGCTACGGGCGCCGCGTTTGCCTCGGAGGCATCCACCGACTGGAAGGTCGAGGCCAATGCACGAATCGTGCGTCTTCACCAACGCGAAGTGCGTGTACGTGTGGTAAACGAACAGGGGGAACCGGCCGCAGGCAGATCGGTGAGTATTCGTCAGATCCGTCAGGCGTTTCCTTTTGGATCCGCGATGAGTCGGGCCCTTTTGCGCAACGAACGCTATGCCGAGTTCTTCAAGGCCCACTTTAACTGGGCGGTGTTCGGAAATGAATCCAAGTGGTATTCCAACGAACGTGTTCAGGGTCGGGAAGACTACCGCGATGCCGACGCTTTGCTGGATTGGTGCGAGGCCAATCGAATACCCGTACGGGGCCATTGCATCTTCTGGGAGCCGGAAAAGTGGCAACCGAAGTGGGTTCGAGATCTCTCAGGCGATCCGTTGCGCCAGGCCGTCGAGCGCCGCCTGACAAACGCTGTGACGCATTTTCGAAGTCGTTTTACACATTGGGATGTAAACAACGAAATGCTTCACGGATCCTTCTTTAAGGATGGCCTGGGTGAGTCGATCTGGCCGTGGATGTTCAAGAAAGCTCATGAATTGGATCCTGAGGCGAAACTCTTCGTCAATGAATTCAATATCCTCTCGGTGGATCAGGCGTTCCAGCAGGTACAAACGGATGAGTATGTCGTCAGTATCCGACGCTTGCTCGATCAGGGTGCGCCGATTCATGGCATCGGAATTCAGGGACATATCTGGAAAGAAGACATCCTGGCTAATCCCGGTGTACTGAAAGAACGGTTGGACAAAGTTGCGGCCCTTGAATTACCGATTTGGATCACGGAGTTCGATGTGGCCGACGACAATGAGACACGTTGTGCCGACAAGCTGGAGTTGGTCTATCGCACCGCCTACAGTCATCCGGCCGTAAAAGGGATCATCATGTGGGTCTTCTGGGCGGGAGATTCCTGGCGCGGTCCAAACGCGGGTCTGGCACATCGGGATTGGACGCTCAACGAGGCGGGCAAACGATACGAAGCCCTGATGGAAGAATGGTCCACAACAATATCCGGCACGACCAATGCGCAGGGACTCTTATCGTTCCGAGGTTTCCACGGTGACTACGCGGCAACGGAAACCAAAACCGACGGCACAGAAACAAAAGCATCCTTCTCGATCGAAAAAGGCGAGGAACCGCAAGAGATCACGATCCGACTACAACGTGCATCCGCGGCCGAACCAACCCCCCAATCACAATCGGTTGAACCGTCAACGTCAGGTGCGAGCCCTGCCAAGTTCCCCTTAACCACACCGCTCCGATGGAAGTCCACCGATGTATTGATCAAGCCGGTATCCGACGATTCGCATACCATCGTGTCCGTCAAAGATCCAACGGTCGTCCGTTATAACGACCTGTGGCACGTCTATGCAACCGTGTATTCGACATCGGCCAGGACCTGGAACATGGTATACCTGAACTTCAAGGACTGGTCGGATGCCCCCAACGCCAAGCTGTTCTTTCTGGATCAGAATCCGAATCTGCGAGGGTATCACTGTGCGCCGCATTTGTTCTATTTCCGCCCGCATAACAAGTGGTACCTGGTTTTCCAGTCGCAGCAGCCGCAATATTGCACCACGGACGATATCACAAAGCCGGAAACCTGGACAGCGCCACGAAACTTCTTTGACAGGCAACCTGCAGGCATGCCAAGACTCCCCATCGACTACCATGTGATTTGCGACGACACGCACGCCTACCTGTTCTTCACCGGCGACGACGGTCGCTTCTATCGCAGCCGGACAACAATCGAGGATTTTCCCAGGGGCATGAGCGACCCGGAGATCGCCATCCAGGATCGGCGAGACAACCTTTTTGAGGCGAGCGTTACCTATAAGATCAAGGGAACCAACACCTACCTGACGGTGATCGAGGCCTTGAGTCCCGCGCGGTACTATCGCGCCTGGACTTCTAATGATCTCAATGGAGTATGGACGCCCGTCCCAGATGCCGACTCATGGCAAAAGCCCTTTGCGGGGATCAACAATGTCACCTTTGAAGACGGCGTGACGCCCTGGACAAAAGACATCAGCCATGGGGAATTGGTTCGCGATGGATATGACGAAACGATGACCCTCGATCCCGACAACCTCCAACTGCTTTTCCAGGGCCGCGATCCGGCGATTAACGGGCGGTACGAACTGTTACCGTATCAACTCGGTCTCCTGAAACTCGACCGTTCCAGGTAGTTAGGACGAATCTCATGATTCCTTTGAAAGCTAATAATTCGACAATGAATATGGCGGTCATTGTGACCCTTACGATGGTCTTTCCCCTTTCCGCTACTGCTTCCAAGATTGCTGTAACGCCGGAGCAGGCGGTAACGTTTTTCCCCTTGAAAGACATCCGGTTGCTTGAGAGCCCTTTTTCCGAGGCGGTCAAGATCAATCGTCAATATCTCCTGGCCCACGATCCCGACCGTTTGCTCGCTCCGTTTCGCCGCGAAGCAGGGCTGGAATCCAAGGCACGGCCTTATGGTAACTGGGAGAGTGGCGGACTCGATGGACATACGGCCGGACACTACCTTTCGGCGCTTTCCCTAATGATCGCCTCGGGTGCCGATTCAGACGGTGAGTTTCATCGTCGCCTCGATTACATGATCAATGAACTTGCGCAAGTCCAAAAGGCAAACGGTAACGGTTACCTCGGGGGTATCCCTGGGAGCGGAGACTATTGGAAACGTATCAGCGAGGGTAATGTTGAACTCATATGGAGAAAATGGGCTCCTTGGTATAACCTTCACAAGATGTATGCCGGGCTGAGGGATGCTTACATTCACGGCGGTAGCGAAAAAGCTCGTGATCTGCTTGTTCGTTATGGAGACTGGTGTGAAAAGCTTGCGTCTGGCCTGAGCGACGCACAGATGCAGCAAATGCTCAGTAATGAACACGGCGGCATGAATGAAGTGCTTGCCGATATCTATGCGATCACTGGAAATGAGAAATACCTTGCACTGGCCAAACGCTTCAACCACCGAGCCGTTTTCGAGCCCCTGGAGAATCACCAGGACAAGCTTACAGGCCTGCACGCCAATACCCAGATTCCCAAGATTATCGGCATGGAGCGTATTGCGGCCCTGGTTCACGATGAACAGTTGCATACCGGTGCCCGGTTCTTTTGGGAAACCGTTACGCAGAACCGGAGTGTGGCCTTTGGCGGCAATAGCGTCAGCGAGCATTTCAATGATCCAAAGGACTTCAGTCGCGTAATCCAGCACCGGGAGGGCCCCGAAACCTGCAATACCTATAATATGCTACGACTTACGGAGCAACTTTTCACGGCGGAACCGAAGGCCGCTTATGCCGACTTTTATGAACGGGCGCTGTACAATCATATCCTGGCCTCCATCCATCCAACGAAGCCCGGGTACGTCTATTTCACATCGATCCGTCCGAACCACTACCGGGTATATTCCCAGCCGGAGCGGTGTTTCTGGTGTTGCGTGGGCACGGGTATGGAGAACCCCGGACGATACGGCGAGTTCATCTATGCCCGGACAAAAGACGGATTGTATGTGAATCTCTTTATCCCCTCAGAGCTGTCAATGCCTGATGAAGGAATGGTTTTGAAGCAGGAGACGACCTTCCCCGATGAGGCGCGAACGCAGATTCGTCTTCAAATCGAGAAACCGATCTCCTTCACACTGAATATCCGACATCCCGCTTGGGTCGATACGGGTGATTTCGCTGTCAAGGTCAACGGACGATCCATGGGAATCGAGTCGACTCCGTCTTCCTACGCCGCTATTCGACGGGAATGGAAGAATGGGGATACGGTTGATGTGGAGCTTCCGATGCACGCGCGAGCGGAGCGCCTCCCCGACGGTTCCGATTGGGTGGCCATCCTGTATGGCCCGATCGTTCTGGCAAAGCCCGACGGCACTGACAACATGGATGGTTTGTTTGCTGATGATGGTCGTATGGCGCATGTGGCGCAGGGTCCGCTGATTCCCCTCGACGAGGTTCCGGTCCTGCTCTCAACGGAACAGGAGGTAGTCAAGCATGTGATTCCCGATCCTTCCGCCGGGCCCCTGCACTTCCGGATTATGGACGTGATCGAGCCGGCTGAGCCCAAAGGTTTGCCTCTGGTGCCGTTCTTCAGACTACACGAACGACGTTATCAGATGTACTGGGAACTCACAAACGTCGAACAAATTGCGGCAAGAAAGGGAAAACTCGCCGCAGAGGAACGTGCCCGCGCAGCCCGCGAGGCGGCAACCTTCGATTTGATCGCCGTGGGCGAGCAGCAATCTGAAGTCGAACACGATCTTAAAGGCGAACGAATGGAAACCGGTATTCACAACGGTCGTCGCTGGCGTCACGGAAGCTGGATTCAATATGCCCTGGATCCGCGAGGCGCCACGGAAGTCGTTTTGGCTGTCACATATTCCGGTGACGATCGTGGCCGGGAATTCGATATCGTAGTGAATGGGACGGTGATCGCCACGCAGAGGTTAACCGGCGAAAATCCAAATCACTTCGTTGAAAAACGCTATCCGATTCCCTCCGAGATACTACAAGCAGCCGGAAACAACCGACTCACGATCCGGTTCACAGCAAAACAGCGGCTTGCCGGGGGGCTTTATGACGTGCGTTTGCTCAAAGCCAATGCTCCGGACGCGCTTCCTTTTAACTAAGGGATTGCCGGAAGGAGAGGCGTGGGCGGAATAGACCTTCTTATTCTGGACGGATTCGTACGTCGATTATGCCCCATAGGGGAAACAGGAAAGGTCGCGATCCATCACGACGATGGTGATGAACCGAAAGGCCCCTTTCCACAATCCACGCTTGATGCCATTATCCCCGCCTCTATGACCAAAGACACATATATGTACTTTTTTGCTGTCTGTTGGGATTTTATCCGAGCCGCGACGGTCAAGTCGCTCTTCCCGTTGGCCATCATGTTGGCCGACCCTCGGATAATCACCATCCCCGTCCAGTAGCAGAGCTCGGTCTATACCGCGGGTGCCGCGAGAACTTCTTCCCGGATTGAATCATCCACGGCATCAAGTCGCAAGAATCCGAGATGATCTTCAACTCGTGCATGTGACCACCGGTAAGCATCTCCTTTCAAGAGTGAAAGAAAAAAGGGTTATTAAAAGTCCAGGACAACACGAAAGCCGCCGTCGTAGCTCCGGTCGCGCGGGTAGCGGCCGTCGCGGGCCGATACACGACAGCCGTAGGCATCGCCGATCCAGCCGCCGCCGCGCCAAACACGCATTGTACCCGTTGCAGGGCCAGTGGGATTGATTTGCGGGCTGGAACTGTAGTAGTGGCTTGAGTACCAGTCGTTGCACCACTCCACGACATTCCCAACCATGTCATACAAACCATAACCGTTCGGGGCGAAGAAACCCACAGGAGAGGTATAGGGTTTAATCCCATCGTCGAAAGCGGGGTGGTAGCCCTGCGTTGGGCTCACATCATAGGAGAAATAGGCAAGACTCTTGTAATTGGCCTGGGTATGGGAGATCGTGTCGCCCCAGGGAAACCGTTTACCAGAAAGCCCCCCCGGGCCGCGTATTCTCGCTGCGCCTCTGTGGGAAGGCGATAGCCGTTCTTATTGAAGTCACAGGTCCACGTGGACATATTGTAGCACAACTGTCTGCCTTCGTGATGGCTTCGCCAGTTGCAATAGGCCGCCGCCCCATACCAGCTTGCACGGACCATGGGGTCATCGCATGTCCACCATCCCACCAGATCCGCCGTCACCGGGACGGCCGACAGGCGATCCGGAGGGATCACCTGTTTGGCCAGAGAACGACTCGACCACAGCAGACGACAGGAGGCATGGCCCACGTTTTCATACCATTCCAGACGAATCCGGCATCGCTGCCCCGACAACAGCGGGATCGGCTCGCTGGCATACTCGGTTTCCCCCTGATCCCACCACGCATTGATCAGCAGCCTGCCGTCCAGCCACAGCCGCGCGCCGTCGTCACAGGCCACATAGAAGATGTAGGATTCTGTCGAGGGGATTTCCACCTCACCGGTCCAGCGGACCGAACAGAGATCGGCCTGACCCGGAAAAATCTCGCTCCCCCCCCAGCTATAATTAACCACAGGGTCCAGGCGGACACGGCTGGGACTACCTGTGAGATTAGAGTTGTTGAAATACTCCCCCTTGAGCCCATCCGGCGAGGACAGATACCGACCCGCCAGGATTTGACGCTCCGGGATGCCGGGACCCTGCCAGGCCACGGCCAGGTTGTCGCCACCATTGCCCTCGACCTGGAGTACCTCCAGATAGTACTTCTTGCCCACCTCCAGGGGGATGGCGGCGGATCGCTGCTCGGGTCCGCCCTGGCCACCGCCTGCGTTGTCAAAATCCCGGGGCAGCGTCCACACCTTGACCCGGGCGATCAGCTCGGCATGGGCCGGATCCGTATCCGTGCTCAGCCACAGTTGACTCTGATCGTCGCTGGCGATCCAGAAGGTATATGCCCCGTCTGCCGGCGGGTACAGGTACCCTCGAATCCGGCTGCCATAGGCATCCCGCCAATCGGTCTTGCCTTCCAGGCGGGTGCGCCACTCCATACGGTCCGGCCAATCCGGGTACGACTGCTGATTTAAGAGGGAATCCAGCACGGGTTGACCGTCGGTCCAGTAGTACTCAAAAAGGATCTTGCCGGCCTTGTCCGCACTGGTTACACAGACTATCGACACACACAGCAGAATTGAAACATAGACGCGTTTCATTGTTCTATCCTTCCATTCTCACATTGCAGAATCCATTTTGCCTTCGGCGTACCTTCCGAAAGGATTCCGTGTAAAGTTCTTTATATGTTTCAGCCCTGCCTTGGCTCGGATAAGGTCAAATGATAAAACAAAACAGTACAAAGGACTAATCCAAGTTCAGGACAAGACGAAAGCCCAAGCTACCAAAACAAATGGTTTCCGTGGCATTGCCGCGACTGGCAACGCGACACCCGCTGGCACTTGTTCCAGAGCTGCCGCCGCGTTGAACACGCCAAATACTCGTTGCAGGCCCTGTCGGATTGATTTGAGGGCCGTTAGTGTAGCAGGTGTCCGAGTACCAGTCATTGCACCACTCACACACATTGCCAGCCATGTCATACAAGCCGTATCCGTTCGGGGCGAAGCTTCCCACAGGGGAGGTACACGTTAGCCCATAGCAAAAATCCGGGTGGAATTCCCGCGTAGGGCTCACATCATAGGAATCAGCAGTTGAACTCCAGTAGTTGGCCCGAGCATGCGAGATCAGATCGCCCCACGGGAACCGCCGTCCCGACAGCCCGCCGCGGGCGGCATACTCCCACTCGGCCTCTGTGGGCAGACGGTAGCCCTTCCTGCTGAAATCACACTCCCAAGTGGACAGGTTATAGCACGGCTCTCGCCCTTCCTGCTGGCTTCTCCAGTTGCAGTAGGCTGCAGCCCCATACCAGCTTACGCACACCATCGGGTCATTGCCCATGCTGTGCCCGCTCTTGGTCAGGGCAGCGAATGAACTCCCGTTGTAAGTGATCTGGCTGTAAGCATCCATCATTAAGTACCAGTACAGATTGCTGGTATCACTGGTCGCATGCACCCTACTGCCGACCACTTCCAGTTGAGAGGGATATGCCGAATTCAGGAAATCACAGTACTGCTGATTCGTGACCTCATATTTGCCCATGTAAAACGGGTCCACCAAGACCGTGTGCACCGGCAGCTCATCGGTGTCGCCTTCGTTGAAACTGTCGCCCATCTCGAATGTCCCGCCCGGGATTCGCACGAAGTCGGGCCCCGGATGACCCGGGGCTTGGCAGCTTGGGTGATTGGGTATCTGGTAGCAGTCCAGGAGCCAGTTGGCCGCCATCTCTGCAAAATCCATCAGGTTCACCACGCAGTCCTTGTTCACATCGCCCATCAGGGCCGCGGGGCAAGTCCCCGATACAAGCTCCAGGCCGTCCTTGTCATCCGTGCGGAATCCAGCGCCATGCCTGACCAGAAGCGACCAGGCCGGATCTATGTCCGCGCCCGCATAACCCCGTCCGAACATCTCAAAGAAGGACCCGCCGCCCCGCTCGAACATAATCCCCACGAACGGATGTTGGCCGGCCGTCAGATAGATCTTGCCCGCTGTGAAGCTCCAACCCGTCAGCGAATCATTCCGTAGCTCGTAACCACTGACTGCGGCGTTGCCCGTCCCATCGGCCACCACCGAATCCCATGTCTGGCCGGGAATACGCAGGGCGCCGCCGTCGTCACTGTTGAATCCAATTTGATACCACCCTGTTTGCGGAATCTCTATCTTCCCTTCGACCTGGGCGGCGAAGTCATCATCGTCCACCCTGCTGGGGCTCGAACCCAGGACCTACGGCTTAAAAGGCCGATGGTCCGCTTGTAAGTGCTTGTCATTAATGGAGTTATGTGCGTGATTTTGGGTCAAAAACAGGAAACACACTGGCGACATACTGGCAGTACACTGGCGACATACTGGCGACACACTGAAGAAATACGCGCAAATGACGCCAAAGCTTATCGCTTCCGTTCCTTTTTACCTGCCTGTTTACTTGTCAATCCCGCGGGATTTGCCCATTGGCTCCCGCCGTAGGGTCTCAAAACCCATCGGATGCCTCAGGCGGCCTTGCGATGATACGATTTCAACAGGCCACCCAGGCGTTCCACACAAACAATCTCTCCGGATACAGCTCCGAACTCTGCCCTTGGTTCGATGATCCGGCACAACGCCTTATGAATCCGCTCGTGATGATAATAATCGAGATACTCGTCGAGCACATAACGCAATTGGGCTTCATGGGTCAGGATCAATTTGTTCAAACACTCGTATTTTACGGCCCGGACAAACCGTTCCGCATGGGCATTCATCATCGGCGCCGCCACGGCCGTCGGGACCGGAGTGATACCCCCCTCCTTGAGCATTTCTTTAAAGGCCTTTGTGAACAACGGATCCCGATCCAGGATCAGGAATCGTTTGCCCTTGAGAAAGCCCTCTTCCGAATCCGTCAGATTCCGGGCCACCTGCTTCATCCAGTCTCCATTGGGATTGGTATGGATCCCGGCGATCTGTACCTTCCGCGTTGCGATATCCATCACGAACAAGACCATATATCGAATCAGGCCTCGGGTAGTCAGCAATTCGATCGAGAAGAAGTCCACGGCACAGAACACATTCCAGTGCGACTTGAGGAATTGGTTCCAGGTGGTTCGCTTGAAATCCTCCGGTTCCGGGTGATAGCCGTGATCCAGCAGGATCCGCTGTACCGTAGCCCTGCTGACCTGGAAACCCAGATAGACCAGATAGCCATGAATCCGGCCGTAACCCCACTGGGGATTTTCCTTCTTGAAGCGAAGGACAAGGTCAATGATTTCCCGGCTGACCTTGGGCCGGCCGCCCTTGCGATTCGCTGAGCCATCGTACTTTTGGCCGACCAGTTTACGGAACCAACCCAAGATCGTGTCGGCGGAGAACATGCTGGTCGTCTCGGCCAGAAGCTTTCGGCCCAGGGGCTTGGCCTTCACGGCCAACCTGCGACGCTCCGGGTCGGTCAGGATCAGCCGTTTCTTGCCCAGTTTGTGGTAGAGGATTTTGTTTTCTTCTTTGAGATACTCGATGGTCCGCTGGGCGTGTTGGTCGACCAGATGGGTAAGCAAAGTCAAAATGGCAATCCAGGATCGTTTCATTATCATGACTGGAATCGTAGCATCGAGAAAGTATCCATGCAAGGCCGGATCTGACATTTTGTCGTAGAGCCTTTATGGGCAAGAACATGGGGCAGATTTGTTTTGATACCCTACAAGATATTGGCACTGTACGGCCTCGCGCAAATGGCCTTAACGAATGTCCTGGAACCTATATTGGAAGCGGATTTCTATCCAACCTCATATGGTTTTGGACGTGGCCAAAGCACGAGGGACGCTCTGACGACTACTCATGAACCATGATTTCAGTTCCCATTCAAGATCAGACCCGCACTCGGATCGACAGTAGAATGACCAGAATCAGCAGCAATACAACAAGGGACCAACCCACAACCGCAATCCAAAATAGAGGTGTAGCAATGAAAGATATTTCACCTGATGGTTCGCCTGATTCATCTATATCGCCCTTCTCTTCAAAAGAATTCAACATTGAAAGATCGATGAGCTTATGAGCTTGCATGGGTGGCCGACCATCGGATACTGCTTGTAGGTCTTCAATCAGATCGGCAGTGGTTGCATAACGCTTTGCCGGATCCTTGGCCAGACACAGCTCGATAATTTCGCTTATGCCGTTGCTCAGCTCCGGATTGATGTGATCTGGTGGAATAAGAGGCTCCCGGAGATGTTTCCGCAGGACTGTGGGAATATCCTGACCCTCAAAGGGCACTTTACCGGTGACCATGTGATAGAGGGTTGCACCAAAACTATAGATGTCGGACCGTAGATCAACATTCATATCGCCACGGATTTGTTCGGGTGAGATGAAGTAGGGTGTGCCGAAGGACTTGCCCGCTTCGGCCTCCGCCGCTTCCCGGTCACTGACGGCTCGTGCCAGGCCCATATCCGCCAGCTTTGCAACGCCATCGCCTGTGATTAAAATGTTCTTCGGTTTGACATCTCGGTGAATCAGTCCTGTTCCGTGAGCGTGATTCAAGGCTTTCGCGACCTGAATCGCAATGGCCAAGGTATTCGCTTCAGTGTATGGACCTTCTCTGACAAGATGCTCGTACACCGTGTGACCTTCGACATACTCCATGATAAAATAGTGGACATCAGCATGTCTGCCGACATCCAGCGCAGCCACAATATTGGGGTGGTTCAGTTTTGCTGCTGCGCGTCCCTCAGCATAGAAACGCTTGACGAAATCAGGGTTTCCACTGAACTTCTTGGGAAGGATCTTAATCGCGACCACTCTGTCGAGGCTGAGCTGTCGTGCCTTGTAAACCGTTGCCATCGCACCTGCCCCAAGCCGTCCAAGGAGCTCATAACCGGGGATCTGCCTTGGCGGAGGGACGGCTTGAACAATCCGTACGGCTGCCATCAAACGGCTACGAAGAATCGCCATGTCCACAGGCTTGACGAGATAGTCGTCGGCACCTGATTCAAAACCAGCCACCATGTCGTCACGAGAATCGCGACTGGTAAGAATGATTGTATAGATAAACGGAAGATGGAGGCTGCTTCGAATGCGACGGCAAATTTCGACTCCATCGAGTTCCGGCATCTGCCAGTCAAGGATAGCGACCCGAGGTGCTTCTTGCTCTTGGAGGATATCCCCGGTCTGCAGGCCGTTTTCCGCCGTAACAACCTCATAACCCCAGCTGTGAACGTTCTGACTTAGCAACTTGCGCCATATTGGATCGTCATCAGCAATTAGCACTTTCATTTGCAGATCCCATGTGTTATCGGGGTAGACAGATTCAAGATTCCACCAGATCGGTCAGCATTGGCAGAAGCCGCTCCATTTCCTTCACCAGTACCAACCATGCCTGTTCTGCTTCAGCCAGATTCTTGTCACGACCGATGATTTCGAGTCGGAGTGCCGCAGCAGCCGGCCGTTCCACTTCAAATAATCGTATGGAGCCTTTCAGCGTATGAGCAGCTCGCTGCAACTCAGAGGGATCCTCATTCGTGATGGCATTCCGTATTTGTGTCATGAGCTTCGCAGATTCCACGGCGAACAGGTCAACGATCTCTTTTAAGGCCTCGGTGTTTCCTCCGATTTGTTCTAAGAGTCGATCTCGGTCGATGATTTCTTGTACTTCTGCAATTCGCTTGTTTTGGATCTGGGATCCGCATCCTCTCGCAGCGGTGACCTCGACGATTTCATAAAGATCCCTGGCGCGAATCGGCTTTGCGATGTATCCATCCATGCCCGCTTCCAGGCAGCGCTCGCGGTCGCCCTTCATCGCGTGAGCGGTCATTGCAATGATGGGAATATGTGCTCTTGACCCCTTTTCTTTGTCTCGAATGATCGCCGTGGCTTCGAATCCATCCATGGCGGGCATCTGCACATCCATAAGAACTACATCGAAGGACTCATCATCCAGGGCGATAAGGGCCTCTTGGCCATTGTTGGCAACTGTGACCTTATGCCCACGTTGTTCGAGGAGGTTCACCGCAACCTTCTGATTTACTAAGCCATCCTCTGCAAGGAGGATCCGAAGGGATTTTCTGCTTTCTGGATATGGGCGAGTTGTACTGGCCTGAGTGGGTTCCTCAGCCGTAGTAATCCTGAAAGTCTCTAAAATAGAATCCAACAGTTCCGATTGTTTCACCGGCTTCATCAGGCAATAGTCGATACCCAACTCGCGGCAACGGGTACTACCCTCTAAATTCCCAGCTGATGACAACATGATAAGCTTGGTCTCACTCGGACCCAGGGTCTGCCTGATCTGTTCGGCCAACGCAAAACCGTCCATCTGGGGCATCATTCCATCCAACAACGCCAGGTGAAAAGACTTCCCGGCTTTGGCGGCTCTGTCCATCTCGATCAGTGCTGCTTGGCCACTATCCACGGTGGTCGGTTTCATTCGCCAGTTATTCAGCATTTCCTCAAGAATCAGCCGATTGGTTTCATTGTCGTCCACAACCAGGACTCGCAGGCCATGCAAAGTCGTGGGGTCAGCTGCCAGCTTGATCGATACGTCCTTCTGCAGGGAGAAGGCCGCAACGAAATGAAACGTGCTGCCCTTCCCTACCGTGCTCTCGACCCACATTCGTCCGTTCATCAGCTCCACCAAATGCGACGAGATCGCCAAGCCCAAACCAGTGCCTCCATACAAACGAGACATGGAACTGTCCGCTTGGTAGAAGGCCTCAAAGATTAAACCTTGTTTTTCCGGTGGAATGCCAGGGCCGGTGTCACTCACGCTAAAATGCAATCGCACATCATTGTCTGTTCGCGATTCCCTCTTAACATCCACGGAAATTTCACCCTGTTCGGTGAATTTGATGGCATTGCCGGTAAGATTTACAATGATCTGGCAAAGGCGTCCCGGGTCACCAACCAGCTCATCCGGTATGTCAGGGGGAATGTGGTATGTCAATTCCAAACCCTTTTCAGAAGCACGCCCGGCGAGCGTCTGAAGTGTATCACCAAAAGTATCACGCAACTTGAAACCGACCGATTCAAGTTCAAACTTACCTGCCTCTATTTTGGAAAAGTCTAAAATGTCGTTGATCAGTCGCAGCAGCGTCTCCGCCGATTGGCCAGCCAAATCCAGATACATGCGCTGTTGATTGGTGGGATTTGTGCTCAGCAACAAATCGATCATCCCGATAATACCGTTCATCGGTGTTCGGATCTCGTGGCTCATGGTGGCAAGGAACTGACTCTTCGCCTGGTTGGCGACTTCGGCGGCTTCCTTGGCCGCCCCGAGCGCTTCAGCTACCCGCTTTTGCTCGGTGATGTCGCGGGAGATGCCGAAGGTGCCGATGATTTCGCCTTCAGGGCTGCGCAAAGGGATCTTGCTCGTGGAAACCCAGGAAACATGGCCGTCCGGCCATGTTTCCTTCTCTTCTTTGTCCAGCAGAGACTGGCCCGATTGAATTATCTCCTGTTCATCCACCAATGCCTGTTGAGCATGTTCATCTGTGAAATAATCCGAATCTGTTTTCCCCAGCGCTTCCGATGGATCGTTGAGCGCAAAACAACGAGCCATCGCTTTGTTGATTCGTAGGAAACGGCTCTGGGTGTCCTTGAAATAAATGTTGTGGGGTAGGTTATCCATCAAGGCGTGAAGTAGATACCGTTCATGCTCCAGCCCGAATTCTGCCTTTTTTTGTTCAGTGATATCCCAGAAGATCACCTGGATACCAACAACCTCCCCGCTTGCATCGCGCACAGCGGATTTTATCACGTGGACATAACGGGGCTCGCCGTCCTTTCGATTCTCTTCAACCGCCTCAAATAGTTCACCTGTCTCGAACACGCGCTGGTCGTCCTGATGGTACTTGCGTGCCAATTCTTCCGGAAAGAAATCAAAGTCGGTCTTGCCAGCAATCTCCTCAAGCGGCTTTCCAAGCAAGTCGCAAAACGACCGATTGGCAAATGTAAAGCGACCGTCGAGATCCTTACGAAGCACACAAACAGGCAAACTTTCCACAAGAGACGAATACAAGGCCTGCGAGTCGCTAATCACTTTCTCCGCCCACTTGCGCTGGATTATTTCCCGTTTGAGTTCTTCGTTGACGCTGGCCAGTTCAGCAGTACGCTCCTCCACCCTCTGTTCCAACTCCTTGTGGGCCTCGTGCAATGCCTGCTCTACCTGTTTACGCCGAATGAGTCTCCACATGCCCTGCATCAGGAGCGTCAACTGTCGGACGTCCGATTCATCGTAGTGCCTATGTTTATTCCCCACGCCCGCGACAGCGACGATCCGTCCGTCATCCAAGACAGGGATGTTCATATGACGGACCACCTTGACGTGGCCCTCCGGATATCCCTTTTTCAATGGATGGGGAGCCGAGTAGTCGTTGGTAATGATAGGCTTTCGCTGCCGTACCGCCTCTCCCCAAAGTCCTGTCGTCTCCACCGGATAGACGATCGGTTTGTCGATAACAGCACATTGTTCCATAGCCGTTTTGGACCAGGAATACATGGTAAGAATTGTCTCATTCTCATCCATGAACGCCAGGTAACCGATCTCGCTCTCGGTTAGCCGGACCGCCGCTTCCAGAGCGTAATCCGTAATGTCTTGCATCGGTGCTGCTGCCATTTGGCCAAATTGCAACAGAGCTTCTAGCCGGGATTGCTCGAGAAGCAATGCCTCCACTGCCTGCTTGCGCTCTTCTTCCAGTTGGATGCTATGCAGGGCGAAGGCAATGTCTCCGGCAACTTCTTCGAATAGGCTCTGTTCTTCATTGTCTATCGTGCGATCACGATTGAGGGTGGCGACCATCAGGCCGAAGATTTTTCCCCCAGACTCCAAGCGGACTGTCATTGCTTTCTTTCCAAGACATCTCCTGGCTACTAAACAGTCACCACAGGCGGTCGCCGGGTCGTTGATTATAGAAACACCCGTTTGCGATAGAGCCCTCTCCGCACAATGGCCCCAATCGCCCGACTTGGCACGATCTTCGAAATGCTGGAAATCCTCACCCCATCCTGCTTCCGCTGTCGCTACCTGCCTGTGGGATTCATCCAACAATACGATCCAAATACTACCATAGGCACGAGCCTTACTGAGGCACTTACAAGCGCCTTGAATCAGACGGCCGCGGTCTTTTTCCCTGGCGATGAGTTGGCTGACATTACGGATGGCTAGTAACAAGTTGTTAAGATACTGAATCCGTTCTTCTGCCCGTTTCCGCTCGACACTCTCGCCTTTCCGATCTCGATTTATACTGTCCATATCAGGCTGTCCCCTGCAAGAATCTAGCCCTTATTGATCTCCAAGGACATTCTTATAATCACCGACTCTCAGAACCCTATGGTCAATAATACCAGGTTAAGGATGAATTGGCCAACATGAACATCGGCACCACTGTTTCCAAACGCGGAGAGCGGCCGTTGCGTTTGTGGATAGCTTCTCATATGGCCATGGGCTTGGCATAGGGTGTAAAATTTATTTGCTCTTAAGTTCTTTGTCAACAAGAAGTTAGGCGGTCTTCACCCGAATGAATTGGCTCGGGAGAAGGCACTTTGTTTCGATCGGAAGACTATGAAACAGAAACTCGATTGCGCTTGTCACTTGGGCAGGCTTCTCAAGTCCTATCCTCAATTGGCGGCTTGATTATCTGGGCAAGGCCAATCGACAACGCCTGGCGGCCAAACTCTGTGCGATGGGCGTGCCTCCCTCATTGCGTGTATGCCAAATGTCTTTCGCGACCTGCTGGCCGTGAAAATCCAGAAACGCAACATCCAGCAATAGTTTTCCGAACAACAATTGAATTCATTGCAAAAGCCATCCGGGGAATCCGGAAATATTTCCCTTACACCGGTCGAAGCGGACGGGAACAGTACGGGCAACGGTGTGGTTTTCTGGAGCCGGTTTTTGGGATGGCTACCTGGTGGCCGCATTCACACCGGACATGAAGAACATTTCCCTTTGATTTGGGCAAAGGTTTGGGGGAGGGCGGCGTCACATCGGCTTCGGTCTCGGTTTGGTCCTTCTTCTGTTTGCGGGCCGACCATGAATCTTCCCAGCTATGATCGGGCTTGGCTCCGGAGGATCTGCCATAGTGTCCGGTCTTCAGAGTCCATGACGGCAACGCTAATCCATTGCAGAAATCCCGCGAAGAGTGCGCCACCCAGCAGGCACAAGGGGAGCAGGATAACGGCCGCCAGCCATTGATACAGGAGGGCCAGCAATATATCGAAGACAAACCAGGTGAACACAATCCATCCGATGGGGATAGAGAAGATAATCTTTATTGGAAGCGTGACAAAACAGTCCACGGAACTGGTTGGCCAAAAGAACAGACACATCCCAAGCATCCACTCGATCAGACAGCTCATAGGGAGAATGGTTGGGTGATCCCAATGTGTCCAGATAACATGAAGGGGCAACAATAATCCGGCCAGTAGAACCATAAAAATCCGGTTACTGATCTTGGAACAAACGGCCGTTCCGAAGACCCACAGATAAACCGCCGAAGCCCCGAGATACGCCCACTGAATAACAGGCGTAACGATACGGACACCCTCCCGGAAAAGATTCACAAGGTCGTAGTCATGATAGGCCGAGTTGAATGTTCTTAGATGAAAATAACTCAGACCAGCCACGAATGGAATCAATAAATACGCCATCCACGGCCGTCGGTCGTACAGGATGTCGTAGGAATAGGGCAGGAACATAACGGGGTCCTCCTATGTACGAATACGAAGGCGGGCGCTACTCCACCCTCGGGGGTGAGAGGGAACTTCCGCGGTCCGGTTACTGGGACTCGGACTCCGGGTGTATCCGTTCGCGGAGTTCCTGCGGATTGTTGGCGTTGATAAGGGCGGCCTCATAGGTAATCTCCCCGGCCTAGTACAGGTCCATGAGACTGTCGTCCATCGTGTGCATCCCCTTGCGGCGGCCGATCTGGATGACGCTGACAAGCTGATGGAATTTCCAGTCGTGGATGTGCTGCGGGCTGACGCGTCCAGAAACAATAATTCGGTCACCAGCATTTCTGCAAACATCCCCATCACGGTTCCAGTTCCAGCAACCCAATCGCAGAATCGGGGGTGGCTATTGTCCAATTGGTGTGGGTGTATGTACTGGAGATGCTCTTGATACATCTCGTTGGATGGCTCGAGGTCAAGCGGGGGTGGTCCGTTAAAGTACGCTTTTACATGCTGCGGCGCTGGCTGCCAGACGGGACGTTCTCGCAACGTCTCTACATAGTCCAGTATGTCATCCAGGATACGATAGCCAATCGCCCGCATAGACTTCCAATCCTTGGGTCAAGTGTTTCTTCCGTCAGCACATCGGTCTTTTCTTTCATAATGGAAGCCACCCAACAATAATTTGACAGACAGTATACAACGGCAAAGGCAGACTCTCTCTTTCTGTATATATAAGATGTTGCAACGCTTCTTGACTCCAAACAGAAAGGCCATTAACCATGACAGACTATATCCCAACTACCCAGGTGTGTTCAAGGCAAAAATCTCGTAAGGTCTATGCCGATTTCCAGGGCAGCCAACTGACCTCCGACGCCGGAGCCCTGTTGTTGCGGGAGGTGGATCGCAAACTGGGTCTGATCAATGCCTACGACCGATGTATTCCCGATCCCCGCCAAGGCCAAACGGCTCAGTCGAATCCTGTTGGAACGCTGCACAGAACTCTTCACGGTGGTTGGTTTGACGAAACTGACGGTTCTGAACTTGTATATGAACAAGATCACCGATATTTCTCCCCTGCCATGTGAACCTGCTGGATTTGGCGATGATTGCCTCTGAATGGCTGACCTGTAACCACATTTACGAGGAGATGTGTCCGTAGGATTGGCGCGAGAAGATAGGCTGTCTTGACCAGTTTCGCAAATTTTCTGGCCAGCACAATCAAGTCGATTGGCTCCGTTCATCCACCACGATATTTTCCTGGAGTAGGATCAGCACTCAGGTTTCAGTTCAGAGCCAACCGATGGCTCCATTGTAGCAGAAAAGGGGTTGCCATGGAATCCGTAGGACGGGGTGAAATTATTTTAAAAATAGTTGTTTACAATTGCGAACACGATGGGATAATGAGACTATGAAAATCGGAAACCATATCGAACGAATCATCCTGGCCGAACTAGTCAAAATCAAGACAAGCCGTCGGCAGATTGCAATCAAGACGGGCGTCAAAGGGTCCATTTTGTGTCATTTCGTGCAGGGCACGCGGGGCCTTTCTACGGATTCGGCAGCGGCATTGCTGGACTATTTTGGGTATCAAATCACGAAGGGCAAGGCATGATGGAGATCACAATGGCGAAGAAATTAGGAACGAAACAAGCCAGAAAGACACCCCTTGAGAAGTGGCTGGAAACAAATGCCCTCGGCGGCGGTGCGGTACGAATTCCTCCATCCGGATCTCCCGAAAGCGATACGATCGCCTTCATCGCCGCGTTTCATATCTCCAAGGGTGACCCGCATACCATCAAGGTCTGCGGGGATGCGCTGAAAGCTCTGAAAGAAAATCGGAAGGCAAAGAAATGAGGTGAACCGCGCCCAGGTTTTCGGCCGGGGGGCCTATTATGCAAAGGTGTACAATGAAGAAGAAGTCGGAAAATCAGGAGTGCAACAAGTCCCCATCACTTTTCCCTGATTCGATGGTAACGCCAGGACCTATCGTCGCCAGTGGGCCCCAATTTCTGATCTGTGAGATTGCACCGAAGAAAAACAAATCACCAAGAAAAAACAAAACGACCAAGGCGAAGGCATGAATCGTCGCTCCCGGCCAAGTCCTGAATTTCCGATCCCTGTTCAGGACAGCCGGGGGCGCATTTCAAAAACCGAAAGTAGCTGCGCCGTGCAGTGAAAATCTTAATCGCGTACGGTGTAAATACTAATCAGTCCATAGTATAAGCTACACTTGGCGCATGAAAAAACGAACGGACCAGTTGCGGGGAATTTTGGATCGCCGCCAGATTTTGTTCCACCCGGCGTCGCAACGATTCGTTTTTCATCAAGGGCTTTTTGGTGGTGCCGTGATGGCGAAGCTGATTCCAGACAAATTCATCCGGATTCAAATCGGGGGCGTAGCCGGGAAGAAAATGCAGTTCCAGCCTTCCTTGGAGGGATTGCACATAGCGGGCCACCAGCCGGGCTTTGTGGGCTGGCAAACCGTCCACCACCAGGAATACCCGACGGCGGCGGTAACGCATGAATTTTTTAAGGAATTCAACAAACCGTGTGGCATTCAGGCGGCCGGTATAGACCCAATACCAAAAAGCTCCCCGTGCGGTCACCGCGGAAATAGCACTGACGGATTGGCGTTGGCCGCTGGTCTTCACAATCGGCGTTTGTCCCTTAGCACCCCAAGTTCGCTGCAACGGAGCATCCGAGCGAATTCCGGCTTCATCCAAAAAAAAGATGTCTGCACCGCGGCGTTTGGCCCGGTTTTTCAATTTCGGATAATCCTGCGTCTTCCATTTTTCAACCGCTTGCGGGTCTCGTTCATACGCCCGTCGGAGGGGTTTCTGAGGGGTAATTTGCAGTTCGGCCAGCAGCCGTCCGACGCTGGTAACACTCCATTTCTTTTTGAACTTCCGTGCCATCAACTCCACAACGATTCGACGTGTCCACAGCCCGAAATCAAAGCCATACTGGCGCGGGTCTTTGCCGCATATCCAGGCACGCACCTGTCGCTTCTGCTTGTCCGTCAAGGTCGGCGATGGACCGGGGTGCTTGCGGGACTTGAGGGCATCCGAACCGCCAGCCTTTTCTGCGCGAAGCCAGCGATAAATGCTGGTGCGGCACAAGCCGTAACTTTTGATAACCGCACTGGGGTCCTCACCCTCACGCACGCGGCGGACAGCCATAATACGAATTGTTTCCAATGTCTTATGATCGTGTTTTCGTCCATCTATCTGCATGGACGTAATTATAGTAGAGTAAAGTATGAATGTGTAGCATAATCCAAGGACTAATTAGTATCTCCGCAACAACGGGCAGATCGATTGGCTACATCCGGCTCTGACCAACCAGGGGAATGGGAAACGAAGCCTGCAGCCGTATGAAGCACTGGTGACGGAGGGAATCGAATGAACGAGGATCATGTGTTGTTGAAGAGTTATCTGAAGAAGTTGAAGTTACCTGCCATCCTGCGGGAATACCCAACCGTCTCCCGGTTGTGCTCCCAGGACAATGTGCCGTATGAAGGGTATCTTCAGCGACTGGCCGAGATTGAAGTACAACATCGGCAAGCTCAGGCGACTGCCCGGAGACTGAAGCAGGCCCGGTTCCCCATGGTCAAGGAACTGTCGGAATTTGACTTCACGGCGGCTCCGCGGGTGAACAAGAAGCAGATCCTGGATCTGTCGATGTGCGGGTTTATTGAGAAACGCAGCAATGTGGTCTTTACAGGTCCACCCGGCGTAGGCAAAACACACCTGGCGATCGCCCTGGGTCGGGAGGCCTGCAAACGGGGCTATGCCGTTCGGTTCTTCAGAGCAGCAGAACTGGTCCATGCCTATTTGGAAGCCCGACAGGAAAAGACGGTCTTGAAACTGGAGAGCCAGATCCGTCACAGTGAACCGGATTCTTTGAGCCATACACCGCATTGATCGCACGACGCAGGGCCTTGCTACCGTCAATCACAAACAGCCGAAGTCGATCCGGACCGACACCGCGTTCGACCAGATCGTTGAGAAGGTCTGTCACCACTTGGCTGTTTTCACTGCTGCCTTCGCGAAGCCCCAAGACATGCTTGCAACCGCCTGAATCGACCCCCAGGGCCACAATCACGGTGATTCCCTGGATTTCCTTGCATCCAACAGGATCGCCAGCAGGTCCAGATCCCCCAGCGGCCGCTCCA
Organism: uncultured Pirellulales bacterium; assembly: GCA_964386005.1. Taxonomy (GTDB): domain Bacteria; phylum Planctomycetota; class Phycisphaerae; order Sedimentisphaerales; family Anaerohalosphaeraceae; genus FEN-1350. Next base: position 17,054 of record CAYLSB010000026.1, on the reverse strand, counting down.
TCAACTGACGCAACTGCTGGGCACTGGCCGCCTTCCACTGCCGGGACACCGAACTCTTCCGATTCCCGTAGCCATCATAGACGGTCTGAACGGCCCCGGCATAATCCCGGTACGAAATCCGGCGGAGAATCTGGTTGGACACCGATTGCTCCATTCGGGCCGGATGGGAAAACGCTTGCCAGGTTTCCAAGGACAGTTCCCGGTTGGACTTGGGATCTCGAAGGCGGGGCCGCTGGACCGCTACCTTCTGCCCGGCATACACCAGGTACCCTTCTTCCTTGCCCCAACGAACAGCCGTTTGGCCGTTCTGCATGGCATGCCACTCCCCCGCACGGCCGCGGACTTCTTCCTCCACCAGCCGCAACATCAGGGCCAAGCCCAACTGGTGACTGGTTTGCTCGACTTCAAGAAAACGTACAATGAACAATGGATCCTTCAGAGATTGGGGTATCAAACACCGGCCCAGGCCCGAAGAAATGTTTGCAACTCACCCCAAAAGGTCGCATAATGATGTCAAATGTTGTGTCCAACAACTCTGGGGCTTAACACCCCGTATTTCCGAAGGACATATTCAAGCTGTTCTACGGAGGATAGAATCAAATGATCCAGACATTCCGATTTGATGGATTTGACAAAGCATTCCGCGTAACAATTCAAATCCGGACTTCGGGCAGGAAGGGTTACCGGTTTGATTCCAGACAATTTCAGAATCTCATGAAATCCTTCTGGGGTATAAAGTGGATCCCGATCGTGGATCAAATAGCGATTACCCTTGAGAAAACCCTTTTCCACGTCCGTCAGAATCATGGCCACCTGTTTCATATAGGCCTTACAGTGCAAAAATACATCCACGGCTAAATCGCTGTCTTTGGGGAAGTTGGTACCCCTCACCACAAAACAAAGAAATGGAAATTTTAGCTGGTGTTTATTATGATTGGTGTGGTACAAGTAGGAATGGTTGTGTGGTGGATGGCAAGTTAGGAATTCCTATCAATGAAAATGCCCCCTTTCGGGGGCAATTTCACGACTCGTATCAAGGAGATACAGCGATAGGGCAATCAGTCATTCTCATTATCGACTGTAAGCCATGAAACTTTAGTATAAGGTGTAATATCAATTGTCCATATCTTGAATAATTCACCAAGTGCCTGGATTTATCTTCAGAGTCTGAAGATAAGTGTGGGTATCAATGCCTTGCCCTGAATCGTTTATAGCGTTTATATCATCTGTGATGAACGTCCCTGCGGTATTATCAGCAAGAATATATCATTTTATCACTCCTTAGCTTGATTTTTGCACGAACATTTTCATATAATGAATGTCATGGGGATACGAGTGTTGCCCAAGGGTGGGGCGGAAAAACGAATTGTAAATGTATGTATATTGATGAGGGGTGATGAAAATGAATACGTTTCGTGCATTATGTGTTGTATTATTGGCAACGAGCATGGGTTCCATATCCATTGCGGGACCAACCTATGGAAGCCTTACCGCTGGCAGTGGAATCACCGGGTTGAATCCAACCTCAAATCCCTGGTTGACGGGAACACCTGCAACGAAGATGGAATGGTGGGTCACCGATAATACGGATGGAACCTTCACATACAAATATGCGTTGACGGTTCCGAGGAAGGACATCAGCCACTTTATCATCGAAGTTTCACCGAATTTTGAATCGTCGAATTTCAGTGTCCTGCAAGGGACCGGAGTACTTGATTTATATGGTCCGACTACTCAGGGCAATAGCAACCCCGGTATGCCTGGCTTGATGAAGGGTATCAAGACGGGAGCCGGTGGATTGTCCTACACGCTCGAATTCATCAGCAATCGAGTGCCTGTTTGGGGCGATTTCTATGCCAAAGACGGAAAAGATAGCGGTAACAATGTCGCGATCTGGAATACCGGATTTGGAAATCCTGACTCTGATAATGATTCCACTGTCCATATATTGGTCCCCGATACGCAAACTCCACCGGCTGTTCCGTTGCCGGGTGCCGTGGTTCTCGGTAGCTTGGGGATGGGGCTTGTCGGTCTGCTCCGTCGGAGAAACACCCTGTAAAAACATGACCTGATCAATCCAAAGCCGCCTTCGATTGGGCGGCTTTTTTGTTTGCATACGGGAAGAGGTGAAATAGACACCCTTGGATAGCCCAATGGCATGTTACCAAGATCCATTCCCTATCTGGACGAATCCAAAGTCCAATCCATCGGCTAAACCCATTACATCTATAGCGAATTGATTTGAGATGGGTTGTTTTACAGGGAACCGGGTGTCTCGCTGTAGGAGGCGGGGTCGAAATGCATATTGATTTCCGACAGAAATCCCGCGGGGATATCATTGACGCCCGAACGATTAAAGATCAGGTCGCTGTTTCCGCTAAGGTTCATGGGCGTAGGGGAGTAATTGATCACCGATCTGGCGATGGTTTCGCCGGAATTACCATAGAACTGAGAACCCCATCATACATTCATATTATTGGTGAAAATATTATCAGTCGTTCAAGATATAGAGTAAATTCCCCAGGTAGTGATCATTCACTTTTTGCGACTTTCACTCAGGTTGGCGGGATTCAGGGGGAGATTCGGGAAACCTATCGTCAGGCAAAGGAATCTGGGATCATTCTGTCGATGGATCCCGACTGGAAACCCCAATCCCCCAAGCCGGCTCCCAAGGCAAAATCTCCTGCCATTTTCCGTTTCTTGTGGAAATGTCCAACAAAGCGGGGTTATCGACTGTACAGACTTTTACAGGTGATCCTTTTCCAATACACATTGGCGTGTAGTCATAGCGGAACCCATGCCTCGACTTGGTACTCATGATGGTTTCATTGCTTTTTTGAGCCGGTTGAATTGCAGCGCAAGCTCCGGCCAGTGTTCCTGGATGAATTCGACATTTCCGTCGTGACAGGCAGTTTCAATTATCCCGGCCAGTTCGCACAGGGCCTGGCCACCCACATTGGCTGCAGCGCCTTTGATGGTGTGAGCAATACGCCCAACGGTTTTCGTGTCGCTCGTTTCAAGAGAGTGGTTCAACGATTCGATCTGTTTGGGGATATCGTCGAGAAAAATCTCGATCAATTCCTTGGCAAAATTCTCATCGCCCATGAGCCGATCCATGAATGCAACCCTGTCGAAAGCTGGAGTTGTGGGTTCCTTCGACTTCTCTGCCGGTGCGGCGGCGGTTGGGTCCATGACCGTTCCGGCAGGGCTATCCTTCGGGGCATCCGCTTCCTGGGGCAGCCATCGCTCCAGTATTGAGGCCAGTCCTTGCACCTGCACCGGCTTGCTCAAGTAATCGCTCATCCCCGCCTCCAGGCACTTTTCGCGGTCTCCTTGCATGGCGTTAGCGGTCATGGCAATGATAGGCACCTGCGGGTTGGGCACGCCTGATGAACCTCCGCGAATAGCACGGGTGGCCTCATAGCCATCCATTTCGGGCATCTGGACATCCATCAGCACCAGATCATAGGGAAGGGTCCGTAGCGAGGCAACGGCCTCCTTACCATTGGCCACTGCATCAACCCGGTAGCCCAGTTTCTCGAGCATCTTGGTGGCGACAAGTTGGTTTGTGATGTTGTCCTCGGCCAACAGGATGCGTATCGTGCCGTTTCGTATCCGGCGAGCTGAATCACCTGTGGCGACGGGGTGAGAGACTTCTGAGTACGAGGTACCGGCCAATACCGCCGTCAGACGGGTATACAGGTCCGAGGGGCGTACTGGTTTGGTCAAGCAGGCCGCAAATCCAATCTGGGCAAACTCGGCGTTGTTATTCTGCGGGCCCAGCGAGGTCATCATGATCAGACGGGTCTTGCATAGTCCCTCGTCCTGCCGGATCGCACGGCCCAGCATCAATCCATCCATGCCGGGCATCTGCATATCGGTAATCACGACATCGAAGGGTGCATTGGCTGCCTTGGCTGTGTGCATCGTCTCGAGAGCGGAGGGGCCGTCCGGCACTTCGGTCACCCGCGCACCCCATGAACCCAACCGCGTCGTAAGAATCTCGCGGTTGGTCACATTGTCATCCACGACGAGGATGCTTACACCTTTGATTTGGGCCGGCATTGTCCGCTTGTGATCCTGTTCAGGCTGGAGGGGCAGGCGGACTGTGAACCAGAACTCCGTGCCTTTGCCTTCCTCGCTGATGACGCCGATTTCGCCGCCCATTTTTTCGGCAAGCTGCTTGGAGATGGCCAGCCCCAACCCCGTGCCGCCATATTGACGCGTGGTCGAGGGATCCACCTGGGTGAAACTCTGGAAGAGACGATCGAGCCTGTTGGCCGGGATGCCGATGCCGGTATCGTGAACCGAAAACCGCAGGTGAGCCTCGTTGTCATTTTTTGAGACGACTGCGATCCGCACCGCCACTTCTCCTTTTGCCGTGAATTTGATCGAGTTGCCCGTCAGGTTGATCAGGATCTGACGCAGACGTCCGGGATCGCCCCGCAGGTACGAAGGCACCTCCGGATGGGCCGCACAGAGAAACTCCAGACCCTTTTTCTGTGCCTGGACCGTCATCATTCCGGCAAAGTCTTCCAACAGATCCCGCAGGTCGAAGTCGAGGATTTCCAGCTCGAGTTTCTTCGCTTGGATCTTTGAGAAATCCAGGATGTCGTTGATCAGCGTCAGCAGGGATTCCCCGCTGGAACGTATGACCTCGGCATACTGGCGCTGTTCAGAAGAGAGATTCGTGTCCAGCAACAGCCCCGTCATCCCGATGACACCATTCATGGGCGTACGGATCTCATGGCTCATATTGGCCAGAAACTCACTCTTGGCGATATTGGCCACCTCCGCCTGCGTGGCCATGTCGTTGGCATGGGCCGTGGCTATCTCGAGGTGGCGATTGGTCACAATCAGCGTCTCTTCCGCCTGCTTACGCTCGGTGATGTCGCGGAAGCTCCAGACCCTGCCCTCGGGTTTTCCATTGAGCCATTGGGGCTTGGAATAGCGTTCGAAGACCCGGCCATCTTTGAACCGGATCGTGTCCATGCTATCGGATTCTGGAGAGGCGTACAGCTCCTTGACTTTTCGCAGGAATTCATCAGGATCCATCAATTGATTTAAAGCATACTCGAGAAGTTTTGAATCGTCGCCGGTGGACATCAGGTCTTGGGGAATTTCCCACATTTTCGCAAACCGCTGGTTGGCATTGATCACCCTGCCCTGGAGATCGATTACAAGGATACCGTCGGCGGTGGATTCCAGCGTGGATTTCAGTAGAGACAGCGACCAGGCGATCTGATCCTCGGCCTTTCTGCGTTCGGTGATGTCGGTCAGAATATCGGCCAAGTAGCGCGGCTGGCCCTCCGGATCGCGGAGGACGAAATAGTTTTCCTCCACGGGTATGGTACGGCCGTCGGTCCTGAGGATTTCGAGCTCACCCTGCCAGTGGCCGTCTTTCATGAGAGCCGGTATCACCTCTTGCTGGAATTTGAGCGTTATCTGCGGGCGGTAGTAGGTGGTCGGGAAATGTTTTCCCAGGCAGATCTCAGGGCTTGTTTCCCCCAGCAGACGACTCAAGGCCTCATTGGCGTAAATAATACGGCCATCCAAATCCGCCATCCCAAAACCGTATTGGGTCGCTGTGGCAAATCCATCAAAACGGGCCATACTTTCGCGCAGGGATTCTTCGCTCCGGTGGATCGGGATCACCACAATGCGGTGGAGCCAAAGGCCGCTGGAGGCCAGGGAGGCCAGCAGGATGGCGAGCATGATGGTGACCAGTTGGAGATCCAGGTGATAGACCTCCGCGTATTTCTGGGCGACCGGCATGGAATACATGACAATCCAATCCCATTTTTCATAGGCTCGGAAAATCAGCCATTGACGGACGCCATTATCCATGGCCTCCATTTCGCCATTCCTCCGCTTTCGGATGTCGGGGAACTCTTTGAGTTGCACGGCCAGATTGTCGCCGTCCGGCAGTTGGGGATGGGCGATCACCGAGCCGTCGTAATCAGTAATGTACACTAGGAGACGGCTATCCGTATCCGGGTGATAGAACTTCTGGCGGAATTGGGTGACGGCGGTTTCCTTGAACTGCCGTTCATAAGCCTCGGACATGCCAGTCGCCTGCAATTTGGCCTCCTGGACGGCAAACTGCCCGATGATGGTATCGAGATGATCCCCGAAGCTGTTGGTCATCATCTTGTCCACGCCGGCCTTGAGAATCCAGTGCGTGGAGAGGACGCTGGCCGCGGCCACAAGCGAAAAGACCAGGCCCACGAGGATCACATAGATGGCGATCGGTCGCTTCTTCATATCGTCACCGAATCAGCTCGGCCTGTTCGATCAGGCTTACGGGAAAGACCACATTGAGCTGTTTGGCCAACCGCATGTTGAGCGTGATGCGGGCATTTTTGTTCTGGGCCACGGGGATGTGCATGGGCGATTTACCGGCCAGGATCTGCACGGCGGTCGTGGCCGCCCAGTCGCCCTGTTCCTCGCCGAGTTTCATGTGGCCGACGAGGACGAAGGGGGCCATGTAGTATTGACTGGAGCAGGTGACGATGCGGGTGTTTTCCTCGACAAAGGCTTTGGCCTGGTCGTCGTTCCAATCCTTGATGCCGGCCGAGCCATACCAGAAGAGGATGTCGGCGGTGGTTTGGAGTTCCGTGTAGGCCGCTTTCCATTCGTCGAAGGTTTTCACATAACGCTCCTGGGACCACTGGAGGCCGAACCGTTTGGAAATCATGGCGCCTTCCATGCGGTCGGTCTCGTTGTCGTTGCCGAGGAGGGCGATGCGGGTTCCCTTGGTTAGGGGGCGGACAGTGTCCAGGATCTGCGGGATCAGGGACACTTCCAGAATCCCGGTGACATTTTTGCAGGGCAGATCGTAGCGGCCGCAATCCCAGTTGACACCGCAGAACACAAACGGCAGGTCGGTGTTGCGGTACCAGGGAAGAAACACATGCTTGACGGGATTGTCGTCCTGCAGGATCACGACATCGGGCTTGTACTCGACGATGGTCTTGCGGGCGTTTTCGGCGGAGGCCTTGATTTGTTCCGGAGTATTCTTCTGTTTGGTGTCCATGTAGAAGATCTGGTATTCCACGCCGGCCTTCTTCAGCACGGCCTCAGCGGCCTTCTGCTCGACATCGCTCCAAAGGTAGCCGGGGTGATAAGCGTTGATGTAGAGGGCCTTCTTCCCTTTTGCGGCGATGGGGAACTGAGGTTCCTGAAGGGCTGGAGTTGGCGCCAGCGGTGTCATGGCCTGGAGAGGTTGTTCGGCGATCCGGCGTTCCCTGGACCAGGCGAACACGGCCAGGCCGGTAACGACGGCCATAATCAGGACGGCCAACCACGGTAACGCGTTTCGACTCGATGGCCCCAATTGTTTCGTCGTCATGCGAGACCACCTCCAAAAGATTTTCAAGAAATTATCCGTAAGGGAAGGGTGAGTGAATTCCGACCTGGCGGATTGCTTCGACTGGCCGAAATTCGAGACACCCCCCTGATATCCATCGTCAAGGGCGAATCCTCACTTCAGACTATACTTTAATCTCTTTTCGATCCATGGAGGACCGATCGGTCCGACCGATAATCAAACCCCCTTTCGGCCGCTCGATCCAGATACGGCAGGATGGAGTAGATACAATTCGTTCGGGTTTGATAGGATATCAAGGTCCCTTGGACATAATGGGACATCGGTACCAGCGCCGAAACCCAGGTGCCCCAACGGTCAACGGGGCCTGCCGATGGACGGTCTTACTGCACCAGCCCCATGCGTGGACTCAAATCCCATAGATTGTTTGGCCTCCAGGACACCTTCTTCGACGCCCCAGCGATCATAATACCGCTGGACAATCTGTCCCTCCGGAACGGTCGCATCAGTACAAAAGAAAAAGTCATTCTCTTCCTTTCCGGACGGGTCGTGAACCATGACCATTCGAATCGGTACCTCGCCACACACACGATACCACCGGCAGGTGATGCTAAGAACCCTCGTTGGACGGGATATCCCTGTTTTTGAACCGGAATCTCCTTCCAGCCTTCTTTTCGGTACGCCGCTATCTTTTTCGGCATGGGCATGCGTTGGCCCTTCATCGGTTTTCTCCCCCGTTTTTCGACGCTTATAGGACGAATCAACCTAAAAACAATTAATTGTATTATCGCTCTGTAGAACCCTGTAGGTCAATATCTGTGTGACCCAAGATAGCATGATGAATAGGGCTTATGAAATACCGTTATTATTGGTTAATGATACAAGTGTCCACCGTTTGACATCTTCAGTTCCATCGGGGATGTGGGAAATCTATTAATGGCAACATCGGCGTCGTTTATTTGCCGATACTCTCCTCACCGACACTACGAAGGCAGTCCTTATCTGGGAAGACGAGTCGGAGGATTTGATCGGCCGCGAAACGCGAAAAAGGCTAAATCGTTGAGCCAAGGAGAACCGTATGGCAAGTGCGACAGCAACCAATTCGGCATCGGTCGATACCGCCTCCAGCAAGGAAGGCAAGTACCTGACCTTTGCCCTGGGGCATGAGGAGTTCGGCCTGGAGATTCTCAAGGTCCGCGAGATCATCGGCTACATGGAGATCACCGCGGTGCCCCAGACGCCCAGCTATGTCAAGGGCGTCATCAACCTCCGGGGCCAGGTCATTCCCGTCGTGGACCTCCGCCTCAAGTTCGGCATGGAGCCCGCCGAAGTCACCGAAGAAACCTGCATCATTGTCGTCGAGATCACCCAGGACGACCGCCAGTTCCAGACCGGCATCGTCGTGGACCGCGTCAAGGAAGTGCTCGATGTCGCCGGCGAAAACATCGAAGACTCCCCGCAGTTCGGCGCCAATGTCGATACCAACTTCATCCTCGGCATGGGCAAGGTCAATAACGCCGTCAAGATCCTCCTCGATATCGACAAGGTCCTCGGCGGCGAAAACCTGCAAATCGGGCTCTGAAATCAACCCCCCAACCAGAACATAAAACAAGTAGGAGATTCGGAAATGTTTAAGAACCTCAAACTCGCGGCAAAAATTTCGCTGGGATTCAGCTTGTTGCTCCTGATCGCCATCGCGCTGGGCGGCCTGGCCACATGGAACATGCTGTCAGTCAAGACCGTCGCCAACGACCTGGCAACCAAGGAGGTGCCGGAAGTCGGCATCGCCAACGAGATCGAACGGGACAGTCTGCTAACCATGTATGCCACGCGGGGCTATGCCTATACCGAAGACGCCAAATTCCTCGACGAGGCCCGTACCAATCTGGCCGAAATGAAGAAGGGCATCCAGCAGGCCAGGGAACACGGCGAAAAGACCGGCATGGCCGATTTGGTCGAGAATGCCGCCAAGGTCTCGGCCAAGGCGGCGGAATACGAAGATTCGAAGGCGAATCGTCATCCCGGTCTTCGGATGCGGTGTCGGCCTTCGTCTCGCCGGACTCCATCGCCGTGGCAACGATCCTTTCATTCATCTGAGCCAGGGTGTCTGGATCAAACCGTTTGCGAAAGTGCGTCATCATCGAGGGATGAAACAATTCTTCATCGGTGTATTCCGAAAGACCCAAAAAGTATTGCAGGTACGGATTTTCGCGGATCTGCTCCACCGTTTCACGGTCGGTGACTCCCAGCCGTTCCTTGATGATCAATGCGCCCAACGCGATCCGGGCGGACTTGGCCATGGCGCCGTTGTCTTCGCAAAACTGTTGGCCGTAGGCCTTTTCGATATCCGGTCAGGGAATCTGCAGGGCCAGGATGACCCAGCGATTGTCACGGCGGAGTCGGCCGCCAAAGGGATTCAATACAATCGTTGTATTCGTTACATTATAACATTCAACCAGTTAACAGAAACAGTGTCTTCTGAGCCAAGGATAAAAATGACATATATGTGTCCAGTTATGGTTTGAAGGCATAGGATCACCAAGGTGTAGTAACCAGTTGGGTTGATGCGCCATAATTCGTCTTACTTATGTGACAGATCGTATTGTTGATATCCCTTATATTTCGATATTTCTTCAGTTGAAGGGGGATTCCCTTTATCAATATGGGGACACAGAATAATCAATAATTCCGCATGAAGTTCTTCTCGTTTGGTCGTGGAAAATAGATAACCGAGAATAGGTATGTCCCCAAGAAAAGGCACCTTATCTTGGCTAATCCGGGTTTCAGTTCTACGGAGTCCCCCAATTACTACCAATTGGTTATCATCCAATAGTAGGCTTGTTTGCACAGAACGCGTGTCGACGATCGGGACTGTACTCCCACCAACGCCTGCTATTCCGGTATTTATGCTTTGTTGCGGTGACAAATCAATTAGGATCTTGCCTTCATCGGTAATAGTGGCTTTAACTTTCAAGGTTACACCCACTTCTTTGAATTTTGTAGATGTAAGTGCATCCTGGCTACCCACCCCTCCCGTCGATTGTGTAAGTTCCACATAAGGAATTTCTTCAACTGTTTTGATGGTAGCTTCTTGGCCACTTAAGACTAAGATCTTTGGGCTGGCCAGAACTTCGACTTCGCGGTTTTTTTTAAGCATATGAAGAGTAATATTGACGTTCCCATCGGAATAACCAATATACCCTCCTGGAAGAAGAACATTGCTTCCAAGTTCCCTGATCATTGTCTGTTTCGATTGCCAATTGGTATGGGTAGGGTCGCCGAGGAGATTTTCCCAATTTACACCGATTTCATTGGAATTATCGTATTTTACATCCGCTACAACTACTTCAACTAGAATTTGTCTTGGGGTCTGGTCTGCTTTCCTGATTTCTTGAAGCATTTTGTCTAGGACATCTCTCTTGTCACACAGAATCAAGGAATTTGTGGGTTCATCAACAGTAATCGATCCAAAGGGGGAATTCAGGCCGGTGACTGCCTTTGAAACACTTATAGCCCTCAAATGTTTCAGCATTACAGTCTCAACCCACAATACTGGTTTTTCGATCTCAGGGTTAACCGGTGGGATCTTTCCTTCTGGATCTGTATGAACTGAACGGGTTTCCTTCTGTATTCCTTCAAATGGATTTGATTTTCCAATCGCAGGTTCTGCTGGGTGATCATTCGGAGAAATGCCATAACCGACTGAACAACATAGGACAAGAATTATTACCATCATGGTCATTATTTCCTTCATGGGACGAAGTCCTTTAATCGCAGATCAGAGGAATTGACATTTCGATTTCAAATACTAGATCTTCTTCATTATTTCCACCGGGCTTGATTGACATCCTGTTGATCGACAGACACATGGAAAGCTGATGGAGATCGGTTAGAAATTGACATATCTTACCATAAGAGCCAATCATGTTGATGTTTATATCAGATTGTTGTACATGCATTATATCATTTGGTAGTATTTGGGGGGCACTATTCTTTGCGGTTTGGTGGAGTGGAATAACCACACTGATCAGTTGAATCCCTGATCGCGCAATTATTTTCTCAAACAAGGGGAGGGGACTATCCCCTCTTTCAAAACAACCTTGCTCAATTTCGCCGATCTGTTGTACTAGATACTCTGTGTCCTTTATTAGATCCTCTTGTTCTTGAGATATGCAAATTATCCTCTGGCGGATATTATCAACACTTTCCTCGAATCCTATGCAGGAATTGAGAGGATTTACATGATACTTAATGAAAATAATCAGAACGATCAGAAGACTCACAAGACCAAGTCCACTTCCTGTGAATATCCAATGAGTCGATCTTTGGTGCTTATTCTTCACCATATTGGCTGCCTTCGACATCATTCGAATATAAATGTACTTTTATGGTAAATGACAACATATTCCCAGATGAACGTGATACAGCTGTAATATTTGTCGAATGGACATACTGATATTTGTTCATTTCAAAACAGAATAAATGAATATTGTCCTGCGAACTCGTTTCACCCGACAAGGTACAGAGATTGTCACCTTCGATCTCAATGGAGTTTAATCGAATTTGTTGTGGAGTCGAATCGGCTATATGATGAAATACTCCGCCCCAATCTGTTTTTGTGGAATTAGCAAATACCTGATTTAGTACTAACCATCGTTCATATAACAAATTATATTGAGACCTGTCTTGCTTGAGTTGTCGGGAACTTGCGGCAAGTTGATCCCGGTATACATCAGGGTGATGAACCTCTATTTTCTGCTGCTTTTGTTGGCTTACTCTATCCCATCCAATCAATACCGTATTTAAAAGCATAAACAAGATCACAAGAACGCTTAGTGCGATTCGAGACTGATTCCGGAATCGCTGGTACCGCAAAATGGATCGGGGAAGAAGATTAATATCACGAAACGGACTGCGGGAAATCTGATTTTTAATGGCTAGTCCGAAAGCGGACATGCTACTATCATGAATCGTCTCCACTATCGGAGTGGGCAACCGGCCCGGCATGTCAACCGCAGAGAAACTGGTAACAGTACCTTTTACCGTTTCATGAAATACTCGAATCCCTTCCAAAGAAAGCAATTCAGGAATGGAAGTCTGTAGATAACATGCCCATGGTGTGGTTGATAAGTTTTGGTTTTCAGTCACATAATATTGCAAAACTGTATTGATCTGATCCGCACACCATTTAGCGTCAGTCGCTGGATTTAGGATACCACTAGGGATGTTAGCCATCCGGACATAGCAGAGATCTGTATTATGAAATACACAACTCAGGATCCCTCGGGAATTAATACTCCCAGCATAAATTAGTTGGCCATACTGATTATTCACCTTACTAGAATAGATCGTTCGCATAATTGCGAGAGAGCGAGGTTCAATGGTTGCCGGATGTATCCCCACCTTATGAAGCGCGGTAATCAAGGGGAGAACCTTGCTTTTTTCAACAGCCACCACATATACACGCTTGGGACCATCCGGTCGGCTCACCCGGATCGCATGGTAATCAAAGCAGATTTCATTACTGGATGAAGAAAATGTATGATGTAATTCGTTGAGGATGTACTGGGCGGCATTCAATCTTGAAGAATCAGGAAGATTGAACACTTGAATCAATGTGGGTACTGGGTCTATGTTTACAGTTACGGTTACTTTCCATGGCTGAGTTCCATTTCGTTTCAATAAATGCCGCAGAATCTTCGCCAACTCGGTGGGATTTGTGACAATGCCATCTTGTACTAACCCTTCTGGAATTGGGACCTGTCCCATTTTCTGAATTGTCGGGCAGTCATTTTGTTGAATAACAGAAACCACTGTTATTTGACTATCCGATATATCCAATCCCAATGACGATTCATTTGCCCAACTCATTGATTGACTCTCATTCCGAGTATATATATTGTAGAAGATCCTTTATCTGAGAGATAAAGGTCCGTTTCCATGCAGACTGGGAATCCCCGGTTACATCTTCCTAATGATCTAACTGTCAAATTAGGGGGGGATCCATGAATATTGACTGTGTACATACCATTTTCCACAGATTTATCAGAGTAACCTTCATTCCAGTATGGATTTATTTTAAGTTTTGCATAAGCATCATTAAGGCCGGCTTCGGCAACATACCAAGATTCGACATACTTTACTTCATTCTGTAACAGGAGGGTGTCCTCCGCACACACTCCTAAAAGTCCAACCATCATCGCCGCAAATAGCGCAATGCAGTAAATCACCACAACCATTACCGAACCCTTATTGTATGTGCATCTACATCCCATACGCATCCATCTGCCAAAGCCTCAGAATGATCTATTCAATGTTGTAAAATGATTCATTAGAACATATCGAGTATGAAATCCACACAATCGGCCACTAAGGAGGAATATACAGTCAAGTTAATTCTCTGAATCTCATTACTCTTATTGGATATTTACTTGTGGTTGCAACTGACCCGCTTTGTTTTAAGGTTCAGAGAATATGTTCCACCCAGGGGGCATTTCGGAGCCCCATCGGGAAAGTAGTCGAGATTATCCAGGATATGTTTTTTCATTTCGTCGTCCGATGCAGGATAGATACCACCCTGATCTGAAGCATACATTTCGATCGCATTGTTAATGATGCCGATGTTGGTCGTGCAAGCTTTATCTCGGGCATTCTGGGCGCTTTGAGTAACACGGGGAATTGTAATCGCACTCAATGCCGCCAGAATCAGAACAACGATCAACAGTTCCACCAAAGTAACGGCCTTTCTCGATTTCATGTCATTTCTCCTAAAATTTGTTATTGTTATTCAAACATGTATCCCAAGACCCTTATAAGATTCCGAATTTGTTACATTCAGTAGGGAAATCGGAAATTACCGCGAGGAACATTACGACAATGTGAGGATAGCCCTTACATTTGTTGAAGTGTATGAATGCAAAGCAAAAATCTCAAATTTGGCATTTTTATGTATCTCAAGAAGGAAATCAGGGCGCATTTTCATATTTCAATTCTGAATACTATCTATATCGTCCGATAAATATGATATGGGCACCTCTAAAAATTGCCTATTTCTCTTGACTTTGGATCTATAGTAGTTATATTGGGTCCAGCGGATTTACAATTACTGATACTGGACGACATAAAAGGATTCCGACGATGCGACAGCCCGGCTTGTTTGACTGGCAAACCCGTTTGGAGCAACTCAGCGAAGGCGGCGACCCCCTAGTTCAGCTCAACGCCGCGGTGAATTGGGAGCTGTTCCGCCCGGTCCTGGCCCCGGTCCGGGACAAGGAACGGCTGTCCAACGCCGGCCGCAAACCCTATGACCTGATCGTGATGTTCAAGGTCCTGCTGCTGCAGACGCTGTACAACCTGTCGTACGACCAGACGGAGTTCCAGGTCCGGGACCGGTTGTCGTTCATGCGGTTTCTGGGTCTGTCGCTGGGGGATGCGGTGCCGGATGCCAACACGATCTGGCTGTTCCGCGAGATCTTGACGGAGCTGGGGATCATCGAGGCGTTGTTCGCGCAGTTCGACGACTACCTGCGAACGCACGGATTTGCGGCCAAGAAGGGGCAGATCGTGGACGCCAGCATCGTTTCGGTCCCGGTCCAGCGAAACAGCCGAGAAGAAAACGAACAGATCCGGAAAGGCCAGGTTCCCGAAGACTGGAGCGAGTCCAAGCGGCGGCAGAAGGACACCGATGCCCGATGGACGAAGAAGAATAACACGTCGTATTTCGGGTACAAGAACCATATCCAGATCGATGTGGAACACAAGCTGATCCGGGATTTCGATGTCTCGCCGGCCTCGCAGCACGATAGCCGGGTGTTTGAGGAGTTGCTGGATGAGGACAACAGCCGCCGGGATGTGTACGCCGATTCGGCGTACCGTTCGGAGGAGACACTGGAGTTTCTGGAGACCCAGGGGTATCGGGAACATATCCAACGCAAGGGGTATCGGGATCATCCGTTGCCGAAGCGGCAGCAACAAGGGAATCGGACGCAGGCGCGAATTCGAGCCAGGGTGGAACATGTATTCGGAGGGCAGAGCAATCGGATCAAGCTTCTGCTGATTCGTGTGATCGGCCGGGTGCGGGCGGCGGCCGTGATCGGGTTGCGGAATCTGGCGTACAATCTGATGCGATACGAATATTTGGTGCGCGCCTGAGGCGCTGAAGGCAGCCGACCGGGGC
This sequence comes from uncultured Pirellulales bacterium, assembly GCA_964386005.1. Classification (GTDB taxonomy): domain Bacteria; phylum Planctomycetota; class Phycisphaerae; order Sedimentisphaerales; family Anaerohalosphaeraceae; genus FEN-1350. The sequence goes on along the minus strand of CAYLSB010000026.1, from coordinate 1,551 downwards.
CAAACAGGCCTGGGGAGGCGGGATTTCCGGCTTCCGGAAGGCCCGGAACCAGCAAAAACGGGTTGAAATTCAGTCGCGGGTTTCAATTTTTGTCCCATAACGAAAAAAGAGAATCAGGTAACTCCAAAAGTGATATTGTTAGAGGTGCCCATATATTAATACTGTCTAAATTTGGTTCATGACAGCGTAACCTTCCGGTCAAGTAGTGCGACCAGCTAACGCTGGTGTGTTCAGAGGGAGCAGTTCCTCAGGATTAAATACCAGAAACTCATTAGCTTGAATAGCAGGAAGGAGAGAAATCGAATGACCTGAAGCCTATTGACAAAGCCATCGTAAGGATGGTGAGCGAGTCGCCCGGCCGTAACATGTGTGAACGCAGGTGTAGCCTCCAAACGGATACTGAAACATCCAGCGATTGATGAACAGATAAAAGAAAACTTGCGAGTTCAGCGTGAACAGCGTGATCCGGTCAAACTATTACATCGTATCCGTCAAGGCCAATCCGCCGTGGCTGTACTGACTTCGACCGACCCTGTTAACACAAGGCCCGGCTCGAGAAAGCCATGAGCAATTCCTGAGCCAGTTATCTCGATTATGGGAGGAGGGTGAAGTTTGTCCTACCCATCGCAGCAAACCATCAAAACCACGCTGGTGGGTACCTATGAAGACGCGTTTGATTTCCTTCGCTGACAGCCTAAAACCTTCATGTTCCCATTATCGGACTTTCTGCAGCCGTCATAAGACCCACCGGATAGTCTCATTCAGGATGGGTATAATTTTATTGTACAAGAACCGTCATCAGCCCGGGCAGCAACAATCAACGGAAGAAAGACAAACCTCTAGGACCGCTTGGCAAGCATACAATGCATTAATTTCCATAAACTGTAAGAAAATGCCTTACATTGTCATTATCTTTCTGCTTCATTTTTCCGAAATCCTCCTTGTATGGATTTCAACCAGCAGTGTAAGCAATTGTCAATTATCTTGATAGATGCAGAAAATGAGATCCGTGAATGAATTAGTTACCTAATAATACTAGCTGGGAAAAGGAATTGAACATGAAGTTTCTTGTCGTTGAAGATGATCCAATTGCACGAAAGCTCATGAACTATTACCTTTCAAACTATGGAGAGATTCAGGAATTCCAGGATGGTAAATTAGCCATAAATGCTCTTCGAAGTACAGTCAAAGAACACATTCCTTTTGACATAGTATTTATTGATATTATGATGCCGGGCATTGATGGTTATAAAGTCCTTGAAACAATTCAAGAACTTCGTCGCAATGATCAGGTATCACAGATTAAGGCGATAATGGTATCCTCGTATAATGACTGGGATACAATACATAAATCTTATCAGAAAGGTTGTGATGGATATATTATGAAACCCGTTACACAAGAAAAAATACAACGAGTATTAGTTAAAATAGGTTGCCCTTGTGTTGATAGTTCAATTAAGCTCAATCTATAGTTGAGGGTTTATGGCGGCTCCATTACTTGTATGATTAGGCTTCTCTCTTGACAAAGGAAAGGAAGTTATATACAACCCA
>CAYLSB010000025.1:0-54089 GCA_964386005.1 uncultured Pirellulales bacterium | reverse complement strand
AGATTGCCAAACAGGCGGGATCAAAGTAGACTGGAACTCGGTACTCTCAAGATCATATGTAGGTCATACGAAAAGAAGAGACAATCTGTCGAGGATGGTTTCCATGAGAATACGGGATTCGCTTTGGTTGATTCCGATTACAATGAGTCTGGCGACAAATCTGATTGCGATGGATAATCCGTATCGTGATTGCATCGAGGCCGACTGGGCAGCACAGGAACAGCGGATGGATCGCGCAATCGATAATCCACAGGCGATCCGTGAACTGGTCGTCCGAACGGAACGATTGCTCGTCGCCATCGAAGCTCTGCCGAATGCTCCCGACCTGCGAACCGAACGCGAGATATTTCGAAAACTTGCGGATCAAGCGCGACAAACGAATGGCACAGGGAAAACCGAACGGATCCAACTCTACCATCGGATTCGATGGTTTGCGCGGGAAACGGCATTTCGGAATCCCCTGTTGGCGGATCAACCGATTGTCTTCATGAACCGCAAGCGATTTATCTGCCAGATGCTCCACGAGTATCTCGGATACTATTACGACTATGCGGATATTTCCGGCGGGGGGATCTATATTCTTCAAAAACCGGGGCAGTCGTTCGAGACGCACGACTTGATTCGCAACCGGTTGCCGAAGGGAAATTATACGACATTGTCGCTTTCGTATGACGCCAAAACGATCTATTTCGCCTTCGCCGAACGGGCCGCTGAAAAGCCCGACTACTACTCTCCGCAGCGCCAGTGCTTTCATCTTTTCGCGATGGAAGCCGACGGATCCAACTTGCGGCAGCTCACCTTCGGCCCGCAGGATGATTTCGATCCATGTCCGCTGCCCGACGGGGGGATCGCCTTTATGTCCTCCGACCGCGGCGGATTTACTCGATGCAATAATCCGTGGGAACCGTTACCCGCCCACACCCTCCACCGGCTCGCACCGGATATGAAAACCCGCCGGACGCTGTCATTTCATGAGACAAGCGAATGGCATCCGAGCGTGTTGCACGACGGGAGGATCGTGTATATTCGCTGGGACTATGTGGATCGTTCGGCGGCCAATTTTCACGGACTGTGGGTCAGCAATCCGGACGGTACGGGGACGGCCGCAATATTTGCCAATTACACGATGGACATCAACGCTTGTTATCAACCCCGCGCGATTCCCGGATCGCGGAAGATCGTGTTCATCGCCGGCGCTCACCACGCCAACGTGGGCGGTTCATTGGTTTTGCTGGATCCCGATAAAGTCGCTTTTGATGCGGAGACCGGGCAGGACAACCTGCATTCCACGGAACGCCTCACCCCGGAGGTGTGTTTCCCCGAGTCCGCCGGCTGGCCGAAGAGTTATTTTCATGCGCCGTGGCCGTTGTCGGAAGATTTTTTCCTGGTTGGTTTCAGCTTTGATCCCTTGCCGGGCATGAGCTCCGGTACCACAACCGATACGTTTACCGGCCTATATTATTTTGATCGATTCGGTAACATGGAACTGATGTATCGACAAGACGGTATCTCGTCGATGTATCCGATTCCATTTCGAAATCGACCTGCTCCTCCGGCGATTGCCAGCACCCGCGATCCTGAGATGGGAGCATTCGGAGAATTTCTCCTTGCGGATGTGAACGCCGGACATTTTCCGATGCCATCGGATCGGCCGATTCGAGAACTGCGAATCTTCCAGGTTCTGCCGAAATCACGCACCCATGTGGCCAATGATCCCCGGATCGGATATGCCAATGCCGAAAGCGCACGGATGCTGTTGGGAACCGTTCCGGTTGAGAAGGATGGTTCCGCGTACTTCCGCGCTCCGGCCGGAAAGCCACTCTATTTTCAGGCCGTCGATCAACACGGGCGAGCGGTTCAAACGATGCTATCGGTTGCGTATCTTCAGCCGGGAGAACGTCGGAGTTGTATCGGATGCCACGAATACCGAACACAGAGCCCTGTCGCACCCGGACAGCGACTTCTTGCGGCGCAGCGACAGGCATCGGAAATTACCCCGGGGCCGAACGGGACTCGGCCGTTCAGCTTTCCGCTTCTTGTGCAACCGATTTTGGATCGCCACTGTGTTCGATGCCACGATGGTTCGGCAGGAGCCGACAAAAGCAAGCTCCTCTTGACCGGCACGTCCAGGGGGGATTTCAGCGAGGCCTATTCAAACCTTCGGCCATTTGTTCGCTGGTACGAATGGGGCGGCGAAACGATCGACTCCATCGTCAGTAAACCCGGCCGTTGCGGGGCTGACGAAAGCACACTGACAAAAATCGTAACCAACTCGATACGAAGCAATCGAGTCAGGATGACGGACGAAGAATTGCGCGCGATCTATCTATGGCTCGACGCCAATGCGCCATTTTATGGAACATACGAGACCGACGAACGGTTTGCCCAAAAAATGGGACAATCCGTTACTCCGCCGGCTCTTCAATAAAAGTCCGTTATCATCGATACGATTTGGATCCCTGACCTTGACATTGATCGGGTCATTATCGATATAAAACTCCGAATGAAATTTCGATCCGTGATCTGTTCTTTGCCGATTTTCATTCTTGCAATGCAAGAAGGGATCGAGTATAATGCATAGTCTTTGTTATCGGGAGTGTAGCTCAATGGGTAGAGCAACGGCCTTTTAAGCCGTAGGTCCTGGGTTCGAGCCCCAGCACTCTCAATTTGTAAGTCTTTTATACACAAGAGCTTAAGTTTCATATTACCCACATCTTAAGTCCAATACAAGCCCAAAAATGCCTCCCGGCGTCATTTGGGCGTATTTCTTCAGTGTGTCGCCAGTATACTGCCAGTGTGTCGCCAGTGTGTTTCCTGTATGTGAAAGAGCAAATCTGAAGCTTGCTCAAGTGTCATTCAGAAGAGCATCTTGGCCGGCTCACTAAGGTAAAGCTTGGAGGGCAGGAGCCCTTTCGATTACGCCGCGTTCCTGGTAATACGCCGTTTCCCCCGAAGCCGCTTCCGAGCGATCCTGACATAATCTGGATTGGGTTCAAAACCCATGTAATCCCGGCCCAATTTCTGGGCAACAACAGCGGTGGTCCCGGAACCCATGAATGGGTCCAGGACAATACCACGGCTACATTTGCATTGATGTTGACAAGAATCCTTATGACAGGACTCCGGTTGGTCTTTCGTTGCTGATCCATTTCTGCAAACCCGTTCAGGGCAACCCGCCCGTATTGGGCCCTCGATCAATTGTTCAGGAAACACCGCACAATGCGCATCCTTGAAAGCTCGCAAGGAAATCGTCCATAGATCCCCGGGATTCTTGCCCTTATGGTGATTGAGTACATAGGGGCTGATAACCTTGCCTTCAGGGCCGCCTACATCGTGTCTATCTTGGATCGCCCTCAGGAAATCACGCTCCGCTTGAGCCCGGTTTTGTTTATGGGGCACCCTTACCGCATCCAAGTCAAAATAGTACTTGCCTGATTTCGAAAAAAAGAGCAGATGTTCCCATGTATTCGAAAACCTATCCGGTACCGGGCAGGGAATAGGATTGGTCTTATGCCAGACAATTTTGTTTCTCAGGATCCATCCCCTGTCAATCATCCCTATCGCAAACCGCTCGGGTATAGCCAGCATGCACTTGTGCCATGACGACATTCTTTCATAGCTGCGATTGGGATCTTGTTGACTGGTTACAATGTCGTGGCGTTTCCATGACATACCCGTGGGATTACCACCATACCTATCCGAAATATTCACCCAGCAAGTGCCTCCTTCTTTCAGGACACGCTTTAATTCATCGAAGATATCCAACAGATGCTTGAGATACAGATAAAGATCCGGTTCATGACCCAGTTGTCCTTTCCATGCGCCGCATTTCACACAAAATCGACTGGATGTGGTAAACCGATAAACCCCTTTTCGATGACTGGCCACGAGGCAATTTCCACCGCCACCGGTATGCTTCTTGACAATCTCCTTTGAGAAATTGTGTTTGCACCCGGGGGTAGCATCCCAAACGATCTCCGTGGAACAACCATAATTGCGCATGTTCCAATAAGGAGGCGAGGTAATGATCATGTCGATGCTCTCGTCAGGAAGTTTCTTTAGACCGTCAAGGGCATCCACGCAATGAATTGAGTTGATCTTGAGCATGGCGCAAGGAATCTTGCACCCTTTTTAAGAAATGAACTGATATGATCCACTACAGGAGTCAATGACTATGGTGTTCCCCGGTTGTTATCAATGCTCCAGTCGGGTTGATTCACCGGCCAAAACAGTTGAATCTTTATAAGTCGGGACTTGTTTGGAAGAACAATTCAATACATACAACTGGCTCTACGCCAACAATCGCTCAGCACATCCGTGCTTTTGATCCGTGAATAACATCACCATGTCCTTGGAAACATGGTTTCGAAATGACGCTCCAGAGACCGCGATTATAATTGATCCAGAAGCCGAAGAATCAATAGAAAATCTTCAGCGGATCATGATTTCTTATTTCAGTCAGGACTGTGAAATAACATAATTTTGCCACGAAATACCTTCCTTCCGAACCGGAATACCTCCCTGTCGAATCGAAATACCACCCCGGCAAATCGAAACACCTCCGCCAAAAATGAAATACCTATAGAAATACCTTTACTGCCCATGAAATATGTCCGGCAGGGAAGAAATACCCTCATGCATCAATGAGGTCTCCAAGACTGTCCTATTTTGCAGGAGGCTTTTGAATACCTGATCACCAAAAGGGATCCCGGCCGGGCCGAAGACTCGTCAACCGGCAATCTCTATTCATAAGCCCACGGAACGGATCGTATACTTGTTATTTTTCCCAACCTCCATGCGCGTTGCCGGAGGTTTTTGTTTTTCAAAACCCTTTGGAAAGGATCAAACCATGCTACCCATCCCTCAGGACATCCCTCACTGGAAATCCAAAACAACCCCATTCAACCTTGATTTGGAGACATAATCATGCAAGAGCAAATAGTACAAGCCAGAGTTAGTAGTCGCCTTTTGGCCAAAGCGGACCGGTTATTCACTGGAACATTGGAAGGCAGAATAATCGAGATCCTACAGAATGCCCGCCGCGCAGGCGCAAGTCGAATCGAGATTACCAACAGCCCGGATGGATTTGTGACCATCCAGGACAACGGTCACGGGATCCGGAGCTTTTCGGTCCTCTTGGATCTCGGCAGTTCCGATTGGGACCCGAATATCGAAGAGGCGGAAGATCCGGCAGGGGTTGGAATCTTTAGTCTGGCCCCCCGCGATGTCATCATTGAAAGCGGTTCAATCAAGCTGGTGATCAACCAGGCGATCTGGACGGGAACGCCGGCACGGTTGCTTGAGACCCATGAACCGGTCCCGGGCACCCGGATCCAATTCAAGGATTCGCTTTGGGAATTCCCAATCGTTGAGAAATACGCCGTCTTTACCGGCCTGGAAGTCATTGTTGACGGTAAGACCTGTGCCCGGCAACCATTCTATTCGCAACAGGCCGTTCATCATCCCGAACTGGGCTGTCGGATCGAGGTAAGACCCAGGGACGAACTCAACGAAGGGCATCGGCATTTTTGGACCAACTTTTATCGCCCTACGGCGTTGGTCAACTTCCATGGACAGGTGGTAACCTTTGAATACAAGACCCTGACCGGCGAACACCTGTGTTACCTCGTCGATCTGACGGGAGAACCAACGGGACTTCGTCTGATGCTGCCGGCCCGTACCTGCATGGTGGAAAACGCCGCCTTCACCCAACTCAAGGCCTCCCTCGAAATCGAGGCCTTCCGGTATATCCAAAGGAAGGGCAAACACACCCTCTCCTATGCCGAGTACCTTCGAGCCAGGGAACTGGGAATCGAGCTTCCCGAGGCAGATCCGGTCTTTTCGGTTGGCCTGCTTTCCGGAGATGCACCCGAGCCGATGGGGGTTACCAAGCCCGAGGATTTCCCCCTGTCGCGATGTTACCTGATGAAGAATGATTCCGAGGACATCGACGGTGAAAACGCCCATATCCTGGCCGCGCTCGGGCAATTCGAAGCTCCCTTCATTCCTGTCGAGATCAATCCCTGTTATGACAGCTACAGTTGGGCCAAGTTACCGACGATTGATACCGTCGCGGTGTCGGTTCATAAGACCCTGGGATCCGACTGGCTCTGGGGCGGTGATGTGGCGGCTTATGACCGGCTGGAGATCACAGTGATCACCAGCGATGGCAAACGATTTCACAGCCCCGTTTCCGTGGCGATCCGGGAATTCAAACGCAAGACCTGTAACTGGGTGGACAAGACCGTCTGCCTGACGCCCCAATCCCGGGATGAGGTTACGGCACAGGACCTTTGGTTCCATTTTGGCGGCTGGAGGGATGACGGCGACACCTTTGATACCCAGCTCATCCAGTTTGAGGAGGACCTGGAACGGTTTTGGGCTGACATCCTGGGCCCGGAAGGGTATCTGCGGGATAAGTTGCTGGCCATGGTCCACGGCGTCATCAAAACCAAGTGGAAGACCCTCACGCTCGAACCCGATGGACATCTGTCCATCCAATATGCCGATGGAACGGAAAAGTCCGTCCGGCGATCCAACGATGAGTAATCACAATGAGGAATTCAACATGAAACAATCCAATCAACCGATGGCATGTCCCAACAGGCTGGGCTCGCCATCCCAACCCAAGAAATGGAGGTGTCATTATGGCCTGGAGACCCAATGAGTATGTAATCGAAGGCGAATTGGACAACACGCAACTGGGAAAAGTCACCGGATGGATCCTATTTGCCGGACTGAAGGACAAGGTGACCTTTGACCTGCAAGGGGATTTCCACCGGGATATCCGCGGAGCGAAGGTCCACTTTGTTGGAAACGCCCAGGATGGAGAGATCCCGGAAGGCGCAGAACGGTATTTCGAAGGATTTGTCCTCAAGCAGACCGGAGTAGTCGGGGATATGACCGCAGGCAAAGAACCAGTGGACTATGTTCCAAGCCCGTATTATGCTGAGTTGAAAATTATGTAGAGTAATGCTGTTTTCCCGTATCCGGGGGAGCTCTTACCATGGTTTTACTCCACATAATTTATAGGGACTCGAGCCATGCTAACAGCTCCGGCCTTATCTGACGCCGGCGGGATTGAGATTGGCCCTGTCCTATTTCACACACCTTCAGTGCCTTTGCTTTCATTTCGAGGTCTATTTGGACATACCTTTGGGTTGTGGCGACACTCACATGGCCCAACCAGCTTTTGATGACATTCATCTCAACGCCAGATTGAAGCAGATGCATGGCAGTTGTATGTCTGAGGGTATGTGGGGTAACGGATCTATTTCGCAAGCCCAGCGCAAGGGAAGCAGCTTTTCGTGCACAGGTACGAATAATATACGCAATCCCCGATCTGCTCAGAGGCATATTGCACCGGTTAAGGAATAAATGCTGGGTTTGGCACTTCAACTGGCTTCGTTCCCTCAGGTAATGGATCAACATCTTGCCCGTACTATCCCACAATGGACAGATACGGGATTTATTGCCCTTTCCCACGATTTCTACCTTGTAGGGATCGTGTAACGACAACCAGGAGAGTTGTACGTCGGCGACTTCCTGGACACGAGAACCGGTGTTGTACATATAGAGCAGCAACATGTGATTCCGCCGACCTTCCCAGGTGGATTGATCTGCGACATGTAACAGGGCTTGGATTTCCTCTCGGGTAAGATAGGTGATGGATGACAGAAGGGCTCCCCGTTTGAGAGGAATGGATGCGATTCGTTGGCAGTGCTCGATGAGGAGGGGTTCCCGCAATGCAATGTATTCGAACAACGATCGCAAGGTGATCAATCGCTGGTTACACGTTTGTGTGGTATTGCCCCGTTTCCGTTCCAGATGCTGGAGGAAGTCGAGTACCACCTGTTCGTTGATATCTGCGACTTGAATCCCATGGACGGCCTTCCCCATACGTTGGCTGGCGAACTGCAGCAATAATTTGATGGCATCGCGATAACTCCAGATGCTATTCCGAGACAGATTCCTCCGTCGGACCAGATGATCTTCGAAGAACGATCGTATATAGGGCGCAATGTAGAGTGTATTTTTCATGGGTATATCTCCTTTCCCAGCGATTTCCCGCAGTATTGGTCGAACCGCACATTAGCCTCTTTGAGCAGATCCGCCGTGATCGTAAGATAGACTTCGGTGGAGCTGATTTCTGTGTGCCCCATAAAGACCGAGAGCCAGAGTAGTTTTGACTGGACATCCGCACCTTCACGATACCATCGAAGCAATCTGTGAACAGCGAAGGTATGGCGTATGTCATGGATTCTGGGGGAAGGCGAAGATGGCGGTAGGATCTGTTCAAGTAGCTGTCGTAGCAGACTGGTTAGAGTCCCCGAGTTTATCGGGTGACGCCGATAAGTAATAAACAATGGATCCTCCGGTCGGATAGGCAAGAAGACCTGGCGTCGAACAGCCATATAGGCCGTTAGACATCGTAATACCCGGGGGCCAAACGGTATCAGACGGCTTTTGTGGAATTTTGTTCCTTCGATTCGGAGGATCCGCTGTTCACAATCAACATCACAAAATCGCAGTTTACGGACCTCTCCACTTCGTAGGCCCAGGGCATAGATCAAAACCAGGATCGTATAACACAGATGGGGGCGTAACCTGAACAGGTGATTGGTTGGAAGGCGTCGAGCCTTCTCCAGAAGAGTGAGGATCTGGATTTTGGTGAAGATAAAGGGTCGGAATCTTATTGTTGAAACGCGTCCGCACTCCTTGATCGCGGTTTCTGCGGGGTTACTTTGTATGACACCAATACCCATCAGGTAATCCAGATAGCGTTTGACGATGAATACATTCCCCCGGCGGACGGATTTCGTGCATCGCATCTGGTCCATCCAGCGGTGGATATGTTCTACCTTGATGGCTCGCGGTGTGTAAATTTCACATTCGGCAAGGAAGGAATCACAATGCGATAGTATGGCGCGATGGGAAGTATATTCCTTTCCGAGCGATTGCTGGAGTTCGATGTACTGTTGAATCCAGGCATTGAACGGCCCTTTCCGTGGCGGACGAGGCAATAAGAGGCGTAATTCCCGTAAAGGATGACTCGATTGCAGTGCTGTAACAATCGAGTTCCACGTGGGCGGTTTGCATCCGGGTTTGATTCGTCGGAGGGGATTATCGGGTAGAGCTCCATTTTTACACAGGTTTTCCATATAACGATCAACGACTTGTAAACGACTTGCCGCATAACCATTGGTTTTGCCCTGTACATCCATAATCATCCATCGAATCAGTTGTGATTTACTGTAATTGCATCGGGTTCTGCGGTTCCGTCCCTGATTAGCAAGGAAAGACACGAGATTGTGGAGAACGCAACGGTGCAACCGGATGGTGCAATGTCCATATCCTTGGAGCGATTGAAGATAATCGTCCAGGATACGTACCGCATCCTTTTGATTTACCCAATAATTCACCTGATCGGTATTCATAGGATGACCTCCTCTCCATCTCCACATGCCACTTCCCGCAAATCCTCAACGGCAATCTTGAGATACTGCTGCGTCGTCATGGGTAGGATATGGCCCAGGTAGTCGCTGATTACCTTCAAAGGGGCACCCTCCGTCAAAAGGCGTTGAGCGCAGGAATAACGGAAGGTATGGGTCCCCGGACGTGCCACTTGGATACCGGCCTTCCGTAGATATTGGCGAACCCTGTCGCCCAATCCCCAAGTGAAGGCCAAGGCATGATACGGAGTTTTAACCGAGAGAAACACATGTCGGTCACTACGGGGTGGTCGGACCTCTTTGAGGTACCGTATCAATGCCTTTGCTACCGATGATGCCAAAGGATAAACGCTGTCATTGCGTGCCTTTCGGTTATTAATGTGAATGCGGTTGTGCCGCCAATCGATGTCATCCAACCGCAATCGAACCACCTCGCTTCCTCGCAGACCGTACGTCACTAACAGTAGGATCATGGCGTAATCCCGCACGCCCGTCCGGGTGGAACAATCGATATGGGACAACACGGCCTGTATCTGGGAAGGAATGATGTATTTCGGGCACGATTCGTCTTTGAAAATTCGGGGCCCCAGAATCACACCTGTTAAGTTACGATGAATCACGCCATGTCTATGAAGGTAGCTTAGGAAGGATCGTAGGATGGAACAATGTGCCCTTAAGGTTTTTCGCCGATACTTTCTCCCCTCCTCGGTAAGAAAATCCAGAAGGGTCTCCGGCGTCAACTCTGACAAATGTCGGAGACCGTGGTTCCGTAAATATTCAAGAAAGCCCGTACAGAACCTCCGAATTCCCTTGGCATATTCGGTACACACACCACGGTGTTCAACTTGAAACCGGATGAATCCGTGGAGATGTTGACCATAGGGAGTCTTCTGCGGGGCTACCTTCGCGAAGGAAACCATGCCATGCCGGACCAAATATTCAATAAATCGATTCACCGTTGCCCGGATTCCTCGACGACTCCACTTGCTATCTGAGACACTCGGGAGTAACTTCTCGACAGAAACGGCAAATCGCCTGGCGGAATAAATGCCTTTCTGTTCGGCATGTTTGATAAAATGAAGCAAGTCACCCCGATAATGATCCTGGGTTGATTCCGTATAACCTTGCGCGTCTAAATCGTGCAAATAACCATCAACATATCGGCGAAGGGAACAACGCTGCTTGGGGGGAAGGGATTCTGACATGACGGTCTCCTTAAAGTCGTGGTATCCGTTTAAACAAACACGGTGTCAATATCGGCGACATTAAGGAGACAGTTATTATGTGGAGTTCAATGCCACGGGATGGGCATAAAAACGGGGTTTAGCTTATGCTACTCTACATAATATTCAACTCAGCATAATACGGGTTATGTGGAGCTCCACATAACCCGTATTTTGAATGGTATGGTGACGAGAACGGTCGTGTGATTTTCGAACTTCAGCCCCACCAAGTCCAGGTGATCGGCAATCCGATCCCTGCAGCCGAGTCGTTTCCCATATCGCGCCAGCAACAGAGCCAGAATATGGCCCGATTTTTATCCAGCCTGGCCTCTGACCTGAGAATGCGTCAGGAACAAGTTACCTGTGTCGGCGATAAGGATGCCTCAGCGAAAACCCGACGCCATGCCAATGATCAGATTCGCGGTATGAAGCTCTTGCCCCAGGATATCCGCAAGATCCTGCCGCCGCTTTATGGCCAGGATGGCAAAGGTGCAGCTGCGGTTGTGTATGCGAAATTCTTCACTCCTTCAAGTTCGTGGTCTTGGTACGCCACGGAAGGCGAGGCAATCCTGGATGAATCCGGCAATGAGGTGGATTTTCAGTTCTTTGGACTGGTTCAGGGTCATTGTGAAGAGCTGGGGTATTTCAACCTCAAGGAACTCGAAGAGGTCCGTGGACCGATGGGACTGCCGATCGAACGGGATCTGCACTTTACACCGATGCCACTTGGCCAGATTGCGCCGCATCTGTTTTCGGAGGCCGGATAATGAAGAAAGGCCTTCACATCCAACCTCCGCCGAAGGATTCGGATCCCGTATTTCGTGTGGTCTATGTCATCGATGTCGGCGCCCGGAATATTGTAGAGGCAGCCTGGACAGCCCATCAGATGATGACTGCGTCGGATTCCCTGCCGCCGGTACTGGAAGTCATCGACAATCGCGGCAACAAGGTCAGGATTGATCTTAGCCAATCCCGCCGGAAAGGATCATTCGCATGTCAAAGCAAACCCAACCCAAACCGCCGCCTGAGCTCGAAGTCATCGTGATTGTCCGAGGCGGCGTGGCCGAACTCCTCCAGAAACCTCTCGGTGTTACGGTGGTGATCCTCGACTATGAGTTGAAGGTGTCAACGAAACCGATCCTCGAATCTTCCGAGATGCTGACGGGAACCTGTGTTCCATCGGCCGATGGCAATCTCGCGATGAGGTGAATCCCAAACACCAAAGTCTCATCGCAAAGGATGATCTTGAGTGTGGTTATTTTCGTCTCTGGATGTGCCCGGATTGCCGACGGACCATCAAGGTAACCTATGAAGAGTTGGCCGTCGTGGGTTCCCCCCTTTGTACCGACTGTGACCAACCGATGGATATGCTCTGATCGGCATACGGATTCCCCCGTTAGAATTTCGCACACTTAACCCCTCCCATTGAAAGGATCCAGTATGAATTACCGGAGATTCCCTGCGCGCAGCCCGCCGGGGACCAGGCAGCACAACCAATCGAATCAGGAACACCTATCAGAACAAATCAGTCAATAACATCAATTTCAAACGAAAGGAATTACACAATGAGAATCTTATTTATCAACAACAACGGTGGCGGATTTGCGGATTATGTGAACGTCAACGATGGCAAGACGGTCGAGCAGTTCTTCCGGGACAAGATGACATCCTGCGATCCGGAAGACTTCATGATCCGGGTCAACCGCCAACCGGTTCCGAAGGACTATGTCCTCCAGGATGGCGATCGGATCACGATTACCCCGCTGAAAATCGAAGGCGCGATGTAATCCGACACGGCAATTCACCACGCGATGGGCATCGGAAGGTCTTGTACCGGCCGGTGCCCATTTTTTTGGAAAGGATTTGACCATGGATGCCATTTTTTTTGCCCATCGGATAGTCGAACAACTCCACAAGCTCAGGTCCAACACCCTCCTTGATGTATTGCATCAGAGCCGAAAGCTCCAGTGTCAACTGGACATGGTGGCCTGCCGTACCAACCTCCTGGAAAAAGCATTGTCTCACAACTGGCATCTGGCCGCCGCGATCTGCCGCAGTCGTCTGGAACGGGCGGTCGATGACCTGCCTTGGCTGACCTCCAACCTCCAGCGATACCTGGAGCGAGAAGAACCGGCTGTCCCCTCAATGAAAGAGATCCTGGCGGACTTCGATCAGATCGAGGATGAACTGGTACCCATTCGTTTTGACCGGAAAAGCCGATTCCTCAGCATCACCACCGAACCGATCACCCTCGAGGATGTTTACCTGGGCGAATTCGAGATCCGCCTGGATGTATCCCGGCTTTCCGAATTATCCAGCCGGATCCCCTATACTGTAGTCGCCCTGGATCCCCAGCCGGCATCTTCATCGGATGATGTGACGCATCCCCATGTCAGCGGCAGGCATCTCTGTGAGGGAGACGGTTCTGCCGCCATACGCGCCGCTTTGAGTCATGGCCGGCTGTTTGACTTTTTCAGCATGGTGCTGGGGGTCCTGCGGACCTACAACTCCGACAGCCCCTATGTCCGGCTAGAGGATTGGAATGGGGTGTCCTGTTATGACTGCGGCCGGGAGATGGACCGGGACGACCGGTACCCCTGTGTTGAGTGCGGCAACGATTACTGCGACTGCTGTTCCACCTATTGCGCGATGTGCGACGATACGATCTGCGTGGGCTGTGCCGGCCGCTGCGAGGTCTGTGGACAGTACCTATGCAAAAACTGTGTTCAGACATGCAAGGAATGCGGCCGCGCCTGCTGTGACAATTGTATGGAAGACAAACTCTGTAACCTCTGCATAAAGGAGCATGAAGATGAATCAACCGAATCCAACCAATCAACAACCGATGAATCCTCCGAAACAACATCTTCGGAAATATCGCCAGAAACTTGCGCTTCGGTTCAGCCCGACGGCCTGGGCGAAACTATTGTTCTTCCGGGACCACAGCTCCAATGAGATTGGCGGCTTTGGGATCTCGGATTCCGATGACCTGCTGTATATCCGGGAGTTTGTGACCATCAAGCAGGAGGTGTCCATCGTCAGTGTACGATTCCAGGACGACGCGATTGCCGATTTTTTTGACGACCAGGTTACCCTGGGCAGAAAGCCCGAACAATTTGCCCGCTGTTGGTTACACACGCACCCGGAAGGAATCTCCACACCCAGTCAGACAGATGAAGAGACCTTTGAACGGGTCTTTGGCAATTGCCAATGGGCTGTGATGTTCATCCTGTCCCAAGATAATCAGGCCTATGCCCGCATCTCTTTCAACATCGGCCCCGGCGGACAACTCATCATCCCCGTCCAGGTGGACTACTCCAAGCCCTTTGAGGCCTCAGATCCTGTGTCATGGGTTCAGGAATTCAAGCAGAATATCCTGACCCACTCGATGGATAAGCTCAATACCCATCCGCAACCCTTTCAACAAACGATGCCCGTCATGTCGGATCAAACCCTGTGCCGGACGGAGTCTCAGATTCCTGATGAGCCGTGGGACCCGATGGAGGATGTGGATTTCGGGGCGGAGTTCTGGGACCCGGAAAGCGAGGTGTTCCTATGAGTAGCGAAAGATACAGCCGGCAAAAGGATATTGTCCCCGAAGAACGGATCAATCAGTGCCAAGCCACAGTCATCGGTGTGGGCGCCATCGGTAGGCAGGTAGCCCTGCAACTGACAGCGATTGGTATCCCCCTCTTACAATTGGTGGATTTTGATACGGTCGAAGAAAGTAACCTGGCCAGCCAAGGCTACCTCCAGGATGACCTCACCAGACCCAAAGTGGATGCCACTCGCGAATTGTGCCGCAGGATCAATTCCAGTGTTGAAGTGAGAGTGGACTTTGACCGGTTCAATCGCAGAATGAAAATCGGTAACTCGGTTTTTTGTTGTGTGGACAGCATCCAGACCCGCAAGCTGATCTGGGAGTCGGTCAAGGACAAGGTCAGTTTCTATTCTGACGGCCGGATGACAGCGGAAGTGCTTCGTGTGTTGACCGCCTCTGATACCCCGTCCCGGGACTATTACCCAACAACCTTGTTTGAACCGGAGCAGGCCTTTACCGGTCCCTGTACAGCCAAAACCACGATCTATTGTGCCAATATCGCGGCCGGGCTGATGCTGTCACAATTCACCCGGTACCTGAGACTGATGCCGGTGGACAAGGACATCCGGATGAACCTGTTGGCCATGGAACTGACGGTGTAGGCAAACAAAACCCAATCGAAGTAGCGACAACGCCAAGTCGGGCTGTCGCTACTTTTATTATGGAGGTATCAATGATGTTTGAAAAACTAATCGATAGGACAAACCGAAAGGCGATGATCGCCTTTCTGAAGGGACATTTCCGGTACCATACGATGCACTCGTGGAACCGAGTCAGAAGCTATGCGAACTGTATCAAGCTGCATCGGCTTGAAAAGCCACAGGATGTGAAGGATTCGACTTGGTGGGAACTGTTTTCCTTGCCCGAGTGGGGTGAGGTTGTTAGCGATCTGTTGGATGAGTTTGCCCGCAAGTATGATTATCAATGGCAAGCTGGAATCAACGGCCGGTCAGGAGGATATGTCGTGTTATATCAGGGTGGAATCAAACCCAGCGGCTACCTGAGTTATTGTACCCATTGCGGTCAACGGAATTACCATGCTGTGCCAGAAGGCGAGACAGGAATCTGTGGCCGATGTGAAGCCCGATCTCGGGTCAACAACAAACAGAGTCCTATGCAGGTCTTCACCTGGCCCGGTAGAGGCACAGATATGGATGAGGACTTCCGGGATTGGTCGACCGAACGATTGATTGATCGTGTCGAACTGGTCGTTGAGTTCGATCGATTATGCGCACGGATTGTGGAAACGTACATCCAGATGTCAAGGGACTACCGGATCACGGAAACTGAAATCATGGTTCCTGAGACCATCAAGGTACTGGAACCAGTTTGCTGAAAGGGCTGATTATGCTGTATATCCGATTATTCCATGGCCGGACTGATCCGAACCAGGACATGGACGACTGGGGTACGGATGGGCCAGTCTTCGGGCCATATGAATTCGTCCATACGACATACGCGTTCCATTATGAGCATTAGGAGATTATGCGCAGTTACCGATGTGCAGTTGTGAAATAGCAATGATTTAGCGTTTTGCAACTGCACATAATCTCTTGCCTGAATTTCACAGTGAACGCAGCCACTCCAAGATGTGCTGATCAGACTTCCATGAAGGCAAGGACAGCTTGGGAGTCATATAATCAGTTTTCTCGAGCGCCTTGCGTTTCATCTCCAAGTCAGCAGAAGCATAGATTGTACAGGTTTTGATATCAACATGTCCCAAAATTGATTGAATGACAATCAAAGGATTGCCTGCTTGTAACAGGTGCATGGCTTTCGTGTGACGTAGTGTATGCGGTGTAATTTTGACCATTTGTGGCGATTGCTGATATGCTTTACGGCCGTACTTGGTAATGATATATCGCATACCTGAGCGCGATAAACGCTGACCGTCACGGTTGGAAAAAATCGGCAAATTGAGGCGGTCTTCTCTGTAAAGGTCATTCTCTTGCATATATGCCCGGAGAATAGCAACTGTTTTGGACATAAGCGGTACGATACGCATTTTACGGCCTTTGCCCATAAGCTTAACTTGTGCGGGAGAATTAAGACGAACATCCCGGACACAAAGATCGATTACCTCTTGTACTCTTGCTCCGGTGTCATATAAAACGCTCAATAAAACCGCATGACGCCGACCTTCGGCAGTGGTAATATCTGGTTGGGACAAAAATGTAGACAAATCCTCGACGGATAAATATGAGACAGTGCGACGTTCGTAACGCCGGAAAGGAATGGCTAGAACCTGCTGGCACTGCATCAGATGGTCTGGAGCTTCTACTTGGAGATAACGAAAAAAAGCATGGAGAGCTGCCAATCGCTGATTTCTTGTTCGGATTGTACAATGTCGCTTCTTCTCTAAGTGCTCCAAAAAGGCCGAGATGACAGGAGCCTTTAGTTGGTCAAGTCGAAGCCGTTCCACTGAAGTATTGTGTTGTTCTAGACAGTATCGTAAAAGCAGCATGAAAGTGTCGCGGTAGGACATGATAGTGTTGGGGCTAAGGTTGCGTTGAGCTGAAAGATAGTAGCTGAGAAATTGCGTTAAATATCGAGCAAGATCAGTTGGTTTCATTGGATGTTCCTCCGGTAGAGATTTGTTTAAATAAATCATCAAGTCGTGCATTGATATCTGGAAAGATTTCAGGGGTTAATCTGAGATATCGTTGCGTACCTGAAAGGCTCTTGTGGCCCAAATAGGTAACCAACAACGGAAGTTTTGCATTTAAGTCTTCACCCTCATGGTACCATCGCTCCAAACAATGTACAGCAAAAGTGTGCCGAAGATCGTGAAGCCGGGGTCCTTTGCCACGACCACCATGTGGAATTCCGCTTTCATACAAAATACGCCGAAATATATGATAGAAAGTCCCGATACTATAAACGCCACCATGAGGATTAGGGAAGAAAAGCGAATCAGCAGATGTAAAATGAACATCCTTCGCATATTGGCGAAGCCGTTTAATAGGGGAGGTCGTTATGGGCACAAAACGATCTTTACGAAACTTACCTTGACGAATTGTGAGCACTCCTTGGTCGAGATCGACATCCTCTATATGAAGCTGTAAAACTTCACTGATACGCAATCCACAACCATAAAGCAATCGGAACACTTCTGGTATAATAAGGTGTCGTACCGGACTCCGTGAATCGTAAGGCAGGTGGTCGGCCACTTGAAAAAGACGGCTTATCTGTTCTCGAGTAAATATGTAGGGAACGAAATAAAATCGTGCAACGGGAGCAAGTTTAGTATCAACAACGTGTACTTTTAGGCCTTGCCGACATAGGAATCGAGCAAATTGATTGATGATTCTCTGGCGTATTTTATGGTTAGCAGGAGCCTCATAAGGTTGTTTAGACATCCATTGTTCGATCAGGGTACGCGGTAACTGTTGATCCGGACAATTATTTTCGTGAAGAAATCTATCGAATCGACGCAACATTGCAGTTTCAATTATATAGCGATAACCACACGCGTATTTTTCTTGAAGGAAAGCGTCGATATATGTTGCCAAGGGACTTCGCAGAGTTTTATTCTGTCTCATGGAACACCTCCTCAGGATCAAGTGCCACACTACGTAGTGCTTTAATATCAACTTTCAAGTATAAGCGAGTGGTCTCCGGAGAGGCATGGCCCAGAACTCCGGCAATAACATCTATAGGTGTATCTGCTTCCAAGAGACGGCTAGCCAAGGTATGGCGAAGCGAATGTAAGCCACAGCGTTTTTTATCTGGCAGTTTAATACGGGCTTTACGACGGTATTTAGAAATGATGGTGTGCATATTGTAGTCACGGGAAAATGGTTCGAAAGGAGCAATATGTCTTAAAAATACTTCCCGGTAAGATGTTGGCGGCCGTCCATACTTAAGGTAATCAATTAACGCCTGACCTACATCTTCAAGTAAAGGCAACTCAAGAGGAATGCCGGTTTTAGCCTGTGTGATATGAATTCGTGCATGATCCCAATCCAATTCTTCAAGGCGTAATGTGCGGATGTCACCAACTCTTAATCCCAGGCGAGCGGCCAAAAGTAAGATAGCGTAATCGCGTTTGCCCAGAGGAGAAGTTTTGTCTACAGCGTTAAGTATAGCATTCAAATCCTTTGCTGTCCAAATTGCCGGAATACTTTCTCCCCAGTGTGCGCGTACACGTGGGATGAAATCAATAAGTTCATCACTCACCAATCCTTGAGTCGACAGATATTGTAGAAAAGAACGAACAACAGATAGATTGCCGGAAAGAGTTCGAGGTTTTACATGGGCGAGCATTTTAAGGAATGCAGAGAAGGTCGTTTTGTTAATATCCTTAGGAGAGTGGATACCTTGCATTTCCAGGAAATACAAGAAACGTTGGAGTTCGTACATCCGGAGAGGTAGTGTTTTAATAGTAGTGCGTCGCTGTTCTTGACGAAACACCCTATATTTTTCGAAAAGTGTTTTCCATTGCCCTGATAATAACATCTTCTGGGCACCTTTACGACGACGTTCAAAATATCCGTGATGAGATAGCTCTTCAAGAATCCGCATTGATGCTTTCAGATGCCGATGAATAGAACGTTCTGACTCAGAAGACTTGGCAGTTGAGAGATTTTTGCTGTTTAAAAATTGTTCCACCAAATCCATTGAAAAATCTTCCGTTACCCCTATATTTTGAGAATACCTGATGAAGGCTCGCCAATTCGCACGATGTGTCGAAAGAGTGCTGTTGCTGTAATCTAAACATTTCAAGTGATCCAATGCCTCAGATACCAATGTTTCCAAAGACTTCTTTTTCGAGCATTTCTTTGTCTTTTTCACAATATTATCTCCTAAAAAATGGCCGCCGTTGTGACCGCCTACGAGATAGATTGTGATGGAGATTATGTGCAGTTGTAAAACGCTAAATCATTGCTATTTCACAACTGCACATCGGTAACTGCGCATAATCTCCTAATGCTCATAATGGAAATTATGTGCAGAAGCACATAAGTTTCATCTGAAACTTGGACGACCAGATGGCCATTGCGATGAATTGTTTGTTCATGCCGAAGACATGGTTTTTTACGATGGTGTGTATTACGGCGACTGGAGCGTGTTTGGCCAGGACACCTTGGAGCAGGGCGATTATCAGATAACTGAATATGAGCCAGCCAGAGCCACTTTACCCTCGAAACCTTCTTGATTGTTTTCCATTCCGCAGCCATTATTTTGGCTGCGGAATTTCTTCTTGGTATAACGGGAGCTAATTTTTATAGGTTATTTCTGTATGCTAATCCGGCTACAAGGATTTTCCCAATCTTATTTCAATTGCAGATTGTCCCGAATATTCTTGAGTAATTCATTGATCTCTTTCGCCACATCGGACGGCGGTAATACTTTTCCATCCCCGATCTCGATGGAAATAAGAAACCGAATCGGTATATTGGTCTTGGCCTTGATTTCCAGAAGCTTCGGCACCATATCACCTAGGTCTTGCACTTGACTGGGTTCCAGTTCGCTGTTGGCAACCAGCGATTTTGAATGTCCTGTGCCGATACCGCCTTTCATACCTCCTGCGACTCCCGTGGTTACTTTGAACTTGACGAACTGGGCAGCAGATAAATCACATGGCCATGCATGAGAATCTTCCGTTAACTCGATAAACCGGGCTTGTATCGCGTTCTGAATGACTTCACGAATCGTTTTCCAAGGGAGTGTCTTTCCTGTCTTCTGGGACAATACAGTGGCAACCGAGAGACAGGATGCGACACCGTTCTTCCATGCCTCAGACAGGATTTCGGGCAGAATCTCTGCGGGGGTAATAATGGCCGGTGGTACACAGATCCGCGCGTTCAGGTTGACTACTCCAGTAGGAATCGGCTCACCCAGAATACTGGCTGGTCCGGACAGAAGCCATACGATGGTATTTTCCACGGCAGCATCGACAGCATTCTCAACAACATCTTGTCCGGCCTTTGGAATCTGTATTGGCTCTTCGTAGCCATCTCGCTCGATATGCACCACCGTTGATCCGCCAAAATAATCCATGACGGATTGGATCGTAATCTCATCGCTGGTCCACAGTTTCGGTAATCTTTTGGGTGCAAGAAGTGCAAACTGAATATCGCTCAACTCGGCTGCTTCAGGAAGAACTAACTCGAGTGCCGGGTCATTGATCGCGTTCTCATCCGGTCGAGACATCCACCATGTTCGAAATGAACCGTCTGGCCGGGTCAATCGCAATACAAAGGTTCCCTTCTGACACCCGTCCAACAAAGTATCAAGAATAGCACTGGTTTTCAGCATCTTCGGAAGGTGAGGAATCTGGGCAAACGCACCTGACAGGTCTTTGACACGCCGCGAACTTTCCCCTGGCCGCCAGAGGTTATATGGTCCGCCCGGTAAGAGGGCCTCGGCGGTAATGGCCATATCCTGTACTCGAGACCGTTTGTCGCCCTTGATGATATTGAAGTGAGGATCATCAGTTACCGTGATCTTGAAGGCCTGAGCTTCATCTTTTTCGGAAACGGTCACTACAATACAGTATGCCTGCTTGATTGCCTCAGGAATACGGCCTTTGGCCTTGTCGATGTTGATCTGGAGTGTTTGTGCCCGGGCAGGATCGACATTTCCATCTTTCTGCTGTTTTTTAATCTCCTCACGGACAACTTCCCATGCGAGATATTCTCTTACTCGTGCGGATGCCAGTTCGAGCCCGTCCCTGGATGGCGCCAATAACAGAACGGAATTCCGGTACACCCTCGGCCGATCCGACCCCGTGGTTTCATCCAGAAAACGTCTGGCTTCGGGGCTGGGCTTTCCGGATTCTGATGCAGAAGTCGGGCATAATATGGCATAATGGAATGCCCCGTCATCTTCAATGTCCCTTGGGCGACTTGGAAGTGTATGGACGCGTACTCCTGCGGCAGAGGCGTTGGCAGTGAGATTTTTAACCTTACCGATATCATCCAAGAGATGCGCCCGGACGATATCGTCATTGGCATTTTTGGCCGCGACAGCGTGCATCTGTGTCAAGTTGGGCCGATTTCCAAGCCTCCATGTGCCGGGAAGTTGCCCCTCCGCAACTACAGAAAAGAAATCGTCAAGCCAATAACTTGTCTGTGCCCAACGGGAAAGACCTTTTTCCAGCTCAATCTTATCTGGCCGGGTGGAGCCTATGAGCACGATAAGATCTCGTGTTCGTGCATTCTGCCCTACGGGTTGTGAGTGAAGGAAGGTTGCCACAATGGCCTGTTCGATTTCGCGGAACTTCAGACCGACAGATTCAGTTTGTATCCGCCGGGCCAACGAAAATTCGTTGTCCAGGATACCAGTCCATGCTTGTTTCTTCCCTTCCCATTCCTCGGTATCCGCGACGGTGATCATTTCCCGAAGGGACTCTGATAATCCTTCCTTGCCCGGCGGAGTCAAAAACACGGCCGGACCGATGAGCGGGCTGGTATCCCATTTTTCCGCCTCCCGCAAAGCCAGAGCGAAGGTCCGTAAAACACCCCGTGTCCGTTGGAATCGGGCAAGCTGCGTCCATTTAGAATACAAAACTTCCGTAAGTTCGGGATGGAACGGAAAGCTTTTCAAAAACCGTTCCTCGGTATCCGCGCCTTGTTTTGCAGTCTGCTCATCCACGGCTGCGATGCCTTTAATTGCGGCGACTACATGTTGCCGGAATGAATCCCGGTTTCGGAGCGATTCCGGCGTGAAGAATCTTCGCCGCAACACCTCGGCTACATCCTCCTTGACCACCGGTTCCACGGCCTCTTCTCGCTGACGCTGGAAGATGTCATATAGTTCAGACTGGATTTCCCGGCCCAGTGTATCGCTCTTTCGCGGATCCGTTGCCAGAAGCGAGGCTACAAGGCAGCACCGATCCACCTTTACCGCCGCCTGGGTCAGATATTGGAAAAAGTTTGCCAGTCGGCTTCTCCATTCCCGATCCTGTCCTGCCTTCTCTCGGGCATACATCAATACCTCATCGATCAGGATGAGAATACCAAGGCCCTCCTTGCTCGGCAGTTCGAGAAGTTCCGTCAGCAGGTTCTCGGCGGGCGCTGAATCGCGTTCTTCGGCCAAATTATTAGCATGCAGGATCTTTAAGCCCGCCTCACCTGCGATCTGATATGCCAGCACGCTCCAAGGGTGCTTGAGGGTCCGTACCGTACCCTTGGGGGAACGGACATCCATTCCCTTCTCGACATCCAGCTTGTCAAAACAGAGGCCGGCCACACGGCATTTTGGAGGCCGCTGGCCAATCTCCTGAACGAACTCCGCCACTGCTGGCAGATCGGGGAGGGTGTCCGGATCGTTGACAAGATGCCACAGAGCGATCAGTGTATGGGTTTTTCCGCCACCATAGGTCAATTCCAGTTGCCGAACGGCCTTGTCATTTTTCCCGGCCAGCCGCAACACGACATCCCGTACCAGTTGCCGTAGGTTATAGGTTGGGAAAGTCAGCGAAAAAAAATGTTCCGGTTTTTCATACACCGGCCGTTTACCCCGCTGCATGATGACCTCATACAGATCGGCCGCAAATTGATGCATGGGCAATTCGCCGCTCCGCAGGTCTTCCCGAAGTTGTACTACCTCATGCCATGGTTTCCAGGGTAATTTCGCCATCTTGATATCCTCAATCGAAAATCATCTTCCTTCGATACGATGTTGCAATCAGTTGCAACTATTGCAACCAGTTACAACCTTTCTACTCAGCTTTACCGGATTCAGCGGGAAACCACCGACCACCAGCCGTTGCCCCAATTAGCCTGATTTTGCCTTCGTGGCGCAATTCCCGGAGAAAAACCTGAATTTGGCTTCGTGGATGTCCGGGCAGAACATCACATAGCTCGGCAAGTTTACTACCGGTCGCCTTATTGTCTCGGATGTGTTTTAAGAGCAGTTCCTTTCGGGTTTCCCTATCCAATCCTTTTTTTCGAGTATAGACGCCTTTCCTGCCCGTCATACCATAATATTGACGCCCTAGCATATATTTCCCTCGTGCTGCCCGCTCAAGGATACCCAAATCCAACAACCGGGTAATCCGGTCACGTAACGCATCGGGAATCGATTGATCCCGATGAACCAAGTTTACCACGAGGAAATCCTGTGTGCTGAAACTCTCTAAGGTGTCCCGATCGATTTTCTCCATCATTTCCAAGAGCTTTGGATCTTGAACTTGGCCGTCGAGGGTCAGAATGACGTGATATCGGTCTGTTCCTTTCAGGTCGGGTAATAGATTTGCGTTCTTGATGCTCAATTCGAACATCAGGTTCATGCCCTGTCCGGATCGCTCTACCAAACCGCATTTGGCAAAGATATCCGCTATCCGCCGGTTACGAGGCGATTGACGATCAAGGATATTTTCCAGCGTGACATCGGGTGGCAATCCACCCGGGCTGTCAATCACGAGCTTTCGTGGATATTGTCGGATGAATACGCTTCCCCCTAGCTGGTAATCCCGATGGCTTACCGCGTTTAAAATGGCCTCACGCACAGCGCGTTCCTCAAAGGTTGGCACATCCAGAACAAACAATCCGTTTTGGTAGTGTTGCTTGTCGTTCCGCAGGTTGACCAATTCCCACAGCTTGTCGTAGTAGGCAAAGAATCCTTGACGGAATTCTTCCCGTTGCTGGGCTGGCCCGGATGCCTCGTTAGAACGGTATTCGAATATCACTTCTGCCTGTCCGAGCAATCGCCCCAAGGCTTCATGGGTTCCAAACAAGATCAGGGCGGCATAGGTGATTCCATCGTGGATAACGGCCTCGCAATCCCGAAGCAACTGTTCGTGGGAAAGTGTTCCCAGTGCTTGATTGTGTGACTTGGCGATCCAACGATTTCGAAAGTCCTCAACCGTATGCTGGTCGAGATCCTTCCACTCCGCTCCGGGGCATATGTCCGCTGAAAAGTCATGTCCCGATTCGGCAAAAATGGCCCGCAAGTCCGATTCCGACATCGGAACAAGACTGTCGCCGACAAGAGACCAGTAAATCCCACCATATTGGATAGGCATTCCGACGGGGCGTGCGGGAATCATGAATACCAATACCTGTTTTTCCTGCGCATTCAACACATGGAAATCGATTCGCAGATGGAGCCGTTCGATCAGTCCGGTCCGTGTTCGCTCCGGTTGTTCAAACGCCCGTGAACCAACTACTTTGCGTGGCCGCTTATCTGTCACACCCAGGACGATACAACCGCCGCCTCGGTTGGCAATAGCGCATGCATACTTCGTCAATAACTCAAAATCAAAGTGGTTTTTGGCCTCCTTGAACTCGATGTTCTCCCCTTCTTTGGCTTCCAGTAATTCGGGAAGTTCCATAGTTTTCATTCCGTTGCCTCCTGTTGGATCGGTTCCTGCGCAAACAGTTGTTTATCCAGTTTCACCGCTCCCCGTGCCTGAACATGGTTGCTCAGCGATTCCAGAAGCGACCGTTCCTCGCTGCCGTGGGGAGACAGTTCAATCAGCGACTGTACGAGCCGCTTGAAGAGTTCATGTCGACGCAGGCCATTGCTGTCCAGATATTCGTCCACCTTCGAAAGCTCTCCCGCCTTCCACAGATGCATCAGGCAGTGCAGCCGGTCAATCAGCGGAACGGGCCTGCCCCCTGGGGCATCATATCCGAGCGAGCGGCCCTTGCGCTGAGCCCAGGTCTTGAGCTTCACCTTGCTGCCCGAATCCTCCTGCGTGTCCTCATCGGCCTCCGCATCGGCATCCGCCTCTCCCTCCTCCTCGGTATCCTCCGCGGCCTTGCCTTTCGAAAAGGCGATCAGGTCCCAGGTGTCGGCCAGTTCCTTATCCGAGATGCCGCACGAGATGGCATACAGGATACAAGCCCCCGCCGGTGCCTCATTCAGCCCAAAGTCGTGCCGATGCAGGAGGTAGTAGGCCGTCGGCTCATCCAGGCGGTCCGCAGCGGCCAGTTCTTCACCGGCTTCCTTTTCACCGGTCAGTACCCGCCCGACCACATAATCCACGACCATCCGCCGGACCTGAGTCAAAAACTCGCCGACCGTCATCAAGCCCGGTTCATTGGCCTTCTTGACAATGGGATGCCTGCTATAGGCCTCCAGTGCGGGCCCTGTCGCCGCCCAGACAAAGTCCGGTCCACGAATCCCCGCATCCCAGAACTCGCGTAATTTAATCCGGATTTTCTCTTGCATCGCCTCTAATACCTGAGCATCCCAGCCCGGTTTTGCTGTGGATGGCCGCTTTTTACAGACAAGCCAGACAGACGATGCTAAAGATGCCCGCCCCAAGTTGCGTAATCCACCTGGCATTTCTGTAACGATAGGCCATGAACCGTTTACACAGAAGCCCGCCCTAATAACAGATGCAGCAAGTGTTTCCCAAGCATCAGGATTTTTGTTTGCAAAGACAATTACCATATGACCGTCAGGTTTTAGTCTTGTAGATGCAGCACAAAATGCTCGGTGCATACCATCTTCATAAGCTTTCTTCGATGCTGCGGCATCACCCCCATGGCGGCTATCATCATCGATCAATTCACCATCATTGATTTGGGCATCCCATTTGGGAGTGAGACTGCTCCGGAAAGCTGTACGAAAGTCATGATTATGATCTCCCAAGCACCGCCGAAGCCATATATAGAAGAAGTCCATCAGATCTGAATATGGGATTGCGTCATAGTATGGGGGATCTGTGAACACGATATCGTATTCGCCATCGGTTACTTTAATAGCAGATTGGTTTAGAATTACTGGAGGGCATGTTTCCGCCCAAGAGCTCCCGTGCAAAGCGGAAAGAACACGGCGAGAGGAATTTATACCTCCTGCAAAGAACCGTTCAATCGGTGCAAAGGGATTGGCCTCTGCAAAATCCCAAGTGATGGGTAACGCCCACCGCATAAAAACATGTTTTACTTCCTCTGCACCATTCTCCCAGACACAGAGATTGGCCATGTAGTCAGCAGTTCGACTAATGATACAAACTGAATATGCTTCGATAGCTGTTGACCATTCATGCGAGTACCCAGACAACTGAATCTCGTCTCGCAATCTCCGAGTATGCTTCACAAATGTACCTAGTGCCAAGAGCTGTCGGGGGGAGAAAAGGTCACACCAACGCATCAGACCGTAATTCTGTACCGAAAAAGCACGGCCAGCACCTTGCCCTCCTCCAGCCGGGGTTGGTTCGGAAGGCAAACCGAAGGGTAAGATTGAAAAGACTTTTTCCACCTCAGTAGCGGCGCTAACAACACCTGCAAGATCCTCCTTAGTCGGTCTCCTATATTCTTTGCCTACAGCAGTTTCAATCGCAACAACTGCAAGAACACTATTCATCTTTCCGGCCTTGGCCTCGACTCGGAGATCTTCCAGTGTCATGATTGTTGGACAGCAGGGGCACTTAGCCCCAGAGCGGGACATCGTCCCCGCACTAATCCGCTTGTCATGTTCCCGTTTTTGTGCTGCGTTACCGCCCTTTACCGGGACATTGGTCTCAATGCCAAAAACAACACCCGTCTTTTCGGTGTTCGGTTCCATGGTAAGGATTACCCGTTTCTTATCCTTTTTACAGAGCCATCGGGTTTTCAGGAGCGGAATCGTCGCACGGCAGTTCTTACACTGGATCGTCCGCGCCCAGAGGTAGGCGACGGTTGGCTTGGCTACCCAGCGGGGATTTCGCTTATCGGCAAGGTAGTCCTTGCTGAAGTCCTTGTTCAGGGCTTCGGTGTCTGGGGTGCCGTCTTCTTTGAGGGGCACAAGCTGCATAGGTTGCTTTTCAAACGGTTTCTGAATGATACCGTTTGTAATATCCTTGCTTGTCAGGGGCAAATGCTCAAAATCGGAATAGGTTGGATAGAACCGGGCCAGTTCCCGCCGGGCACGGTCCAATACCCATTGCCCCCATGCCCGGACATGCCAGGCAAGATCGGCCTTGGGGGCACGGCCGGAGTCCGGGGTATCCCAGAAACCCGGCTCTAGCTGTTCCTTGTGGCGTTGTTTCTTGGTCTTTTTTGTACGGCCGACAAGATGAGGATGGGCCTTGTAGAAGGCGTCCATGAAATCCTCGTTTTCGAGGATAAAATGTGGCAGGGGATGAGTCTGGCCGGCAAGTTTCTGTGGATATTCGAGGGTACACTTGAGGATAAACCAGGCGACCGGGTTAATGTCCACCGCTGTGGTCTCGCAGCCCAGCCGCATGGCCTCCAGCGGAATCGCCCCGCCGCCGGCAAATGGATCAAGTACCTTCGGTGCCCGGCCACCGTAGGCCTTCTTGATCTCCTGGCGGAACCATTCGAGGAGTTCCTTATTCTCGATTTCTCGGCCCCAATGCAGAATACCACCTTCGGTGGTCTCTTTTTCCCGCTCGACAGTCTCGCCGTTGGGCATCTTTTTGCGTTCGAGCTTCTTGACGACCTTGCCGCCGATTTTCTCGCAGAGCTTCTGGCGTTCTTCCGGTGTTCCGGGATCGGGTAGGAGCGTGGCAATCAATGCCGCCCGGCAGGCCGCCAGCGGCCGCCTTGCGGGCCAGATGTGGAGGGTGGATATATGCCCATGCCGAACATTCTTCTCGTGGACCGAGTCCAATGAAGCTTGTTTCAGGGGAAAGGCGTGTTCAATGAGTCTTGGTTTATCGATCATACAGTCCTCGGCGTTCGTACCGCAGCATCAAGACGACGGTGAAGGAAAGAAGCTATTGTTAATAAATCAAGCGCATCTTGCTCGGAAATAGGCCACGAAATCTTCGGCACATGGGCCGTCACGTTTCGGAATGCCCCAAACATACCCTTCATCAAGTTCATCATTCCCGTGTGCTCACTGCGTTCTGTTTCCGTCTGGAGAGAGTTGAAAGCGAGGAAGGGCATTGCCGCTTTGCCGCAGCCAAAGGCTCGATCGACCAACTCTGAACCATCGCCGATAAGGCCGGTTCGTGTCCTGATCTTGTCGGCCACACTCTTTGTAGCTTCGAAGACAGCGTGAAAGTAGTTCTTCTGGACTATTTCCGATCGGCAAAAGGCCAGAACATCGCTATGTACACCACGCCGTTGAAGCTCGGTACGAAGGCGTCCAGCCCGTTCTTCCGCCTCAGTCAGTGTGTGGACAGTTGTCTGCCGACGCAGCTTACCGTCTTCTTCCAACATGAGGCCGCAGAATGCCAAGACCTCGTTCAGTTCCTGGCGCCTACTTTCAAAGTACGCCGAGTTGCCAGTGTATCGAACAGGGTCCATCGTGCGGTGGATGAATTCGATAATGAGGTTCCCGCATTGGTCCTGCTGTTGCTTAGCCCGGAGGGCCTCATAGAGCCTCGCTCGCTTAGACTTCGTGAACGGTGGCAGGTTACCATATGGGTCGGCGATGTGCAAGTCGTTCAGCAACTTCCCAATTTCCGATCCGGATAGCCCCGTGTTCGTAGCTGCCAGCACATCGCAGAGACGCTGCAAATGAACATCACAAAAACAGTCGACTATGGACATAGGTACACCTCCGCAGCGGTCCGGACCAGTTGTGCCGTTAGCACCATCGGACATGCCACCGGTAGTGGCCGAGTCAGCCGGATGTGCGGCGTGGAAATGTGCTCATGCACGCTATCCAGCGATGCCTGCTTGAGTGGAAACGCGTGTTCGATGAGTCTTGGTTTATCGATCATGGTTTCACCGTCTTCTGTTTAAGGTTTACCAAGAGGAGTTCAGCCACACAGCCCATCACTTGCACTACATGACGAGCTTCTTCTACAGTAACACATGGCAACCAAGGTCTGCCATGACCCGTACCCTCCTTGTTGCGTAATGTGTTGATGGCACAAGCGGTTTCATACAATCCTCTTTGCATACGATACTGGACCGGCTCACCATCCACAGGTTTGTCAGCAGATGTTTTCAAATTTAGAGCGACGAAGGCCTGTCCTAACAGAGTTGGGAAATTATGGGGTGGATTGCTCGTATTCCAGAGTTCGCGGAGTACATGTGCTGCTGTTGCTTCCATCAAGTCTTTGGCGGTACCTGCTAATAAGGCCGCATCATCCGCCCCCTTCTGCGCTCGCCGGATGTATGCCTCTAATGCTTCAGTTAGTTCCGTCCCAGACAGCGAGTCCAGCACAATTGGCTGAATCTCACCATCGGATGTGAGTACATATCCTTCTGATGTCATTGCCTCACGAAGGTTCCTAACGGATTCTTCTCCGACATGGTTGGGAGACCCGATACGAAAACCGCCGCAGCTTCGGACCAAGGAGACGAGTTGTCCCACGAATCCACGACCATTCTCAAACGAGTGCTCAATTGCCCAAGTCAGAACAGACCGTACCCGTTTCGCCTTACCCACAGTCTGGCCTTGGGAGTTTGGATCGCCTGGTGTCAAATTCCATTTGGTGATGCAGAACTGGATGTCGGAGTGGCTGGGATCACGCCTGTCCGTCTGTGCATCATCCACCATCCGTGCAAGTGCAAAGGCGACTGAATCGTTAAGGGGCGGCCATTGCTTCATGAATGCACCCCCGTATTGATAAGGAATTGATGCCCCGTCACTGCTGCTGGACACTGTGGACCAAGTTCATTGATGAACTGCGACGCTATCGTTCGTGCAATTCCACTAACTGTTCGGGTCGTTCGGGCTTGCATTTTGAAAGCGACGGCAGATGGAAGTCCTGTCACCGACGAAAGCACCAATGTCTTCCGGGTTCGGGTGATAGCCACATAAAACAGTCGCCGTTGTTCTTCCAATGCTCGTAGCTGTTCGTATGGCGTACTGTCTGTGTCGATACTAGGGATAAGGCCTTGGATGCAACCACATACGATAACAAGGTCGGCGGTTAAGCCCTTGGATTTATGTAAACTCATGACACGGATGTAATCCACATCTGTTGGCATTTCAGGCTGTGAAACATGCTGCCGGATAGTGTCACTCAGTTTCTTAGGGCCGAAATCATCTTCCTTGATACTGGCCCCGATTTGGGCCAGATGTACGGCCCATGCTTCGGAAGCGGGCAGTACAGCATCCACGAGATCATGGCCATACAATCCATTAAGGTTGACGAACTGGGTCCGAAGGCTTAGGAAGCGGGAAACGATATGGTCGGTATACGATAGTTTCAGTGTTCCGCTAGCTAACTTTTCCAAAGCTTGCCACGGACTGTCCCCGCTGATTTCGCAGTGTGCCCGCAAGCGGGCCCATGCCCCATCGGCTAGGGAGTTGTTGCCGAAGCCACACCAGCATCTCAGTGCCACACGGTCTTCCTGATTGGCCAAAAGATTTAACAGTGCCATCGCCTGTTGTGCTTGCGATTCAGTAAGGTTCTTTGGGTCGCCATCCAGCAATTCCTCACTAAAAAAACTATGAGCGGGAACATTATTCCCGTTGAGTTCGTCGCGGACCATATAACCGAATTCACGGCGTGGCGCAAGTACCAGCACATTGCCAGCATCAACTACCCCGGCATCCACACGGTCCTTGATGAAGTCCGAGATTCCCGTTGCTTCCTCCTGCATGTTCGACCATTGCACAGCATGAATCTCACCGGCAGGATTACCGGGAAGAGGCTTCAACTGCCGGTTGCTGCGAGTCGTGTTGTACGAGATTAACGCATTTGCCATTGCCACGATGCGGTGTGGGCATCGGCGGCATTGATCTAAACCGGCCTCCTCAGTATTTGGATGCGTGCCGGGGAATTCGACAATACCTTCTGGATTCGCATGCTTGAATGAGTAGATTGATTGGTCTTCGTCACCGACTACCACAAGGTTATTGCCTGCCAGAAGATCGACAAGGTATTGTTCGGCGCGGTTGAGGTCCTGGTATTCGTCAACAAGCAGGTGGTCGAACGCTGTTCGGTATGGTGAGCGTGGGTTATTCCGCAGGTATTTGATACCTTCCGGGATTAATTCGCTGATCAACATGGCCTCATGAAAACGCAACCATGCGAGCAAAGCAGCTTGATATGCTTGGTCGGATGCCTCATGTGGCCAGCCTGGGTCTTCATGTTGTAGGCGTGCCCAGGCTGCGGAGAATGCTCGTAGATGTTTGCCACAGTCACGAACGCCGCCGAAACCCATCTTACATAAGTCCTGAAGTAGAAACCGCTCCTCGAATCGCAATAGTGGCCGGGGAACGCGACCGGTGGCTTCAAGTACATCCTGGGCAGACAGCATTGAGAAACAGAAACCGTGGACAGTCTGGGTAAGGATGTCTTCAGCGCCACTGATACCGAGTTTCGATATTTCGCGAGTGATGTCTTCAGCTGCCGTCCGCGTGAATGTACAGGCGAGGATACGTTTGGGATCAGCATGATTTACCTCGAGCAAACGTGCGAGGCGTCTCATAAGGGCAAAGGTTTTTCCGGTGCCGGGGCCGGCAACTACACACAGCGGCGAGTTTGGTGTTGCTGCAATCTGGAGTGCCTGACCTTGAAGTTTGTCATTCCATGGCATTATATGCCCCCCTGTACATCGAGGACTTGTTTCACGCTGATCAGGACACTGCCCTTGAACTTGGCCAGCAGATTCTCGAACGGATCCTGTACGCGGACAAGCCGGGGATTGGCTGTGGCGCAGTCATACACCGCATAGAGCCAGTACCCCTGTCGCATATTGCAGGCCTTAGCCCACTCATTGGCTGTTACTTCAATGTCCCCGGTCTCTGCTCGTCCCTTGACCTCGATAGCCCGTTTTTCATTCCCAGGCCGGATAGATAGAAGGTCGAAGCCGGGATTATCCGGAAGCCCGGCCAGACGGGCCAAATCCGGGGTATGAACATCCAGCACATTGGCGCCGGCCGCTTCCTCGAAAACCCGGGCGATCTGCATGGCAGCTATTTCGACATTTGCATCGTGTTGCTCGCGATCCGCCGGATCGGAAGACGGAACAACAAGGGCATGAACGATGAAGGTGATCTCTCCAGGTGTGATAAGCTCCGGTTCTCTCTGTAAGACCGCCATAGCATTTTGCCGGCGACTGGCCATCAACCGCTGCTGTCGCTTGACATCTTCCAGCGCCTCGATGGCCTTGCGGTTGCCGGCTTTTGCCTTTTCGGAATGTCTGGCCCGGGCGGTGGCAAGTTCCACTTCCTGATAATCGAATCCGCGTTGAATATAACTCCTGCGTTCGGGAAGACTGTCCAGAAGTCGATTCTGATGTCCGAGAGCCATTTCGCGGGCGACACGCTCGGCAAGAAAGGCTCGGGCGATATCCTTTTCCTTTTCAGCCGCTACCGCCAGCCGTTGTGCCGATGCGGGCAGTCCGTTTCCGCCCTTGAGAAGTAGCAGGTGCTCGACCGGGCAAAGCGAGATTTCGGCCCCCTCGAACTGTTTGATGCCGACAAGGCGGCAGTCTAATACTTCTTCCTTGGACAGGTCCGTCAGTTCAGTGTCTGCCTTCCGGATAATTCTGAGAAAAGCCATGTGGAAAAGGTAGGGTTTTGAGGCGGCAGGATCAATAAAAACCGCCCCTCGAGTTCCTGCGTTGGCAAGACGCTCACTGACAAGTTGTCGAAACCTTTCGAATGCCGGTTCTCCGGGATGAAGCCAGATCGTATCCTTCGGGTTGGTTGGGCGTGTTACGGAAAGATTGTCTCGCGACGCTTCCGGGTAGAGTTCCAACACTGCATGAAGAGGATCGAGACTATGAAGCTGTTTCGGGCGGAAGGAGAAAACGCCTTCCATGTCGCCTTCGATGTCAATATCCACAAGGGGCGCGGCTTGTTGAAGGTACTGGCACACATAACCCGGCAACAGGCGGAAGTACACTTCTTTTTCCATGTTGGCGCGGAGCCGGGGCAGTTCCTGGGCCACATCGCCGCCGGTGCCATACAGGGATTTTTCGCGAGCGGCAACGGCCTGGATTTGTTCTTTGGTCAGACGACCGTCCAGTTCACGAGCCACATTTTCGGCATTTTCCGTGATGGCAAGTTCCATATACTGCTTGATGGAGACCTGCTGAAAGATTCGTCCAATGCAGTCGAAAACCTTATCCGACTTCAGTTCCTTGCGAATTTTCTCCAGCTTTTCCAAAAGGACTTTGAGCACTTTGCCTTCCCGCGTGGTGGAGGCGACGAGGTTCAGGATTACGACGGGATCGTGCTTCTGCTTGTATCGATGAATACGGCCCATCCGCTGCTCAAGCCTGGCCGGATTCCAGGGGACGTCATAATTGATCATGATCCAACAGAATTGAAGATTGATGCCTTCCCCCGCTGCGTCTGTGCAGATGAGGAATCTTGCTCCTCCGTCTTCGATGGATTTCCGAAAGAACTCGACCTGTTCATCGCGTTCACTCAGTCCGGACTTCGGATCAGGTCGTGTGCCCATGCCGCCATGGATATGAGCAATCTGCCCCGTGTAACCCATTCCGCCCAGTCGCCGAACAAGGAATTCAAGCGTGTCTCGATGCTCCGTGAATATAATGAACTTTTCGCCGCTGAATTTGGAGTCGGTAAGAACTTCACGGAGCTTTTCGAACTTAGATTCATGGCCGCTTTCGAAAACCTTCCTGGCCAGATCACGGAGTTGCTGGACCTGACCCTTTTCGGCTATCAGATCGGACAGGGATGCGGCAACCACTCCTTGTAGAAGATATCCCTCGACAATTTCGTTTTCTTCAAGACCTTCTTCAGAAGATTCATCATCCGCGGTCTTGGTTTCAAGAACGTCATCATCCTCGTGCATCCGCTGCTGCAATGTGATGAGTTGTTCTGTGGTCAACTTGCCGTCTTGAATGTCGGTGATGAGTGCATCCAGTTTTTCTATGCGCCGCTCGAGCGAACGAAGCAGGGCCCATGTTGAGCTTGCCATTCGGCGCTGGAATACGCTCATAGCCAACCGTGCTGCTTCTCGATTCAATAACTTTGCCTTGTTATAGACATAACGAAGATACTCGGTAGTCTCATCGTAAAGAAGCTGTTCGCCGATCTCACCCTTGCTAAGGTCATAACTCAGCGTATCAGAGGTTCGCGTGGGATAAAGCGGGCGGCCATTAAGATATACCATTTCCTCTTTGGTCCGACGGATAAAATGCATCTGTCGTTTGTCTGCGGGGTATTCGCTGAACGCCTCTGGAGTGCTGAGAATTGTAGGTTCGAGCAATCTCCACAAGGCATAATAGGGATAATCCTTTCCCATGTGAGGAGTGGCGGTAAGTAACAGCAGATGGTAAGCGTTCCAGCTTAAATGCCACCGGTCACTGCATGGTTGCACTCCAGCCAGTGCCTCCGCAAGGCAATAACGGTCTGTCTTGCGAACACGGAGATCATCTCCTCGGTTGGCCGACAGTTTATGGGCCTCGTCAAAAATCACAAGGTCGTATGGAATGACTCCAGATTCTTTCATGCGTGCAAACACACGGGAACTTGCCATTGTATCGACACTGATGATTACATGATGGCTGGTTTCACCAATAAACGGATTCTCATGACGCGCATCGACACCACTGACAATATGAAACGGTAGATTGAATAATGTCAGAAGCTCTCGCCGCCAGTTCGGAACAAGGCCGGCCGGAGTAACGATCAGGATTCGTTGAAGAAGACGCCGGGATAACATTTCCCGGATGTAAAGACCGGACATGATGGTTTTTCCTGCCCCGGCATCATCCGCAAGAAGAAATCGCAATTGAGATTGCTTGAGCATGTGGTCATAGACCGCGATTCGTTGATGGGGAAGGGGATCAATGTTGGATATTTCCGTAGCAAAGGTAGGATTCATTAAGTGGCCGAATGAAAGACGCTCTCCTTCGGCTAAAACCTTAATCATCTCAGGGCGAGCTGCGAAATCTAAGACAGCAGGGGCCGCATCTTTTTTCTTTTCAGATGAAGATTCATCTTTCGTACCAATTTCCCAGAGTTGCTGAAGTTGACTCCGTGACAGCTGGGAGGGTTTAGTCTGTCCGTTCTCCCAACGGTTGACCGTGGCAAACGATACTCCGAGGCGCGCTGCTAAGGCCTCTTGGGTCAAGCCGAGTTCGGCACGCAGGCGTTTGATTGTCCCTGCATAATCTTTTCTGTGACGATTTCCTATGAAATCTGATTCAATCATTTTTTAATGTCCATATGTTAATTTACTCAATCGGTTGACTATAACATATGTTATAGTCGAAGTCAAGAGGTCACACGGAAATACTTCAACATTTCCCCTTGCGCCCCAATCCCCTTTGCGCTATGCTGGTAACTTTATAGGTTGAAGAAATGTCCCTCGCGGAGGCACAGCTAGCCATGACCTCTTGGCTGCCAATTCCGGCGAGCAAACCTGCCATTATGGGCAATCTGGCCACTGTCACCTGCCTATCGCTACAGATGGAAACCGTGTAACTACAGTGATATAAATCACTTACGGCCTTGAATGCCTGCGGGAGTCTGGCTTGGCATGCGGTTTGCGTTAAGGGACACGCAAGGCCAAAGGGCCAAGACAAGGAAAGGGAAGCAGCCGCCGACAGGTGCCGACGACCGTCTCCACTGCAACATGGATTTTCACCAGATACGCTACCCCTCGATTTGACTCCAGGCCGGATAATGCTATGGTTTGTTCAGGGTCTGGTGTTCGGACCCTCGGAATAGACATGACATACTGAGACTGATTGGAAAGGATGCCATATGGGAAGAAGACACGGATACCCACTGAATGGATCGAGGTTCTGCGGAAACTCGAGTCCGAGCAAAAAGGAAGTCCATGACCTCGACAACGAGAAGCCCGTGTGCCAGATCGATGAAATCATCCGGGCTGGTCACGCTGTCCCGTTCAACTCCCTCGACGATGCCCACAGGCAGGGATACGATAACTGCGCCTACTGTATAGGCGGGTCAAGAAGATAGCCGGAATTTGAAAGGCAGTTCATTATGAGCAAAGGCAGAGATCGAGTTGTCTCACAGCGGCCCGATGGCCAGTGGGCAAACAAAAGGAATGACGCGGACAAAGCATCGAGCGTGCACCCCACACAAGGCGAAGCTGCGAAGGCCGCCAAAGACATGCTGGGCAATCAGGGCGGAGGCGAGCTCATCATAAAGGGGCTCGATGGGAAAATCCGCAGCAAGGATACTATCGCCCCCGGCAACGACCCCTGTCCGCCGAGAGACAAAGAACACTAATCTAAGTCAGAGAAATGCTCGGCACAGACCCGTATCCGCCGAAGGACTGAGCGCACAAGCGGTCAACAACAACATCGAGTTTGAAGGAGGCCACATGGCCAAAAAAAGAGTGTTCATCAGTTTCGACTATGACCATGACTTGGACCTTAAGAATTTGCTCGTTGGGCAGGCAAAGAATCCCGACACCCCCTTCGATATAGCGGACATGTCCATCAAGTATGCCATCTCGAAAGACTGGAAGGACAAGGCCAGAACAAGAATCAAGGGTTGCGATGTGGTTATAGTGATATGCGGCGAGCACACGAACACCGCTTCCGGAGTCGCGACCGAATTGTCTATAGCAAAGGAAGAGCGAGGTAACTATTTTCTGCTCTGTGGCTATGCTGACAAAGCGTGTGTAAGGCCTACTGCCGCCCAAAGTACCGACAAGATGTACAACTGGACATGGTCCAACCTTAAGGCTCTCATAGATGGAAGCCGGTAGGAAAACCGTATGAGCGAGTAGCCGTGCGATATGATTTGCATGTTCATTAATGGGATTTAAAATGGACTCACGAAATCCTGACCTCTTCGGGCAGTCAGAAGCTTCATACGGCACAAAGTACAAGGACCATCTGCTGGACCAGTACAAGGTCTATCTTGAAATGGCGGACAGAATCAGCCACCGCAGGCAGGTCGCCAACACATTCATCCTGTCAATCAACACGGCAATAGTGACGCTGTGCGGTATCCTGCTGAATTTCGCGGGCATACCATGCAGATCGATATGGCTCTTGCTGACTGCAGGTGCAGGCGTTGTTCTATCGTATGTCTGGTATAGACTGGTCCGGTCATACAAAGACCTGAATTCGGCGAAGTTCGCCGTAATCCACGAGATTGAGAACGCCCTCCCCATCCAGCCGTATGCCGCTGAATGGAAGAAAGTTGGTGAGGGTAAAGATGCGAAGCTCTATCTGCCGTTCACGCACATAGAAACCAATGTGCCGTGGGTCTTTGGCGGTCTTTATCTGGCAGCTATCGTGTTTGTCATTCTGTCGTACGTCGCTGCAGCTTTCAGGCTTATCTGCACATGCATAACGTCTTCATAAGCAAACGAAACGCGTTGAACGGCGAACTAGCGGTGTTCTGGGCCGAGCTAAGGACACTCATGACCGAGAGACAGCTAAAGGGTCCGGGCCTTGGGCGAAACGAATTTCCCAAACTCAACTCCCCTGAAAGGGGTCAGGGAGATCGTGGCCAAGTGCGATGGCATTCTCGTATTGGGATTCCGGCAGATTGAAATAGTCAATGGTTTGTCTAAGCTCGACTTTTGCCATTTTTGGGAATGCCGTTGATGGAGAGAATTGCTCCTGAAACAAACAGACTCCTGCCGATGAGAACTGATGTTCAAGGTCAGTACATCGGAAAGGAGTCTGCTATGCTTCTTCTTCCATCGGCGGCCGAGCCGCTGATCATGAGTTTTTCTATAGCATTTACAGAACCGACATTCCAAAGATTTGTTTCTCTTCTGGTCGGAGCCGTCCTGACGCGGGGTCGCCACACCGTCACCGCTGTTTTGCGAACCCTGAGGCAATGGACTCCCGGTCATCATACCACCTACCATCGGATCTTTTCCCGGGCCGTATGGTCGCCGTGGCCTTTGGGTAAGACACTGGCAACCGCGATCCTGCGCTGGATACCGGCTGATGAACCCGTGTTGGTCCCGATGGATGACACCACGGCTCAGCATCGGGGTGCCCATGTCTACGGCAAGGGTTGCCATCACGACGCCGTCCGCTCCAGCCACAGCCACATCGTCTGGCGCTGGGGCCACCGCTGGGTCGTCCTGGCTGTCTCCACTGCGTTTCCCTTTACCCACCGGCGTTGGGCCCTGCCGGTCCTGGCGGCGTTGTATCGACCGGAGGAACTCAACCGGGCCGAAGGGCGTCGGCATAAAACCGCCCCGTACCTGGCCCGCCAGCTCATGGCCGTGCTGATGCATTGGTTTCCCCGGCGAAAATTCGTCTTTCTGGGCGATGGCGGCTATGCCTCCCACGAATTGGCCCGCTTTTGCAACCGCCATCGGCGGCATGCCACCCTGGTCAGCCGGTTCTACCCGGATGCCAATTTGTATGCTCCCGCGCCTCAGCGAAGGAATCCGGTAGGCCGTCCTCGCACCAAGGGACGCAAACTCCCCCAGCCCCAAGACACGGTCAAACGAAGTGCCCCGACCCCGGCAACTGTGAGTTGGTATGGCGGGGGCCAACAGAATAAACAGATTCGGCTAAGCGCCAGCCAACGAATGCGACTGGCGGCCAAGGCCAAACGACTCAGTCGAACCCTGTTGGAGCGATGTACAGAACTCTTCACCCCCGACACCGTGATGCGTTGGTACCGAGACTTAATTGCCCGAAAGTATGATGGATCGGAAAAGCGAAAGTCTTCCGGTCGGCCTCCCATCAGCCAGGAAATCGTCCATCTTGTGATCCGATTCAAAGAAGACAATCCTCGGTGGGGGTATCGGAAGATCACGGACCAAGTCGTGTATCTGGGCCATACCATCAGCAAGTCTGCGGTGAAAACCATCCTGATCGATAACGGGTATGATCCCGAACCCGATCTGACGGTGCGTTCCACTTGGCATGAATTTCTTCGAAGCCATTGGGATGTATTGGCTGCCTGTGATTTCTTTACCATCGAACTCCTGGTGAAACGAAAGTTGGTCCGCTGCACCGTATTCTTCGTAATGGAACTGGCCACACGGAAGGTATTCTTTGCCTCCGTCCAGTTACAGCCCGATGGAGCCTATATGAAACAGGTTGCCAGGATTCTGACGGATATGGAAGATGGCTTTCTCAACGGCAAACGCTATTTGATCCACGATCGGGATCCGCTGTATCGTACCGAAGGATTTCATGACATCCTGAAAACAGCTGGAATCAAACCGGTAATCCTACCTGCCCGAAGTCCGGATTTGAATTGTTACGCGGAACGCTTTGTGAAATCCGTCAAATCGGAATGTCTGGATCATCTGATCCTGTCTTCGGTGGAGCAACTGGAATATGTCCTTCGCCAGTTTGGAGAGTATTATCACCACGAACGAATTCATCAGTCATTGGGCAAGATCATTGAACCGAAACATAAAACGGACCCAACCGCTGAGATCGTCTGTATCGAACGCCTGGGCGGACTTCTGAAGTCGTATCACCGATTGGCGGCCTGATCATCAGGGCAACATGCCGATGCAAAAGGACTGTACCTCTGAGCAAGTCCCCTGGCCTGTGTTACTTTCTCCGTTGAAAAACCCCGGTATC
Organism: uncultured Pirellulales bacterium; assembly: GCA_964386005.1. Classification (GTDB taxonomy): domain Bacteria; phylum Planctomycetota; class Phycisphaerae; order Sedimentisphaerales; family Anaerohalosphaeraceae; genus FEN-1350. The sequence goes on along the minus strand of CAYLSB010000025.1, from coordinate 14,530 downwards.
AATGTCATTCAGACATCAAATCCCTGATGAGATTATGAGTTGTAACGTCTGCGAAAATAATGATTTAACCACGGATGGATATTTGTACCGTACGGGCAAATAGGTTCTCTGTTTTCATTCACCTTTTCCCCAGGATCCCTAGTTCTGGGCTTCTCAACCCCATACCCTTTGCCATAGAGAGCCAAATTGAAAGAAGGGAATTTGTGAAGAGAGAAATTAAAAGTGCCAAGACTCAAATTTGTCGTGTTGGCAAGAGGGGGAAAGGGCAGAGAGTGGGAAGGAAGGGAATGGAAGAGGGGATAGGGACCAGAGCCTTGTTGGGGAGAGTCCCGGTTGCCTGTAGATCCTGTTCCCTGCTTGCCTATGGATTTGGTGGATTTCAAATTTGATCCCAAAATAAAAACGAGAATCAGGCAACTCCAAAAGTGAGATTGTTAGAGGTGCCCTATACTCGATAGTTTGTTTACAATCCCAAGTCCTGTAATGTTTGGAGTAATTTGCTCTTCTCAATTGGTTTGACGAGATAGGCGTCACAAAGTCCCTCAAATGCATGACATACATTTTTCATATCGTTGAGAGCCGTTGTCATAATAATTTTACTTCTTCCGGATAGATCACAACCCTTGTCTTCTTCCATTTTTCGAATCTGTTGAAGTGTAGCTTGTCCATCCATCTCAGGCATCATAATGTCTAAACAGATTAAAGAATAGGGTTCTCCATTATCGATGGCTGTCTGAACGGCTTCGAGAGCCTCTTTCCCACAAACGGCAACATGAACCTCACCGTATGGGCTTAGGAATCTTTGCAGCAGTATTCGACTTGTAAAGTCATCGTCAGTGATTAGAATTTTCATGAATTGCTCCAGATCCGTGTTTGTTATTATCAACAGATTGCGAGAGAACTACTTTTAGTTCTTCAACTCGACTTGCTAACTCGGCCCAGTGATTGTGAATGAATTCGATCTGATTATCCGAACACGCTTGTTCGATTTGGGCAGCGGTTTCTTTCAAAGCATTTCCCCCCACATTTGCGGCAGCACCTTTAATGGTATGGGCTACCCGTTTCATTGTAGTAATGTCCATTGCTTCCATTGATTGTTTCAAAGCATCTAATTGCATGGGTATGTCGTCCAGAAATATCTCTATTATCATTTCGGCGGTTTCTACATCTCCCATCATTCTTTCGAGTAAATTATCTCGATCAAAAATCGACGGTTTCAAAGACGGTTCACTCTCTGATAGAGATGGTTGTATTATTTGTTCCTCCACTCGTTCAGGATCATTCTGCGGTAACCATATCTTGAGTTTTTCCGCCAGGTCTTTAGAATTCACCGGTTTGGCGATATAATCATTCATTCCCGTTTCAAGACATCGATCGCGGTCCCCTTGCATGGCATTTGCGGTCATAGCAATGATCGGGATATCATGGTTGCGAACATGAGATTGGGGATTTCGAATTATCCGAGTTGCCTCCAAACCATCCATCACGGGCATTTGAACATCCATCAGCACCAGATCATAATCTATTTGTTCCAGGGCCTTGACTGTTTCTGTGCCGTTAGCTGCGACATCTGCATGGAAACCAATTTTTTTCAGAATCGCCTGCGCCACCTTTTGATTTGTAATATTGTCTTCCGCTAAAAGAATACGTGCCATCGATTTTTGGTTATCGGGTACAGTTGGTATGACTATATTCGGTTGTGACACGATGGATTGAGGACAACCCGATAATATGGATTTGAGTCGGGAATGAAGGTCTGAATTTCGGACCGGTTTGGTCAAGCACGCCGCAAATCCAATTTCCTCTAGCTCTTTCTTGTTATTTTGCTGTCCGAGAGAGGTCATCATAATAATGCACGAATTCCGTAAGGATTCATCCCTACGGATTTCACGCCCCAACATGACGCCGTCCATTTTTGGCATCTGCATATCCGTGATAATGGCATCAAAGAATGATCCTGTTGCCACGGCTTGACGTAGTGTTGATAGTGCAGATACCCCATCAGGTACTTCCATCACTTTTGCCCCCCAAGATTCCAATCGTTTTGTAAGAATCTGACGGTTAGTCGCATTGTCATCCACCACAAGAATACGCTTGTCACGAATCTCTGGGCTCTCACTTCGTTCATTTGCTTTTTTTGATTGTAAACCTAACCATACAGTGAACCAGAACTCAGAACCTTGACCTTCCCGGCTATTGACTCCGATCTTGCCACCCATCATTTCGGCTAATTGTTTGGAGATCGCCAAACCTAAACCGGTTCCTCCATATTTGCGTGTGGTCGACGCGTCAACCTGGGTGAATTTCGAAAACAACAGGTCGATCTTATCCGAAGGGATACCTATGCCCGTATCGCGGACGGAAAATCGCAATTCGATCCGGCTGTCCTGAGTGGAAACTACATCAACCAGGACGGCGACTTCCCCTCTCTCGGTGAATTTGATGGCATTCCCGGCCAGATTCGTCAGGATCTGGCGAAGGCGACCGCTGTCTCCCCTCACGTATGATGGAACGCTTGGATCGGATGCACAAAGAAACTCCAATCCTTTCTGCTGGGCTCGGACTGCCATCATGCCGGAGAAATCTTCCAACAGGTCACGTAAGTCAAAATCCAGCATTTCCAATTCAAGCTTACCAGCCTCGATTTTTGAGAAATCAAGAATATCATTGATCAAGCCAAGTAAGATATCTCCACTTGAGTGGATAATCGATACATACTCACGCTGTTCATCCGTTAATTTCGTATCTATGAGCAAGCCGGCCATTCCCAATACGCCATTCATGGGTGTTCGAATTTCGTGGCTCATATTGGCCAGAAATTCACTCTTGGCGATATTGGCCATTTCGGCTTGGCTGGCTAGTTCATTGGCTCTAAATGTAGCTATCTCTAACTCTTGATTGATTCTCCGCAGATCGTCTTCAATCTGTTTGCGATCTGATATATCGCGCCAACTGATAAACAGGGCCGGATTTCCCTGCATCACAATTCTCGAAATCGATACTTCCACCCAGAAATTGGAACCGTCCAATCGCCGATGGACGCATTCGAACGAATGAGTTGTTGAATGGAAGGCCTGTGCAATCTTCTCGGCATAAGTAGCTGCCGAACTTCTTCCATCAGGCTGATACTCGGGGGAAAACCTGTCTAAACAATTTCCAATTATCTGATCAGGATTCCCTCGTAACATCGTTTCTGCAGAATGATTGCACTGGATAATGATACCTTTGTCAATGATGATATATGCGTCCGGTGATTCCTCAAAAAGAATCCGATGTCGCTCTTCACTTTCACGTATGGCATTCTCATTAAATTTTCGTTCGGTGATATCTTCCTTGACCGCTACAAAGTGGGTAATCTGTCCAGTCGAATCCTGGATGGACGAGATGGAGATGGATTCCCAGAAGATGTCTCCACTTTTCTTTCTGTTTTGTAATTCCCCACGCCATTCTTTACCTTGAGTTATTGTATTCCAGAGATCATGATATAATTCAGGTGGATTCGCTTCGCATTTGAGAATTCTTGGGTTCTGACCAATCACCTCATTGATATTGTATCCAGTCAGTTTGGAAAAGCTTGGATTGACATATTCAATGTCACCATTGGCTTTCGTGATAACAATCGAAGCAGAACAATGTTCAAAAGCAAGAGATAGCTTTCGAAGCTCAAGCTCGATCCTTTTACGCTCCGTTATGTTTACGAATGTCTCTAGAAGCTTTTCTTGTCCATCAATCTGAATTCGTTTGACTGATTTTAGAATCGGTATCTGCTCTCCATTCGCCTTCAAGAGAACTCTATCCGCATTTTCAATTACCTGGTTCTTATCCGTAATCGGACAACATCCTTGTTCAGCTGGACAAACAAAACAATGACACACATGCCCTGTAATATGTTCGATCGGGGATCCAAACATTTGACTTGCACCATGATTCACTCGTTCAATAATATGAGTCTTCGGATCAACCACAATAATTCCAGCATCAATATTGTCAAGGAGAATTCGTAGAGAATGTTCTTTATCCTGCAATGCTTTATCGGCCTGTATTTTAATCGTGATGTCTGTATCGCTTCCACGGTACCCCTGTAGATTACCATTCTCATCACGAAATGGTACACCATTGGTGGCTACATAGATGATATTTCCATCCTTGGTTTTAATGGGGTTGATTAAATCCTGGAATATGTTGCCCTGATTGATAATACTCAGAGTGTTCTTTTTGAATACTTCTCTTCCTTCCTCAGGATGAAGATCATAAAAATGTATTTTGTTAACCAGTTCTTCCGGTCGATAACCCCATACAAATTCTGATATATGACTGACATAAGTGAAAAGACCCTCTCGGTTGATCTCCCAAATGACAGTGTGGCTTTGTTTGGCTAGTTCGTCAAAACGATTCTTACTTTCGGATAGTCTTGCAGTGCGATCAGACACCATCTCTTCAAGTCGTATGTGGCGATGAATTACGATTACAATTAATATCGCTACTGAAGCGGTAATAACGAGCCCGACAATAATAACCAATAAACCTGCTTGAGTAGGGAACATGCTACGAAATTCCGGTTTTGCATAAACAGAAATGAACATGGGCTTTCCCATGCCGAAAAAGGGTTGGCTCATTGTTAATACAGCATCAGATACGCACGCATTTCCATCGCTTGTCAATGTGTCAACGATCTTCCCCGGCCGTCGAAAGGAGAGCGACAAGCCCACTGTGTCGTCTGGACATATTCTTTGCAGAATATCTCTTACATGAACTTCAGCAAGTACGAATCCAAGTATATCCGTAGAATCGTGGCTTGCCACAACAGGGCGACAGATGTATATCGTCTTCTGTTCAGAGGCATTCTGGGAAATCGGTATTGGATCGCTGACTGTAAGTAGACCCGTCTGCGTAGCATCTTGCAGCATTTCATAAAGAGTTGGTAGAGAACCTATATCTAATCCGATTGACTGTTTGTTTCCATCTAATGACGCGGTGTATAGAATAGGATATAATGTATCGGTCATTATACCAGAGTGAAGCATATCCTCGAATGTATACTGCCAAATATGGAAATCGTCTATTCCATTAGCGCGGATAGTTTCCTCGAATGTTCTTTTATGATCCTTAGGAACAGCAGGAGTCCACATCCATGTTTGTACATTAGGATTTTGGGTGAGATAACTGGTGTAGTATTGAATGTCTTTGATTTCATTAGTATGATTTGCCTCTTGAAAACGACCAAACCCTTCCAAGTCGATATAACCGATGTTATACAATATATTGGATAATTGTGCTGCTTTGCTTTCAGCAATGTGTCGAAATACTTCGGTTTGAAATTGGTGGTCGTGTCTGTTGGCTATCCATCCAACATAGAATGTAATAGTCAACCCAATTAAAATAACCATACCTGGTCCCAAGTATCGAAGGATTGCATATGATTTGTTTTCAATATGCTTGCATTGGATGATAAATCTGAAACCAATTGATGTGATAATAATCAACAATATGACACAAACAAACGTTGGAATCCCTGCTTGTATAAGCATTCGATTCCAATCATGGACATCAATGTCCATACCTAACACAGCGACCATATTGCCTGTGGAAGGATCATTAACCGGGATCAATGCACTAATCCATGTCCCCCATTGATCGGTTTCGGGACCAACAGCTAGAGGGAGTTTACGATCGAATACGGAACGAGTTTCTAAAGATATATCCTCGTAGATTTGCCCAGCAGGCGATTCATCTTTAGAGCCCACTGGTTCGTTATCCACAAAGAAATATACCTTGCCATCTACCCTTTGACCTAATAGATATGCAAAACGAACATTCTTACTATTTTCTTTAATGCACGCGAACTGTTGTTTAAGTCTTAGATATTGTGACTTATCGGTATCTTGTGAGGTACCTGTCAGGGCTTGAATGTATTTGATGTTGATTGTGTTTGCTATAAGCTGAGCTTGATAAACGATTTCCGCCCGCATTCGGCGATTCTTTTGTTGTATTTCTTTACCGACTGATACTACCCCGATGGCAACAATGATCACCAGGAGGATAGCCGCTGATAACCGCGTTTTGCCTGTCAGAATTTGGATCATTATATTTTTCACAGGAAATATGTCCTCTCAAGCAACTTCCGTGACAATATCCGAGCAAGAAATAATGGGGCTAATCATCGAATACAACGCCCTAAATCCATACGCTAATCAATTCAATATCTTGTCTTTATCCAAATCGGATGATAACGAGAGAGACATTACGGAAATGTAGGGTAATTCCTTACATCAATTGGAGGCTCAAAATGTCGTTAGCCAGCATGAGAAAGGTTTTTTTATCACGGAAATACTATTTGACCTTACATGGGTGAATCTTATGTCCAGATCTCATTGGCAAAACTCCATCCCTTCACCCAAATCCGGCTCAATTCATCGAGCCCCCTTCCGCATCTCACACCGTCCGATAATTCCCTTTATGCAGTATTAACTTTATTACATCAGACTGACATTTAATTGTACCCGTACATAGAAATTATCTTATATTACATTGGCTCAATATTTTGCCGATATGTATCAATGCTTGCTCAGATAACCTTGGGTGTAGATACGGGTTATTCTGTTAATAGATACAATTTTCATCAGAAAGGGCAAATATGAAATGCCTAATTGTTGAAGACGACAAAGTGTCACAAAGATTAATGGAACGATTTATATCCGGTCAATTCGAATGTTCCATTGTAGATAATGGACCTGATGCAATTCAAATGTATATCGAAGCCCTTGATAGCGACAACCCTTTTGTCTTAGTATGTCTCGATGTTATGATGCCTGGAATGAATGGTCATGAAGTCCTTAAGGCAATACGGCAAATTGAACATGACCGAGGAATTATTGATCATGCCCGCTCAAAGGTTATCATGACTTCTGCTCTTAGTGATGAGCATACTATTTCAAACGCCGCGGCTTTGGATTGTACGGCCTATTTAGTAAAACCGATATCAAAAGCCAAACTATTAGAGGTGATCGATAGTTTTAATCTAGCAACTAACAAAAAAGCATTACCGTTATTTCACAAAATATTTGGAGATTAGACATTCATTTCAGATGATACACTGTGTCCTTCTAAGCTCGACTTTTGCCGTTTTTTGAAACTTCACGCCGCTGTACAGAGGTAGTCGAGCAGGGTCTTTCGGAATAGCAGCGGGAATTTTTTCAGAGTCTTGATATGCATAGGGTCTATCAAAATCAACTGCGTCCAGAACAACCGTCGGACGGTCGCCAGGGCATCCGAAAAGGTCGGTTCGGACTTGCAGTTCGTGCTGCCCACCACCGGTCGATGATGCCGCAGATCGCCAGAACCACCCAGCGGTGGCCCCAGCGCCAGACGATGTGGCTGTGGCTGGAGCGGACGGCGTCATGATGACAGCCCTTGCCATAGACATGGGCACCCCGATGTTGAGCCGTGGCGTCATCCATCGGGACCAACACGGGTTCATTAGCCGGTATCCAGCGCAGGATCGCGGTTGCCAGTGTCTTACCCAAAGGTCACGGCGACCATACGGCCCGGGAAAAGACCCGATGGTAGGCGGTATAATGACCGGGAGCCCATCGCCCCAGGGTCCGCAAGATGGCGGTAACGGTATGGCGACCCCGCGTCAGAACGGCTCCGACCAGAAGGGAAACAAATCTCTGGAATGTCGGTTCTGTAAATGCTATAGAAAATCTCATGATCAGCGGCTCGGCCGCCGATGGAAGAAGAAGCATAGCAGACTCCTTTCCGATGGACTGACCTTGAACATCAGTTCTCATCGGCAGGAGTCTATTTGTTTCAGAAGCTATTCTTTCCATCAACGGCATCCCAATAAACGGCAAAAGTCGAGCTAAGAAGATATATCATAAATAGTGGCATATTATAGATATTATAATGTATACAGATAAAGGGACAAGGGATGAAATTTCTTATTGTGGATGATGATCCGATCGCACGAAAATTATTGAGATATTATCTGTCTTATCATGGTGAGTGTCATGAAGCAACAGATGGTATACTTGCAATACCGGCAATCCGTAGCGCAATCAGAGAATGTGTTCCCTATGATGTAGCATTTATAGATATCGTGATGCCGGATATTGATGGATACAAAGTCCTTGAAACGATTCAGGAATTTCGCCAGAATGATCAAATGTCCCCCCATACCCTCAAAGCCATTGTGGTATCAGCCAATACGGATTGGGACTCAATTCATAAAATATATCAAAAAGGCTGTGATGGGTACCTTGTGAAACCCGTAACGTATGAAAAGATCAAACAAATATTAGCTGAGATCGGTTGCCTGTGTATCCATAACAGGCTATAAATATCGCATATAATCAATCATTGGCAAATAGATTGCGATAAGAATACCACCAATAATCAATCCCAGAAATACGGTCAGAATCGGCTCTATTTGTCCGATAAGAGTTTTGATCTTTCGATCCGTTCTTGTTTCAATAAAATCCGCTGCTTTTTCCAGCATTTGCGGTAGTATACCGCCTTCTTCACCCATGGCAGATAATTCAACCAATATAGATGGAAAGAGAGTGCATTTAGACATCGAATATGCAACACCCTGTCCACTTGCAATATTATCGCGCATTTCTGTGATGCTTTGTTTCCATTTGATATTCCCGATGGTCTGAGCGGTATAATTTAAAGCATCGGCGATCGGCACCCCAGAGGTAAGCATGGTATTCATAGAACGCGCAAAACGTACAGATGTCATCATTTGGTACAATCTTCCAATAACTGGAAGGTGATACCTCACCTGATCAATATACTTTCGAAGAAAGACCATAATATGAACATATCGGAATAATATAAACATTGCCAGACACGAGCTAAGGAGGGCAATCCAGTTGGAATGAATGAAATTGCTGATTGAAACAAGAATCATTGTCAGGGTTGGAAGCTGTACTCCCATTTGTATGTACAGGTTTTCAAATACAGGAATGACAAATAGAAGAAGGCACGCAATAATCAAAATACACAAAGAACCAACGATTGCCGGATAAATGAATGCAGATTTGACTCGTACTTCATACTCAGCCATATGTTCCATTTGGTCCGCAACTTTTTTTAAGGTTGGACCCAAGTTACCCGAAATTTCTCCGGCCTCAACCATATTGACAAAGAAATCAGAGAAGATAGCCTCATGGTCCCGAAAAGCGCTTGCCAATGAAGTTCCCGTCTGGACTTTACCGAGGACATCTTGTATGGCAGTGCGAATCGCTGGATTGTGGGTTTGTGTAGTAACCAATTCCAGGCTTCGCGTGATTGGAACACCCGCATTATGCAAACAAGCAAATTCGTGAATAAATGATATCCTGTCGGATGTCTTAATACCCCGCTGAATACTCAATAATTTGTGGTTTTTCCGCCGAATATTTACCGGAACAAGATCAAGCTTGGCCAACTCATCTTGTACCTCCTGAGAGTTTACAGCACCTTCATAGGTACCTTGTATAGTCCGTCCCGATGCGTTTTCTGCCGTATATTCGAATACCGCCATTAGCACTCCCTCATATTGACCACTCGCAACAGTTCATCCACACCGAAATGTCCTTGTAGAAGCTTCTCGATTCCTTGCATTTGTAATGTCTTCATGCCCTCTTTGATAGCCATCTCTCGAATTTGGGATTCCGATATTTCATCTGTAATTGCATTTCTCAGGGATGGACTGATTTCGAGGATTTCATACAAAGCTTGGCGCTTTGAGTATCCAGTATTACGACATTCATGACAACCATATGCTCGAAATATAGACTGTCCCAACAACTGTTTTATCTCAGCAGAATATTCGTCCTCAATTTTTGAAAGTTCACCCGGGCCAATTTGGTAGGGTTGTTTGCATGAGGGACAAAGAGAACGAACAAGTCGTTGAGCAACAATACCAAGCAACGCAGAACCCAATTGAAAGGATGGAATCCCGAGATTTACTAGCCGAGTGATGGCTCCCGAGGCATCATTGGTGTGAAGAGTACTGAGTACAAGGTGTCCTGTCTGGGCTGCACTCACCGCAATTTCCGCTGTTTCATGATCACGGATTTCTCCCACGAGAATGACATCGGGATCTTGACGAAGAATACTGCGAAGATACTTCGGAAATGTCATTTCGATCTCAGGCACCACTTGTGCTTGAGTGATCCCTTGGAATCGGTATTCAACCGGATCTTCAACCGTCACAATATTTCGCTCGGGAGTGTTCAGAATCTGCAATAAAGCGTACAACGTCGAGGTTTTACCGCTGCCCGTTGGACCTGTGAATAACACCATACCATATGGATTGTGGATAAGCCGTTTAATCCACTGAAACTCAGGAAGGGCAATGATACTTTGCTGCACTTCGGTTAGACCGCTGCATGGATCCAATATTCGCATCACAATCTTCTCGCCACGGACACTGGGCATCGACGATATTCGGACATCATAGGGTTTGCTTTGATGTAGATAGTGTAAATATCCATCCTGCGGAAACCGCCGCTCTATGATATCCATGCCAGCCAGTACTTTAATATGTGAGACAATCTTTTCTTGCGCAGAAAGAGGGACATCCAGGACTTCCTGTAAAACACCATTCACCCGGTATCGTACTCGAACATTATTCTGATCTGGTTCAATATGAATATCGCTGGCATGTATATCTATGGCTCCTGTTATGATCATGTCGACAATACGAACGATTGGAGCTTCTTTGTCCACTCCACTTCGCACATTGAGGTTCTTCGAATGCGGGGTCGAATCCGATCCTTCGGTTAATCGCATCGAAGCGATATCTTGACGAGCCACTTCTTTGGGAGAATAGAAATGTGAAAGGCAATGTTGGATAGCCCTTGCTGGAGAACATAGGGGGACGATTTCATATCCTGTTTTCAATTGAAGCATATCGCGGACGGGAAGGTCCATAGGCTGAACCATTGCAACCCAAAGGCTGTTCCCCTCTATACGAATTGGAATTAGTTGGTACTGACTTGCCATATCAAATGGGACAAGATCTACTACCGAAGGATCAACCATATCAACCGTAACTTCGAATGGACCTGAGTCTTTTGCCAAGTCGATTTGTCCAATCTTCATATTTTCGTCCGCTATGATAATCAGAATATATTGTACCATTGCGCATGTGCGATATTGTATTCTGGTATCGGTTTTAATACGCTCAGTCTTAACAGACATGATCGGAGAGCTCAGCAGAAATTGGCGACCTGGTTCGATGTAATATTAATGATCGAACGGTTATAGGACGATTTATCAGGGGAACAGTGCAAATTTGTTTGCATATACAATTTCGTAATGATCTCCCATTGAATCGACGATATACTGCAGGATATTATTCGATCGTGTAAAATATGGTAGAAGGAAGACAAGGCATTAACTTGAGAATGTGCCCCATATCATGGTATTTCGATTGTCTATCATAGAGTACAATCGATTACCGGCTGAGAGCATGGTGGCATGACGGATCTATATTCCAGTCAAATATGAAATATACAACGAATATATCTTGTGTCAAGGCATATACATTCGTTGAGCTTATCATGGTATTAGTTGTATTAAGCATTGCCATGATCATATCCATTCCACGGATAAGTACATCTTCTATATTCACATCCCATGGCCGGGGGTTAGTAGAAAGAGTAGTAACAGATGTCCGCCGTACTCGAATGATGGCCATTTCATCAGCATCGGAAAATCCCAAAGGATATGCTCTCTATGCAACAAGTACCGGTTATGAAATTAGATCCTTGGGCACTTCTATTGATGTCATCAATACGGCAAATCAATATTTCGAATGGCCTTCCTATGTAACATGTCATCCCGCCAGTATTCAATTCGGACCACTTGGAAACCTCTTACCCACAAGCGATCAACAGATGAATATCCGCGTGGAAAACGATTCCTATGTCATAACTGTGATTCCTTCGACGGGTAGGGCAACATGGACAAAGATGTGAGCCAGCAGCGAAAGTCGGCGGGATTCACCCTTGTGGAAGTTATTACAGCCGCCACATTGTTAGTCGTAGCAATATTACCCATCATGAATGGAATGATCCACATCAATCGTCATAATATAGCAATCCACCGGAAAACCATGTGCCTTCATTTAGCAAAAGTTGAAATCGAAAAGGTTAAGGCCATTCTCCGGACGGATTATACCCGTAATGTCTCTGTAAATAATCGTGCAAACAATGAAGGTTATCTATGTTCCATTGACTGTGTCGATCTTGATGAATTCCTCTGCAAGGTGACTGTCTGTGTTGGATATGATACCAATACAAATCACATTCTGGACGAGTCCGAAATGTCCATCCGGCTATCTACCCTGATGGCGAGAAGGTAGTCAGCATGCTATCAATTATTTCAAAACACAAACGTGGAATGACATTCACCGAGCTCATTATATCGATGGCGGTTATGTCTATCCTTCTTTCCATGGTAGCTCCCCAACTGTTCTTATTACGAAAAGGATGGATTTCAAGACAAACCGATTTGGATACTCGCCAAAATGTCCGAATTGGACTGGATCATATCACTCGTTCTCTTGCAGAATGCAAAGAATTAATCGAGGTCAGCTCTCCGGATAGTATGAAGGGTTCGATTAAGTATCTGGCGACTACCGATCAGGTATATCTATGTGGTTTTACATCAGATAATTTCATCTCATTTGGCCCACCCGATAATCTGTCGATCCTGGCAGGTCCCTTTCACAGTCTCCGTTTCCTTTGTTATTCGAAATCCGATCCTCAGGTACTCACTACAGACCCAGCATCCATCGGGCTTGTTGTTTGTGAGATTGGAATAGATCAGCCGCCAACAACACTTTCAACTTACCGGAGTTCTGTTTGTCTGCCATTGGATAATAATCCACCCATTCAGGAGGGCAAACTAGTTGGGTGTTATCCCTTGGATGAATCCGGCGGTCTAACAGCACATGATATTTCGGGGATGGAAAACCACGGAAGACTATTGAATATGGGGGCTAGTAATTGGGTTCATGGACGTATTAACGGTGCACTGCAATTCACGAAGAACCAAGGACGAATTCAAATACAAGACAATGACAGCATTGAATTGGCAAAGGAAGGAACCCTGGCGGCATGGATATGGATTTATTCCTACAAACCCTTTGCGGGTATCATACATAAAGGTGTCAAAAAAGATTTCTCAGATGAGGCCTATACCCTGCAGTTCTGGAATAGTGATAAATTGGCGTTAGGTATTAACCCCCCATCCGGTAATTACTTGCTGCTCGTAAGCCGTACTCCACTCGCCATTGGCCAATGGTATCATGTGGCAGCCGTTTGGGATACCGCAAAAATGTATCTATATTTAAATGGGAAACTCGATAACTCCTTGAATCAATCATTATCTGTTCGCGCTACCGCAGGAGATCTTATAATCGGATCCCAATTATCTGAGGACTATTCGGCATCATATAAAACATTCCCGTTCGACGGCATCATTGATCATGTGTGTATCTATCATAAAGCACTCACTGAAGCAGATATCCGACAGCTGGCTAATCCATAATAGTCATATCCCTGCCTAGCTCAAGTTCCGCAGGCCGTGGCTAACCTGATGCTGGACCTGATCCGATATAAAAAGGCATGGGATTATGAGCACCGGAGGCATGGGCATATGCGCCATCATCAGAAACTCCAGATCCTCCGGTATGTGGATGGGAATTCCCTTCCGGCCTCATCGTTTCTGAAAGCCCTGAATGTTCTACGATCGACATATTCCCGGGCCCGTCAGCAGTTCGAGTAATGGCGGAACTGTCAGGCCGGTCGCATCCGATGGGTTTTGAGAACCTACGCTTTCAATTCTTGCCAGCCGATGAGTTCATGCATAATACTGGACAGAGGTTGGATAACATTTTACGAAGGTCATCTGGGCACACAGGTTTTGACAGATAATTTGTACAACCAGCTGCAAGACATTTTGTTCTGTCATCGGCCCTTGCATGGGCTGTAATCGCAATGATCGGTGTTTTAATACCGCGTCTGCGCATCATGGAGGCGGCATCATAACCACTCATGTGGGGCATTTGCATGTCAAGCAGAATTATATCGAATGATTCTTGTGCAGTAACATCAATCGCCTGTCGACCATTCTTGACAGCAGTGACTTGAAAGCCCATTTTCTGTAAAAATACACGAAGCATTTTTCGACTCGATCGCTCATCTTCTGCTATCAGGACCCTTGGTTTGTCTGTGTAATCGGCCATCATATTGAATCCTCATTATGGGACAGTAGTGGACTGATACCCTACCACATACCTATCTTATTTTGGTTTGCTTCTCAACCCGTTAACCATTGCCGGGTTACCACGGCTTTTGCTTGACAAACACTATCACACCCAACAGAATAAGGAACGATGGATCCTGAAATTGTATCTGGACGAATCGGAAAAAGAGCAGAATCAGGCAAGCAAATAATAGTTTGGACAGGATTAAGTAATGTGTATAATTAAGCTTCTTTCCGTACATTTTTAATGAATTTTTTGACGGTG
>CAYLSB010000024.1:0-55090 GCA_964386005.1 uncultured Pirellulales bacterium | reverse complement strand
CGGTCGGGGGAACTCCTGACGGAATCGCAATGCGCCGACTCGCTGGGATTTACGGAATATGATCTCTACCGAATCACCGACGAAATCGTTAACCAGAATCTTTCCAGACCGCCGTTCACCGCTCAGGCCTATCATGCCGAACAGATTGCCGAGGATACCGCCCGATTCGAGACATTGAAAAAAAACAAAACCCCCGAAACGCTGGATGCCTGCGCTAAACAATATCGTGCCGCAATTCAACAACATCCCGCTGACGCGATCCTCTATTGGAAGTATGGCCGTCTTCTGGCGGAAGAAACGCTCAACTATCAAGCCGCGGCGATACAATTTGAAAAAGTCCAGTCGTTTCTGCCTCTCTTTCATCGCGCCTACACCGCATGCGGACAGGTCCTGGTTCAGGCCAATCGTCCGGACGATGCCGTTTCGCAATTCCGCCGAGCCATCGCAATCCAACCGGATTGCTCCGATCCGCATTTTTACCTGGCCCGCCTTCTGCACAAACAAGGACGCCTTGAAGAGGCCGCCGACGAGTATTACCTGGCTCTTCGTTTCCGTCCGGGGTATCAGCCCGTTTTCAACTACTATGCGGAGGTCCTCCAAAAACTGACCCGTCTTGATGATGCCATCGATGTCTGTCTCGATGGCATCTCGTATTATCCCCAGGATGCTACCCTTTATGGAAATCTGGCTCTCCTCTATGACCGAGTTGGCCG
Organism: uncultured Pirellulales bacterium; assembly: GCA_964386005.1. GTDB lineage: Bacteria > Planctomycetota > Phycisphaerae > Sedimentisphaerales > Anaerohalosphaeraceae > FEN-1350. Next base: position 54,377 of record CAYLSB010000024.1, on the reverse strand, counting down.
ACGCGACGAAGCCATAGGTGCAATCCAGAAGGCCCTCCAGCTCAAGCCCGATTCAACGGGAATCCGTCGGATTGCCGAACAGATTCTTCCCTCCGACGGTTCCTCCCGAACTCGATGAATCCATGGCATGATACCCGACGATCATCCTCCTTTCTCGGGAAGGAAAAGAACTCAAACGGGCCAGTTATTTGGGGATCAAGGAGATCAAGGAATTTTTGGCGACGAAACCGTAATCAAGGAGAAATCTCATGCAACCGATTCTGATCATCGTCGGCTCAATCGTGATTCTGGGCTGGGTCATCTCAGCACTCAGGGCGCGGTTACGGAGAAAAAGAAAATTAGATCAGGTCCTGAGTTCCATGCATCCAGCGGCAGGGAATACGGATATGGATCAGATCAAGCGTTTGGCTCTGGCCGGTCAGAAGATCGATGCCATCAAGCTGTATCGCGAAATTTACGGGGTCGGCCTCAAAAGGGCCAAAGACGCCGTAGAGAATCTGGTCGAAGATTTACTTGCCTCAAGAGGCAATCCCTAAGAGAACCAAACAACTTCGAAAACGGAAAACTCCCATTGTGCATCATCAGGAATAACAACATGAAAACAGGAATGATTTTCTTTGCCCTGATTGGAATCCTGTGTCTGGTGGCCGGTATCGCAGTGAGCGCTGCGCCAGACCATGGCAGCAACTCAGTTAACATACGATTTTCGGAGGTGGATACTTTATTGGCCAATCCGGGGCAGGGGTGGATGAGTCAGCAGCGTAATCCCCACGGCGGGCCGCGGTTTCCGTGCTCGGTGGTGTATATCCGTTTCAACTGGGCCGACATCGAGCCGCAGCAGGGCGAGTATAACTGGGCATTGATCGATGATGTGATCGCGGCGTGGAAGCCACAGGGTGCGGCGGTGGCGATGCGGGTAATGACCTGCAACGCACATAGCTCCGGGTATTATTCCTCTCCGAAGTGGCTATTTGACGCCGGCTGCAGGGGCTTCGAGTATCTGCGCGGCGGCGACGACCCGACCAGCGGCGGCAAACGCATTCCGCGGATCGAGCCGGATTATTCGGATCCTTTGTACCTGCGGCATCACGGCGCGTTTCTGGCCGAGTTGGGCAAACGCTACGACGGCAGACCGGCCATGGAGTTTCTCGATATCGGATCCTACGGCATCTGGGGCGAGTGGCACACGTCCAACGCCGCTCCCGTGGAAATCCGCAAGCAGATCGTCGATCTGTATCTGGCCGCGTTTAAGAAGACGCCGCTGGTTTTTATGTCCGACGATGCTAAAGTCCTCAAATATGCCCTGGCTCACGGCACGGGATTTCGCCGTGACGGCGTCGGCTCGCCGTGGCACGAGCAGAACTGGATCGGTTCGAAGAAATACGCCGATGTTCCGCAGATGACCGACACCTGGAAACAGGCGCCTGTGGTGTTCGAGTGGTTCGGCAACTACGATTATCTTCAGTCAAAGCAGTGGTCGTTCGATGCGGCCGTGAGTTTCATGCTGAATAATCATGTCACGCTGATCAACGATAATGTCGGTAAGGTTCCGCCGGAGGCGATGGGCCAATTGGAAAAACTGGCTCGCCTCGCAGGCGCGCGACTGGTACTTCGCGAACTGGCGCACGAAAAGAACGTCAAGCCGGGCGACCGTGTTTCGTTGAATATGAAGTGGGCGAATGTGGGTGTTGGAAAACTCTATCGGCCTTATGTGCTGCGATTTTCATTGGTCGATGCCGACGGGAAGATCGTAGCTACCTCCGACGGAAAGGCCGATCTGCTTCAATGGCTTCCGGGAGATTTTGATGTGGCAGAATCCTTTACTGTACCGGTTAACTTGAAAGCTGGTGAATATTCTTTGACTCTATCGGTGGTCGATCCTTCCGGTCAGCGACGGCCGTTTCAATTGGCTATCGACGCTCCGCAGACGGAAGGGCGATATACCGTCGGTCGGATTCAGGTTGAGTGAACAACGCCATGATAAAAAGCAGCAATGGCGAAATGGATTTGGTGTCCGTCGTGGATGTATTATCGATGTCTTAACAGGAACAATATTCACGGCGAATTCCCGGACCGATCCGCAACAGGAAACGGCGGGATTCAGGACAGGTTCGACGTAATACGTTTGGGGATGGAGGACTTCGGTTTTTGTTCCTGAGGCATCTGGGCCTGATGGATATGACAGTATACCCCGTGATTATAGATGCTTAAGGTGCATTTGCATTGCGGATAGATGCATTTTCTGCCATCCGCCGAAGTCCTTAGTATTTTCGACATTGCAACTCCTATGGGCAGATCGCCAACACGGCCAAAGCCGCTACCAGATCTTCCAACACAGAGATCGCTTACCATTATAATCGGATGCGGTGTCTCCGCAAGTAAAAAAACGAGTTGAGCGATTTATTTCGTCGGAAATTTGGAGGCATAGGCAATGAGGCCCTGATTCATCCCATATCGATGGTTTTCCGGGGGGAAACAGTCGTCAAAGATGATTTTGACCGTGCGTAACGGTTCCATTCAGACTGTAAAGAGGGTTTCAGGACAAGATGAGTACGAAGGAAACCGGCCATCTGTGAGAGGGGGTCGTAGATCCGTAGCTATGGGGCAAACGGAAGGGAAGTCAGGGGCAATCCTGGCGATGTGTCAGGTAATTGTCGAATTGCAGATTTTTTATGATTGGAAGGTTATCCGGCTCATGGGGGAATGGCGGAATTCGTCTTTACGAGCCCTCTCAGTGACAACAGTATGTCACTCCGATGATAATTTTCCAATCTTTTAGGGAATCTCCTCGTGGAATCCGGCCGTTGGATACGCTATATAGATAAGAGCACAGAGAATTACGAGGTGACGGATTCTGCTGTGAGGGAAATTCGGCCCCCGGGTGATCGTTCGCTCCGGTCTGTGAAAGGGGGACAGATCTGGAGCGAACGAATTCGTGTTCATCGTAAGTCAAAAACATTCGTAACCAGTGATTTGCTATTTACCCGGCGAGAGGGAGGAGCCGGGTTTATCTTCTTAGATAGGCCAGTTCTTCCGGCAGGGGGATATTGTTGCCAAAATTATCTTCTCCATAACCGCAACCGGCCAGAAGCTTGATGTCGGCGAGGACGCGTTTGTCGCCGATGAAGCGGATCTGGAGATTGGTTGCGATATCGATGGAACCGACGGCTTGGAGGCGGGCGATTTCATCGATGACCTGCTCGAAAAGACGCATGTTGCGCTGGGTGGCAACACATTTCATGGTCAGGGGGTGTTCATAAATTATCAGTTTTCCGTGTTCGGCCAGAGCCATCACGACGTTACGGACCATGGTCTGAATATCCTGATCCTGCGGGAGGGAATCGGGAACGAGGCGGAGTTGTACGATTTCCTCGGCGAGGCAGTGACGTTTCTGAGCGTTGATCTTTTCATTGGCACGGAACAACTCCAGCGGAGAAGCGGCGTCATAGAATTCGTCATCAAGTTCCATACGGACTTCGCTTCCGTAGTGAAGGACGAGCTTGGAAACCAGTGTCGAAGGGCGTACGTGAAATCCGCGGTATTGGGGCACATTGACTTCGATGGAACCGATTTCGGTGTACCGTTTAAGCATGTTCTGGCAGAGCAACTCCGCTGAAGCCAGATAATTGCCGGCGAAGCTGACAGCGTAATTCATGAGACTGGCCAGGAGAGGTTGGGGATCATTGTATCCCCCGGCTTTCTGATGTTTACGGTTGATATGTCGTTCGTAGTAATGAGCGAAATCGGTGGCCATACGAAGAAGATGCATGACCACGCTGATGTGGCCGCGAAGAACCGGAAGATCGGGATCGAGATCTTCCGTTTCGGTTTTGGAGACATACGTGTCATAGAGCGACTGGAGGTTGTGGAAGCGGAACTCCAGCGAGCGAAGTCGTTCCTCCGTGATGGAGGCCTTGAGGTAACTTTCATATTCTTCCGGTCCGACATCGCCGGAGGGCAGCGTCGGTTTGCTTTCGGCGGCGAGGTTGAGAAAGGCGGTGGCCAACAAGGTGACGGTTTTGGCGACGGTTTCACTTTTCCGTGTGGCCAGATTTTGCTCTAGCCGACCGGGAGGCAGAGTTTCCTCGTATCGCCAGGAATCGGAGACAATCGTGGGGATCGTCAGCTTCAGTTCTTCGGCCAGTTGAAGAATATTGGACGTCACTTCGGTCAGAGCGCGACACGTATAGGCCAGTGTTTGCTCGGTGGCCCTGGAAAAGTCCCTTTGGAGAGGCAGCAACTGATAGGCGGGTATGGCGCGTTGGACGTGGACGAGTTCATAACCGATGTTGGAAAAGAGTTTAATGGATGCCACCAGGGATCGAAACGGCTGCCATTGCTGGTTGTTGCGGGCGCCATAAGCGTCCATAAGTTCTTCGATCTGCGACGAATAGGACAACAAATCGCCCAGCAGGGGCCGGGTTAACAATTCGGGCTGTGCCGCGTGCGTTGACAAATACAATGACGCTGCAAGGAGCGTCCGCGATCGTTTCGAGATCAACGCCAGAAAACATTCCGCGGATATCAATTCCAACGCCATATCGGCCGTATTACCTCGTGATGTATGAAGCTTTGCTTCGGCAAATCTCTGCTTGCCGAACTTACTGCAAACTCTTATATCTACCAGAATTCTCAGGAAAAGTCAAGATCGGCTATAAGAAAAGTGTGATCGCTGGGCGATTCGAGGGAGCGGGGTTCCTTATCAATCCGACAGGAGGTGCATCGATCGGCCAGGGTTCGGGTGGCGAAGATATAATCGAGCCGCCAACCCAGATTGCGTTTTAGCCCGCCGGCTCGGTAGTCCCAGAACGTGTAATGGCCCGCGTCCGGGCAATGTTTGCGGAACAGGTCGATCCAGCCCCACTCGATGACGTGGGTCATCGCCTGTTGGACTTCAGGGCAGAAGCAGACGTGGCCGAGTAATCCGACGGGATCATAGACATCCTTTTCTTCGAGGGCGACATTCATATCGCCAAGCCAGACGACGGGTTGATCGGGGGCGAAATGGCTTTCAAAATACTGACGGAGCCGCTGGAACCATTTGAGCTTGTATTGGAATTTTTCGGACAGGGGGTCCTGACCCTGGGGCACATACGTATTCACGACGGCGATATTGCCGATGATCGCACTAATCAATCGTGCGGGATCTTTGGGCTCCTCGTCGAGACCTGAGAGAACTCGCCTGGGGGGAATCCGGCTGAGAATGGCTACGCCGTTGTATTTTTTCTCACCCTTGAAGGCGCAGTAATAATCCATTTCGATGAAGGGATCTTTGGGAAATTCCACGTCCTGAACCTTGGTTTCCTGCACGCAAAGGATATCCGGATGATGCTTGTTCAGCCATTCGAGGATGATCGGCATCCGGGAACGAATCGAATTGGCATTGAACGTAGCTATGGTCATGCCCATCGGGCTTACTCCGATTGATTGTCCGATAGTCGGTTGAAACAAAACTTAATATTATCAAGCTGGACCATGAATGTGAATGATTATCTGTAATGCTTAAGGATAATACTATCGGTAAGATTGAAATTCAATGGAGAATGACAAGTTGGGAAATATGGAATATAACTGACTATGAAACAATAACTTGTGGAAATTCGCCATGTAGATTTACATGGAAATTCCCAAAATTTCCCGCACAGGAGATTGACAATAACAGTAGAATTTTATATATAAACCAGTAAACCTATGGGATATCAGGAGATAAAACATGAAATTGTCATCCAGAAGTCGATATGGATTTCGGGCGATCCTCGAACTTGCAATCGAGTATGGCAAGGGTCCGGTTCAGATCAAAACGATCTCGGATCGGGAAGGTATCTCCAATAAGTACCTTGAGCAGTTGATCGCGATGATGAAAGCGTCAGGCCTCGTTCGCAGCATACGCGGTCCGAAAGGGGGCTATGTTCTTGCCCGTCCCCCAGGCGAAATCAAGTTGAGCGATATATTTCGGACGTTGGAAGGCCCTTTATTTACCGTGGAGTGTCTGGAGCATCCGGATATGTGTTCGCGATTTGCCGACTGTGTAACTCGGGATCTGTGGGCCGAGGTGCAGGAAGCGGTTTTGACGATTCTGGAAGGCCGTACTCTTCAGGATATGGTGGACAAAGCCAACAAAATCGCGGCCAAGAGCAAGTGATATAGAAGAGAAATGCATCGAGAATGGCCAAAATATACGCAGACATCACTCAGACCATCGGATCGACTCCGCTGGTGCGGATCAATCGCATGGGCAGCCCGGATGCGACAATTCTGGCGAAAGTGGAATCGTTCAATCCCTGCTGCAGCGTAAAAGATCGGATTGCCCTGGCGATGCTTTATGCCGCCGAAGAGTCGGGACAATTGAAACCGGAAACCACGCTGATTGAGCCGACCAGCGGCAATACGGGGATTGGGCTGGCTTTTGTTTGTGCGTCCAAGCGATACAAGCTGATCCTGACAATGCCGGATTCGATGAGCATCGAGCGGCGCAAACTATTGAAATTTCTCGGCGCGCAAATCGTATTGACTCCGGCGGAGTTGGGAATGCGCGGCGCGGTCGCGGAAGCGGAGCGTTTGCACAAGCAAATGCCCGACTCGCTGATCCTTCAGCAATTTGTCAATCCGGCCAATCCGGAGATCCATCGGCGGACGACCGCAGAGGAAATCTGGCGCGATACCGATGGACAGATCGATGTTTTCGTGGCCGGCGTCGGGACAGGCGGGACTCTTACCGGTTGCGGCGATATCTTCAAGAAGCGCAAGGCCTCGATGAAGGTCATCGCCGTCGAACCGAAGGATTCGCCGGTGCTATCGGGCGGAAAGTCCGGCCAGCACAAGATTCAGGGAATCGGCGCGGGATTTATTCCGAAGGTACTCAATCTCGGAGTGATCGACGAAATCCTCCAGGTTAGCAATGACGAGGCCATGAATGCTTCGAGGCGTCTGGCGTCGCAGGAAGGAATTTTGGCCGGGATCAGCGCGGGAGCTGCTCTTCATGCGGCGATCGAGGTGTCGAACCGGCCGGAAAGCCGCGGCAAAACGATTGTATTTATTCTGTGCGACTCCGCCGAACGTTATATTTCCACGGAACTATTCGGGGAAGCATGAAAGGAAATCTATGGCGGACCGCTTTGTGGACCCCAAAATCGAGTCGCTGATCGATGCGATGGTGGAAACCTATCGCGACGATGCGGGGACGAATTTTATTGATGTGGTGAATCTACCCGTTCGGGAACAGGTATTACATATTCTGGAGATGTTGTTCGAACTATTATTTCCCGGATACGGCGGCACGCGGAATGTGACCAGCGAAAACGTTCGCTATGTGGTGGGGGATCTGCTGTGCCATGTTCGGTCGGACCTGATCGAACAGATCAATCTGGCCCTCCGGTTTAATTGCCGGATTACGAACTGCTCAAGCTGTGACTGCGAAAAGATGGCGACACAGGTGACGGATGATGTGCTGATGCGGCTGCCGGAGATTCGAGCGATACTCAAGACCGATGTTCAGGCGGCCTATGACGGCGATCCGGCCGCGAAAAGCTTCGAGGAGATCGTGATCAGCTATCCGTGCATCGTCGCCATCGCCACTCATCGGATCGCGCATGAATTGTACCGGGCGGATATTCCGTTGATCCCTCGGATCATGAGCGAATCGGCGCATTCGAAGACGGGCATCGACATCCACCCCGGCGCGCGGATCGGCAAAAACTTTTTCATCGACCACGGCACCGGTGTCGTCATCGGCGAGACGGCCGTGATCGGGGACGGTGTGAAGATCTATCAGGGCGTGACGCTGGGCGCCATGAGCTTTCCGCGCGACGAGCGCGGTCGGATCATCAAAGGCGGCAAACGACACCCGACGATCGAAGATCATGTTACGATCTACGCCGAAGCGACCATCCTGGGTGATATCGTGATCGGCGCCGGCAGCATCATCAGTGGGAACGCCTGGGTGACCAAGCCGTTGCCGCCGGGATCGGTCATAGCGCCATCGACGCCGCGATCGCGGCATCGTGAAAATGAATAACTCCCTTCGGCATTTTCGCCGGAGGACTTTGTGGGGAAATTATTTTGGCTGAGCCATTGGTGGACAAAATACATCGCCTGAAACGGCAGCGTCATGCGGTGATCTTGGCGCACAACTACCAGCCGGGCGAGGTGCAGGATATTGCGGATTTCCGCGGGGATTCGCTGCAATTGAGCCGGGAAGCCGCGGGGGCGACGGCCGAGGTGATCGTGTTTTGCGGCGTTCGCTTTATGGCGGAGACGGCCGCGATTCTCTCGCCGGACAAGACGGTGTTGCTGCCCGATCTTCACGCGGGTTGTCCCATGGCCGATATGATTACTGCCGAGCAGCTTACCGAAATGAAGCGCAAGAATCCCGATGCGCTCGTTGTCGCGTATGTGAATTCATCGGCCGAGGTCAAGGCCCTGTGCGATTACTGCTGCACCAGCGGTAACGCCGTCGAACTGATCGAATCGTTGCCGAGGGATCGGCAGATTATTTTTGTTCCGGACCAATATCTGGGGCAATTTGTCATCGACAAAACGGGCCGGAATATGATCCTTTGGCCGGGTTATTGTCCGACACACATGCGAATGGATCCGGCGGATATCGAAAAACTTCGCGATCGGTATCCGGATGCTGTGGTGATGTGCCATCCGGAATGTACGGAACCGGTCAAGCGATTGTCCCATCAGATCCTCAGTACCGGCCAGATGATCAAGTTTATCGTCAAATCCGCGGCGCGGCGATTCATCGTCTGCACGGAGGTCGGAATAATCCACACGATGAAGACGATGTATCCGGATCGGGAGTTTATCACGCTGGATCGGGCGCCGGTGTGTCCGAATATGAAGAAGATTACGCTGGAAAAAGTAGCATGGTCCCTGGAAGACATGCAGCATGTGATTCAGGTTCCGCAAGATATTCGGGTTCGAGCCAAACGGGCCCTGGACCGGATGCTGGAGATTGTACCGAAGGGCGGATGAACCGGAGCTGAGGTATCGAAGTAATAAGATTGAAGGATTGAAAGGGTCCGAGCATGTGGGACTATACCGATAAAGTCATGGATCATTTTTTGAATCCGCGCAACGTGGGCACGGTTGACGATGCCGACGGCGTGGGCGAGGTGGGATCGCTTGCCTGCGGCGATGCCCTGACGCTGACGTTCAAACTGGACGCCGGCGGGCGGATCGCCGATGCCAAGTTCAAGACCTTCGGATGTGCCAGCGCGGTGGCGTCATCTTCGGTGCTGACCGAACTAATCAAGGGCAAAACCCTCGATGAGGCGATGAAAGTCACCAACCAGGATATCGCCGCCTATCTTGGGGGATTGCCCGAGCAGAAGATGCATTGTTCGGTGATGGGACAGGAAGCGCTGGAAGCGGCGATCGCCAATTATCATGGCAAACGCAAGGGCGGGGTGGAAGCCAAAAAAGGCAACATTGTTTGTACTTGTTTCGGCGTGACGGACGAAGAGATCCGCAAGGTCGTCCGGGAAAACAATCTAACCCTTGTCGAACAGGTGACCAACTACTGCAAGGCCGGCGGGGGGTGCGGCGGTTGTCACGGGCGGATCGCGGAACTAATCGCCGAGGTTCAGGGCGAAGCGGCCCAGGTCCGCGCGGCGGCGATTCCAAAACGCCCGGCAAAGCTGACCAATATCCAGAAAATCCAGCTTGTGCAGCAGACCATCAACGAGCAGATTCGACCCGCACTGCGGGCCGACGGCGGCGATATCGACCTGATCGACATCGAGGGCAACAAGGTCATCGTGGCGTTTCGCGGGATGTGCGCACAATGCAAGGTATCGGAATTCACGATGAAGGATGTGGTCGAGGCCCGGCTCCGCGAATATGTCAGCGATGAGTTGACCGTGGAAGCCGAGAAGAATCCCGATTCCGCGGAGGGAACGGCATGAGTACGTCGAAGAAAACCGAATTGAAATCCACTCAGGTCGGGTGTGGACCGGATTGTGCCTGTTGGTCCGCTCTTCCTGATCCGAGGGCAATCGTCGATCCGAATATCCAGGCAGAACACGGCCGTGTGATCTATATGGATAACAACGCAACAACTCGCGTTGCTGACGAAGTGGTCTCAGAAATGGTACCCTATATGACGGTCCATTACGGCAATCCCTCGAGCATGCACAGCTTCGGCGGAAATGTGGCTCACAAGATCGCCGAGGCACGTGAACGCGTCGCGGCGTTACTGGATTGCTTGCCGGAAGAGATTCTCTTTACCAGTTGCGGAACCGAAAGCGACAACACCGCCATCAAAGGGACGCTTGCCATGTTGCCGAACAAGCGAAAGATCGTCACCACGCGGGTGGAACACCCGGCCGTACTGACAACCTGCCGTGATCTGGAACGCCACGGCTACAGTATCTCCGAGGTTGCCGTGGATCGACAGGGCCGACTTGATACGGATGAGTTGGGATTCCGCATCGACGATAACACAGCGCTGGTTTCGGTCATGTATGCCAACAACGAAACCGGGGTCGTCTTTCCGATCGAGCAGATCGCTTCAATTGTCCGAGCGCGAGGTGTGGTATTTCACACGGATGCGGTACAGGCGGTGGGCAAGATTCCGTTGAATCTCAAGGATAGTTCCATCGATATGTTGAGCTTATCCGGTCACAAGCTGCATGCGCCCAAGGGAGTGGGCGTGTTATACGTTCGCAAGGGGACACGGATTGCGCCCTTTATGCACGGCGGACATCAGGAGTCCGGACGTCGTGGAGGAACCGAGAATGTGCCGGGGATCGTTGCGCTGGGCAAGGCGTGTGAGTTGGCTGGGCAGCATCTGGCCGAGGAAAATACCCGCGTCCGTGCGCTGCGCGATCGGTTACAGGATAAAATCATGGCGTCATGTCCGGATTGCATGATCAACGGCGATACGGACAACCGACTGCCCAATACGCTCAATATCAGCTTCGAATACATCGAAGGCGAAGCGATTTTGCTGATGCTCAACCAGTACGGAATCTGTGCCAGCAGCGGTTCGGCCTGCACGAGCGGTTCCCTGGAGCCGTCGCATGTTTTGCGAGCGATGGGGGTTCCCTTTACCGCGGCCCATGGATCGATCCGGTTCAGTCTGAGCCGGTATAACACGCAGGAGGAAGTGGATCGAATCGCCGACGTGATGCCGAAGATCGTGAATCGGCTGAGGGAGCTGAGCCCGTTTGTAAAGCGGTGATCCATGAATCCAATTCTGTCTTTTCATTCTGGTACGGCGCATTTCGAAAAAAGCGCATCTCGAAAAAATCCTTTACAAATTAACACCGGCGCGGACAATATTCGGGTTTGAAGGAATCAGAATCAACCAACGGACGACAAACCCGTATTGAAAGGATTGACCATGCGCAAGCTGGTATCGGCAGCGATTTGTCTGGGTATCGGATTGTCTGTTTTGTCCTGTGCAAAAAAAGAGCCGGTTTCCGGAGCGTCGTCAGACCCGACGAAAAAGAAACTAACGATTGCCGTGATCCCCAAGGGCACTACGCATGTGTTCTGGAAGTCGGTGGAGGCCGGAGCCAAGAGGGCAGGCGCCGAGCTGGGCGTGAATATCGTCTGGAAGGGCCCGTTGAAGGAAAGCGATCGAGCCGATCAGATCAAGCTGGTCGAGCAGTTTATCGCCGAAGGCATTGACGGGATCGTTCTGGCGCCGCTGGATTCGGAAGCGCTGGTCCGGCCGGTGCAGAGCGCGATGCAGAAGAAAATTCCCGTGGTGATCTTTGACTCGGCGCTGAAGGGCGAAGCCGGCAAGGATTTTGTCAGCTTTGTCGCAACCAATAATCGCAAGGGCGGACAGATGGCCGGAGAGCAGCTGGCCAAACTCCTGGGCGACAAAGGCAAAGTGGTACTGCTCCGATACTCGGTCGGTTCGGCCAGTACCGAAGAACGCGAGGCGGGATTTCTGGATATCCTTACGAAAAAACCGAATATCACCATGCTGGTCGAAAACCGGTATGGCGGAGCAACTGTGGGCGAGGCCAAGAACGAAGCCATGAAACTGGTCGATCAGCTCCGACAGGCCGACGGCGTTTTCTGTCCGAATGAATCGAGCACGTTGGGTATGCTGGGCGCGCTTCAGGATAACAACCTTGCCGGCAAGACAACCTTTGTCGGTTTCGATGCGACTCCCCCGCTGGTCGAGGCGCTGAGGAAGGGTGAGATCAAAGCGCTGATCGCCCAGGACCCGACGCGGATGGGGTATGAAGGAGTCAAAACCGTCGTGGCGCAGATTCACGGTGAGAAGGTCGAACCGGTCGTAGATACGGGCGTTCGGCTGATTACTCCGGAAGGCCTGAACGATCCGGAAATTAAAAAGTTTCTGGGTCTGGAGTAGGCATGGTCGAAGCGGCCCCCAATGCGGGATTGATACCGGGCGGCGAACGATTGCGGATGGAAGGTGTCCATAAGCGATTCGGAGCGACGATTGCGCTGTCGGGGGTGAATGTATCGGTACGAGGCGGCGAAGTGCTGGCGCTGGTGGGGGAAAACGGCGCCGGCAAAAGCACGCTGATGAAGGTGCTTTCGGGCGCGCATCCGGCGGACGAGGGGCGAATGTGGCTGGATGGAAAATCCTATCAGCCGCGCAATCCTCTCGACGCCCGCAAAGCCGGTGTGTGCATGATCTACCAGGAGTTGTCGCTGGCGCAGCATCTATCGGTGATGGAGAATATTCTGCTGGGCATGGAGCCGACGCGGGGACCGTTGATGGATTGGCGCTCGGTGCGAGCGCGGGCGGCCGAGGCGATGCGGCAACTGGACCGCCCGGATATTCCCCTCGAGATTCCCGTGATGCGGCTTTCGGTCGCCGAGCAGCAAATGGTCGAGATCGCCCGCGCGGTAGCCGTGGGATGCAAAGTACTCGTGCTGGACGAACCTACCAGCAGTCTTACGAAAAAAGATATCGTGCATCTGTTTGGGCTGGTTCGCAAGCTCAAATCGCAGGGGCATGCGATTGTCTATATCTCTCATTTTCTCGAAGAAGTCCGCGAAATTTCCGATCGTTTTACCGTCCTCCGCGACGGACAGAGCGTCGGCGGCGGTGTAACCGGCGATGTCCCAACCGACAAAATTATCGCCATGATGGTCGGGAGGACGGTCGATGAATTATACCCGCGTTCGAAGCGCACGCCCGGCGAGGTCATTCTGGATATCTCCAAACTGGCCGGTATCGGTAAACCCTTGTCGGCAAGTCTTCGGATTCGACGCGGTGAGGTTCTGGGTATCGCGGGTCTGGTCGGGGCGGGACGGACGGAATTGTTGCGGACGTTGTTCGGTTTGTCGCCGGTCCACGGAGGTCAGGTTCGAATTGGCGCTTTCAGCGGACACGCAACGCCCAGCCGCCGCTGGAGGCAGGGGATGGGCATCGTCAGCGAGGACCGCAAGCAGGAGGGCCTTGCTCTGTCGCTGAGCATCACCGATAACATCACGCTGTCGCGTCTGCCGAGATTTCTTACGCCCGGCGGTCAAGATCAGCGCGCGAACCGATGGATCGAACGCCTTGCGGTCAAATGCCGCCATCCGAGGCAGAATGTCGTGGATTTGTCGGGGGGCAATCAGCAGAAGGTGGCCGTTGCGCGACTGTTGCATCACGATGTGGACGTGTTGCTGTTGGACGAGCCGACGCGCGGCATTGACGTCGGGTCCAAGGCGCAGATTTATCAGGTCATCGACGAGTTGGCCTGTTCCGGCAAAGCGGTGCTTATGGTCAGCAGTTACCTGCCGGAACTGATGGGCGTGTGCGACCGCATTGCGGTGATGTGCCGCGGCGTGTTGTCGGAAGCGAGGCCCGTCGGCGAAATCAATGAACACCAAATCATGGCCGAGGCCACGGGAGCCGGAGAACATACTCTATGAACACGGAAACGACATTGCAGGATCTTCCATCGAATCGCCGGATGGACTGGGCGGCTCTGTTGGGTAAACTCGGCCCGTTGATCGGTCTGGTCTTCGTGACGCTGTTGTTTTCAGCGTTGCGTCCGCGATCGTTTCCGTCGCTGGGCAACTTCGAGTTGATCCTCCGTCAGACGGCCGTGGTGGGTACGGCCGCGCTGGGCATGACGCTGATCATCATCTCCGGGGGCATCGATCTTTCCGTCGGTTCGGCGATCGCGCTGGTGACGGTGTGTATCGGTCTGTTGCTGCCGCACAAGATCCAGGATTTATCGACCGGAAAAGAAATGATCACGTGGGGCACGCTGCCGATTCTGGCGGCGCTGGGAGGAATTCTCGTCGGGCCGTTGTGCGGTGCGATCACCGGCACGCTGGTCACGCGGCTCAAACTCCTGCCTTTTGTGATCACGCTGGGCATGTTCGGCGCGCTGCGAGGTACGGCCAAGGGCCTTGCGAACAATACCATGGTCTATCCCATCAACACCTGGCTCAATGCCCTGCTGCGACCGATCCGCGATGACTGCCTGTGGTTGCTGACGCCGGGGGCATGGATGATGATTGTGCTGGCGGTCGTCGTCGCGGCCATGCTGCGCTATACGCGATTCGGGCGGCATATCTTTGCCATTGGTTCCAATGAACAGACGGCTCGGCTGTGCGGCATTAACATCGAAAGCACCAAGCTGATGATCTACATGCTGGCGTCGCTGTTTTTCGGACTGGCGGGGTTGTTGCAGTTTTCCTATCTGACGATGGGCGATCCGACGACGGCGCTGGGCATGGAGTTGGACATCATCGCCGCGGTCGTGATCGGCGGGGCTTCGCTGTCGGGTGGGCAGGGCTCGATCCTCGGTACGCTCGTGGGGGCGCTGATCATGTCGATGGTGGCCAACGGCTGTACGCGGATGGGCTGGCCCAACTGGGTGCAGGAGATCGTCACCGGCGGTATCATCATTCTTGCCGTCACGTTGGACCGACTTCGCCAGCGGCGCTTGGCGTAGGGGATTTATTGAGACGCGACATGCAATTATCCCGCTATTCAATAGGCATGGGGGATCGATTCGGTCATCAAGGTGCAGCCCAGCTTGATACGGTGATCCGGTCCGCCAACCAAGGGGTTGAGATAACGCCGGTATGGAACAAATCCTTTCGTGAACATTCAATCATCGGAACACGGCCACAAAGTGTTCGTGAGGAAGCCGACCGTGCGGTCAAAGATCGCGGATGGACGAAGGCCTACCATGTCGATGCCGATCATATCAATCTCAAAACTGTTGACGAATTTCTCGGCTTCAGCGATTTTTTCACACTCGATGTGGCCGACTTCATCGGAAAATCCTGTGAAGTCGATTCGGTCGAGAAATTTGTTTCCCGACATTCAGATTTAACTCGATTACGTTCTATTGAAGACATTAACAACAATATCACAATTGATGAGTTATATCTTCATTCTGTTGCCGGTAAATACCTTCCGGCCGTTAGAGAGGCCGGGAAAATTTATCGACATATCGAACAGAGCAAAGGCCTGGACAATTTCATTGTCGAGGTATCGATGGACGAATCCGATTTCCCGCAGACCCCGGAAGAACTATTGATCATCCTCGCGGCCATTGCCGACGAGGGGATCCCGGCGCAGACGATCGCGCCGAAATTCACAGGACGATTTAACAAGGGCGTCGATTATGTCGGCGATCTCAAACGGTTCACCTCCGAATTCAGCAATGATTTGGCGGTGATCCGTTTTGCCGCTCCCCGGTTCGGGTTGCCGGACAATCTGAAATTGAGCATCCATTCCGGCAGCGACAAGTTCAAACTCTATCCGATTGTTCGCAAGGCCATGCGGGATTTCGATACCGGCGTTCACCTTAAGACGGCCGGTACAACCTGGCTTGAAGAGTTGATCGGACTGGCGACATCAGGGGATGACGGTCTTCAGATCGCCAGGGAGATTTATTCCGCTTCCTTTGCCCGCTTCGAAGAACTGTGTGGTCCGTATGCGACCGTGATCGAAATCGATACGAAGCGGCTGCCGGATCCGAAGTTTGTCGCGCGGTGGAAGGGTGAGGAATATGCCGCCGCGTTGCGACACGATCAGGAATGCCCGGCGTTCAATCCGCATTTCCGCCAACTTCTGCACGTCGGCTACAAGATCGCCGCCGAGATGGGACTTCGATTCACTCAGGCCCTTGAGGCCTTTGAGCATACGATTGCGCCGCAGGTCACGGACAATTTATTTAGCCGACACATCGAACGGCTCTTTCTCTAACCATGCATATAACAGTCCGGACTTATTCGAGTCGATACAAACACCGGCCCGGTCATCATCATGCGACGGCCGGGCCGGAAAAAATTGAAACGTAACGTTAAACGCTGTCGGGTTTAATCGCAGGCACCCTCACCGATTTCGTTGCATCCCAGCCACTGGGACAGGAAGAGAGTCAGATCTTCCAGATCCACGGTACAGTTGCCGTTGAAGTCGTACTGCGGATTGCCCGAACAAGCGCTTATTCCGCCGTCAGCGGCGAACAGCTGTGCGATTTCCATATTCGTCATCCCGTAGTTGTAAATCCGGACCTCATCGATGGAACCCATGAACCGGTTGCCATACGAACCGTCGGCACGAAGTTCGCCGCCGCCGATGCAGATGAAGGCATCCGTTCTGGGACCGAAGCTAAAGCCGGTGCTCGTAACTCGCTGGACGCCATTGATGAACAGCTTAGAGGTCTGGCCGTTATATGTAACGGCGACATGGACCCACTTGGCGGATGGATCGACCAGTTCGAACAGTTGCAGGTCGGCCAACTGGAGTATGTTGAGGGAGGGATCACGGGCTTCGGTGATATCCAGTTTGTACATCTTGTATGAACCCGGATTGGCCACCGTGTAATTCAGCGTGATCTTCCGCGTATCGCCGAGCGTTATTCCCGTTTGGGTATCCACAATCGTCCATGTAACGCCGCCGTCGTTGGAACCCTGCAGGGTCCAGCTCTTCGGATCGCGTCCCGCGGCATCATTGGCGGTGGTCAGGGCATAAGCGCCGATCACATAGGCGGCCTCGCCCTGGAAATCATAGGCGATCCATGCCTTGTTGGCACGAGCCAGCCACTTGGTATCCTGGTTGCTATCGAAGGCCTGAGCTGCGCCTTCGGCCGTGGGATTCTGCTTGCTGGCCGTGGCGGTCCCGAATTCGGTCCGGTCGATGCCCTGCATATGACGCAGATAGCCGACATAGTTGCCCGTGCTGGCGCCGTTACGAGACAAGCCGCCGATGTACGGATGGCTTCGGTTGATGTTGGTATCCGCGGTGGCCTGCTGGGCCATTTCGATCTGCCAATAGGAATCATTGGCGTTCCAGGCAAGACGCTTGCCGATGATTCCCTGATACCGGTCGCCGGCGGCCGTTGTGACGCCCAGAGAGGTAGGTTCCCATCGCGCCCACAATGAGATGGTGATCTGACCTGAATCGGCGGAGGGATTCCAGGTTCCGGCGTTGACATACTGATCAATGCCGTTGAACTGCATGGCCTGACCCTTGACGCCCGTGACGAATCCCGGAAGCTTGGTGGTGTCGGTGTTTCGCGTAACCATTATTCCATGGTTCCCGTTGCCCGAAGCATCCGATGCATCAACATCGAAGGGATAGTAGGCCATAAGCTGTTTGACGGACAGTTTGGCGGTGGCCGATGTCTTGTCCTCGGCAGTATTCCCATTACTGACTACGCAATAGTAACCGCCCAAATCGCCGGCCCCGACAGGATCGATAACCAAGTCGGTTCCGGTAGCGCCATCGATGATCCCGCCGTCGTTATACCATCGATAGGTCAATGGCAACGAACAAGTGGCTGCAATGGTAAACGTGGCGCTGCCGCCCAGACTGTCAATCGCGACGGGGATCGGCTGGGTGGTAATCGTAATCGCCGTGGTATAGGTTGTACCCGTCATAAAGCCCCAGGTCGGTCCGGCCGTGACGATCGTGGTGTTATCGGCGAGGTTGGGTTCGACGACATCCACGCGCCACCGATATTTTGTGTTGGCTTCCAGAGTCGGAGCAAAGGAGGTGTCCATACCCTCATAGACCTTCGCCAGCGGTTGTCCCACCTTGCCCAAATAGACACTGTTACTGGTTATCGTCTTGAAGACCGGCTGAGACCAACTCAGAACGGTATCGATCGGGAGATTCCGGGCATCCAGGGCCGGGCTATACCGGCAGGCCCCATTTCGGGAGTACAGCGCCGATACGGGTATTTCCTGATACGGAATCGTATCGTTGTAGAAATACGCCTGGAAACCCGCGCCGCCTGTCCCCTGGAACATTTTGGTAACGATGCCGACGTAACCGGCATGGACGGGAATCGTACCGTATCGCAATTGCATACCGTGCGATCCGTCGTTGTTGACAACTTCAGTCAGCGGGGCACCGGGTGTCCACCAATCACCGACATAGAGTCGACTGCCGTCGTCCGAGGTGATCGCGAAGGATAAGAATCCGTCGGCGGGAACCTGGACAATCCCGCATTGACGATAAACGAACCGGTTTGCGTAGCCGATCGTGAAGAGGTCAAACGTTCCGGTATAGGTCGGATTGCCCAACTCGGAGAAGTCCGGAGGCAGCCGCCAGGTGGTACCATTGGGTCGCATTAAGGTTGTCCAGACTGCGGTATCGGCATTGTCCGCGGGATTATACCACTCCGGTTTCTGCCACAACTCGTATTCGACGGCGCCAGGGAATCTTGATAATCCGGGTATAACGGAGGCAGTTTCGTCGGTTACATAAAATCGTTCGATGACGACGGGATTGGGGATTCCGGCCTCGGGGCAGGACCAGCCCAGCGCACATCCGTCGCCGCCGGAACCATCTCGCCAGATGGCATAGAAGAAGTAGGCCTTACCCGCTTCAAGGGTGATCTCGGCGGATTTCTGACTGGGAAGGGAACTCTTGTCCCACTGCCGCTGGGCGGAATAGCCGGAAGCGATTTCGGAAATTTTCACGGCATTGGCGGCCGTGTCGTCGGTACTGAGCCACAATTCGCTTTGATCATCGCTGGCAATATAGAAGGTGTATTTGCCATCGACGGGGGGAAGCAGCCAGCCGTCGAACCGGCCAAGATAGTAGTCGCCGTTGGCCCAGGTGGGTGTTTCCACCCCGATCGTCGCCGCCGTGTTACTGCTGTAGAACGAATGGCCGGTTAAGACCGTATAGGTGTTGGTCGGGGTTGTCGAGAGATTCCTCTGGAAGGCCTGCAGTCCACTCGGATTCGTGCTCGAAGTGTAATTCCATCGGTAGTACTTAAAACTTCCGCGCGCGGCCGTGGCCACTCCGGCAAGCCCCATACTGAACAACATCATGATAATCAGGCATTTCTTCATTGTGATATTCCTCCGATCATATAGGTAACCATTGTCATTTTTTCTCATGTTCGGACTTCCGATGGATTATGGATTCACGATACCCGTCTGGGCCCACTGAGCGGCAAAGTTTGCGAAGTCAAGGAGATTGACTTCGCAGTCGCCGTCGAGATCGTACGGGAAGGGCACGCAGATCGTTCCTCCCTTGACGGCGACATAGAGCTGGGCCGCATCTTCCGCCGACAACGCGTAGTTGTAGAGGCGGAAGTCGTCGATCAGACCGATATACAGGTTGACATCGCTGTTGTATCGGCCCAATACGACATTATTTCCGTTTTGGGTATCCAACTCCGTATAATAGTTGATCAGGTTGCCGTTGACGTCGCGGGCGAGCTGGCCGTTGACATACAACTGAGTGTTGACGCCGTCGAAAGCAAGGACGAAGTGAACCCACTCGTCAAAACTCGGATCGACGTTGGTATCGCGGTCCATGGAATAAAACTGGACGCGCCACCGGTTATTGTAACCCGCCAGGGTTCTCAGACAGAAGTTCTGGCCTACCACATACGCGCCCATATCAAACAGGCCGCCGTTATTGAAGGCCTGGGCCTTGGCCCAAACACTGACGGATTTGGGAAGGTTGCCGTTAATGCCCAATTCCATGGGTTTCTTGTTGGTGGTGATATAGGCCCCGTTCGGATCATTGGGTCCGACCAGGCGAATGGCCTTGCCCAGTCCGAGACCTTCATCGACCAGACTATACTTCGGAATGCCTCCCGCTACGGGACAGATCAAGGTCCCGTCGATTCCGCTTCCCGATTGATCGGCGATGATATTGTTGACGACTTCCTCAAACGTGTAGTGCAGGACCATCCGGTGTGTGAGAACACGACCCTTGGCCGAGGTGGTGGGTCCGGCGGTGTTGGTCACAACGCAATAATACTCGCCTTCGTTGGCAAATTGAAAACCGGTCAGGGTCACCGGGCAACTGAAGTTGCCCGCGCCGTCGTCAATCGGAGTGCCTTCGCCGACCTTGCTGTTGTCCTTGGCGAAGAACCACTCGTACTTGACCATCGGAACCAGTTCGGGCACTGTCGCCGTCGTCGCCACGATGTTCAGATTGGCCGATCCACCGGCATCCACGACCGTAATCAGCGCCGGCTGGGTCGTAATTTGCGGATATTGCTTAACGGTATCAAACGACCAGAGATGGCCGGTAACCGCATCGGGACCATAAACGGTATCCACCCTCCAGTAGTAGATTTTGTTAAACGACAGGGTGTTTTTGGGAATGACGAATTGAGTGACATCGGCATCCGTTTGGCCGAGCAAGGTCATATCTTGTGGATCCAGTCCTCTATAGACCTTATAGGATGAGCCACATGGAGCCACAAGGGCCTTGGTCCAACTGACCGTCAGATCCTCGTAGGGATTAATCCATCCTTCAGTCGTCACGGCGTTGGCGCTGTATTGGGGATTTGTCGCCAGCCAGTTCCGGATGGGAGGAGTTATGGAGATATTATCAAAGACGCCGGTCGAGAGACTTGTGGCCGAATGTGCCGTGACCGCCAGACCGACCAGGATATCTGTGGCCATGTTGACGGTTGCGGTCCCATGCTGCGTCCAAGTGATGCCATCCGGAGAACGGTATCCGGTAAAAGTGTTTCCGGACCGGTCCAGGCGAACCCAATACGGAGGATTCTGGTCGCCGCTTCCGGTCGAGATGCCATCGACTCCGGTGGACGGACGATACTGGAACGTGTTACCGGAGGTGCTTTCCGTGCGGAGAACATATTCGGATACAAATGCCGAATTGCTCGCCAGAGATTCGCGGAACATCACCCCTACCTTGGTCCAGTTGCCGTCGTTGGCGTTTCCGGTCACGCTGGCCACCCGAGCGGTGATCGAGCCGTCGCCGGAGAACGGAATATGGGCGAATCCGAATCCGTCGGCTGTGCTCCAGATATCATTTCCGGATCCCGTTACGGTTACGGTACTTCCGCTGATGGTCATGCTTGTTCCCGCGGCGTACCCGGCTGTATTTTTAATGTCCGTAAACGCAAAGGGCGGCATTCCGAACTCATCGATACTCAGAGTCACCTCATTGCTTTTTGTCGTTCCATTGATATTCGATACCTCGACATAATAGGTATTCGCTACACTGGTCTGATAGGTGGAGGTCAGAACGCCCGACTCGGTTTTCAGTATGGCGCCGTCAAGATTTTTCCAAACGAAGGTCATGTCGCCTTGATCCGAATACGCCCCCGATTGGGCTATCGCGGTAAAGCTGCCAATGCAGTTGAGCGGCAAAAGAACCGAAGCGAGAGGGGGGGAAATAACGGGCTTGCTGGTCTTGGTCGTAAAGGACCAGTAATATCCTTTCGCTACGTTCGGATCATCCACGAGGGAGCCATCGACCCGCCAGTAATACGTCGTATCGGATGCCAGAACCGGGCTTGCGAGCTCGCGTGTGGGTTCATTTACAATGCCGAGGGAGGTGGCCGTCAGATCATTCGGCTCGGTTCCCCAAAAGACATTCCAATCCTTAATGGTTTTATCCGGGTGAGCAAGCACATCCCACATCAACGGAATCGAGTCGCCGTAATCCACATCGGCAGCCCCATCGGCCGGAGTTGGATCGGCGGCGCCCCAGTAATTAAAGGTAAACACGCCCGTGCTCAAGCCGGCGGCGTTATGCGAGGTTACCGCCAGACCCACATAGACCGGATCCGTCATGACGATTTCCTGATCCGCCGCAATCGCGGTGTTTCCGTCCATTTTTGTCCAGTTCAGGCCATCCTGAGAATAATACCCGCTGAAAACGTTGGCCGTGCGGGTTAGCCGGAGATAGAGGGGCAAATGATATGTGACGCCCGAGTAGCTGGCGACATCGGTAACCGTATCGCTTTTTCGACATTGCCAGGACAGGCCGTTCGGTGTACTGGAAATACCGGTTGTCGCCACCATGTTCACAAACGGGGCCACGGCGCCGGCAGGGATGTCGGTAATATTGGCCCGACACATCAGACCGGCTTTAGTCCAGTTGCCATCCCCGGCATTACCGGTCAGACTGTCCAACCGGGTCCGGATGTCAAAATCCCCGGAGATCTGCATATAGGCGAATTGGAAACTGTCGCCGGCACTCCAGATATCCGTTCCGGTGCCGGATACGGTGTAGGTGTTTCCGTCCGGGCTCACGCTCACGCCGGAACCCGTGGCCGTTCCGTTGCCGAGTTTAATCGACTGCAATACGATCGGCGCTCCAAGCGCCGTTCCCAGACCGACGCTGTAATTCGCCAATCCGATGATGACCAAAATCATACATACTTTTTTCATTTTTTGTTCCTCCGAAAATTAAATCATATAGGTTTGCAGAACTACGAACTCACTATATATATTGAGAGTCTGATTATGCGTATTGATGGAACCTTTCTTCATCCAGTGTCCTCCACGATGACTGATGTATGTTTTATCTTTGAATAATGGGGTACATATCGCTTGAGCCGAGCAGACAGAAAGGATCTGAAAAAAGAAAAGGAAAAGAGGATGGCAATAAAAAAAAACCGACGGAAACCCATGAAAACGCAAAATGGGTTCTCGCCCCTGACTCCACAATCTATACCTACTACTCCCAACATCACCATCCTATATAACGAGAAATACCCTTACATCTTCCCGCAAGCACAGTGGTATCTTCAGACGATTAACCATTATAAGGATATCATATTTACCAAATTCTGTCAATATAAAAAGCGGCCATCCAATCAAGATATTATCGGGTGAAGAACCGGAAACCCGGCGTCCATTCGCAATACCACACAACAGAAGGATAGGATTGGAGGGCAAGGGTTATGCCCAGGGCATCTTTGCCGGTCCGGAAGGCGGGGGCGTGGTGGAAATGCGGGACATGGCGATCTGGGCTGGCAGTGGGTAGGACGGAGACAAAAAAGAATGGATTCGCCGAATTTGCGAATCCATTCTTTGATTCGGAAGGAATCGCTACGGTACCAGGAAGATATCGTGGACACTGTGATCCTGTTCCGGACGATTTTGCCTGACCTGGATGAGGGTCTGGCAGATCCGTACCAGCTTATCCAACTGCATCACATCTTCGTTTTCCGGCATGCGGGATTTCAGGATCGCTGTCTTGCGGAGGACTTCATCAAGCGATGCCCCCCGTGACCAGTAGCTTTCGCGAAGGATTTCGGCGAACTCCGTGACCGTCGCCGCCAGCAGGAAGTTGTCGGGCGTTTCGTCGAGGGCGGGGTGGATGCATGCGGCCGTGATCGGTCCGCTGAATTCCGTGGCTTCAAAGGTCTCGGCATCTTTGTAGCGGATAAATACCGTCGCCAATTTGTCCGTCGGTTCGTTGGTCCACAGCTTGAGTTCGTATATGGCCGTTACATTGTGGCCCGGGCCGATTTCGCCGCCATCCTGCTTGTCGTCGCGGAATTTTTCGTCGGGTACGTCGCGATTTTCGTAACCGATCAGCCGATAGCTGCGGACCACGGCCGGATTGAACTCGACCTGAACCTTAGTATCGCGAGCCGCGACCTGCAGCATCTGCGTAAGATTGTCGCAAAACATCCGTCGGGCCTCGTCGAGGGTATCAATGTATGCGTAGTGACCGTTGCCCTTGTCGCCGAGCTGCTCCATCAGCACGTCGTTGTAGTTGCCCATGCCGAAACCCAGAGCCGACAACGTGATCCCCTCATCAACCATGGCTCTAATGAGCTTAAAGATTTCATCGGGCCCCGTTCTTCCGACATTGGCGACTCCGTCGGAGCAGAGTATCACGCGGTTAATCCACCCGGGACGGAAGGCCATGCTTGCCATCTCATAACCGATGCGGATGCCCTCTTCGGCATTGGTACTGCCGTTAGTGTGAAGTCCGTCAATTTGCCGCAGGATATGCTCCTTATAGGTGAGATCAGTATGATCGAGAACCTTTTGTCCATTGGTTCCGTAGATAGCGATACCGATCTTATCTTCCGGCTGGAGATGATCCACAAGCAGCCGTAAACTTTGTTTGACCAGCCCAAGACGGTTTTCCGCGGCCATCGAACCGGACACGTCGATGACGAAGGTCAGAACGGCCGGTTTTCGATCCGCATCCGACAACTCAAAGGCCTTCAGGCCGATCCGCATCAGGTAGGTGTTCGGCCGGTCGGGAGTGAACTTCCACGGCGCGGCGTCGGCATAGACGGCAAAAACATCGCTACTCGGCGAGGGGTAACTATATTTGAAGTAGTTGACAAACTCTTCGACGCGGACGGCATCGCGCGGCGGAAGCTCTCCGCGTTCAAGATAGCTGCGGCAAAGAGTATAGCTGCCGGTATCGACATCGGTGGCGAAGGTCGAGAAGCGGTCGTCGTCGGTATCGACGAAGGGATTGACGCCGTAGTTCTTGAAGAACATTGCATCGAACGGTTCGCCGTTAGGTGTCGTTGTTCCTCCGTGAGCGGGTGTTGATTCGCTTTCTTTTGAATTTGCGGCAATTTCTTTCCAAGTGGCTGGATACTGAATTTCATTAAAATATGGAATTGTTATTCCGCCTTCTGGTACTTTCATCTTTAGGGCCACACCTCTTGGGTAGTCCCCATCCGTAGTTCTATATGAATATTTGGTTGAATGATCGGAGTTCTGTGCCACAGAAAACTCGCTTGAACGACGTTGAGCAATTTTTTTTACTTTGTTTAGTGATGGCATCATAAACAATCCGGCCAGTCCTGCTATCACCAGCAGACAGGCGGCGACGGAGATTCGAAAAATCCATTTGCGCTTCATCGGATATTTCCTTTCCATCTCCGGCTGTTCGGCTAACTTTTCGTTCCCGAGGACATCGCCGATGAGTTTTTCGGTGAAGGCCTCGCTGGGCCGTTCGGAGTCGCTGGAAAGTTTCACCAGCCGGGAGATGTTGGAATCAAATTGTTCGCTGTGTTTTTTCATGATCCTTGCTCCTCTTTCAGGAGGGGCTGAAGTTGTATGAGTTTGTCGCGCAGGTTGATCTTGGCGCGATAGAGCAAGCTGTGCACTGCTTTTTCGGTCATCCGGAGACGACCGGCGATATCCGGCACTGGTCGATCTTCAAGGTATCGAAGTTGAAGAATCTGTTTTTCATTGTCGCGGAGTTTATCCATCGCCTTGCGTACCAGCCGTCGCGTCTCATCGAGTTCGAGGATTTCATCGGGCAATACGGCTGTATCGAGCGTTGCAAGATGCCGCATCAGATCGGATTGTATCGCCTGGGCATTCTTTCGTTTCCGCATCTCCAATGCCAGGTTATTCCGGGCGATGCCGACGATCCATGCGTCGATCGGACCCCGCGATGGATCATACTCCACCCGTCCGCGATAGGCGTCGAAGATCGACTTCTGCGTTAGCTCTTCCGCCAGCGACGGATGGATTCCCCGCCGCACGAACATCCCGTAGATCATCGGGATTACGCGGGTCAGGGTCGTGCGCCATGCGTCGCTGTCGCCTGCGCTCTCAATCATAGAGCTTCCGATCGGTTGTTGTGCCGGATCCATTTTTTCCTCTTGGGCCCGTTTTCCGTGATTATTATGCGCGATGATAGTGGTTTACTCACGGATTTAATAAGAAAACGGGACATAGAAGCACCTACGTCGAAAACAAGGGTGTTTGTACGGAGAACATGCCCGTAAGTCAGAAAAGAATTCTGAACCTGTTTGCAGATTTACGAAATCCTGTCAACCTGTCTCTTGACAGATCGAGCTTGGGCCTCTATGATTCCGCAAACCGGTACGGCCGGGATACCGTGCCGGACTGGAGTACAGGGAAGAACAGTTGAAAATCAGGGAAGCATCCATGCCGGCAGCTCGGACCAACAATTCCGCAGACGGGGAAGTTCTGCGGAAATCGGAGGCCATTTTTTCACATCCGATCCGCATGGAGCGACACCACGGCCAGTTCGCCGACGAGTGCATTCATCCGCCTATCGAAAGGATTATCCATGCCGCGACGCAACGACGTCCATAAGATTCTGATCATCGGTTCCGGTCCCATCATCATCGGCCAGGCCTGCGAGTTCGACTATTCCGGCACGCAGGCGTGCAAGGCCCTTCGTTCGCTGGGCTATGAAACCGTGCTGGTCAACTCCAATCCGGCGACGATTATGACCGATCCCGGTATGGCCACGGCCACCTACATTGAACCGCTGACGGTGGGCGCCCTGACGGAGATCATCCGCAAGGAACGCCCCGACGGCTTGTTACCGAACCTTGGAGGACAAACGGGCTTGAATCTTACCAGCGAGCTGGGCAAGGCGGGCGTGCTTGACCAGTACGGCGTCAAGGTGATCGGCGTCAAGCTCGATGCCATCGAGCGCGGAGAGGACCGGCTGGCCTTCAAAAAGACCATGCAATCGCTGGGGATTGACATGCCGCATAGCGAGGTGGTCTATTCCATCGAGGAGGCCGAGAAGGTTGCCGCAGGTCTGGGCTATCCGGTCGTAATTCGTCCCGCTTATACGATGGGAGGCACCGGCGGCGGGCTGGTCTATAACGTCGAGGAACTTCGGTTGGTCGCCAGCCGCGGTATTGCCGCCAGCATCGTCGGCCAGATCCTTGTCGAGGAATCCGTTCTCGGCTGGGAAGAGCTGGAACTGGAGGTCGTCCGCGACAGCAAGGGCCAAAAGATCACCGTCTGTTTCATCGAAAACGTCGATGCGATGGGCGTGCATACCGGCGATTCGTTCTGCACGGCGCCCATGCTGACCATCGATACCAAACTCCAGCAGCGGCTGCAGAAGCATTCCTACGACATCGTCGATGCGATTGAGGTTATTGGCGGCACCAATATCCAGTTCGCCCATAATCCGCGCACCGGTCGTATCGTGGTCATCGAGATCAATCCAAGGACCAGCCGCAGTTCGGCCCTGGCCAGCAAGGCCACGGGCTTCCCGATCGCGCAGGTTTCGTCCAAGCTCGCCGCGGGTCTGACGCTCGACGAGATTCCGTATTGGCGCGACGGCACGCTGGAAAAATACACGCCTTCGGGCGATTACGTCGTCGTCAAGTTTGCGCGTTGGGCTTTCGAGAAATTCCGCGACGCCCAGGACAAGCTTGGCACGCAAATGCGGGCGGTCGGCGAGGTGATGAGCATCGGTAAGAATTTCAAGGAGGCGTTCCAGAAAGCGATCCGCTCGCTGGAGTCCGGCCGTCACGGGCTGGGTTTCGCGAAAAACTTTCACGAGATGCCGCTGGACCAATTGCTCGAACGCCTGCGTGAGCCAAGCAGCGAGCGGTACTTCCTGCTCTATGAGTCCCTTCGCAAAGGCGCGTCGGTCGATGCGCTGTATGCGCAGACCTGCATCAAGCCGTTCTTCCTGAACCAGATGAAGGAGCTGGTTGAACTGGAAGAGATAATTCTGACATATAAAGGAAAGAATATTCCGGATGATCTTCTCCGTCGTGCCAAGCAGGACGGTTTTTCCGATCGGTATCTGGCCAAACTACTGGGAACTACCGAGACCGAGATTCGCAAACAGCGGATCCGGCTCGGAGTCGTCGAGGCGTGGGACAACATTCCCATCAGCGGCGTCGAGAATGCCTGCTATTATTATTCCACCTATAATGGACCGGACCGCGTTCCGGTCAGTTCCAACAAGAAGGTGCTCATCCTCGGCGGCGGTCCCAATCGCATCGGGCAGGGCATCGAGTTTGACTATTGCTGCGTCCATGCGGCCTTTTCACTGCGGGCCATGGGTTATGAAACCATCATGATCAACTGCAATCCCGAAACGGTATCGACGGATTACGACACCTCCGACAAACTGTACTTCGAGCCGCTGACGGTTGAGGATGTGCTGAGCATCTACCAAAAGGAAAATCCCATCGGCGCCATTGTCCAGTTCGGCGGACAGACGCCGCTGAATATCGCCGCCGAGCTTGAGGAACAGGGGGTCAAAATACTTGGCACCAGCGTCGAATCGATCGATTTGGCCGAAGACCGCGATCGCTTCCGCAGGATGATGGACCAGCTCGGGATTCCCATGCCACCCAGCGGCATGGCCACCACGGTCGAGCAAGCGATCGAAGTCGCCAAGGACATCGGCTATCCGCTGATGGTCCGTCCATCCTATGTGCTGGGCGGCCGGGGTATGGAGGTGGTCTATGATGAATCGATGCTCCGTCGCTACATGGCCGCGGCGGTCGATGTCACGCCCGAACGTCCGATTCTCATCGACAAGTTCCTCGAGAACGCCACCGAGTGCGAGACCGACGCCATCGCAGACAGCTCCGGTGTCTTCATCCCGGCGATCATGGAGCACATCGAGCAGGCGGGTATCCACTCCGGCGACTCGGCCTGCGTGATCCCTCCGATTACCATTCCCGAAAAGCACCTGGCGACGATCCGCGACTATACGACGAAGATGGCCATGGCCCTGAAGGTCATCGGCGTGATGAATATGCAGTACGCTCTCTGCGGCGATACCATGTACGTTCTCGAAGCCAACCCCCGCGCCAGCCGAACGGTACCGCTGGTCTCAAAAGTCTGCAACATCTCCATGGTACCGATCGCCACGCGGCTGATGCTCGGAGAGACACTGTCCAGTCTCAAACTGGTCAATAGGAAGATCCCACATTTCGGCGTCAAGGAATCGGTATTTCCCTTCAATATGTTTCCGGAAGTCGATCCCGTTCTTGGGCCGGAGATGCGATCGACCGGCGAAGTGCTGGGCATGGCCGAATCTTTCGGTCTGGCCTATTACAAGGCCCAGGAAGGAACCAAGAGCATCCTGCCGTTGTCGGGTACGGTGCTGATTTCCGTTTCCCGAAAGGATCGCGATCTGTTGCTTAAGCCGGCCCGTCGTTTCGCCGAATTGGGCTTTACGATTGTGGCAACCGAGGGTACACAATCCTTCCTGGCCGGCCACGGCATCGCCTCCGAGCGGATCTTCAAGCTCAACGAAGGCCGTCCCAATATCGCCGATGCCATTACCAACGGGCAGATTCAACTGGTGATCAACACGCCCGTCGGTAAGCTCAGCCAGGAAGACGACTCGTACATCCGCAAGTCGGCGATCAAGTATCGGATCCCCTATATCACCACGCTGGCCGCCGCCTGGGCCGCCGCCGAAGGTATTGCGGCTTTCCGGGGTGGACGCGGAATACTGCACTCTCTGCAGGAATACCACGCGAATATAAAGTAATTGTATATTGAATATTGACTATTGGATATTGGCGACGAGACCCGGCGGATACCCTTGCGTTTTGGGATAAAGGAACATCATCGAATGGCAAACGAAACCGAATGGTCATTCCATGCAATAATAATCAAGAACCAATAGACAATAGTCAATTTAGACAGACTTCGGTCAGTTTTGAAATAACCGAATCAAGGATACACCGTGACGATTGACCTCGGCGCTGAATTTGTCTTCCACGACAGAGAGATCCGTTTGCCGCCAGAGATCGCGAACGCGGTGCTTGCCTGCCAGGCCCAGGTCCTGCATGGATACCGACATCCTCTGCGGGGTGAAGTTCAGGTTGAACAGGCCCACCGCCTTTGAACCGTCTTCCATATCCTTGACAAGAATCATTTCGGTTTCATTCTGTCGCAGGATCCTCGCCTGTTTGCCGAGAGGATCCTGATCGACATCGATCACTTCGCTGTTGCACAGCACGTTGAGCGTGAAGGCATCCAGTTTGGCCATGTCACCGCTGAAGATCAGGGGCGCCGCCATCAGGCACCACATCGACATGTACGAATACTGTTCACTCGGCGTCAGCGATGTCTTTTCGCCTTCGCCGCCGGTGAATGCGCTGCCGACCCAGCCGATCAGGATATAGTCGGGGTCGTTCCAGGCGCCCGGTTTGGCGTAGTCGAAATGCCGGGCATTGCTGATACCAATACTATAGAATCCGGGAAGGATGCCGGCTTGTTCCAGGCCCAGATCGCCCGTCGTTCGCCAGCAGTGGCCGACCTGCCCGCCCCATTTCCATACGTCGCCCATGCCGTACTGGCACAGGTTCAGTACGATGTCCCGATCCTGTTTAAGCAGTTCTGCGAACATCACCTGATACGGCTGCATCAAATGCTCCTGTGTATTTCCGCCGGCCTTCTCGCCGTAGGAACACCAGTCGTACTTGAGAAAATCGAAGCCCCACTCGGCGAAGGTTCTGGCGTCGAGAGCTTCGTGTCCATAGCTTCCTTCGTACCCGGCGCACGTACGCGGACCCGGAGAGATATACGTACCAGCGCGAAGGCCCTTGGAGTGGATATAATCGGTCATGGCCTTCATATCGGGGAATCGTTTGTTACCGATGAGACGACCGTTGTCATCGCGAGTCGGCCCGCCGATCTCCGGATCGGTTGAGTTGACCTTGACCATCCAGCAATCGTCGATGTTGACGTATTGATAGCCGTAGTCGGCCATGCCGCTGGAGATCATCATATCGGCCGCCTGTCGCATGATGGCATCGCTGACGCGGTTATAGTGGATGTACCAACTATTCCAGCCCATCGGCGGTGTCAGGGCCAAAGTTTCGCCGCTAACCAGCTTGAAAGGTCTTAAAGATTCTCCGTGAGGATTCTTCGCCTGGAAAGTCATGCTATATTCACCTTTGGGAGGCGTCGTTCCGGTGATGATTCCGGTGGCGGTGTCGAGTTTGAGACCCTTGGGTAATCCCTGCACCGCAAACGCCATCGGGCGCTGACCGGTTGTGGGAATGCGATAGAGAAATGGCTTACCCGGCCGTTCGCCGTAAATCTTCGGACCGTTAATCTTCGGAGCAGGTCCCGGCGTGGGAGTCAGGATCGTTTCCTCTTCCTTGGGCAGCTCGATTGCCTGCGGATTGTCGCCGCTGGTGAGAAATTTGGCGTCCGCCCAGTCGGCATGATCGTATGCGATGCCATCCCCGGCCGGATCGACGAGCAGGATCAGCATCCGGATCCCCTTGACGTTGACATCTACCGATTTGGCCGCATCGCCGGCTTTCATCACGCCGCTGTTCCAGAGTTCTTTGCCGTCGCCGAAAATCCGAAAACGAATACTGGCCGGCTGGCCTGCGACTTCATCATCGACACCGACCGCCGCCGAGAACATCTCCGTGGTGCCGCGGAGATCGACATACAAAATACTGTTGGCGTGCGTGCCGACGCCCTTGTCGTATTTCTTGCCCGCGATCATCAGGGGTTTCGACTGGATGGACAGATCGACCACGGGTTTTCCCCATCCCGCCGTCATCTTTGAAAGGTCCAGACTGGAAAGCCAGACCGTGTGCGATTCGGCTGTTCCTTCGGCTATAGTAACACGGTCGGAAAAGGAAAGTACCGCCGCTATAATCACCATTGCCATTTCTGTACATTGTGTTCTTCGCATGGGATCCTCGCATTGTTCCATTGGTTTACCAATTGACGGAAGACATCCGTTGGGATTTCAAGACCGGAAAACGCCGCAGGATCGGGAAGTCTCCCGCCAATTGGAATTCAAATTCTTCCGTTTCGCCCGATCGCCGAATACGGACATTCTCGATGCCCTTGTTATGGGGATTGCACGCGACGACGAGAATCGTTTTACCGTCGGTCGACAACTTGACGCGGATGAGGGGTTCCTGATAAAAGTTGACGAAACTCGGATACCGCTGGTTGCCCGTGCGCCATGTATGATTTTTCTCGGTATGCAACTCCGGCATTTCCCATGCCGTGGCCGCTTCGATGATATCTTTGTTTTGGGCGGCCTGCCACATACCCAATACGTGGTAATTGTAGAAACCAAAGTACTTCAGATAATAATACACCGGCGTCTCGACGCCGTTGATGGTTCGCTTGACGGCCGGTTCGCGGACGCGCCAATCGGAGTAATCCACCGGATCCTCGGAGTAATGGGCTCCGATTTCCCAGCACTGCAAGCCATCCATCACGCAATGTCCGAACAGCGACAAAGCGTACGTCGCGGAGGCAGGGACCTGGTGCTTGATGTTTTCCAGCCGCCGATTTCCCAGCCCGTCCGTGAACCGATATTGCGAGAGCGGATAACCGTCCACGAATTCGACCTGGATCCAGGTCGAAAGAACATTCGGCATATCCGGCCGTGCCAGTTTGGCCTGCTCCCATTCCTGCAAGAAAGCGTACAGTTGCGATGGCTTGGAGTTGTTGATCCAATAGACCGATGGATTGCCCAAGTTGAGGTTGCAGCGTTCGAAAACCGGATGCAGGTCGTCGGCCGGACGGTCATATTTATCGCGCCATTGCGTGGCGCCCTTCAGATCGATCACGCCGGTGGGTTTGCCTTCGTAGAAGCTATCGAAGATACGGAAGGACGATCGCAATACGCCCACACCCCAGCATCCGATAAGTACATCGGGCTTGCGAGCACGGACATCGCCGATCAGTTTGGCGAAGGCCTCGTACTGGGAATCCTTCCATGTGTGATAGAGGGGGGCCTCAAAGTCGGGGATAATGATAGCACAGGTATCGGCATAATGATGAAACGGCTCGATCTTCCAGCTTTCCGGATTGGCAGGGTCAACGGTGAAACGATCTTTGGTTCCGTCGAAGGGGATCCACTCATTATCGGTGAACAGGTGCCCTCGGCGATTTCGCTCGCCTGTCCCTCCGCCCGGCGTCATCGCTATCGGCGAAACATGCGTAAAGCCATATTCATACATCGGGTACTGGCCGTTACGGTCCTGCTGCCGGGCTTTGGCGGCTCCCTGCCAGAGGGCAAACTTTCCCTTGGGCAGCGTCCATCCCGAGGGAAACCAGTTGCCCTCGTCGAAGTCGTAGGCCAGCCGACCGCTCGGGATACGAAACCACTCCGGCAAGCCGATGGTTTGCTTGCCGCCCAGCAAAAGGATCTCCTGATAGTTTTCTTTTACCTCCCATGGTTTTTCCGGATTGTAGAATTCGACGGTCAGATTCACGGGCAGCCCGGCAAATTCCGGGGGAAACCGGAACCGTTTGAGCGGTCCCTCCATCGGCGCACCCATATTCAGTGTCCAGCGTTTCCCGCAGCCGACTACCTGGTAGGAATCCCATGCGGAATCGGTGACAGTGAACCCGTCGGATTCCACTTCGCATTTCATTGCGAGAAGATTAGCGTGATTGTAGATTCCCGGAGTGGTCTGCGGCCAGAGTTTGACTGCCGGGGAGGATACGGCCTGCGCCGACGCAACGGTTGCGTAAAACAGATAGATAATACGCCACATTTGACGCATGATTTCCTTCCGGAAGATTCCAGTGAACGGACGGAGCCCATGGGATGGAAACGGGATCCATACTGCCGGGGGTGGGAGTCGAACCCACACGGGGCTTAAGCCCCTCGGGATTTTGAATCCCGCGCGTCTGCCAATTCCGCCACTCCGGCGATTGGGAGCATTATCATCGAGAGGATACGGCTTGTCAATGCTCAATGTCTGAAAACGGATATCAACTCGCATTGTGCGGATTTAGCGGCTTGGCGTGAGACGATCGAAAATCAAAAACCAGTCCCGATCCCCGTCCTTCGAAAACTTCGATGCCAACCGCGGATAATCGACATCATCCGCACACATCCACGTCCCATTGGACGACTCGCCGACAAAAGCCCCCTGAACCCAAACTTGTGCACAAATTCTTAGAAGGAACCTGAGAAGTAGGGTATCTTTTTCGGATTACGGGATTTTATGGCCGCATTTGGGGCAGAAGGACCAGTCGGGTTGAAGGGCGCGGCCGCAGCGAGGGCAAGATTGCGGGAGGGGGGAGTCTTTGGCAACGGAGAAAATAACGCTCTCATCGCCGGACCAATATACGCCGGTGAATAAGCTTGACTTGCATTGGGTTTGTATGGTTCGGCCGGCGCTGTCCTGGAAGATGACTCGATAGTGGCGTTCGCCTTTTTCGGCCCACCAGCCGCGGGCGAAAGGACACCACGAAATCTCGATGACCCTGCCGTCGCGCTGCTCGATCTCAGATTTAATCCTATTTTTATCCAGATAATGAAAAAGGATTCGAATCCCGATCGCAAAGACAATAAGCACTCCGACAATCAACGATTCCGGCATCGGTAATATCCTTCCTCAAAGACAGGATTTTTTCTGCTCGTCGGTCAACGTTTCGTTCATCGCTCCTGTACGAAAACCCTGCAGGTCCAGGCAGACATAACGGAAGCCCAATTCCTTGAAGCGCTGGACGATTGTATCCCGGAGAGGATCGGCTGTCATCCGAGAAAATTCACAAGCCGGCGCTTCGATCCGGGCGATGGTGTCGTGATGACGAACGCGGAACTCCACGAAACCCAGCTCCCGCAGGAATGTTTCCGCCTTTTCAATCTGTTCGAGTCGTTGCGGGGTGATCTCGGTTCCGTAGGGTATCCGCGAGGCCAGACAAGGCGAGGCGGGCTGCTCGGACGTAGGCAATCCCTGCTGGCGGCTAAGCTGGCGGATCTCGGCTTTGGTCAGGCCTGCTTCCAGTAGCGGGCAGCGAATCCCATGCTCATCGATAGCACGATGTCCGGGGCGAAAGTCGTTGAGGTCATCGGAGTTACTGCCGCACAGGATGTGTTCAATCCCTTCCCGATCGGCAATCTTCCGAAGTTGCGTAAACAGATGTGATTTGCACAGGTAGCATCGCTGGGGGGGATTGGCAGTTAGAGTCGGGTCGGAGCATTCGTCGCCGGCGATCTCGATCAGGCGGACGGAAAATTCGGCCGCGAGACGCCGAGCCTGCTCGATCAGATGTTTGGGCTCGAACGGCCCGACGTTGGTGCAAGCCAGGACATTATCCGCACCGAGGACATCGGAGGCGGCCGACAGGAGGTACGTGCTGTCCACGCCGCCGCTGAACGCGACGAGGACGCGTTTCATTTCTCCCAGGATTTGCCGCAACCGGATGTGCTTGTCTTCGAGTCCCACAAGCCGATGGAGGGATTTGAACCCTCAACCCCGGCTTTACGAAAGCCGTGCTCTACCGTTGAGCTACATCGGCGAAAAACAAAATTATATCTCAATCATCCAACCAAGTAAAGAACTTCTCACAAAAACAAGACGAATGAATCGACTCTGAATGAATACTTGTAAGATCACTCGATTATGGATACAATCCAGTTTGGAATTTCAGGAGATAAGCCATGCGAAGTCAGATTTTTTTTTGGTTGTTGCTTGTCGGCTTGTTATCGGGCCACATTTCCGCCGGAAACTGGCCGCAATTTCGCGGACCCAATGGCGATGGAATCATATCGGGGGCTAAGCCG
This sequence comes from uncultured Pirellulales bacterium, assembly GCA_964386005.1. Taxonomy (GTDB): domain Bacteria; phylum Planctomycetota; class Phycisphaerae; order Sedimentisphaerales; family Anaerohalosphaeraceae; genus FEN-1350. Next base: position 18,943 of record CAYLSB010000024.1, on the reverse strand, counting down.
CCTCTCGAATGGGCCGTCGATCGACATATCCTTTGGAAAACCGCTCTTCCCGGTACAGGGTGGTCGCAGCCGATTGTGTGGGGGAATACCATATTTATTACCGCCGCCGAAACGGAAAACCAGAAAAAACCCAAAGGCGGCGAAAACGATCCGGGACTCGGCATCTTGCTCGGCAGCCCGCCCCCCAATGTGGTCTATCGTTATTGGGTAATCGGCCTTGACGGAGACACCGGCAAGGTACTCTGGAAAACCCTGGCCCATGAGGGCAAGCCGCGTATCGCCACCCATCGCAACAACACCTACGCGTCCGAAACCCCGATTGTCGATGGTGAACGCATTATCGCTTGCTTTGGAATGATTGGGCTATTCGCCTTCGAACTATCGGGCAAGCCCCTCTGGAACAAAGACCTCGGAGCTTATCCAATGCAGTTCGGCTGGGGTACCGGTAGTTCCCCCATCCTGCATAACGGCCGCGTTTTCGTTCAGTGCGACAATGAAAAAGCGTCGTTTCTCGTCGCCATCGATGCCAAATCCGGCGACGAGATATGGCGTGTCGATCGCGATGAAAAATCCAACTGGTGTTCGCCATACCTCTGGAAGAATGTCCGGCGGACCGAACTGGTTTGCGCGGGCGGCAAACGTGTTCGTTCATACAATCCCGATAACGGCCGGCTCCTCTGGGAACTCAAAGCGGATGGCCGAACAGCGGTAACCCCCATCGGCAATGCCGAAATGATCTTCGTGGATTCCGAGGACCGTATCACCGGGGTCCGCGGCTCGATTACGGCCGTACGTTCCGGAGCATCCGGCGATATTTCTCTCGCGTCCGGCGAACAATCGAGCGATTTTATCGCATGGTCGATCTCCCTGAATCTCCCGCGGATTGCGTCGCCGCTTTTGCTGGACGATGATCTGTATGTCTTCGCACAGCAGGGGGGATTCGTTCATTGCTTTGATGCCGCCACCGGCGCAGAGCGATACAGGCAACGTATGTCCGGGATCAAGGGTTTTACCGCATCGCCCGTATTTGCCGACGGCAGAATCTATTGCATCGATGAGGCGGGGACTACCGTGGTTCTCCGCCCCGGGCCCGCGTTTGAACTCCTCGCATCCAACTCGTTCGATGACGAAATCTTTTGGGCGTCTCCGGCGATTATCGGCGACAACCTACTGCTTCGAGGAACGGATTCTCTCTACTGCATCGCGAAATAGGCACGGAGGTCATTCGCTATACGGTACACAACATCGAAAGGGATATGTCTTGAGTGACCGGATGATCCGCGTATAATGCGGTTGCGCATGAATTCGATCGTCGATACAAAATCCGTTCATCCCATCCAGCCGACGAAGCCGATATACCGTCGAATCCGTCCGGGCGACGGATGGTCGGGATATGCCCTTGGACAAATCGGCGGGGAGATCCTTGAGGGGATTATGGCCTTTCTGGCACGGCCGGATCAGCTTGCCGATGGAGCTGACTCGATTCTCAAAACGGACGCGGACAATATGGTCGTCGTGCGGCCGCTGCCGGGGGGAACGGATATCTCCTGCGTGGCCAAGTACCAGCGATACAACCGTCGGAAGCTGGATCGCTTGCGTGGCTTATGGCCGCTACATGCGCGGGATAGTTTTGTGATGGGGATCCGGTTGCTGAATCTGGGAATACCGACGCCCCGACCTCTGGTTGCCCTGGAGCGAAGACGATGGATGGAGTTTCCGGAGAGTCTTCTGATTACCGAATATGTTAAGGACTGCCATACCTTGTACGGATTTCTCCGCGACGATCTGCATCGAAAAGATCCCGCATTTGCTCGGACCAAGCGCGAATTGTCCCGTCAAATCGCGACGATCTTTTCCCGGCTTCATCGGGATGGATTGCGGCATCGCGACGCCAAACCCAGTAATCTGCTGGTCCGACGATCCGACGGATCCATTGAGGTGATGTTGGTCGATCTGGAAGGGATCCGTCGCCGATGGCGAATCGGACCGACCGAAGGATTTCAGGCCCTGGCGCAATTGGCCTCGAAGGTGCTGTGGTGTGCGTCCCTTTATCGGACGGATTTTTATCGAGTATTTTCAGAGTATTGTCAGCGAGTATTACTTGATTCAGACCGTCGAAGCCGAGTCTATCTTTCGTTGTCGGAACGGGCGATCGGCGAACGAGTCATGACACTGGCGGAGGCCATGATGAAGACGCCGGGGCTGAACCAGCGTACGGGGAATTCTCGTGGCCAATGAGGTTCGTTCCATTCTGGTGATCAAGCCGTCGGCGCTGGGGGATGTGGTGTTATCTCTGCCGGCGCTGGCCAGTTTGCGGGCGTCCTTTCCCCAGGCACGAATTTCATGGCTGGTGCGGCCGGAATTTGCCCCCATACTGGAACATACGGCCCATCTGGATGAAATCATTCGATTTGACCGGAAAGCCATGAGGCGATGGTGGTATCGGCCGAGTGCGAATGCGATTTTTCGCGATTTTATACGGCAGCTTCGCAGCCGTCGATTCGATCTGGTGATCGACTTGCAGGGATTGATCCGAACCGCCCTGTTTGGATGGCTTACGGAGTGTTCCAGACGATACGGACTTGCCAGCGCCCGGGAAGGGGCGAGGTGGTTTTACACGGACCGGATTGTTCCCCAACCGGAAAGCCGCCACGTCATCGATCAATATTGGGATGTGATCCATGCGGCGGGAGCGACTCTTCGTCGAAACGAGTATGGTTTACGTATGGATCATCCTGGGCAGGAACATCTCAACGCGCTGTTGGATGAGTATGGGGTGATGGGCGGTTCGTACGCGGTACTGGTAACGGGATCCGCGCATTCGTGGAAATGCTGGCCTGTGGAATCCTTCGCGGGATTGGCGGAAAAGCTGGCTGATGAATACGGACTTGGGATCGTTGCGGTCGGTACGGAGTCGGAGAAGGCGACGATCGATCGATTGACGGCCGTGTCCCGGACGCCCATTATCAATCTCGTCGGAAAGACGAATCTGCACGGCCTGATCGCACTGATGGCGGCAGCCCGCGTGGTGATCAGCAACGATACCGGGCCGGGCCATATTGCGGTGGCGACGGGAACGCCGACGACGATGATTTTCGGGCCGACCAATCCGGCTCGCGTCGGACCGTACGGACGACCGGACTGGGCGGCGGCGGCGGATCCGATGGGGCGAGGAAGCGATATAAATAATTTCGATCCGCGATATCGTATCGAAAATGTATCCCTCGATCAGGTCTTCGCCATTGTCCGTGGGCAGATTGACGGTTCCGGCCGATCGTGAACGATCTCCGGATTTCGCCTTCGCCATGGGCGCGATGCCATGGAGGTCATTCGGTTCCGATTCCAATGGGGAGCGGCGTTATTTTCGCGAAGCGACCACCTCGGCACATCGCGTACAAATATCGGGATGGGCGGGATCGGCGCCCACCGACGGCCAGAAATTCCAGCACCTCCGGCATTTTGGATGCGGGCTTTTCACGGCCTTGATCGCGAATGAATCGCCCTTGCGGACGGAGATTTCGCTGACAATGCACAACGTAGCGAAGGTCGAAGGAGTGAGTTCGCCGAGCAGGCCGAGAAGATCGGGATCGTTCAGCGTGATCTCCACGGAGGCCTCCTGATTGCTGTTGATGATCTGATCCTTGCGCAATCCTTCCAATACGCGAAGCACTTCATCGCGCAGCTCCATGATGCGTTTCCACTTCAATTCCTCGGCGCGGAAATCAATCGTCGGATCGACCTTGGGCAGATGGGCCAGGTGGACGCTATCGAAGGATTCGGGTTTGTGTTTCATGGCCGCCCATGCCTCTTCGGCGGTATGAGCGACAATGGGAGCGAGCATCCGAACCACGTCCCCGAGAATTCTGTACATAACGGTTTGCGCGGAGCGGCGGGAATGACCGGCGGCGGCATCGCAGTACAGTCGATCCTTGAGGACATCCATGTAGATATTGGACATTTCGACGGTACAAAAATTATAAATCAGCGAAAAGACGCGATGGAAGGCAAATTCGTTATAGGCCTGCGTCACCTCTGAGATCAGGCGGGCCTGTTGCTGCATGGCCCAACGATCGATGGCGGTCATATCTTTGTAAGCCACCGATTGAGACGGATCGAAATCGTCGATGTTGGCCAAGAGATAGCGCAACGTATTGCGGATCTTTCTATAGGCATCCTGAAGTCGGCCGATCAGGTCGTCGCTGCAGCGGACATCTTCCTGATAATTGACGCTGGCCACCCAGAGCCGCAGGATATCGGCGCCATATTTGTGGATTTCGTCCAGGGCGATGACATAGTTGCCGAGAGATTTGGACTGTTTAATACCCTTTTCATCCACGACAAAACCGTGCGTCAATACCGACTTAAACGGGGGTTTTCCGGTTACGCCGAGGGCCGGCAACAGCGAAAGCTGAAACCAGCCGCGGTGCTGATCGGAACCTTCCAGATACATATCGACGGGAATCGGCCATCCGGCTTTGGCGGCGACGGAATACCAACTGCTTCCGGCCTCGAACCAAACGTCGAAAATATCCTCTTCCTTGCGGAGGTCGTCCCAGGAAAATCCCTGCGGCAGGACGAAATCCTCTCCGAGGATTTGGCGGGGGGAATCCGAAAACCAGCTATTGGATCCTTTTTGGCCGATGTACCGCGAAACGGCCAGAACGGATTCCTTCGTCAGGAGGGTTTTTCCGACGGAGTTGACAAAGGCCGGAATGGGCAGTCCCCAGGCCCGCTGGCGGCTGATGCACCAGTCGGGTCGCGATTCGAGCATGCCGCGGATCCGCTTTTCACCCCAGTCGGGAATCCACTCGACGCCGCCGATCTGGTCGAGCGCCAACTGCCGCAAACTCTTGCCGAAGGCGTGAACCTCGCGATCGACGCCGATGAACCACTGCTCGGTGGCGCGGAAGATTACGGGCATTTTACTCCGCCAGCAATGCGGGTAGCTGTGTACGATCTTTTCCTCACGGACGAGCAATCCGATCTTGCGGAGGTGGTCATTGACCTCGCGATCCACTTCCAGTACCTTTTTGCCGCGGAGCCACTCGGGGACGGTATCATCGTAGCGGCCGTCGTTTTTCACCGGAGAATAGACCGCCAGTCCGTTGCGCTGCCCGGCGATATAGTCTTCGAGCCCATGCCCGGGCGCTGAGTGGACTAATCCCGTCCCATCCTCCGTTGTTACGAATTCTTCGGTGATTACGAACCAGGCATCCTTGTCGGTCGGATTGGTCTCCAGGAAGGGGTGATGATATCGAAGCCCCTTGAGTTCCTTGCCACGCACTGCGCGACTGATTTGGTATTCGCCGTCCTTCAATCCGGCCGCCTTGACCACCGCCGCTACCCGCTCAGTCACCACAATCGAGGTCCACTTGCGGCCGTCCCGGGTGTAGGTGATCCCGACATAATCCAGGTTCGGATGCACCGCCACCGCCAGGTTCGCTGCCAACGTCCAGGGCGTCGTCGTCCAGATCATCAAACACGCCGTCGCCGACGGGTCCGTGGCCAACCCCAGCTCGCGGAGCTTGCCGAGCGAATCCTCGCAGACCGGAAAGTTCACGAAGATGCTCGGCGAGGAGATGTCTTCATATTCCAGCTCCGCATCTGCCAGAGCTGTTTCACATCCAACCGACCAGTGGATGGGTTTGAGCTGTTTAAAAACGAGCCCATGCCCCACCAGTTCGGCGAAGACTTCGAGGATGCCTTGCTCGTATTTGGAATCCATCGTCAGATACGGATGGCCGAAATCGCCGAAGATACCCATCGACTGAAACTGATCGACCTGCTTTTTCAGGTATTTCATCGCATAACTATAACACTTCTTTCGGATGGCGGGCTTGTCCATGGTTTTGGCCGCTTCGCCCAGTTCGGTGACCACCTTGGCTTCGATCGGTAGGCCGTGGCAATCCCAGCCGGGAACATACGGTGTCCGAAAGCCGGACATGGTTTTGAACTTGACCACAAAATCCTTGAGCGTCTTATTGACCACATGCCCCATGTGGATATCGCCGTTGGCATAAGGGGGCCCGTCATGAAGGACATAGAGCGGGCAATCCTTCCGCGATTCGAGAATTCGTGTATAGATATCCTGCTCGGCCCAGGCCTTCCGCTGGATCGGTTCGCGATGGACCAGATCGGCCTTCATGGAGAAGGTCGTATTCGGCAGGTTCAGAGAATCTTTGTAACTGTGTTTGGCATCCTTCTGCGACATACATTATCCTCTCGTGAAAAGAAAACGGTCATAGTACGGAATAAACCAACGGATGTCAATCGCCGGCCATCGGGGCTTTTCCGATTCCCGAGCTCGGATCCAAATCCATATACGAAGTCAGCAGATAGGTTTGGAATCCCAGCTTGGGCCAGAACTGTGTCGCGATTTCGTTGGCGACAGACATCATCGATTATGTCCTGTCGGATTTCGATTTTGGATTTCATTGTTCAAGCTCCAATAAAAAAGGCCTTTCAGAACTCGTCGCTCTGAAAGGCCTTGGTTTGCGGGTTTTTCGATTTCAGGGCAACGACGGATAATGGGTAATAATCGCCAGAATTCCGACGATGTGAATGGCAGACCGCATTAACACGTTGACCTGATTCATTCCATACCTCATAAGAAATAGCGCACAAATCATATTGTATTCTCGTCAAAAGTCAAGATCGACTTGAAAAAACCATTGAACTCCGTTACTGTATGTCGGCCCAAACGGGGCCAACCCAACCTTAATGACAGGAAACAGATCATGGCACAGGACAATGTAAGTCGTGAAGACACAGAACCTGCCGGCCGAATGCCCGCTGGAGTTCCGTATATTTTGGTTAATGAAGCCTCGGAGCGTCTTTCGTACTACGGCCTTAAAGCGATTTTGACGGTGGTGATGACCAAGCATCTCCTGGATTCGTCCGGAAATCACGCTGTCATGACCGTGGATCAGGCCAAGTTCTGGGATCATATTTTTCAGGCGGCGGTGTATATCTTCCCCTTTGTCGGTTCCATAATCGCCGACATGTGGTTGGGTACTATTCGTACGATCCTGCTGTTTTCGGGTATTTATTGCGTGGGTATGTTGTGCTTGGCAGCAGATCCGACGCGGTTGGGGTTGTTTTCGGGCTTGTTCCTGATCGCGCTGGGTTGCGGAGTGATCAAGCCGTGTGTGTCGGCCAATGTGGGCGACCAATTCAACAGTCGCAACCAACATCTGCTCTCAAAGGTCTATAACTGGTTTTATTTTTCCATCAATGTCGGGGCATGCCTGTCGATGTTCTTCAGCGAGCCGCTTCTGAACAAGTACGGCACGCGGGCAATCTTTGGTATCCTGTTCGGCTTCATGGCGCTGGCGACGATCGCGTTTTATCTCGGCAAGAGCAGGTTCGTCCGTGTTCCGGCGGGAGGGGCGCATTTTGTCCGGGAGACCTTCAGCTCCGAAGGGGTCAGTGTGATGCTCCGGCAGGGATTGATTTACCTGTTTGTGGCGGTTTTCTGGTCGCTGTATCTGCAGACGACCTCGGCGTGGGTCCTTCAGGCCAAGGACATGAATCTACACTGGCTGGGATTTACCTGGGAACAGTCGCAGGTGACGGCGGTTAACTCGGCGCTGATTCTGATTATGATTCCGCTGTTTAGCCTGTGGATATATCCGACGATGGACAAAATCTGGCGGATGACACCGTTGCGAAAGGTCACGGTGGGGATGTTTATCACGGCGCTGTCGTTTTTAATGTCAGCTTGGATCGAGGCGCAAATTCAGCAAAAAGCCCTGCCCAGCATCGGCTGGCAGGTAGTGGCCTATGTGATCATCACGGCCGGGGAGATTCTGGTGTCGATCACGGTTATCGAGTTCGCCTATACGCAGGCGCCACCGCGGATGAAGTCGCTGGTGCAGTCGATAAACCTGGCGGCAGTGGCGGTGGGGAGTTTGTTCACGGCGGCGGTGAACTGGGTAATACAGAATCCTGATGGTAGTCGCAGATATCTATTCGGTGCGGATTACTACATGTTTTTCTTCTGGGTAATGATGGTGACGGGTGTGGTGTTTATCTTCGTGGCAACGGCGTACAAGGAAAAGACGTATATCCGCGAGGCGGCCCAGGCCTGATCGGATCCGTATTCGATCATCAAGGTCACGACCTCGCCGCCGCCGATTCTGCAAAAGGACCGATAGGACTCAGTGGACGGCGCAGGCAAGGCACGGATCGAAGGAATGGACGATTCGAAGGACTTCGACCGGCTGGGCGGGGTCGTGAACCGGCGTGCCGATGACGGCCTGTTCCATGGGGCCGGGTTTATTGTCCTTATCTCGGGGGGAGGCATTCCAACAAGTCGGGGTGAGGACTTGATAATGGGCGATCTTTCCATTGGCGATCCGCAACCAATGCCCCAGAGTACCGCGAGGCGCTTCGGTCATGGCGGCGCCGACGGCATCTGTGGGCTTTGTGAAAGAGGTATAGGCCGATTTTCCCGTTTCCAGTTTGTCGAGCCATGCGGGAAGGGCTTCAAGAAGCAACAATGTTTCCAGAGCCCGTGCCTTGTGCCGATCATTAACCGAAATTCCATTTCGGTATTGTCCTTTGATCCATAAACGAGCCAAAGGTCCGGTTTCATACGGCCGAGACTCATATCGGGGCGATTTGATCCACGAATAGGCATTGTCCTTGGGATAGGCGGGATTCGTAATACCCTGAGCGGGGTGTCGATCTGCGGAGTCATCCAGAAACCAGGATGCAGCTACTTGTTCGCGGATGGCATTGGATTCAACGGGTAAAAGGTTCGTTTTGCCGTCCGCGATTCGTCCTCCTGGGAAGAAAAGTCCGGATCCATTCTGTTCGAAGGCGCCGAAGGCGATCAAGTTTCCGCAACCGCGGCCGATCTTGTTGCAGTCAGGGTATTGTGAGGCTACAAAATCCACATCGGGTATGTAGGTCGTCCGAACAAAACGCGAAAGGGTATCCGTATAGCTACGGAACTGGTCGATTTTTTCCGTTGTAGGAATTTGAGTGAAACCCCCCAGGATAATGGCCGGGGAGTGAGGTTGACGGCCGGAAAAGATCGCGGCCATCTCGTTGGTCTGGCGGACGAATGTGATGGCGGCCTTATAGTTTTCCATCAGGCGGGCGGTGTCGGTGGCGTTGATCCGTCGATCCGCAGTCCATGACGGTTGCCAGGGAGGCATAGCCGGGCCGGCGATGAAATCCAATAGCGACATGTGGTAGAAATGAATCACATGCGACTGGATGAAATTGGCGGCCATGACGAGGTTACGCAGGATCATCGCATTATTCGTAATGGATATCCGCGCCGCATTTTCGAAGGCCATTGCCGCGACCACGCCGTGAGGAACCGAACAAACCCCGCAGATACGCTGGGTAAGATGAGGCGCCTCCGAGGGATCACGATCCACAAGAAGTTGTTCATAGCCCCGAAACGATGTTCCGGCGATCCGGGCATCGACAACCTGCTGTTGTCCGCCGACGGTATCGACGGTAATTTCGACTCGCAGATGACCTTCCAGCCGGGTTACAGGATCAAGGACGATGCGATTGGACATACCATTATCTCCGGACGATTTGAAGTTGGTTCATGGGAGGAGCGATCCGGTTACCCCTGTCGTCGGCCGCGTCCGCGTCCGCCACCCCGTCCGCGCGGCACGGGATTCGGAAACGCCGGCTCCGTACAACCGAGGCATAACCCTCCGGCGGCAACGCACCAGTTGATACCGGAGTTCCACTTGTGTTGAGGACACGAAGCGCCGGTGCCGGGTCCCTGACATCCAAGTCGCTCCATACATTGGCCATTGATCCCGAAACTGCGGGCCTCGCCGCGATCTTCGAAAGGACATTGTTCGTGGACTCTTTGTCCGTAGATCGAGGTTGGACGGCCGTTTCCATCGAGTGGAATTTCTTTTCCCTGAAGGATCCGAAGCAGGGTGCTCACGATCCAGTTCGGATGGGGAGGGCAACCCGAAATGTTGATCGTGGCGATGCCGGCTGCGTCCCTTACACTTTTGGATCCAGTCGGATTGGAACCGATAGCCCCGATTCCACCGAATGCGGCACAGGTTCCAATGCTGACGACTCGTCTGGCTTTAGCGGCAAGAGTCTTGACGGCAATGTCAAACGTGATTTCCTTGTCGCCGTCTGACCAGGGAACGCAGGCATGACCCCCAAAGGCCGTAGGAACGGCGCCTTCAACGAGCAGGACGAAATTTTCGGCTTGATACACGGTTTGAACGGCCAAATCGCCGACAGCCGCGGAAAAGATCGGGTGATACGCAAGATTGATTGTGTGGATGAGAACGTCGCTGGCATCTACGGGCGGCGTCGAAGAAACAAAATTCATAAATGAAACGGAACATCCGCTGCAGCCGTTACCCTGTAGCCAAAGAATGGATGGGCTTTCCGGATTGGCCAGAGCATCGGCAATGCCGCCGAGTTCGACTGGACCAAGTCCCAAAGCGACCGAAGCGGCGGAACAGTACTTCAGAAATGTTCGTCTTGTTATTTGCATAAGCAGCCTACCGATTATCTTTCAGTATTCATTCAACATGCGGCGAATTTGCCTATTCTTTTCTGGAGAACAGATAATCTCCGATTGGATTGTGCCTGCGGAATGCAAATGGTAACTTGGGCATTTTGATTTCTGTCAAAAAAAACTCCCTTGGCCGCGGGTATCGGGGATATCGACCGCGATTTCGGCGGCTCAAGGGAGTGACATAACCTCAATCAAAAAGCGTCGGAGTGTCCCTGGCAAATCCGTTCTCGTCGCTGCTGGCGAACGGTTTGCATGGGCTGGATACGGCTGTACTGGCCGCTGGCCATTTCCCAGACGCCGGGCGACGAGGCCTCGTGAGGGGCCTGACCTTGGTTGGTCCATTGCGAATAGGGTTCCGGATAGGCGATGAGCATGCCTTCAAAGTTGCGGATAACCGTGTGAGTTGGGCTCATCGAAACCACGTAATTCGGCAATACAGGGATCTTCCCGCCGCCATGCGGGGCATCGACAACAAACGTTGGAATTGCGATACCACTGACTCGTCCGCGAAGATATTCCATGATCTCGATCCCGCGCGAAAGCGGCGTACGGAAATGTTCAACCCCTCGAACCAGATCGCACTGATACAGGTAGTACGGCCGGACACGCATACGGACCAGGCCGCGGCAGAGCTGCTCAATGATTTTCGGATCATCGTTGACGCCTCGCAACAAAACCGACTGATTCCCCATCGGTGCCCCGGCGTCAACCAACCTGCGGCATGCTTCTGCAGCTTCGGGAGTCAGCTCCTGCGGGTGGTTGAAGTGCGTGTTAATCCAAATCGGGTGGTACTTGCGGAGCATATGGGTCAAGTCATCGGTGATCCGCATGGGCAGTACAACCGGTGTACGAGTTCCGATCCGGATGACATCCACCGTCGGAACCTGACGAATATGCGACAGCACGAGCTCCAGTTGCTCGGTACTCATCACCAGCGGATCGCCGCCCGAGATGATTACGTCGCTGATTTCCGGGTGCTGGCGGAGATACTCGACAACCTGTGTGAGACGTCGCTTGGAGATACTGCTTTCGCGGGTCCCCGCGACGCGCTTGCGAGTGCAGTGACGGCAGTACATCGAACACATGGTCGTGGCGATCAACAGCGCACGATCCTGGTACCGATGAACAAGCCCAGGAACGGGCATGTCCATTCCTTCTTCCAGTGGATCCGGCCGCAAAAACGGAGGATCGACCATTTCCCGCGCTTGGGGGACACACATTTGAAAAACCGGATCTGACATGTCCGCGCGGCGGATCAATCCCGCATAATACGGCGTGATGGCCATCGGATAGCGGTTGATGACATCGCACAGCGCGGCCTGCTCCCGCAACGAAGGAAAAAAGGATAACAACTGATCAAGGTTCCGGATTCTGCGACCGATTTGCCATCGCCAGTCCTGCCATTTGGCCGGACGCTGAATTACCGGAGAGATGGAAGGAGCGATCTTCTCCCTTGTGATTTCCTCCGTACTACATGGCGGAGGTTCGTCGTCACCTCCGGGACAACACAAGGAAGAACATTGGAGGGATGAGACATCGTCTCCTGAACAAGGTTTAGACATAAAATCACGTCTCCTATGTTATTACAAATTGGTTTCCGCAACCAATCAATATTCATTCAATTCTGTCCGGAATCAAGAATCCCGGCTCCAAACCACTATACCTATGACTGGGATACGACATCATTACCAGATATAGTGCAATTCTATTCATTTATATCGGGCGTCAATAAGAAAAGTTTCGGAAAATCAAATATTTTTTTTCAGAGTCTTCAATCTGCCCCCCACCTGACGAACATCACTAATGGAATCGTATCCATGTAGATGGCTGTTCCTTGGTAAAGGATTTCTTGGCGAGGGCGGCGCCGATAGACGACCAGGTTGGCCCGGATCATCCATACATTTGTCGGTAATCAGAACAAATAATTAACAGGGAAATGTGAAATTATCGCCACGCCAGTCCGGTTAAAGTCCATAATACGGCTGGAGCTGTTCCTGCGTGGGCAGGCCGTGGTAATATTCTCCCCGCGGGCCGATATATTCATCGCCGCGGCGCGTCAGGTTTACCGGCGTATAGGAGCCGTTATTGTTGACCACATGGACCACGACGGAATGACGGCAGGTTGTACAAGTCGTGACGGTCTGGCATGAGTGGCATTCCCTGGGTTCGCACATCTCCCCGATGGCCGATGCGATCTCGCCGGCCCCGCCGATGGCGCCGCCGATCAGGGCGCCGGCCAACGCTTCGCCGGATTGATGTCCGATGATCCCGCCGAGCAGCGCTCCGCCGATCATCCCGCATCCGCTGGAACCGGCCGCAAGGGCCAGCGCCAGCAGCAACCCCAAAACCAATCGCATTGATTTATGCATACAGGACCTCCCTAAACCTCTGGCCACGCTGTCAGTATAGCATTTCTATGGACTGTCAACAAGAAATCTTTGTGGTTCGACAAGATTCTCTTTGAAGGAATAAACGCTGAATGCTGCGGATTATTTCAAGGAATTACCCGAAGATGATGTGATCACGGGGGATTGGCGGGAATGTAGGGGCACACGGTGTGTGCCCTTTTTTTCATGGGGCGGACGCCGTCCGCCCCTGCCACCGAAACTCTTTGGTGTAGTGCTTGGTCATCGAACTTGCTCCTGCCTTTCGGTTTTGACACATCATACTGTTTCAAAAACCTCTTGCCCACTGTCCGTTGTCCGTTTAGCACCACACTTTGATATTTGATTCTCTTCCTCTATATCAACTGCTGCGCGCAAAAAAGCCCCCGGCAAAATGTTACAGGGGGCTTGAACTTTCCGCGTTTTCAATCTGATGGCAACTACAACAACCAATTCTCGCCCAGCAAGGCCAGATCCAACATGTTCACATCGCAGTCGTGATTGATATCTCCCGTCGGATACGGGTGATCCAAATCCCCGCAGATGGGCCCGGCTCCGACCGTGAGATCATATAGAATCGGCATTGCTCCTTCCTTAGCGCTCTGCATGGTTAGTTCGACATTCAGATAACGTCCCGCCGGCGTGTTCCGCAATGCCTCGTAGTTGTTCACCGATTCCCACAGCGACCAGTTCCGCCGATCATCGGAGCTGCGAACACGCACGCCGATAAAGGTGTTCTTGGGCTGATCGGCATTCCAGGATACGATACCCCAGGCCGAACCGAACTGCTTGGTGTTGTGGATCAGATTCCAGGTTCCGATCCGCGTGGTCGTCGATCGCGATACGATACCCGTCATATCGCTATACCCGTAATGGTTGGTCCCAACGATCTTCTTGGACAGATCGACCAGATTGGTCGCCGGATCGATTCTCTCGATATATTCATCCCCGAGATTTACAGCCCATACGTACCCATCCTTGTCAATCGAGACGCCCGTCGGTTGATTACCAACATTGATCGTTGCCTTGATCACGCCGTCAATACTCCACCGTGTGACCGTCCCGGGGCCGGAGTTGGCCACCCACACATCGCCGTCGTCCGTGCAGCCGATCCCACGGGATTGATACACTCCCGGTTTGGTCCATAGGATGGCGCCGGTTTGTATATTGATTTGCGTAAGGACCGAGGATGTCCAACCCGACACGTACAGATGTCCCTGCTTGTCCAGACCGAGTCCATACGTGTAGTGTGGAACGTCGATTCGTGTGAACGCTCCGGTCGCCGTGTCCAGCCGCAGGATGTGGTTTTTGTCTCCGCCGGACGACCAGACGATCCCGTTGGTGTCGATCACCGCGCCGTATGCTGTATGATTCACCGAGGATGTGTCAATCGACTTGAGAATCTGGCCGGTTGCTCCTTCAACAAAATAAAACATTTTTGTGGCGGATGTGCCGAGCCAGAGATTGTTATTCTTGTCAATCGCCACCGATCGCGGTCCCGGATTCCAGTCGTCGTTGGCGTATAGATCGTTGGGATTGGTCCCGATATGCGTGAACTGTCCTGGGAAATATGTACCTTCGCGACCCGGAATCACCACGACTTCCCAGAGAACGCATTCATCCATACCCCACGGCAGGATCTCGGCGCCGGTAATATCCCCATCCCCGTTAAGGTCCTGCGATGTTTCGACCTTGCCGTTATTGTTGCGGTCCATGTACTGGCCGTTCTCCAGCAGTCCGATTTTAACCGCCGTACCGATCCGACGATTCGCCACCCAGCAGTTTCCGTACAGATCCACCGTTGTTCGCGAAGGATTGCCATACAGATTCGACGGACAGGTTCGATACCGGCCCAATTCCCGTCCCGTGGACGTATCCACTTTCGAGACCGTTCCCTGATTGCTGTTGGGTACCCAGATAAATGGCAGTGTCGTGGAGGCCGTGGAAAGCTGCAATTGGTTGGCCACCGTTTGATGTTCCAGTCCGGCAAGCAGACCCTGATCGAAATCGCCATTGCTTGTATAGGTCCGTTTTAGACTGGCCGTGATCGTTTTCTGAAATAACGCGGTCGCCTTGACCGCATCCACTTTGCCCGGATCACTGATCGACGCCGCCGCGATGGTTACCGCCTTTGTAACTCCATTGGTATTCAAGGCCGTCTTCGGCGTGATCTGTACCTGCAAATCCACCACGGCTTTGGGACTCAAGGCGGTCGTCCAGCCCGCAGCCAATGCGCTGGTCATATCGTTCAGGGTGACCGGATTGATGATTTTCACCTCCCAATTGCCGTCGCCGGCTCCGGTGGCGGTGACCACCATCTGATCCACGGCCGTCCGTTCATTTTCCAGGCGGATGTCGAAAATCATCGTCAACCCCGGCCCGGTAATCTGCGATTTGCTCTGGGCCGTCAGATTGTCATACACATTGTCTCCGGTGTAGCCGGGTTCATTATCGGTGCGTATCATCAAATCCGGCTGGATGCTCGTCATGATTTCCGTTGTCTCCAGGTCGGACACCACCCAGGATGCATCTCCCGTCAGCGTCCCATGATTCCCGCCGACGATATCGGTCGCTGCTGTCCCGGCGCCATCCTCGAAGGGCCAGTGCCCGATCAATCCGTCGGCCACTTCGACATCGCAGAAAAGCGACTGCGCCTCGGTCTCGGTCAGTGCACGGTTATAGACCCGTACGTCATCCACCATTCCGTTGAAAAAGGTGCTGTCCCCCCATCGGCCGAACGTCAGCGGAAGCACATCGGTTGTGTTCAGCGTGCTATGATTCCAGTTCAAGACGAGTTGCCCATTGACATAATATTTCGTGTTGCCGTTCTCATAGACATGAATGAAATGAACCCACTTGTTAAACGAGCTGATGTCAATATCATAATACGTGCAATAATATTCGACGCGCCATCGATTGTCGCCGATCGTCCGGTTGGAAAAATCGGTGTTGCAGGATCCCAGTTGCCCGAACTGATAGGGCGCTCCTCCGGTATTGGCGCGGGTGTAAACCCATGCCGAAATGGTTCGCGGCGCATTACCGCCAAGTCCCAGCTCGCCGGCCATCTTGCCGGTATCCACGTAATCG
Source organism: uncultured Pirellulales bacterium (assembly GCA_964386005.1). Lineage (GTDB taxonomy): Bacteria > Planctomycetota > Phycisphaerae > Sedimentisphaerales > Anaerohalosphaeraceae > FEN-1350. The sequence continues at coordinate 2,950 of CAYLSB010000024.1, read as the reverse complement.
CCCGAACCGTCAAAGTTGATCGCAAAGTCGCCCATCACCGGAACCGTCATTAGAACGATCCACGTGGCGGCTACAAGGCACGTCCATTTTTTACGGCCGAACGGTTCAGCCATCGCAGGGATACGGCGGTTTTTCTTAATAGAACGATCCATAACATCTCCTCGACAAAAAAGTGGAATTAACTTATAGAGAGGTATTCGACTAACGAAACCAGATCGTTAATTCGATTTTGATTGCCTATGCCCTCTCCGATACAAATAATTCGAATTATATAATAAACATTTCCTCGGAAAATGTCAAGAGGGCGGTATTATAAGACCATGCTGTTCCATGGATAGTTGACGGGGTTTATGCGAATATATACATAACGATATATTTGTGCTATCAACCTTTCGTCCGAATTCAGATTAGGGACACATTTCCTCGTAGATGTGGTTGCATTTGAGCCAATCCCGGGCCATCATCGCCAGGTCCGCCAGATTGATCCGGCAGTCCTTATTGACATCAGTACTCATCGTCGTCTGGCATCCGGGATCGTATTCGAACACGGTCAGATCCGGGTTGTTGGCGCGTATGGCGGGAATATGGGTCAGATAGGTTTCTTTGGTCAATACGGCCGTTCGCGTGGCATAGATTTCCCTGAGTTTTGTCTGGCTTGTCAAGGCCGAGAAATCATGGATCGGATTGGAATTGATATACAAATATTTCAGGTTGGCCAATCCCGACAACGGACTGATATCCGAAATGTTGTTGGCACTCAACACAAGGTAATAGAGTTGCGTCAGACCGGACAGAGGTGAGATATCGGCGATCTGATTTGAATAGAGGGTCAGGGAAGTGAGTTTCGCCAAGCCGGACAAAGGCGAAAGGTCGGACACGTTGTTTTGATTCAGGTTCAGGGTATTGAGATTCAGGGCGGTTTCCAGGCCGATCAAACTTGTGATTTCCCGCTTGACCGCAGAAAGATGGATTAGCTTGAGCATTTCGGCTTCAGTCGGATTCGTTACACCGAGAGCCGCCTCTACGGCCGCCTTCAGGTGGGCGTCGGCAAAATAGACCGACAGTTTGACAATTGAGAAGGGCGCGTCGCTGATATCGAAGATCGAGGGTTCATCCAAGCTGGAAATCTTGACAAGGCAGGTATCTGACAAGGTAATGGGGATCGTCCATGAATAAGAACCGGAGTTTGCACCCGATGCAATGTCGATCCATGTATTACCATTATCCACAGAGAATTGCAGCAACACTTTTTCCCCAATGCCATTACCGTTCCAAGTAATATCATGAGTGGAATCGATCGGATATGATTCACCTCCGTTGGGCGAAACGATCAAAGCCCATTTCCTCCACGACCAGATCGGATACCTGCCTGTAGGCATCGTCCAGATGTCATCCGTGCCGTTGGCCGACTCACCGACAAAATCCCATCCGGCATCGGTATATGTCGAAAGGGTATTCATCTGGGCGGTGGTCTTTCCTGTACCTCCATCGCTTGTAGTTTGTCCGGAGGTTTGGGTGTCCCAGAAGCAGGACACGATCGTGCCATAGGCATTATACCCCACAAAACCGCCTATAGAAGAGCTGCCACTAACCATGCCTGTTGCGTAACTCATGGCAATTGTCCCATAAGAATTTTGCCCAACGAGTCCGCCGACTTGAGATTCTGCCCCGACTACAGCACCTGTGGCAAAACAGTTATCGATAAGAGACGATGACGCAGTCAAAGCCCCGCTATACCCTGCCAGGCCACCAACATGATAATCACCATTTACCTTACTCTCACTATAACAAAATCTGACAGTTCCATCATTCCATCCGATTAGGCCCCCAACATGATCCTGTCCATTGACAGAACCAGAGGAATAACAGTCGCGAATCGTACTGTTCATTCCAATCTTACCTATTAGACCGCCGACATAATGGAAGCCGGAAATGTCGACATTCTCAACACCAAGGTTTTTGATCTGGCCGCCAGAATCAAGAAGTCCGAAAAGCCCGACATAGTCATTATCTGGCAGGTTTATGATTGCATTACGAATGACATTCCCGTTCCCGTCAAAGGTACCGAAAAAGGCTATTCCCTGAAATCCGGAAGCGATATTCATATCAGGGGCTATCGGCGCCAAAGTCACATCGGATAGATCAATATCATTCATCAAGACGAAGGATTTGCCCCAATCAGCAGAGGTGTTCATCAATTCCTGCCAGTCGGCGGGTGTGGCGATTTGATAAGGATCTTCAGGCGTTCCTGAACCGCCGGAATATTTTGAACATGTAATGCCTTCCCATTGGAGGTGAGGATAATCCTTGTCAGCACAGATCATCCAGATAGATCCAAAATCCCAACCGGCATTCGTGAAGGTACTTTGGGTTTTCATTTCGCTCGTGGTCAGACCCGTACCGCCGTCGCTGGTTATCTGGCTGGAGGTTTGGATATCCCAAAAGGAAATGGAAACCGAACCAGAATAATTGTATCCAACGAGTCCGCCGACGGTAGCATTTTCTTGAACAGTCCCAATAGAGAAACACGATATGATCGAACCCCAATCGTTCCAACCGACCAATCCGCCGATGTAATGACCAGTCCCAATTACGGATCCCTTTGCATAGCAATCCTTGATTGAACCCAAATTATATCCAGCCAGACCACCAATCGATTCAATCCCTTCGGAAGAACCCGTAGCAAAACACGACGATATATCACCGGAATTCCATCCAGCCAGACCCCCGACGCACACCTTCCCACTTACTATCCCAGTGGCGTAACATGTTGTAATCGTGTTGGATTCAGTTCGACCTATCAGCCCCCCGACATATTCCTCACCCGCGACAGAGCCGGTAGCATAACAATGAATGATCGACTCGATTGGATTATTTCCCACTGATATCGGATCCGAACCGACCAATCCTCCAACTCTCACTTTGCCTGAAACATTACCTGTGGCATACG
>CAYLSB010000023.1:0-56807 GCA_964386005.1 uncultured Pirellulales bacterium | reverse complement strand
AAGTTTATTGTGGGGAATTGGAATTTTGACTCATGCGGAAAAAGCAAAAAGCCGAAATCAGCTAATGAAATAGTTTTCTCCCCTCCGGAAAACATCGGGCAGCCTCGGTTGCTTGATGTTTTCTTTTTTTGCACATTTAATTATACAATATCTTGTATTGGCACATTCAGAGGATTCACGCGATCATTTGATAAAACATTTTTTCCCTGGTGACCCATCGCCCCACCGAGCGGCATCATACCCTATCTCATACCCCTTGGAGAAGGTAGAACCGTGCCATTGATGGATGCCTGGCCGTCTTTCCAATCAAATAGCCCAACCGAACCATCCGGCCGAATCCGGAGAAAATGATTTCCGCTCATGGCCCAGCTTCCGGAGTTATAGTACCAATCTCCAATCCGCCCAACCTGATGGGTATGCCCCACCACCGCCGCATCATATCCCTCTTGGGCACGGTTGGCCGCATAGAGTTTGATCATATCACCCACGCGACCGGGATTCTGGAAGGGGGTCAATTCCTTTTTGGGATCGGGCACGTCTCCCCGCTCCGATGCCAGACGAAGGCGATTCACCAGCCAATTCCAGGCACGTAACCATCCCTCTCCGAATTTTTCAAGCGCCTCTTCGACCGGTTTTCCCGACGCCAGCATCGGCGAACCCACCTTGGCCTCAAAGATCCCCGCGAATATCGCCAACATTCTTCCCCAACTGGGTTCATCGCCGCTGTTGAAGATATCCAGCTCATGGCCGTGCATAAATTTCATTCGCCGTTGCCCTATCGTTCTCACGAAGGGACCTGACATACGCGAAAACAACGGCCGCGATAGCAAATCCAAACCGATGAATTCCTTCAGGTCCGCGTCGTGGTTTCCGAGGATATAGGTTGTTTTCAATGCTCCCAGCCGATCGATCAGGGGAAGATTGCGAACAATGACTCGGCTGAGACTCGACTGCCAGAACTCAAACAAATCCCCCAGCAAAATCAATTCACCATTCTGTTCCTCCACATAGGATAGAAATAACTCCAATTCCTTCGGACGCACGCCTCGATGGGAAAAGTTGTCTCTCGGACCTCCATCCCCAATATGCAGATCGCTGATGACGAACACATCCTGAACCATGGAACAATCCATCCTTGCATTCTGGGAAAAGAATACATATAATACCCCCTTCCCTGTCGAATATCATCCGAGAAACAAATCGATCATCCCGGTTACCCGGAGGTCAACCGTTCGATCGGGCTATAAGAAATCAGAAGATTTCACCGTGCCGATGTAACAGGGTTTATTATTTCACATCCTCTGGTTTTGTCACGCTCTTGCGGGCCGTATTCATGACCTTGATGACCATGAATAAACAGAAAGCGACGATCAGAAAATCCAGGACAGTGTTGATGAAGGCGCCGTAGCGAAGAGTCGCTTCCGGTTTGAGGATCTGATTCGTCGTCGGATCCATCACCGCCTTCTTCAACAGGATTTGGAGCTTGCTGAAGTCGGTCCCGCCCAGCAAGACGCCGATGGGCGGCATGATGACATCGTTGACCAGCGACGTAACGATCTTGCCGAATGCGGCGCCGATGATGATACCGACGGCCATATCGATGGCGTTACCCTTGACGGCGAATTCGCGAAATTCCTTGATTAGACTCATGAGCGATTCCTTTCCATTACATGGTACCTGTTCATTTTTTTCCATCCTTTTCCGATGGACGATCAAAAGGTTCCGAAGCCGGATCCGATCGAACTGTACAGCATCGTGTAAAATTTAAAGATAAAGTAGATTAACACGAGGGAAATTAACCCGTAAATAAACCAGGGAAACCAATAGGCAAATGCGGCGAACCACATCTCGGCGCGTTCCGCGTGGAGTTGCGCGAGCTTGGAAGTCGTTCGGTCCAGATCGCCGGTCTGCTCGCCGACATTCCACAGAGCGAGAAATTCGGCGGGAAGTTTTTTTGAAAAGCCCTCCGAAGGGGAACCGCCCGAACCGGCAACCTTCAACGATCCTTCGAGCATGCGATGAATACGGCGATTGGGGATCGCGTCGAGCGACTGGCGAAGGGCCTGGACGATGGGGACCCCGGCGGAGTACATGATCGTGAAGGAACGGGTAAAACGGCAGAGAGAATAGTGATAGAGACCCGGACCGAGAATAGGGATTCGGAGAATGATCGAGTCGAACAACCGGCGGATCGGTCCGGAGGAAGGTGTCAGCTTGATCATCACCCATAGAAGAATGGCGGGAATATAGAAAATCATAAGAAATCGGAGAACCATTCCGGGATAATCCCTAAGAGCAGCGTCGGATAATGCGATAAACGGAACCGGAATGATCAAGGCGCCGAGATGGAGAACCACAAGGGGAAGAACCATTGCGGCAAGGAATCGACCCCGAAGTCGGCGCGCGAGCGTCAACCATTCCGTCAATTCGGCCAGAACCTCGGGCAGACGTCCGGATTCTTCGCCGACGCTGACCAGCGTGCGGTCAAAGACACCAAAGGTCCGGGCGTGAACCGACATGGCTTCCGAGAGAGTGGAACCTGCCGCGAGACGGCGATGGAGATCCTGAAGGAGGCGGACCCAACGACGAGGAAGGCCGGATTGCGCGGTTTGGAGGGCGCGAAGAACAGGAACCCCCGCCGCCAGGAGCGTCGAAAGATTACCATAAAATTGGACGAGAATCTTGGACATCGGTCAGGATATGGGAATGATGATATCTGGTTTAGCCATATGTGTAATCCATCCGTGAAGCGGATCACAAAGCACGATAGCATCGATGGAAAACGCAAACTCGGTCGGGAAGGATCGATCTTCTTCGGCGGAAACAATTGAGAATAATTGCCGGCGAAAAACCCTTATTCGGTCCATTGTCCATTGCCTTTCGATTCCGTTCATTGTCATACCACCACCGAATATTCCTACAAGAGAATTATAGGAGCATGGGTAGGGATTGTCCAGAGGAAACTCATTACGTTGATGCGCGATCCTACTCGGATAAAACAGAGTCATGGATTTCAATGAGAGATTATTTCGTACAGTCGAAGGATTGGGAACACCGATAGGGACACGTCAAAGGGGGATTCGAGGCAAGATCGGGCGTACAATGGATTGATAAGCGGTATGGGATATCGAATGAGGCATTCCCATCCCGATTGTCATCCTCCAATACAATTCACAATCCCAACAGGTTGCGCTGCGATTGGGAAACAGGGAAGAGGGAAACAGGGAAGGGCATTGACAAGCGGAAATTCGCAACGTACTCTACAGTCGCTATTGTGGAGACAATGCCATGATCACTGACCAGGCCATCCATTGTTTGGTTCTATTGGCAATCGCCGTTCCGGGGTGTGCGATGTCCGATGATGTATTGTGTTTTGGATTACATCGGAACCGATCCCATTTTAAATTGCTCAACGATCCCGAACTGGCGCCGGCTTTTGCGCCGAACTTCGTGTGGGATATTCGGGTCTTTAAGGATCAATCCGAGTTTCTCAAGATGACCTCGGCCATGAGAAACCGCAATCCCAAAGCCATTCTGGGATCATACGCTTCTGCGTGTCTTGCAATGCCATCCGCTACCGATACGTACCCACCGGCAAAAGTGCCGTTGGAACAGTGTAAGGCGGAATGGTTGTTGAGGGATCAAGAGGGCAGGACCGTCGGATATCCCGGATCGGAAGACCGGTTGTTTTTGGATATTCGACAGAGCGAAGTTCGGGAAACGGTAATCGGTCTTGCCGTAACGCGAGCGAAGTACAACGGTCTTGACGCGGTCTGCTACGACAACTGTTACTGGGACATTCAGCCGTATCCAAAATTTCCCGTATCCGCGAAGGAATGGACGGATGCCTTTATGAAGTTTTATCAGGAGGCGGGAAAAGCCGCCAAAGAGGCCAAGCTGAAATGCGTCGTCAATGTGGCGACCCGGGCCGATCGGATCCCGGAGGCGTTTCGACGCATTGCTCCGTCCGTCGATGGGCTGATGAGCGAAATGGCATTTCATCCCGCCATGCGATCCTCCTCCGACCTGACAAGAGAACTGGCCGGGTATGAAGATGCGTTGAAGCAGGGTAAGATCGTCCTTTTAATACCACGTTACAGAGAAGACGAAAAATTCGCATTGATTCAGATTCGACCGCTTGCCGACCAATACGGCAATATCTATGTTACGGCCGCAGGACCGGTTCACCATGAGCCGCTGTATTACCGTAAAAAGTCGAAGGAATCAAAAGGAAATTGACTCCTTCCGGATGTCGATGTTTTCCATGGTTTACACGGAATGGAATCCGGAATCCGCTTTCAATAAACATTGTCTTCACGTATTCCTCACGGAAGCAAATAAGGTGTCAGGAGTATTGGAGGGCTCTGGCAAAACTCATGGTTGACCGGCTCGGTCCCGATTTCCTGGCCCAGGATGAACTTTCCCTGCGGGGAGACGATGTACCATGATATCCCGAAGGATGAGGGTTCCCCCATCAAACTCGATGGAAACCGGATCAGGTTTTGGCCGGATTTGAGTCACAAATCATCTTCCATCAGGGAATAGACCCCTGAAGAATTTCATTACGGCAAAAAAGAAATCGAAATGAATGGACTCCATGTCATTGTTTTCAATGCATACCGTTACGTCGAAGGAAGCCCATGCGGCCGGTGGGGAGGCAAACATGGGGAAAATGTTGTTCAAGGGAAATCCCGTTTGTTTTTCACTCGTTTCAGGGCGGCCGGGAGTTGGCTGATCGATCCGATGATCTGGTCGGGCAGGGCGGTCTTTTCCGTCGGCAATTCATTGTGCAGGCGGTTGGGCCGGACGATTTGGATCGTTCCCATTCTGAGTTGGTTGGGGGGGATAAAATCTTTCGTAGCGTTGTCCCCGACATAGACGCAATCATAAGGATTGACGCCAAGTTTCTTCACAAGCATTTCGAATCCTTTGGGATTGGGTTTCCAGTAACTGCGGCCAAGGGATTCTGTGTAGAGGATATGCTTGAAATAATGCATTACCTTAAGGGCCTTGAGCTTGAGTTCCTGCGCTGGAAGATAGCCATCCGTCAGAACGGCAAGGTGGAAATGATCGACAAGCGATTCAAGGATCTTAGCCGTATCTTCGGGCAGTTTTAGGTGGGGTTCATGACGGCGATACATCGATACCAGACTCAGGATCACTTCGTCGTTGTATTCAATACCCAGTTCATCCAGTCCGGCGTTGAATGTCCTGTCGCGATTGCCGAGGCAGAAGTGCTTCCAGAAAGCGTCATAGATCTCCTGCGCGTCGATTTCGCGGCGCAATCCTCCTGAGTTTACGAGAAACTGCGCCACCGCCTGAAATCCGCTGCGGCAGTAGTCGATCTCATCGTACAGCGTATCATCCACATCAAAGATAACGGTCGTGATCATGTGTTGCGTTCCCGATTCGCTGGTAGTTCTGTCGAAGATTGCTAAAACGTCCATTTCATTGTAAACTGAATGCCGGAAAAGTAAATCGTCGGTAAACGAGAATCGAATATGGGTAATCTTCCACAGGATATCGGAAAATGGCTGATCGTGATGGGTGCTATCCTGGCCGCTTTCGGCGCGGGCCTTTGGCTGCTGGGCAGCATGAATGTCGGCCTCTTCCGGCTGCCGGGCGATCTGGAATTCGGCTCGAAGAACTGGCGAGTCTATCTGCCGATTACCACCTGCATCGTTGTTTCGATTGTGATCACGTTGATCCTGTGGCTGATCAACCGCTTCCGCGGTTAAGAAAAGAAGGGAATGTATGAACACCAACAAGAAATCTCCGGCCGGTCCTCCCGGCTCGACGTCGAAACAATCCCGCAAATCCAATCGGCCCCGGCCGAAGAAACACCGATCCGATCGGGGCCGAACATCCACCGCGCCTGAAGGAATGATCCGTCTGCAGAAGGTCCTGGCCGAAGCGGGTGTCGCCGCGCGGCGAAAATGCGAAGAGCTGATTCTGTCCGGAGATGTTGAGGTTAATGGACGGCCGGTGGATAGTTTGCCGGCGTTTGTCAATCCCGAACAGGATGTCATCACCGTCGGCGGAAAACGCATCCGCATGCCCGAGCGGGTGTATTACCTGCTCCACAAACCCAAGAACGTGATCTGCGCCAACTTCGATCCGCAGCATCGGCGGCTTGCGATCGAACTGGTCGATACGCCGTACCGCGTTTTCTGCGTCGGCCGTCTCGACGTTGACACCACCGGCGCGATCATCCTGACCAACGATTCGGAGCTGGCCAACCGCCTGACGCATCCGCGGTATGAGCTGCCCAAGACCTACGAATTGCGGATTCGCGGCCGGGTCGAGGGGGAGGCCATCGAAAAGCTCAAGGCCGGTGTGTGGCTCTCCGAAGGCAGGGCCTCGGCGATGATGGTCAAGGTGCTGCGGCGAAATAATACGGAGACGGTCCTGGAGATCGTCATCCGCCAGAGTATCAACCGCCAGATCAGCCGAATGCTCGCCCGTGTCGGCTATAAGGTGATGTCGCTGCGGCGGACCAAGATCGGCAACATCACGCTTAAGGATATCCCGATGGGCTGCTGTCGGCCGATGACCAAATCCCAGGTCGATTACCTCAAGCGGATGACAGGGATGATTTGAAAATTAAAAAATTGATTCTTAATTTTGGATTTACACGATACGTCGAATTGAAGATAATATTAATACTGGAATCGTAAATTTGAACAAACGAGACATGAGGAAGGCGATATAATAAGAAGATCGGCAAGAAGGTTATCGGTTCCGCACACTTCATCGCAAAAACCGAAACAAACATGTATTGAAACGGAGGTCATTCATGTATCGGATCATGTTCCTCGGGATCATTTTGATAGGATCGACGGGATTGGCGGGATCGGAGAAATGGTATCCGTCCCAGACGATTTTGGAGCCGACTTTGGTGCCTCGTTATTCCGGGATTAATCCGGACATCAAGGATGATCTGATCTATTTGGGATTCATCACCGACGGGGCCGCGCCCAAACAGCCGATGGGCCAAATCTACCGTTTCAACGGGCAACAATGGAATTTGGAACAATATCTATTCCTTGAAACCAATCCTGGCGCCACTTATATCTGCGGCAAACTGACTGGGGACATGTGTATTGTCGGGGTTTCCGGCGAACCCCCAACTTCAAAATCCATGCATGTTTTTCAATACGATGGAAACCTGTGGAAATGGTATCAAGAGCTTTCTGTTTCCGAGGACCTGGGATATGGGGGACATATATTCGATGTTGATCAAGATCATTTTATCGTGCGCGGGGAAGAATGCGCTTATGCGTTCGGCTACAACGGCCGGGAATGGCGATATCAGCAAAAGATCCTACCGTTTGATACCCATCCCTCATGTTCAGGTTTCGGAGACGCAATCGCCATCAGCGGAAATCGTTGCATCATCGCCGCACCATTGGACGAAGACGGACCTTATCGCATCGGGACGGTCTATTTCTATTTCTTCGACGGCAACGCATGGATTCCTGACGGTAAATTCACCGGATTATTCACCACATGCGGCGGATGGGATCCTTATTGGTTACGCGTGGCAATGGATAGCGACTGGTGTATTGTGGGAGTTCTTCGATGGTTCAACGATATGCCTCATCGGGTGTTGATATATCGGAGGACCGACCATTGGACCCATCACCAGGAATTGCCGTCCCCCTGGCTTGAAAGTCGCATTCTCGACGCGGTCTTTATCCGCGACGGTATCTGCGGCTACAGCACATGGGACTGGCAGAAAAATAACGGTAGCATTTCGCTGTATTCCTTGAATGGTTCCGCATGGGAACCGTCCGGGCAAATCACTCAACCCCTAGCGGGTTGGGAAGGGGTCTGGAATCAGGCGATCTATGACAACGGCCATCTCCTGATGACGGCCGGAGTCAATTTCGAGGAACCCCCGTTGAATTACGCCTGTATGTTCTCGGCGACGATGTTCCGGCCGTGTCCGAAGGCGGATCTGACCAACGATTGCCGGGTGGACCTTCTGGATTTCGCTGCGCTGGCTGACGAATGGATGACGGGACCGGGGATCGATCGTTGAAATAGAAAGAATCTGCGATGAAGAAATGGATCGGATGGATGTTGTTGGCAGGGGGGCTGGGATCGGCTTTTGGACAAACGGTCAGCGTACAATATGATGCGTTGCTGCCGGACAATGCCCACGCTAAGAATGTGCGGCAGGTGGAGGTCGCGGTTTCTCCGGAAGGAGCCGACGCGTTCTGGATTCGATTGACGGGTACCAAAGTCAACCAGGAATCGTACACGGTCTGGTTTCTGGCCGATCGTCTGCCGTTTGCGGCCGATCCTGCGACGGTCGAAATCCGGCGATACATTCTTCAGGAAACCCAAGAGGAGCCAATGGAGTATGTACAAACCGGCGGGGCGGCGCTGCCGCTGTTTGATTTTGTGGGGCAATTGATTCCGCGGACGCACGAGCCGATCAATGAGTCGCTCTTTGAGAAAGGCAGCTATCTTGGATTTCCAATCCTGCGGAAATCATCGGCCGCCGCGAACGATGTACGGCCGCCGGAGAAGGTTCAGCGTTTGATTTTACGGAGCGATTTGCATATCGGGACCAGCCGGAATTTTCGCGACGACGGCCAGCCGCGAAAACAGAAGACCGACAATTACAATTATATTCCCTTCACAAAGTCCGAATATGATGAGATGATCGCCGCGGGGATCAACGCCTTTGTCGCCAGGGGCGAGCAGATCGACTGGATCAAGCGGCGGGCGGTCTATTACGAACGGATGTCGCCGTCGGAGGAGTTTCCGGAGGAACTTTACCGGCCGAACTTTCTCGGCACGCAGATGTTCATCGACGAACCGGCGTGCATCCTGGCGGGCAAGTATCCCCCGGGGTCGCCGCTTTCAACCGCGGTCTCGATGATCCAGGAACATATCCGGGGCCAGATGAAAAACCGGACGTATGCCAAGTGGCTTATGGAAAAGGGAATTCAACTGGGCGCCATGGAACTCATCGAGCCGAAGATCCCCATCTGGGAGACGTACATCGAGACGAGCTTCTATCAATTGCAGGCCAACCCGACGGGGATCATTCAGGAATGCCGATGGCGGATCCATCCGACGGGCGGGCCGGATGAGATGCTCTTTCTCCAGCGGATCAACGAACTGTTCGGGACCGATATCGCGATCACGCCGGAAAATCTTTTCCTGTGGTCGTACAGCCAGATGCGCGGCGCGGCCCGGGCATGCAAGGCCAAATGGGGCATGAGCATCTACGGCCAGGCCGAGCCGGAGCTGCGATATCCCTCGATGCAGTTGGCATACCACCTTGGCGCCGAGTGTATCTGGTTCTGGACATCGGATCACGATCACCATGTGCCTTATACCGAGCAGCTTGACCTGGCACGGCGGATCAGCGAATATGCTAAGATGCATCCGCGCGATTTGAATGCTCTGCGTGACAAAGCAAAGACCGTAATCGTGTTGCCGTATGGTTACACGCTGCCGACCGTGTGGCAGATGTTCACCTGGGGTACGCATATCTATCCGCTGGATCGCAAGAACGAAAAGGGCCTGACATATAAAGAAGTCCTTACGCCCGCCGTCGAGCAGATCGCCCGATGCCTGAAGGAAAAGATTGCCTACGATGTGATTCCCTGCGGGCAGGATTTCAAACTAAATGGTTATCAGGAGATCATCCGAATCTTTGAGGATGGCAACCTGTCGATTCATCGTGCCGCGCCGACGCAGTAAGGAATGTCCATCAATTTCCATGTTAGAATCACCGCAGAAAGTTCTGTTGGCGATGGTGACGTCGTGTTGACTGACACACGTGAATCGAAGTTTCCTGTTGCCAAAATCACGGGAGTCCGGATAATGTTTCCGAGGTTCCGGCAGGGAAACGGCCGGGTTCACAACGAGCAAGCTGGATGTTCTTAGCGCAAGGAGATGGACATGGAATACCTGTTCGACATCGTAATATTTATTGTATTTGCGGTGACCGTTGTGGCAGTGGGGATGTTGAAAAGCCGCCACGAAAAATCGAGCGAAGATTATTTTCTGGCCGGCCGGGGATTGACCTGGTGGCTAATCGGCATCTCGCTGATCGCGGCCAATATCTCTGCGGAGCAATTTGTCGGGATGTCCGGACAGGCGGCCGATTATCTGGGAATAGCGATTGCCAGTTATGAGTGGATGGCGGCAATCACCCTGGTCGTCGTCGGCATTTTCTTCCTGCCCTATTTCCTGCGGGCGGGAATCTTCACGATCCCGGAATTTCTTGAACACCGATATAACCACTGGGCGCGGCTGATCATGGCCGTGTTCATGATGGTCATCCTTATCGGCGTGTCGTTATCGGCCGTAATCTACGCGGGCGCGTTGGCCATGAGCGACCTGCTCACCTTGTTTGGATTCAATATCACTCTGATAACCTGTTGCTGGATTATGGGCATAATGGCCGCGGTCTATGTTACGTTTGGCGGCCTGAAGGCATGTGCCTGGGCGGACCTGATCCAGGGCTCGGCCCTGATTATCGGCGGGGCGGTGATCATGTGGTTTGCCCTGGAGAAGATGGGGAAAACTCCCATCGCCGAACTGGCGACCTTTTCCGGCGCAGGTGCGGTGGGCCTTTCCGACGCCGCAAGCGGATTGGAAAAACTGATGACCCTCAACCGCGATAAGCTGCACATGGTTCTGCCGGGAAAGGACTTAAACATTCCATGGACGGCCCTGGTGGTCGGTTTATGGATCCCGAATTTTTACTATTGGGGTCTGAACCAATACATCACCCAGCGCGTGCTCGGTTCCGCTTCGCTCAGAGAAGGACAGAAAGGGATCGTATTCGCCGCAGCATTAAAACTCATCATTCCTTTCATTATTGTCTTTCCGGGGATTATGGCGTTCAATCTGTTCAGCAAGGATATGGCCGCGTTTGCCGCTCAGGACCCCAAAATCATTAAGGTCAACTCGGATGTGTTAGCCAAATACGATACCGAGAAAACCAATCCGAATTCGCTGATCGTATTCGCATTTGATCCGGGTTGGGCGCAGCACAATCCGGATAAGGCCGCGGAACTGACCGCATACAATGAAACGGTAAAGGCCCGCGTGACGGCCGGAAAACAGGAGACAACGACTCAATCGTTGATTGGCTACAAAACCGATTCGGCGCTGGGATTGTTGATCGGCAAATTGTTACCCAAGGGCAAAGGGATTCTTGGTTTTGTTCTGGCGGCAATGCTCGGTGCCATTGTCAGTTCGCTGGCGGCCGTCCTCAATGCCGCCTCCACCATCTTCACCATGGATATCTACGGAAAATATCTGAACAAAAAAGCGGCGCAGAAAACGCTGGTGATGGTCGGGCGGATCTGTGTGGGAGTGTTTGTCGTCATCGGCTGTGTCGTGTCGCCCAATCTGGCGGATCCACGATTCGGCGGCATCTTCAAGTATATCCAGGAATTTCAGGGATATGTATCGCCCGGAATCCTGGCGGTGTTTGTATTCGGACTTCTCAATCGCCGAGCTCCGGGAATCTCGGGTGTGGTGGCGTTGCTGCTGAATCCGGTTCTCTATTTTGCCATTGCCCGATATGCCCCGCAGATCGCGTTTCTGGACCGAATGGCCATCTGTTTCTTCGTTGTCCTTGTGGTAATGACTCTGATTGGAATTCTCAAGCCGCTGCCTCAGCCGGTCGTCTTTGCGACCAATACAAGGATCAATGTTGAGACCTCTCGACCGGCGGTGGGATTCGGGGTATTGGTCGTTATTGCAACGGTGGCTCTGTATATTATTTTCTGGTAAATCAAGATATGATTTGGATAATAGAATAGGATTGGCATGACTTCTGACGATCGTTCTGCTTTTGAAAAACTCCGGGAACTTTCCGGATCCGTTCGGATGGATACCCGCGAGATGAAGGTCCGTCGAACTTCCAGCCGGTTTTGCCTCGGTGTCGAGCACGGCGATTATAATGGAACGGAGTTGTTCGGCGTTGGCACGGATCGGTTTATCTGGATGGCCTACCGTCCCAGCGGCTCCGGTACGATGCGGCTCTATAGCGGCAACTTTCCCGACGACGGCCTGATCGAATTCGAACTGGGTAAAGTCCCGCCGCCGAAATCGGCGCAGGTTGCCGAAACGTGGGGTCGATTTCCTTACGGCGTCGATTCCATCCTGCGACGCGAAGGGATCGCACTCAAGCAGGGAATCGAAGCGGTTCTGTATGGCAACATCCCCGGCGGCGGAATGAGCCGCTCGGCGTCGCTGTCGCTCAATCTTATATTGTCACTTATAGAAGTCAACAATATCGAAATTGACGACGGAATGCGAATCGTCGATCTGGCCCAGAGTGTCGAAAATGATTACATCGGGTCTCCCTGCGGCAAGCTCGACCAGATCATGATTCTGTTTTCGCGCGAGGGTATGGGGACGTACTACAATCCCGCCAAGAGAAGCATTGAATACATTCCCCTGGGCCAGGGCGCCGCGGATTTTCGGATTGTCAGTCTGGACACCGGAACCGTTCGGCCGGGGTTGGAAAAATCCACGTACAAGGTTCGCAGAGCGGAATGCGAGGAGTTCGTCGCGATCCTTCAGAAAGCGGGATACAAAGTATCGTGTCTGGCCGACGTAAAGGATTCGTCGCTCTTTGACAAAATCCTCAAACAATTTACCGCGAGCAATCCCAATCACTGCGACCGACTTCGGTATATTTATTCGGCGCAGAAGAGATTCTATCAGATGCTCGACGCATGGAAGGCCGGGCGCATCGAAGAAGTCGGCGCGATCTTCCGTGCCGATGGTATCGGCCTGCGCGATCAGTATAAAATTTCAGGACCCGAACTGGAGACCATGTGCGATCTGGTCCGTACGGTGCCAGGAGTGCTGGGCGAACGAATGCTCGGCGGGGGGGATAAGGGAGCATCGGGAGCGCTGGCACGACCGGAAGCGGTCGCAGCGGTAGAGGCCGCCGTCAAGACCGGTTATCCGCGAAGCGTTCCGGATTTTGCCGATCGATTCGCGGTCCACGTCTGCAAAGTTGTGGATGGCGTAAAGGTTTTCGACAAGCCGTGGTGAACAATACGCAGGTTTTTGATGGGAAATCCTATAGGCCCGTCGATGGGCCGGGAAGTGAACATCGTCCGTCAGGGGAAAGGGTACATACGATGAATCGAATGATCATGAGTTTCATGGCGGTGGGGCTTATTGTGGTTGTGATGTTTCCGATTCAGCTCTCAGCCGCTCTCGAGTGGCAGGATCCGGAGATCGTAGGGGTGAACAAGGTTGATCCGCATTGCAGCTTAATGCCGTTTCCGGATACACAGACGGCTCTGAAGGCCGCACGGCAGGCCAGTCCCTTTCACCAATCTCTCAACGGGAACTGGAAATTCAACTGGGTACCCAAGCCCGCTGACCGACCGGTGGATTTCTACAAGCCCGGTTTCGATGTCAGCTCCTGGAAGCAAATCCCCGTTCCCAGTAACTGGCAGATGCAGGGCTATGATATTCCCATCTACACCAATGTCCCCTATCCCTTCCCGGCCAATCCACCGCATATTCCCGAAGACCGCAATCCTGTCGGCTCGTATCGAACGGAGTTCACCGTGCCGGACGATTGGAAAGATCGGCAGGTTTTCATCGTCTTTGATGGCGTCGAATCGGCTTTTTATCTTTGGCTTAACGGACAGAAGATCGGCTACAGCGAAGACAGCCGTACACCCGCCGAGTTCGACCTGACTGCCTATTTGAAATCCGGCAAGAATCTTCTGGCCGCCGAGGTTTATCGCTGGTCGGATGCTTCGTACCTCGAAGATCAGGACTTTTGGCGGCTCAGCGGTATCTTTCGAGATGTGTATCTGTATTCGACGCCGAAGGTTCACGTCCGTGATTTTTATGTCCGTGCCGACCTCGATGAGCAGTATAAGGATGCCGTATTGAAGATCAGGGCCAAGGTCCACAACTACGATAGCAATACGGCCGGGGATCATACCGTTGAGGCGGTTCTGGTTAATCTGGATGGAACACCGGTTCATTTGCTTGGGGGAGTCTCCACGAACACGGGGCCCCTGAAAGGCGGACTGGAAACCGTAGTGGAACTTGAAGCCAAAGTTGTTGATCCGAAGAAATGGACCGCCGAAACGCCGAATCTGTATCGTGTGCTTTTGACTCTCAAGGATGAAGCGGGAAAAGTTGTCGAGGTTCAGCAGTGTGCCTTCGGTTTTCGCAAGGTCGAAATCAAAAACGCTCAGCTATTGGTCAACGGCGTACCCATCTATGTCAAAGGCGTCAATCGCCACGAACATGATCCGGTCACGGGGCATACGATTTCCGAGGAATCGATGATCCTTGATATCAAGCTGATGAAGCAGAATAATATCAACACGGTTCGTACTTGCCATTATCCGGATCACCCTCGATGGTACGAACTCTGCGACCAATACGGTCTGTATCTGATCGACGAAGCCAATGTCGAGTCGCACGGCATGGGCTACGGTGAAAAATCGCTGGCCAAAGATCCGACCTGGATGAAAGCGCATCTGGATCGCAATATCCGCATGGTCGAGCGGGATAAAAACCATCCGTCAGTGATTATCTGGTCCTACGGTAACGAAGCCGGCGACGGAGTCAACTTCGAGGCCGTAGCGAAATGGATCAAAGAAAACGAACCTACGCGGCCGCGGCATTATGAACGGGCGGGGCTTGCGCCGCACACCGATATCTACTGTCCCATGTATGCCCGTATCGAGCACATGGTGTCGTACGCCAAGAGCAATCCCTATCGCCCGCTGATCCAGTGCGAGTACGCCCACGCCATGGGCAACAGCGTCGGAAATTTCCAGGATTATTGGGATGCCATCGAGGCCCATCCCGTTCTGCAGGGCGGAAGCATCTGGGACTGGGTGGACCAGGGGATTTTGAAGTATGATGACAAGGGGAAATTGTTTTGGGCCTATGGCGGCGACTTCGGCGACAAACCGAATGATGATAATTTCTGCTGCAACGGCCTTGTCCAGCCGGATCGCAAACCCAATCCGCATCTTACCGAAGTCAAGAAGGTCTATCAGAATGTCAAGGTTACACCCGTCGATCTTTTCGCGGGAAAAGTCAAGGTTCTCAATAAATATGCTTTTGTCAATCTTGATTTCCTTGATATTTTTTGGGAATTGGCCGAAGATGGGCAAATCATTCAGAAAGGGACTCTGCCTCGATTGAATCTTGCCGCGGGGAAGGAACAGGAACTGACGGTTCCCTTCACAAAGCCGTCGTTGAACCCCGGCCGTGAGTATTGGCTGAAGGTTGGTTTTACCCTCGGAGATAACACCCTCTGGGCCGATAAGGGCCACCTCCTCGCCTGGGATCAGTTTCCGATTCCGTTTGAAACAAAAGGAGGGATATTCAGCTCTGCCGTTGAAGTCATTATGATGCCCGCGCTCACCGTGGAAGAAACCCCGGAAGCGATTCGTGTCGGGAGCGATGATGTGAAAGTTCTTGTCGGCAAGCGGAGCGGGGCGATCGAATCCTATCAGTACAAAGGCAGGGAATTGATCACCAAACCCCTGATCCCGAATTTCTGGCGCGCCCTGACAGACAATGACGACGGAAACCGGGCCCTTGATCGGCTTGGAGTATGGAAAAACGCCGGACCCAACCGGAAGGTGAATCATGTGAGGGTTGATCAAGGAAGGGGTTCACCTGTACGAGTTGTGTACATCACCGCCGAATCGACGCTTCCGGCCGGGGATTCGAATTGGCGTAACACCTATATTATTTACGGGAACGGAGACATCGTTGTGGATAGCAGTTTCACTCCGGGATCGAAACTTCCTGAATTGCCCCGCCTGGGGCTTCAAGGAGCCATTCCCAAAGAGTACGATACGATGACCTGGTACGGTCGCGGCCCGCAGGAAAATTACTGGGACCGCCACACCGGGGCCGCACTGGGACAATACAGCGGAAAGGTCGAAGATCTCGATCATGATTATGTCAAACCGCAGGAAAACAGCAACCGAACGGATGTCCGCTGGGTGGCCTGGACCAATGCGAATGGCGATGGTCTGATGGCTGTCGGTCTGCCGTTGCTGAGTGTTAGTTCCTGGACCTATACCCAGGACAATCTCGACAGGGCCATGCATATCAACAACCTGCCGCGCGAGGATTTCATTACGATGAACCTCGATTACAAGCAGACGGGTGTCGGCGGCGACGACAGTTGGGGCGCCAAGCCGCACACGCAATATACCCTCTGGCCGCAGAGTTATAGTTATCTGTTCTGTCTTCGACCGGTTGAAAAGGGAGCCGATCTTATCGATCTTCTGGGTAGAAAACCGATATTTCCTGTGCTCAAGGTCGATCCGGTGACGATCCATGTCGATGAACAGGGACTCATTCGAATGACGGTTTCCAAAGGAAGAGGTTCGATCCGTTTCACCCTCGATGGCTCCGCTCCGACAATCGCTTCGGCGCAATTTGAGAAGCCCTTCCCCGTACCGCAACGGGGTATCATCAAGGCCCGGGCATTCCGTGATGGATATATTGACGGCGATATTGCGGTCGTCGATGTTCAAGCCATCGCCAAAGCGGGATGGAAGGTTCTGTATGTGGATTCCTTCGAGGCCGGCGAAGGCGAAAAGGAAAATGCCATTGACGGCAGACCGGACACCTTCTGGCACACCCGATGGAGCGGCGGAGCCCCGCGGCATCCGCACGAAATCCAGATCGACCTTGGTCGTTCGCAGAAGCTGGCCGGGTTCACGTATCTTCCCCGTCAGAATCAGTCCAATGGCCGGATTGGCCGCTACGAGTTCTTCGTCAGCGCCGACGGCAAGGATTGGGGAAAGCCGATTGCGTCCGGCGAATTCCGTAATACAACTCGCCTGCAGACCGTCAATTTTGTAGCTCCCGTTGAAGGTCGATTCATCCGTCTGATGGCCTTGTCGGAGGTCCAGGGCCGTGAGTGGACGACGGTGGCTGAGTTGGATATCCTCGTAACCCAATGATTGATTCAATGACACCATTGCGTGAAATATGAGAACACAACAGTCCATCTTTTATCTGGGGCAAGGACCCGACAAACCCGCTGTACCCGACGGAGCCAAAGCGATTCCCTTGCCCTTGCGAATCGGGATGCAATCGATGGTTTTCTGGATCGGATTTGTATTGGGAATGGCGAATCCGTCAGAGATGGTTTTAACCGCACGCATGGTGTCGAATGTGACGATTGAAGCCATCCTGGAGGAGATTCCGAGGCGCGGCGGAAGGGTTTCCTGTCATAAAGGATGCCATGCGGCGTGTTGTCGCCATTCGATGGTTTCCCTTTCGGTTCCGGAAGCCCTCGCAATGGTGAATGAAGTAAATTCTCAGAATCCCCAAATTCGAGCCCGGACGATTCAATCCTGTCAGGCGGACGCACGAAAGATTCGTGATCGTCTCAGGGAGAATCCGACTTTCACTTCCGGTCAGCTACGAAGGGATCCCCTCCTCACTTGGTATATGGAACTGGATACGGAATGTCCTTTCCTTGAAGATTCGTGTTGCTCAATCTATGACCGTCGCCCGATGACATGCCGGGAATGCCTTGTAATATCCCCGGAATCGGAATGTCGGAGGATCTCGGGTCAGATCGTTCAAAAAGTCGAATTGCCCGTTCGTTTCTCGTCGGTTCTAACCCAGCTCAGTCGTGAACTGTATGAGACGGACGACGAACTGGTGGTTCTTCCCTGTGTATTCGACTGGTGGATTGAAAACCATTCTCGATATCAAACAATCTGGCCCGCTGAATTTCTGGTTCGGCGATTTGTCGAGATCACCAAATTACATTATAAAGAGGTTATTTTCGATCGTATCGACCGATCCCGTTCGAGATGTTGAACCGCTGTGGATTTCGAAGAAACGAGAGAATCGGCCTGTCAGGTAACACGGTTCTTTTCAAAATGGAGAAATAGGAGAATTGAAATGGTATTCAAGACAATGAAATCAAGCTTGATATGGATCGGGGTCTTTCTCACCGGTTGTGGTGCTTTCTCCCCACAGACATCAAGGGCTCAAACATCTCAGTCGATGGCGAATGATCTTCGGACGTCCGCTATCTTTTCCGACAATATGGTTCTTCAACAAGGCCAACCCATTCGTGTCTGGGGATGGGCATCGGATGGCGCGTCCGTCATTGTTGAACTCAATGGCCAAAAAGCATCGGCTGTAACATCGGCTGGAAAGTGGCAGGTTTCTTTGAAGGCAATGTCGTTGGGGGGGCCGTATGCGATGACGATCACCGCAGGGAATAAGAAGATTGAGTACAAAAATATCCTCATAGGCGATGTCTGGGTTTGCAGCGGGCAATCGAACATGGAGATGGCCGTCGGCTCCTGCAACAATGCCCAGGCCGAGATTGCCGCGGCCAAGCTACCGGAGATTCGTCTGTTTACCGTGGAGAAGGCCACCAGCCGCAAGTCGGTCGAGGATGTCAAGGGGACCTGGGTTGTCTGTTCCCCGGAAACGGTCGGCGGATTTTCGGCGGTGGGATTCTTCTTCGGGCGCGACCTCAACAAGGCCGGGATCAAGAACATTGGTCTGATCAACACCTCATGGGGCGGAACGCCCGCCGAGGCCTGGACGACGATGGAGACGCTCAAGAGCCACCCCGACTATGCCCCGATCCTGCAGCGGGATGTCAACCCGGAGGAGATTGCCAGGAAACTGGAGGCAAAATACGGGAAACTGGTCACGACCGAGAGCGACCGCGGCGTCCTGTATAATGATACCCGTATGTTCAAAGAGGGTTGGGCGAATGTCGATGTCGATACTGGCAAGCGGGAAACCATGGAGTTACCGAAGAATTGGGAGCAGGCGGGGCTGGACATCGACGGCTTGGTGTGGTTCCGCAAGACAATCGATGTTCCGGCTGATTGGGTGGGCAAAGATCTAACGCTGGAGACCACGCCGATCGACGATTACGACATTGCGTACTTCAACGGGCAGAAGATCGGCGGGATCGGGACGGATGCCGGCGGCATGCCGTGGGCGACGCCTCGCTCGTACACCGTACCCGGGTCGCTGGTCAAGGCGGGGAAGAATGTCATTGCGATCCGTGTGCTGGATACCGGCGGCGCCGGTGGTATTACCACGACCAATGATCCGTTCCGGATCCGTCCGAAGGGCGCTCCGGCTGAACAGGCGATCGCTTTGAAGGGACCGTGGCAGTACCGCGTCGAAGCGATCTGGGCGGTCGCTTCCTCCGGCGAACAGAATAATCCAGCGCGGCTGTACAACGCAATGATCGCTCCGATCGTCCCTTACCCAATCAAAGGGGCCATCTGGTATCAGGGCGAGTCCAATGCCGGCCGCGCGTATCAATATCGCAAACTCTTTGCGGACATGATCACCGATTGGCGAAAGGCCTGGAAAGTCGGCGATTTTCCGTTTTACTTCGTCCAGTTAGCCAACTTTATGGACGAGCAGCCGCAGCCGGGTGATAGCCAATGGGCCGAACTCCGCGAGGCACAGACCATGACGTTATCCCTGCCGAATACCGGCATGGCCGTGATCATCGATGTCGGCGACGCCAGGGATATTCATCCGCGCGATAAGCAGACCGTCGGCGATCGCCTTGCCCGTGTGGCCCTGGCTCGCGATTACGGCAGGAAGATCGAATACTCCGGTCCGATGTATAAATCCATGAAGGTCGAAGGCGGCGCGATCCGTTTGTCGTTTGAGCATATCGGCGGTGGCTTGGTTGCCAAAGGGGGCGATCTTGTCGGTTTTGCCGTCGCTGGCGCCGACAAGAAGTTCGTCTGGGCCAACGCCCGGATCGACGGCGACACCGTGGTCGTCTCCGAAGATCAAATCGCCCGGCCCGTCGCCGTCCGTTACGCCTGGGCGGATAATCCCCAATGCAATCTCTACAACAAGGAAGGATTGCCGGCCTCGCCGTTCCGAACGGATAGTTGGCCGGGAGTAACGGCGGATAGCCGATAAACTTTGGAAAGGGAAATCCAATGAAACCGATTTTGAAAATTGGAATTGTCGTCGTCGCTGCGATGATGGTTGCGGGATGCTCACAGGGGACGCAAGCCATGAAGAAGGAAAAAACCAATCCGATGGTCGAGGATCTTCTGGGAAAAATGACCCTTGAAGAAAAGGTCGGCCAGATGACCCAGATCACTCTGGAGGTCGTCTCGAAACGCAAGGACGATCGAAACGTCCAGCTTGATATGGCCAAGCTTCGCGAGGCAATCGTCAAGCACAATGTTGGCTCAATCCTCAACTGTGGCGGCTCGGCCAACACCTTCGAAAACTGGCAGGAGATCATCGCCGCCATGCAGGATGTCGCCACGAAGGAAACCCGCCTGAAAATACCGATTATCTACGGCATCGATTCGATCCACGGCGCCAACTATATCGTCGGAGCGACCTTGTTTCCGCAAAGCGTTGGAATGGCCGCCACAGGCAACGTGGACCTGATCTCTCAGGCCTCCGCCGTGACCGCACGCGAAACCCGCGCCGCCGGAATTCCCTGGAACTTTAATCCGGTTCTCGACATCGCGCGCAATCCACTCTGGCCGCGGTTCTGGGAAACCTACGGCGAAGATCCCTACATGGCCGCCATCTATGCCGATGCCTATGTCCGTGCTCAGCAGGGCGACGATATGGCCGCCGCCGACAAGGTGGCCGCCTGTATGAAGCATTACCTCGGCTACAGCATGCCCCTGACGGGCAAAGACCGCACGCCCGCATGGATTCCCGAACGGATGGTTCGCGAAATATTCCTTCCGTCGTTTGCCTCTGCGGCCAAAGCGGGTGTCGCCACGGTTATGATCAACTCCAGCGAGATCAACGGTATTCCGCTTCATTCGTATCGGTATGCCCTTGTGGATATCCTCCGCGGCGAATTGGGCTTTGATGGTTTCGTTGTCTCCGACTGGGCGGATATCGATAACCTCTTCACCCGCGAGAAGATCGCCGCCAGCCAGCGCGAGGCCGTCAAGATCGCCGTCATGGCCGGGATCGATATGAGCATGGTCCCCTATGACTACAGTTTCTACAATCATCTGGTTGACCTTGTCAAAAAAGGCGAAGTTCCCATGTCCCGGATTGATGAGGCCGTTCGGGATATTTTGAAAGTAAAACAACAGCTTGGCCTGTTCACCAATCCTTATCCCGACAAAGATGCCTCGAAGAATTTCGCGACTCAGCAAGCCGCCGATCTGAATCTGCAAATCGCTCAGGAGAGTATCACTCTGCTGAAAAATCAGGATGGCATCCTTCCGCTTTCTGAAGATTCCAAAGTTCTTATTACCGGCCCGACGGCCAATCGTTTGTCCGTTATGAACGGCGGCTGGACGATCACCTGGCAGGGCGATCGCGAAGACTTGTATCCCGCCGAAAAGGATACCGTTCTCGAAGCGATTCAAAACCGCATCGGCAAGGACAAGGTCGCCTATGTGGAAGGAACATCCTTCGACAAGGATATCAATACCGCCGCCGCCGTCGAAGCCGCCGGGCGGGCCGATGTGGTGATTGCCTGCATTGGTGAAAAGCCCTACTGCGAGACCCCCGGAAATATAAATGATTTGACTCTTGAAGATGCACAATTGAATCTCGTCGCCCGCCTGGCCGCGACCGGAAAACCCGTGGTCGTCGTCCTTCTGGCGGGCCGTCCGCGGATCATTCGTCCGGTTGTCGATCAGGTGCCGGCCGTCGTGATGGGCTATCTGCCCGGCCAGGAAGGGGGGACCGCCATGGCTTCGATTCTCTTTGGCGATGTCAATCCCAGCGGAAAGCTCCCCTTTACCTATCCGAAGTACACGGGCGACTTTACCCTCTACGATCATAAAAACAGCGAGAAGTACGATCCGCAATGGTTCTTCGGTCACGGCCTGAGCTATACGAGGTTTGCGTACGGCAATCTCCGACTCTCCAAAAAGCAGATTGCCTCCTCCAGTTCTCTTACGGTTACAGTGGATGTCCAGAATCTCGGCTTGCGGCCCGGAAAGGAAATCGTCCAGTTGTTCCTGCGGGATATGGTCCGTTCCGTGACGCCTCCGGTTCGACAACTCAAGGGATTCACGAAGATGGAATTGAAACCCGGCGAAATGAAAACCGTTTCGTTTACCCTCAAACCCGAAGATTTCACCTTTATCGGCCGAGAAAACAAACGCGTCGTCGAGCCCGGCGAATTCCAGGTCACAATCGGTGGCCTGACGGACGCGTTTACCATCCAATAACCAACGATAGACACAAATAGCTCCAGCGCATAAAAAGGGGCGGATTACTGGATCCGCCCTTTTCATTGTGTCAGCACTCACTCGGCAACGATCTTGACCAACACCACCCCGTGAGCGGGAACCTTGGCGGTGAATTGATTCTCGAATGTACCCAGGTCTTGTTGTCTCCACAAATCGCGAACCTTCCCCTTTCCGGAGATTCCAAGTTCAGTCCATGTTACCGTTACTTCGTCTGATGAATCGCCGAGAAAGTTCTTGTTGAACAAGCCCACGGCCTTCGAGCCATCGGACATCGGCTTGGACCAGATTTCGATTTTCTCATTATGTTGGATCCGATTGGCCTGTTTTCCCATCGAATCCTGATTCACCTCCAGAACCTCATCGTTGGTCAACAGACTCAGCGTAAACTCATCCAGTTGGGCCAGGTCACATCCGATCAGCAGCGGACTGGCCAGAAGGCACCACAAGCTGATATGGGTGTACTGTTCGTCCGGCGTCAGATTGCAGGGATGCAAGGCCGGACCCCATCCCACATGACCGACGACCAGCATATCCGCATCGTTCCAATGGCCGGGCCCCGCAAACGGCGCCCACCGATCCTGCGAAAAACCGATCCCCGAAACGCTCGCCCAAGTATCCACGATGTCGCCCGTCGTCCGCCAGCAGTGTGCCAGCTTGACCCACTCGCCCGCCAGATTGAAGGGCGCCGAGTTCGACAAACTATACACCAGATCCCGCCCCGAAGCTCGCAATGCCTTGGCCATCTCCGCGACATGCGGCACATCGTTGGGATTCCAGTCGTACTTGAGATAATCCATTCCCCATGCGGCCCATTGTTTGGCGTCGTTTTCCGCGAAGGGAAACTTGCCGTGCTTCCATCCGTCTTGGTGGCCTTGAACGCTGATCGACCAGGTTCCCTCCTCGTTGTCGCTCGATCCCCCGACATACCCGGCGTATGATGTGATCCATGGCGTCGAATAGATTCCGATCTTCAAACCCAGGCCGTGAACATAATCGCACAGGCCCTTCATATCCGGAAACTTTTGATTCCCCTGGATAGCGTTGAATTCGCCGCCGCGTTTTCCCTGCCAGGTGTCGTCAATGTTGATGTACGTCCATCCATGATGGATCAGCCCCGTATCGACCATCGCTTGGGCCGACGCTTGAATCTTCTCGGCATCGACGGCGCCCGCCCAGCAGTTCCAACTGTTCCAGCCCAAAGGAGGCGTCAGGGCGATCGTTTCGCCGACGACGATTTTCAGCGGCTTGCCGTCTTTTCCGAGTGCGTTTTCGGCAGTCAAGGTTGCGGTCCATTCACCCGCTTTTTCCACATGACCGGTGATCTGCCCAGTGTCAGAGTTCACGTTCAGTCCTTCCGGCAATCCCGTCGCCGAAAACTTCATCGGTCGTTCGCCCGTCGCAGGAATCGTAAACAGAAATGGCGATCCCGGTCGAACCCCGAACACACGAGCGCCGTTGATCCGGGGAGTCCGAGCCGGTTTTGGAGTCAAAATATACGGTTCGGCGAGAATCCGCGCCAGCGCAACAGGATCCGCTCCCGTATAGTCAATCGTGGCGTCGGCCCAATCAGCGTGGTCGAAATTCATCCCATCGTTTCCCTCGCTGACCACAAGACCGAGTTTTTTGATTCCCCGGAGACTGACTTCGACCGGTTTGGCCGCATCGCCGGCTCTCATCACGCCGCTTTGCCATAGGATTTTTCCGTCCCCGACGACGAGGAATTCAATGCCGGCCGGACGTTTACCGACTTCATCGTCCACGCCGACCGAAGCGGTGAATTTCGTCGCCCAACCGTCCAATTGAATCCAGAAAACGCACGGAGCATGCGTACCGATTCCCCGTTCGAATGTCCGGCCGCCGATTCGCAACGGCCTTCCTTCCACGCTCTTGTTTTTTTGAGTCGTTCTCCACCCCGATGCGAACTTGGAGATGTCCATTTCGTCAAGTCCCATCGTTTTTTTCGCGGCCCAAACGGTTGTTGCCAAAAGTCCAACCAACATACAACCAAACATCATTCTGCCGAAACCGGCGGATTGCCTGTAGGACATGGTCTCGTCTCCCAACAGATGGTTTGTTTCATTCAAGGGTACCATGGCGACGATCATACCATTGCCCATTGTCATCGGCAATAATTTTGATACCATATCCCCGGGTCGCCGCTTGGAAAAGATGGCGGGACCCGGATGGGATGTCAACGATGACAGGGAGAGCGATATGGGTGTCGATGTGATGGTGCTGAATACGGCCGTGACGGATTTTCGTCGACGGGAATTTGCCTTCGCCGAAAAACTCGTCGGACCCGGCGGTCTGGCCAAATGCAAAACGAAAGACATGCCGGATTATACCCAAAAACAATATCGCCAATGGATTCTGGACGGCAGCGCCACCGCCGGCGGACCCGGAAACGCCGCGCCGTTGATTGCCCGGGCCGGCCTCAGCGTCGCCGTCGGGGTCTGTCTTGGCAAGGGCGATTTCGAGGGTCTCGATGCCCAGGGCCGTTTCTTCTACGATACCCTGACCGCCAACAAAATCGACATGTCCCAAACCCTCATCCTACCGGATCTCCCGACGGGAACGACCTTCATCTACGACAAACCCGGTTCCGAGCGGGGCGGTATCGCGTATTTCCCCAACGCCAATAATGCCTTTGATTTCGATCATTTCCGCCGGGCCGTCGAGACGCTCCGCCCCAGGATTGTCTATTACATGTATTCGGGCCTGTCCGATCGCGGCGACGCCAACGGTGGATGTGACCTGGCCGAGTTCGTCCGGTTTTGTCGCGGTCTCAGTTGCGTCACCATCGCAGACAGCCATACGCTTACGGGCGATCCGCATTCCCTCATCCGAGCCGGAAAACCCATCGACGAATACAAGCTGCTCGATCCGCTCCTGTCCGAGCTGGATGTGTTCTTCACGTCCGCCGACGAGGCCCAGATGATCGAAAATACCCTCGGTACCGTTCGCGACTGGCGGCAATGTAACCAATCGCAAAACTGTACCCATTTTCTCAAGTTCATCGCCGATCGATATGGTTCCGGCCTGGGCCGAAGTCGTCTCTTCGGAATCACCGTCAATAACGGCGCCTGGTATATGGGTATTGACCCCTCCGGTAACGTCTCCGAACCCGTCAAAACCGAGTCGCGTTTCATGGTCGGCGACGTCATCGATCTGGTCGGCGCCGGCGATTCCTTCCGTTCCGGATTGATAACCTACATGGCTCGGAATCTGTCCGCCTTTCAATCGGGAACCTGCCGGTTCGACCGGGCGGTGCAGATGGGAAACCTGTTCGCGTCCATGTTCATCAAGGCGCCCCTGAACGACCGATACGGCCACATCTTTCCGTATGACAAGATGGCCGCCGTCGTCGCTACAGATCGCCACTGGCACACGATCGATGAATTGCTCCGGGCCCTTCAATGAAAGCTCCGATCTCATGATGCGGCATGTCTTTACCGGTTTTGGTTTTGGCCCGATCCAGGCGGGCCTGTTTGTCGCCGAGGCATTTCGCTGCGGCCGATTCGACCGTATCGTCATATCCGAAATCGATTCGGCCCTCGTTCAGGCCGTCCGTCAAAACCGGGGATCCTATTCGGTGAATGTGGCTCGCACGGATGGCATCGAAACCGCCCGCATCGACGGCGTTGAACTGCTGAATCCCGGCGATCCGGCCGACCGGTCCCGGCTCATCAATGCCCTCTCCGATTCCACCGAGATCGCAACCTCTCTGCCTTCGGTCTCTTTTTTCACGGCCGGTAACGACAACTCCGTCGCCGCTCTCATCGCCGAAGCGATCAGAAATCGGCGATCTCCAGCGTCAATCGTCTATGCCGCCGAGAACAACAATCACGCCGCCGAAATCCTCCAAAAAAATGTTTCCGATTATCTGAAGGCGCCGATGCCGACCAATCTCCAATTCCTCAACACCGTCATCGGCAAGATGAGCCAGGTGGTTACCGATCCGCAGATCATCGACGAGATGAACCTGACTCCGATCGCGCCAGGCCTTGACAAGGCCTTCCTTGTCGAGGCCTTCAACCGGATTCTGGTGACCCGTACCACCGTGCCGGATTTCGGCCCGGGAATCGATGTCTTTGTCGAAAAAGACGACCTGCTTGCCTTCGAGGAGGCCAAACTGTACGGCCACAATGCCATCCATGCCCTCCTGGCATTTCTGGCCGATCTCAGGGGCCTGTCCCGAATGACCGAGGTGGCCGACGACCCGCAGATCATGGATATCGCCCGCCGGGCCTTTCTGGACGAATCCGGGGCTGCCCTGGTGCGAAAGTATCGCCATCTTGGCGATGAGCTATTTACGGAATCCGGATACCGGGCCTATGCCGAGGATCTGCTGATCCGAATGACCAATCCCTGGCTGAATGATACCGTCCAGCGGGCCGCACGCGATCCCATCCGAAAACTCGGCGTAACCGACCGTATCTTCGGTACCATGTCTCTGGCACTGCAAAACGGGATTATCCCCCGAAATATGGCCATCGGGGCTTTGGCCGGTGTGGCCGGGATTATGAACAAACCCGATCTGTGTCGGCTTCCTGTTCCATTCCGAGGCATAAACTGGTGTCAAATAGCCAAAAACCAGCTTGCCGGCATCCTTCAATGGATATGGGATACCCCGATAAACGACACGACAAATCCCATCTTGAATGTAACCTATCTGGCCCAAGAGGATCTCTTGTCTTTATTTAAAGCGTAAATATTTATGATTCTGTGGATTCCCACTATACGATTTTCCTGGATGAATCGTTACATACAGGGGTAAGAGATGGCTCTTTTGATCCGGATATGAAAAAAGTGAATGAAAATCTGTTCAATGGTTCGTTTCTGTAATTAGAAAAATTATTTTCACCATGAAAAACTGCATAGAAATCCGTTGCATGGGTTTTTTCTCAATGATATAATAAAACAGTCTGTAGAACTGGACGCAGGACGGACACAGGGCAACAGGATAGCAGGTATTGTCGGTATTGTGAATGCTTATCGTGTAAAAATTCCGTACCCAATTATGTGAGGAGTAGCAATGAAAACGACAAAAGGTTTCACGTTAATCGAACTGCTCGTCGTGATCGCAATTATCGCGATCCTTCTTGGAGTTCTCATTCCCGCGCTTCAGATTGCCAAGGCCCAGGCCACCGGTGCCGTCTGTCTGGGCAATATGAACGGGCTCGGTAAGTGCTGGTATCTCTACCAGGAAGATTATGATGGTAATCTGGTCGGGTTATCGAATTATTATAGCGGAGGTCGAGCTACACCCTACCGTTGGGTGGAACCACCGCTTGATACACCCACTCAGAATCCTGAAGTATCCGGGATTTATACCGGTGAGTTGAATTTGGAAAAGCAGCTCAATGGAATCCGGGCTGGGAAGCTCTATGCATATACGAATACCGACAAAGTGTACCATTGCCCGAACGATAAGGCATGGAAACTTGCCAAAGAAGGTCCCTGGATCAGTTATGCCGGTGCCGGTTGTATGAATAGCGAGGACTTTTCATCCCGAAATGGATTGTATGGCGCCATTACCGGATTTCGTTCGGTAGCACATCCTTCGGGAAACACATATCAGCTAAAATGCGTTACCAAGTTTTCGGAAGTATTGAGCCCCGGTGAAAAATATAACTTTGTCGAAGAAGATTACTATGGCAGCCATGCTCAGATGTATTATGCGGGGGGATTTGTGCTGATGGCCAGTAATCAATATTGGTCATGGTGGGATTGGCCGGCGTGGTATCATAATGAACGAAGTACATTGGCCTTTGCCGATGGCCATGCGGAAAAACGCAACTGGCGAGACAAGCGTACCGTCAAAATTTGCCGATATGGAACCAACACCGCGATCGGAGGGGAACCGGCGCTTCAGCCAAACAATATGGATATGGATTGGATGAACAGGGGTTATTTACCCGCCGGCTGGAGATAGGTGATTCAATCGATCCAGGATATTCATAACCCCGTCGCCAAACCGCGATGGGGTTTTTTATTGGATGACAATGTTGACAGTGATGTCCTTCGTGTAAATCATCCCTGTAGATACACAATAGCCAGCTTGAGTTTTGCGTTTCCGCCGATCGCCGAAAGTTGTACGACGTTGCCCTTCAAACCCGGCGATGGAAATATCGATTGCCCGCAGATCACCGTCGGCACCGAAATATCGATGGAGCCGACGGCGTCGGCGATTCGGGCCTTGAAACCGCCCGCGACAAGATTGGCCACCTCGCCCAGGGCGTCTTTGACGGCCGTATCCTCCACCGCCTCCGCTTCGTCCAGCATCAGCATCGATCGCGCGATAATTTCCCCGGCCCCCTCGGCGCATTCCACATAGACGGCCCCCCGGATCGATCCCGTAAACGTGATCGACCCGACCATCGTGGTCGTTTCCGCGTGGTCACTCTTTTCGATGGGAAGATTGACCATCGTGGCAAAGGCCTCTTGAGCGCTTAGCCATAAACTGTTTTCAAGCAAAGAATTATCGGTCGTTGTCCCGCCCATGACATCCCCGCGTATCCGGCTTCCTGTTATACGGTAATCCCTCGGCCAAGTACGGCTCCCTCCCTATCGGCCATTTTTCCGGTTCGATTTACCAATCGTTCCTTTTTCAGAATTTCAATTGAGATTTCCGGCCGCTTGGACGATTTCTTTCTTGCCGTTCGATGCGATACGCGGTACAATAGGCGATAAATCGGGGCGTGGCGCAGTTTGGCTAGCGTGCTTGACTGGGGGTCAAGAGGTCGCAGGTTCAAGTCCTGTCGCCCCGATGTAAAAAGCCCTTGATCTCTTCAAGGGCTTTTTTGTTTTCTGCCTGAAGGAGGATTTTGGATTATATAGTAATACGGATGGAGAATGGATACAAAAAGGGATATGATCCTTTCAATCGGTTGAGATCTTCCCCGTTTTTTTAACAGTTCTCATGAAACCGTCTCGGTCGTGTTTGCAGGGACACTTGGCATGTATCCTTTGTAGGGACGCGCTGGGTGGGGAACCTATGGACAGTCGCAGATTATGGCGATCCAAAATGTGAACAAGTTCCGGTTTTCCCGTTGAAATCCTGTTCATCGTGGAAATCCCTTCCAGTTTGATTGTATTGAATAGGACATTGGTGGTCACGATACTGTCGGTCCGTTTCGTTTTCGCTTGCGTTGTCGTTGGGATCAACGTATTGTAATCCGGATTGCGAATACGTTAATCTTTCGAGAAATCCGGTGGAAACAATATGTCGTTTCGTATGATAATTGTATTGGTTATGGTCCTGCTGATCGGCGTATGGTTCGTTATCCGGCCGTGGTGTCCCTGCCGATTAATCCACATCCAAAATGATTCCGCTTCGGAAAGAGATTCAATTCCGCCGACCCAACCCGCCGATTCCTCCTCTCCTGTCATTCAGGTTCTCAATCTTGCCAATGGCCAGTCCGTCGGTTATCCGCTCCTTCTGATTCATGGACGAGCTTCCGCCGATTGTTCGCAGATTATCCTAAACCATGTTGGCCGAA
This sequence comes from uncultured Pirellulales bacterium, assembly GCA_964386005.1. Classification (GTDB taxonomy): domain Bacteria; phylum Planctomycetota; class Phycisphaerae; order Sedimentisphaerales; family Anaerohalosphaeraceae; genus FEN-1350. Next base: position 27,094 of record CAYLSB010000023.1, on the reverse strand, counting down.
CGAGCGAATGGCCGGTTGTTGAAACCATCTTTCGATCGCTGGTCATGTTGACGCCCGGTTCGAATCGGATACGACTGTCCGCCGCCGATCACCCCGATACGGTTTTCCACATTACCCACGCTCCCGTCCATTCATCCAAACGCGTCCGCCTCCTGTATGTGCTTGCGTCCGATTCAGATGGATCCTTTCAGGCGCCGCCCGGGGAAGACAATGACCTGGCCAGCGCCGTTCGTCGGATTTCCGTTGCCGGGTTGCTCCAGCAGACGGCCATCGCCGAACTGCTCCATCAGGCCGATATGCCCCGAAAAACCTTCCAGCTTGAGACCAACTATGACCAGTCCATCGATGTCGGCATCATTCGTCTTCCCATGACCCTCAATCAGATTTACTCCCTTTCTGAACTTCAGATTTGGCTTGAATTGGACGCCTTTCTCCGAAAATCCGATCCCGCCTGGCCGGACAGGAAATACATGGCCTATTTATCCATGACTCGTTTCGATCCGGTTTCGCGTTCGGCCCTTGCCCACACGGCGCTGGGCGGGGGTAATCTGGCTCTCTATGGCGGCGGGAATCTCCATACCTGGCCGCAATCGATCGACGAAATCCCCCGACGGTTTTCCGATGTCCGGCATGTTTCCGACTATGGTCTGTTCGACGACAGTTCCTTTCGCGGGACCTTCTGGGCGAATTTTACGACCGGTCTGGGCGCTTCCCTGCATGAACTGGGACATGTATTCGGTCTTTCGCATTCCGGCTATGCGCCGGACCTTATGGAAAGGGGATTTGATCACATCAATCATCTGTTCATGCCGATGGAAGATTCGCGCCCCATTCCTTCGCCGTCCATCTCGCTTGCCGTTTCCTCGGCCAATTTGCTGGTTCAATCTTCCTGGTTACTCGGATACTCGGAGTAACCGGCTATATCCGATGCATCATCTTGAAAATCCGCTCGTTCTGGAACGTGATCTGCAATCCCAGCTCTCGCGCCAGACGGTCGAGCTTGTTCTGGACATCTTTCATTCCCGTCTTCGCCCCGGACATATCGCAGCCCATCGTCATGACGAAGTAGGTGTCCATGATCTTCTGGCTGACGTCGATGATGTTGATGTTGGCCCTGGCCATGATGTTGCTGACCTTGGCGATGATCCCGACGCAGTCTTTGCCGATCACCGTCAGGATGCAGAGAGGTGAATCGATGTTCTGGCCGATGGTTTTAGCTTTTCGCGCCATGATTGCCTCCCGCGGAAGGTTCCGTCGTTGGATTCGAATCCTCGAGCATCAGATGCAGTTGCCGGTTCCGGCGCAGGTCGTTGCGATGGATGCTCAGTGCCGAGATCGTGATGTATCCCTCGGAGATATATCGAACATCCGTATCCCGGTCGATCTCCGGATCGCGCGGCAGATCGTCGGAAAATTGATACGTCGTTTGTCCTGTTTCGGTTTTGCCGGGAATGAATCGCTCACGATACCCGCTGGTCGCGTGGGGGACCACACGGATCCCTTTTGGAGTTCCGCGCGACAGCTTGGGAATATTGAGATTGATCACCGGCCCGCTGGCCAGGGGCAGCAGCTTGCGGATCACACCCATCGCGCAATCCGCGACCGCCTCCATATCCAGGGGCTCATCCAGCGACGCGCTGACGGCGATCGATGGGATGCCGTTGAATGCGCCTTCGACGGCCGCGGCGACGGTCCCCGAATAGAACACATGAACGCCCAGGTTCGAGCCGTGGTTGATTCCCGACACCACCAGATCCACGGGGAACCGAGTCGTATCGATCAGACTGTGCAGGGCCAGCTTGACGCAGTCGCCCGGGCTTCCATCGACGCTGTAGCCGGTGAAATGCCCCATGAGTTCCATCCGCTCGCATGTGAACGGTTTCAAGGTGATGCTGTGCCCGGCGCCCGATCGGATATCGCTGGGCGCCACGACCGTGACCATTCCCAGTTCCGCCAATCGTCGATACATCGCCGTAAGCCCCGGCGCCAAAATGCCGTCGTCATTGGTTAAGAGTATGTGCATGATCCATCCTGAATCGAATCGGTTCATCGGAAAAGAAAACATGCAGTGTATCCGCGGAGTTGATTTCTGTCAATTGACCGTACGCTACTTTACGATATAATACCGCCATGCAGCGATGGATACCGGAAAAAGCCGATGAATTCCTCATCCTCAGCCGTCAACAGGTCCGCGACCTCGACGCCTGGGCGATCGAATCGCTCGGAATTCCGGGAGTTGTTTTGATGGAAAACGCCGGGCTCAATGCGGCGCGCTGGATTCTCGATCATCTCCAGAACCACCGTCACAGTTCCGTCGTAATCGTCTGTGGGGCCGGCAATAACGGCGGCGACGGCTATGTTATCGCACGCCACTTGATCAATCGCCGGGTTCCGGTCTCGGTGATTCTATGTGCTCCGAGAGAAAAAATATCCGGCGATGCTCTGATGAATCTGACGATTCTTGAGCGGATGAAGGCGCCGATGATCGAACTGGGTGGATCCGCTGAGGATGCCGCCGAACGATTGTATGAATTCTGTCCGGCCGATGCCCTGGTGATTGATGCGCTATTGGGTACGGGGCTTGCGGGGCCGGTCCGCCCTCCCTATGCCGACTTCATCGATGCCCTCAATGGCAGCGAGGCGGAAATCATCGCGGTGGATATCCCGTCGGGGCTCGACGCCGATACGGGTTCGCCTTTGGGAACGGCCGTATTCGCTTCCGTAACGATCACCTTCGTTGCGCCAAAAAAAGGATTTGTAAATCCAGATTCAGAAGAATACACCGGCGAGGTCTTTATCGCTCCGATTGGAGTCGCGCCGCACCTGCTTTATCCAAAACACCCCTAAAGAAAAAGCCCCCGTGTGAACACCGGGGGCTTGCATCAAGGAACCGAAAACATTCGAGAAGAACCTATTGAATGGACCGGAGTATCTCCTGGGCTTTTTTCTTCATGTTGGCATTTTTCGATGTGTCGATTACCGTCTGAAGGGCCTTTTGGCGCAGTTCCTTCGGGAGAGCTTGCGATTTTCCGGCGAGGTTGACAATCGCGGAGTCGGCGTCTTCGGTGACCGCGGGATCTTCGGCCATAATCCTCAACAGGTCCATGGCTTCGGTCGAAGGAGTGGTTCCGAGAACGCCAATGGCCAGGCGTTTTTCTTCCGGTCGCTTGATCAATGGAAGGATCTCGTTGACCTTTGCGGTTTTAGCTTTTCCGTCGAGTTTCTTATCGACCTGGAGATATTGCAGATAACCGCGCAACGCCAGAACCTGGTGCGACATGGATGTACCGGATTGGGCGAGAGATAAAAGCGGCTGGGCAATGGAGGCATCCTCAGGCCAATTGTTCGGCCATGTGGACAACGTACGAACCGCCTCATCCTGAACGGCCTGTTCTTTGTCGCTGACCGCCGAGTTGATGGCGCGCATCGCATCCGATCCGCCGATGACGGCCATGGCATGAATCGCTACGATACGAAGATCGGCATTGGCATTCTGTGCGAGGGGCATTACGTATGGAAGGCACCCGGCTTTTCCGCGGCCGCAGATGGCCAGCAGGGCTTTTTCGATCAGGGCCCGTTCGGCGGGATTTTTCTCGAGGAGTTTGACCAGCGCCGGTGCCTGCTGATCGTTGCCGATGATGCCGAGAGTCGCAACGGCGGCCGCTCGGATTCCGGCATCGGAATCTGCGATGGCGGGCTCAATCGATCCGGCGGCGCCGGCGATCTGTCGCAGGCCGACCAGCTCAAGGATGGCTTGACGCCGCCTCCCTGTGGATTGTGGAAGGCGCATCAACAGGTCGGCATCCACATCCTTTCCCTGCAGTCGCGAAAACGAAACGCGGGCGGCCTGGGCCAACACGGAATCCTCTGCTGCCGCCGCATCGATCAGGGCTGGAACGCAGGTGACATTCCCGATACGCTCCAGAAGCTTGATAGCCGTCGTACGCGTGGATTTGGGACTGTTGGGTGCGGCGGCCGCAAGAACCACCGGCAGGACGGCCGCATCAGTACGATCCGCCACGGCCATGAGGAGGAGGGATTGACGATCGGAATCCAGATGGTTCAGTTCGGCGGCCAGCGATTGGGTTACTTCTATGCCGGGTAATTCGCGGGCGGTACGAAGACCGATTCCGAATTGGGCTTGATCGGCGGATTTCAATTGTTCAATCAACAATCCGATTCCGGATGGGCCGCGGGCCAGGATCGCGCCGCGGGTCGCTTCGAGAATTCGCTGCTTGGGGACGCCGGCTTTTCGAACCGCTTCATAGAGCGTAATGGCCGAATCGGCTTTCTGATCGGCGACAAATCGCTCGGCACAGAGGATGCACCCCTCGGCGACGGCCGTGCGAATGGCGTCGGGGGCGGACATCAGCAAGGGGACCAGGGCGCCGGCGGCTTGATCGCCGCCGATTTTTCCCAGGGCTACCGCGGCGGCACAGGAAACCTCCGTATCGTTATCTTTGAGTTTCTGGATCAGACCTCCGACCGCCTGCGCATCGCGCCGAAAGGCGATGGAATGAATCACGCCGACCAATAACCGACCGTTGAGTTTTCCCAGCGCGTTTCGCAACGCCTCATCGGCCGCCGGATCGGGGATGACCTCCAAAGCGATCCGTGCCCACGAGGACAGGTTGGCATCCGGCAGAAGGGCGGCCAGAGCCGGAACGGCATTCTTGCTTCCATAGATGGCCAGTTGTTTGCAGGGGATGGCCTTGTCCTGGGGCGGCGCGGTGGAATTCAGAATGCCGATCAGCTTGCGTTCGGTTTCCGCACGCGTGTTCTCATCCATACCCATGTTTTGACCGAAGGAAGTAGCCGATGCCAATACAGAAACCAAAATCATACACCATGCGAGTCGTTGTATCGAAATCATATCGTTATCCTCATCGTAGGATTGGTTGGTGACGTTGCCGGTTTTCTTAGATCCGCCACGGATCGCGAAGGGCTTCGGATCGGAGGCGATTGGCCTGTTCATCGTTGATGAATTCGTTTTTAGCCGGATCGAAGGTGACCTTGCGTTTGAGATACAGCGCGATGTTGGCCGCGTGACAGGCGATGTGCGAATTGCAGGCGACCTCGGCGTTGGCACGGGTCTGGCCGCGAGACCGGACGCAATCGAGAAAATCGCGGACGTGGAAGTCGGCGGGATACCCGGCGATTTTGGCGCCTTTTCCGACCAGCAATGACGGGGAACTGGCGACGATCTCGGCGTCATCGCCGGTTTCAACCCAACCGGTTTCGCCTTCGAACCGAACGGGACAAGAACCCAGCGGAAGCCAGCCGTCGTCGCGAAGGATGAGTTTGACCCCGTTGGCGTAGAGGGCATGCAACTGGTTGCCCTTCGGTTCGTATTCGATCGGCGCGGTGTTATCGGCGTCGTTGGCCCACTGGCAAAGGTCCACGCAGTGGGAACCCCATTCCAGGCAACCGCCGCCGACCATTCCGCCGCCTTTCTCGAAATTAAAGCCGTCCATGAGCCGCGAGTTGTACGGCCGCCATGCCGCCGGTCCCAGGTAGAGATCCCAGTCCACCTTGTCTTTGGAGGGTTCCGGTTCGGCGGGGGCCCAGCCGCTCATGGAGGTTCCAAGACCGGCGGGTTGGGCGTGGAGGGTATGGAGTTTGCCGAGTTTTCCGCGGCGTGCCAGATCGATGGCGAACATAAAATTCGGAAGACTGCGACGTTGCGTTCCCGCCTGAAAGACGCGACCCGTCCGGCGGAAGGTTTCCGCCAGAGCCAGACTTTGCGCGATATTTTTCGTGCAGGGCTTTTCGCAATAGACGTCCTTGCCGGACCGGGCGGCGAGAATCGACGCCGTGGCGTGCCAGTTGGGCCCGGTGGCGATCAGGGCGGCGTCGATATCGGTTCGGGCCAGTACCTCCCGAAGATCGATGCTCGTGGTGCAGTCGGTGTTGCCATACTGGTGGTTGACCATGTCTCGTGCCTTGTTGCGATTGTCGGCCCGGGGATCGCAGATCGTCACAAACCGGGCGTCGGCTTCGTGAAGGAAGCAACCCAGGACATACCGGCCGCGATTGCCGATTCCAATCCCGGCCATCACGATCCGTTCGCTGGGGGCCACGCCGCCGTCTTTACCCAGAACGCGACCGGGAAGGATCTGCGGCAGTGCGAGAAAGGCGCCGGTTTTTGCGGCCGTGGCGAGAAATTGCCGTCGATTGAATTGATGACTGTGTTTACCCATGCATTATCTCCTGTCGGACAAGTGTTGACGATGGATTGTACACCCTGAATACTCGTCTTTCCTGTTGCGGGCACAATCGTTACCTTCTTCCAGCAGTATCGATGTCTATCATACCGATGGGTGAATCCGACGTAAAGAGTTTTATACCCAATCGTTTGACGCGATGGATTTTACCGGTGAATGCGAGCGAGATGGGCAATGACAAACGGCTATGTTTGCGGCGATTGATCCGGCGAGGTCGTATCGGAGGAATGCAGATCCAGGAGTTTGAAACCGGCCAGATATTCCAGATGCTGATCCCGGATGGACCGGATCTTTTGTTCGTCCTCCGATGCCAGCGAAACAAAGCTGGCCTTTCGGACGGCATTGGAGATTTCATCGAGCGTGATCTTCCGTCCTTCCGTGGCCGGGCAATACCCTCCCGCGGGTTCGGCGGTCTGAAACAAAAGTTTGACCGCGACGAGGTGATCGAGCAGCTTTCGGGCAAATTCTCCCGGCAGGCTGAGTCGTCCGCAAATGCTGTCCACCGTGACGGGGGCATTTCGCTTTTGGTATTCTTCCATGATCCAGGACATGATCCGCATTACGGTATATTCGTCGGCGATGAAGGCGTCGTCGGTCTTGCGAAGGGCGATGAGTTCGGCGGCGTCGAGCGTTTTCAGATGTTGCGTGGCATACGTCAATTGCAGACCGAACAGCACGATCAGCCAGGTAATGTAAATCCACCAGACCCCCAGAGGGATCAGGCCGAGGACTCCATACAGTTTCTGATACGGGATAAATCGGGTCAGATAAACGGCAAAAGCGTATTTGGCGCAACTCCAGCATAAACCGGCGACGGAAGCGCCCCACAGGGCCGACCAGAAATGGACCGGAGTATTTGGGATCAGGGTATAGAGCAAAAGAAGCGATGCCGTACTGATCAGAAAGGGCCAGATCGGACGGGTGAACAGCAACCATGCATTGGTAAAGGAATTCCCGGTGAAGTAATGTGCCGATGCATAGATAAACAATCCCAGCAGCATTGGGCCGAAGGTCAGCAAGGCCCAGTAATTCACGATGCGATGGATGAAACTACGGCTCCTTGGGGTGTTCCAGATCGTGTTAAAGGATCGCTCGATGGTTCCCAGCAGTCCGATGGCGGCCCAGATGACCAGGAGCCCGCTGACGATGGTGACCGCTCCGGCATTGAGACCGGAAACGAATCGATCGGTAATGCTGTCAATCTGATCGGTCAGACGGACGGTTTGGGTCTGTCCGGTTTCGTCATCAATCGGATATTCAATTTTGGATAAATTGGCGTGGCTGTAAATAAATCCCCGGACTTTGACGCCCAAATCGCGATTGGCCGGGAAGAGTTGAAAGACCATCAGGATGACGATGGCCAACGGAACGATTCCGAAGATGGTATGATACGACAGCGCCGCCGCCTGCGTTCCCGAACGGTTGATCTTCAGCAGGCGCAGGCAATGTCGCCATAGCCGGAACTGATAGAATAGAAACCGGCCCCATCGTCCAAGACTTTCCGTTTGTTGTGTCAATCGAAATTGGAGCATACATTTATCCTACCGCCGTTATCGGCGGATTGAAAGAAGGATTCCAGCGATTTCTCATGAAGGGAGGATTGAAATCGGCCGTCATTTCTGGAAAGATTGGTTCCGCCGATATTATTGGCCCGGAGTCGGTGGAAGATCGGACCACCTGGCCGGATCGTTGCCGTAATTGTTTCCCTTCGATGACGGCGTTTTTCGATGCAGGGAATTTCCCCCGCCGTCAGCCGAAACAGGCCATGGAGCCGAATCCGAGTAGCGAATCGTTTCCAGGGGGATATAGTACCGCGTCGTACCCACCCGATCGCCCGGCATGGCCAGTTGGAGTTTTTCCCCGGCGTTATCCAGTTTGCCGCTGGTCCACCGAAGGACGGCGACATCTTCGGGGATCGTGGTGAAACGACTCATCAGCGCGTCGGGATTTTTGGCCAGAAGCAATCGCTTGCCGGGAAGAATAGTTGTTTCCAACTCGAAAATATACTGAATGCCTTCGTCGAATGCCCACGGCAGATCGGCGTTGAGTTCATTGTCGAACGATTGCAGTGTGACCGGTTCGGAGGAAATATTCAGCAACTCGATAAACTCATACTCTTCATTATCGAAGAGGCCGAAAGGCGTTGGATGGTAATGGAATTCCGAAATCACGATCGGGCCGACCTTCGGATAGGCGTTGGTGTCGTTGGGGGTAGGTGAATCCAGGGCGACAAAGTCGATGGAATGATCGGAATTGACATGCCGACCGATGGAGATCCCCGTGGACGAAGCGTCGAATGATTGTTTGGCGAAGTACCCGGTGAATCGCCCGTGGGCATCGAGCCGTGAACGAAGATAGACCGTCTCGCCGTTTTCGCTGAGAGCAAAGGGAATACGGCAGCCGTTGTGATCGGGATTGCCGAATTCCGTGTCCTGATAGAACGTCTTGAAACCGTACCCGGCGATCGTGACGCCGTCGGGAATCTCGAATCGCATCCGGTTGGGATCGTCGGAATCGTTGTCCGACAGGAACCATCCGCCGATGTGGATGGTCTTGTCGGTGGTGTTGTGGAGCTCGATCCAGTCGGAGGCCGTGTCGTGGGAATGGGCCAGGACTTCATGGATCACAATCGTTCCGGGAGGCGGGACCAGCTCGGAATCATCGGCTCCGGGCGAGCCGCCGTGGATGGAACTGGGCCTCCATGCCGATCCGGATTTCCATGCCTCCATATCGGGAGTGGCCGGGTCGCGGAAGGTCAGCGAAAATCCCTGTCCGTCGGTGATCTCATGCCAGTTGTCGGAATACTTGAATTGATGAATGACCTTGCCCACCGCGTCGCACAACGCGATCGTTTCGCCCTTGTTGTCGAGATTCCCCGCGTATTGCCCCGCAATGGGAAGATCGCTTCCGTAGCGTTTCTCAAAGGCCGATAGATTCCTCACAGCAACGACATACTCGCCCGGTTCCAGATCGATATCCGGGAACGTAAAAGCAATGCCCCTGGTGAAGGCCGCCCAGGAAAGGTTGATCGATTCGTCGCCGATATTCGTCACCTCGATGAACTCGGCGTTGGGATCGCCGTCGGGGTGATACATGATCTCGGATATGCGCAGCGACTCCGCGACGGGACCGACTCCGTACGTGGCGTCATTCAGCGCGCTCCATATCCCGTCTTCGCCGAGGATCCGCGACTGCACGCGGGTACTCTTATCCAGAACAAGCGAAGCCGAAGGTTCAAGGACGCGCACGGTAACGGTATCGGTCGATGTGAATTCGCCGTCCGAGGCCGCCAGTTGAAGTTCGTAGATCCCGGCCGTCGGGAAGGTCGCTTTCGGCCAGGTCATGGCAAATCGATAGGTGTACGTGCCCCAGGTATATTCAGCAAAGAAGGAATTATCGGGAGAATTGGGGTCAAAAATGACTTCACCCGGTCCGGATAACTGGGTCCATTCCCACGTCAGCTCGTTCGGATCGGGTAACATGCCGTCATCAAAAATATACCCGAATAGTTCCGTTTCGGCCTGGGGCCACAGGATATCCTGATCCCAGCCCGCCCAGACATACGGACTGAAGTTCAACGCGTTGCCCTCGTTATAGCTGAGCATGATCTCAACGGCGTTGAGGAAAAGTTTTTTCCCGTCGGAGGTAAGGTTATACGGTTGATTGCTGTAGAGACCCTCGCCCATCGACAACAGCATACGCGGCCCGGCCACGACCTGATCCGTGCCCCAATGGAAATGGTCGGTACCTCCCCAAAATCCGGGCGGGAGCCATCGTGCGATCCACAGGTACGGCGTGGCCTCATCAATCCGGAAGGCGAGTCCGTCGCCGTATCCGCTGGATTCGGTTCGAACAAAAACCGAGTTCCCTTTGAGAACGTTCACGGAATTGCCCCCGGTCATATTGATGCCGAAAAACAGCGGGTCTTCCGGATAGGGCGTCCACAGGTCGGTGGGTTCATAGGAAACCGCGGCCGTGGTGTCAACCCAATCCCAACGATTGCTGCGGGCCAGCGATGCATTCATCAGGATCAGCGGGGCGGTGATGGAATTCCAGTTTTCGGGATCATCATAGCTGATATCCAGCGTGGCGGAGCTTACGATAATGAGATCGGCCCGGTTGAGGATTTCAAGACGAAGCGGATCCAGCGGACCGCGCATTTCCATCTCCAATCGCTGAACCGAATAATCACGGTCCTCCAGAAGATCGGTGAACTCCGCATCCAGGTCGGTGTCGGTGATCCAGAGAATTTCGAACTCCGCATCGGCCGGTGGCGGGGGTGTAACGACCGAAGGGGATGCCGATGAAACGACCGTCGTCGGAACAGCCGAAGAATCCGCCGGGACAAACGCCGAATTCGATTGCGACGCGAGCGATCGCGGATCGGATCCGTCGGTGGTGTAATACAGCGTGCCGGTGATATTCGGATTAACGATATTCAGGATGTTATCTGGTGGATAGACCATGCCGCCGTGCTGGGGGCGAGTGCCGATGAAATAGCTTGGCGCCATCGTCGTCGGATACCAGCCGTCTTCAATGAACTGCCAAAGAACCTCGTCCGTTCGGTACGGGAAGTAATCGCTATACAAACGGTTGATCTCCGGCTGCCAGTCGTCGTCTTTGGTGCGGGGCCGGGTTCGTTTGGAATCGCCCCAGCGGGCCGATTCGGCGATAATGGCGGTCTCGATCTGTTCGGCCCGATTGCGAAGACGCTGCTCGGCCTTCGTCGGCGTCAATAGCCCCCCGTTGAAGAAATACTTGTGGATTCGGTCCGCGAAGCGCATCCGGTATTCCGGATGCTCGCAAAACTGCTGATGCAGCCATTGCGGATTGAAATAGGAGAATTTTCGCAGGTCCGGATCTTCCCACGGTCCCGTGCGGTCCCATCCGGAAAACAGCGAATGCTCGGCGTCATGGCAGAAGAACTTCCACCCGTCCGGCGTTTCGCGGTTGAACATAGCGTAGTAATTGTTCGGCCTGCGATTGCCCAGGAAGTTCGACAGCGGAGCATCGTAGTTTCCCGTGTAATAAATGACGGCCATGTAATCGATCAGGTTATCGACATCGAGAAGCTTTTCCTTTTCGGGATTGGGCGTTCCATCCGGATTCAAGCCCTGAATGCCGTAATACGCCGCATCCGTGTGGAATCCGTCGATGGCCGCCTGCCATAGCTTCTTATACGCCGCGTCGTTGCCGTCGGTGGGATTAATCGTGTACCATCCGGCCTCGACCTTCATGACATCATAATCATCGCTGTCTCCGCCGAGATAGTCTTGGCCATATCGGGCTTCCGGCCGTTCCTGCGTCTGATACAAGCCCCAGTACTGGCCGTTGAGATAGAGATGGTAATAACGGCTGCGGGTGTAGGGCTGGCCCATCTCGCCCTGCGTGTCGCGGGAGAATACCTCGCGGCACATCGTGTTCTTCGAGCCGTTGTCCATCCCGCGACTTCCGCGGAAACTCCACGAATAATTCTGCGCGGTTCGCAGGTCGATCTTGTCGAAGGAGTCAATGCCTTCCTCCCCGAAAAGAGGATAGTTCAGATTGCTGTCGCCGTAGATCTCGCGGAAAAACAGGCGGAAGGCGTGTTTGGGATTTTGCGGCGCCCGGCTGAATCCGCCCCGAATTCGAAGCCCGGCGTTGACCTGGAATCCTTCGGTTCCGTCCGGATGGATCAGTTCCATCGAGCACGGCCGTTCGTACGCCCGTCCGTCATTCCATGCGTTGACATAGATTCCCCGATCCGGATCGAACAGATTCTCCAGATCGGTCGTGATGGAAATCGATGGTATCGCCAGCAGCGCGTCGTCGATCCGGTCGCGGTAGCGGGGATCGTTGACCACCTCCGGATCCATGCCATAGTCGATCCATTGACGTTCGTTCTCATGGTACGGTTCCGGCCAGGCATCGCCCGGTTTTTCGCCATCCGGCGACTGTTGGATGACGTCGTCGATGAATAAATAGGTATGCGATTCCGTTCGGCTCGGTTTGTACCCCGTCTTAAAACCCGCCGCGCGAAGAACGGTGGTTGTGGAGACGGGTATCCGTTTGGCCGGATCGAACACGGTTCCGTTGGTTTCCGTGGGATTGGAGCCGTCGATCGTATAGCGGATGGCCGCGTCGGACGTATCGCAGGTCAGCAGCACGTCGAACGGCGCGGTCTTGATTCCGCGTTCGACGCTGACCTGAACCGATCCGACAAAACCCAGAAAATCATCGCGGTTGGATTCCCCCGGAGTGGGTCGGGAAAAGTAGCGCTCCTTATCCTCGAATAATCCATACGAAATATCCGTTTCCTGCGGAGGGAACCCGAACCGTTGAAACGCGAATTCGTAGCCGTCAAATTTGCCGGCAAGGGTTACGCCGTCCGCCTCGAGTAACGCCAGGTACGATCCCTCGCGGGCCAGCACAAAATCCGTATGAAGATTTTTTTTCGGATCGATGCGGTTCTTGTTGGAAGCGAAGATCACCAGAAATTTCCCGCTCTCCAGCCAAACGCCTTCCGGAATCTTCCACATCGAAACATGATCGGGATCGATCGTCAGATACCACCCCGACAGATCGACCGGTACGCCGGAGAGATTGAACAATTCAATCCAGTCCGACGAATCCCCGTCCTCGTCGAGCAATTCTCCCGGATCCAGCGGGGGACGGGAATTGTTGGAGGCCAGAAATTCATTGATGATGACGGGAGGAACATGCCGTCCCCAGGCGTGCGTGAAGTATTCGAAATCGAAGAGGTTCACCCCGTCGTTATAGATGAAATCCGCGCAATCGTCCGCGTGTCCCTGGCATCCGGCCGGGGAAAGCCATTGTTCGGCCAGGATCACCAGGTCCGGAAGATCCACGCTGCAGTTGTGATTCAGGTCGCCGGGCGGACATTGTGCGGGAACCAGCGCCGCGAAAATACATACGATTCCGGCACAGATCGATGGTTTCAATGCCGATGCCAAATCACGGTCTCCTACCGAAATTCCAGATCGATATCATACAATTCTGATTGTACCACATTTCGCTCTTCAAGTCAATTCCGGATCGTCGATTCTCCGGGTCCGCATTCGCTACCGATGGCGAAACTGCTTGCGGTACACCGTCGGCTTGAACCGGGTTTCCCGTTTGAACAGGATCCCCAGATGGGTGGTGCTGGAGAATCCCGCATGAAGCGCCACCTCCGAGATCGGAAGGTCGGTTCGGCTGAGAAGGTCCCGTGCCAGTTCGATCCGGGCGTGAAGAATCTCCCGGAGGATGGATCGTCCCACCACCTGTTGAAAATGCCGTTCCAGCAGCCGACGGGATGAACATCCCGTTTCCCGCACCACATCCGCAACCCGGATAGTGTCCCTGGCGTGTTCCCGGATGAATCGGATGGCCGCCGAAACGTCCGGATCCGAGATCGCCAGGATATTGGTGGATTGACGCATCGCCACGCCGATCGGTTCGACGAGAATCTGCTGGCCCTGCATCGCCTCGCGCCCCGACATCAGTCGATCCAGCAGCGCCGCCGCCTCGTACCCGGCCTTTTCCACATTGAGCTCCACGCTGGTCAGCGGCGGACACGACAGATCGCACAGCAATTCATCGTTATCCACACCCATAACAGCCAGATCATCGGGAATGATCAATCCCATGATCCGGGCCGTCTCGATGACATACCGGGCTCGTTCGTCGTTGCAGGCCATCAGCCCCACCGGCTTGGGAAGCGACCGGATCCACTCGGCCAGCAGCGTTTGCTCGTTTTCCCATCGACGATCCTTCTGCAGGCCGGGTTCCGGATACAGGTGGCAGGCATATCCCGCTTTCTCGATCCGATGAAGAAAGGCCTCTTTGCGTTTCCGCGACCAGGAACAATACGGAATCCCGCAAAACGCGAAATGACGAAATCCGCGGTCCAGAAGATGCCGGGCCGCCATCTCGCCGATCGCCCGCGAATTGGAGATCACGCTGGGGATCACGTCCCACTGTTTCTTCCGGAGCGCCGGCAGCCGCTTGGTCGAATCGCACGCCAGATAAACCGCCGGCAGCCGACTGTCCATGATCCGCTCGGCCACCTTTTCGCTGGATACCCGTGCCAGAATTCCCTCCCCCAGCCAGTTCGACATTCGGGGGAGTTCTCGATTGTAGATTTCCCACGGGTCCATATTGATCGACCACGGCCCGTTCATCCGCGCGTATTGGGCGATTCCGCGAAGAATTCCCCGTCCATACCCCGTCGATGACTCGATGACGACGATGACCTTGGCAATCCGATCCGAATCCACCGACGGCCGATCGACCTTCTTCAATCCTTTTGCCATACCCGGTTTTGCTTTCCAACAAGGGGCTCACTTTCAAATAGGATTCCCTTGCGTTTGTATCGTCTTATTCGATATCCCCGTTGACCCATCGGACCGGAAAAAACCTCATTTTTCTCCTTTCTCCAAGCTCCCCGGATCGAGGAAAAGCCGATAAGCTCCCCCGGATTGAACCCGGATCGACACGAAAACAGCAAAATGGGATTAATTTTCGAAAAATTCTCTTGCAATGAAATGCTAATTCGGGTAAATTAATAATGCCAGATACCGATAACATAGATGTTATTAGGTTTACCGGAAACATGTATCTTCGATTCAATGCCCCGTTTATGTGGCGGGATTGCGATGAATCTGAAAGGGTTGGGTTGTCGGTATTGTGTTTTCATCGCGCTGGATGAGGTATGAGGAAATAATAAGTCGCGAGGAATTTTGGTGATGGCCGGAGAGTGGTATGATCAATGTGCTGTCGGAAGCGATTGTTTCACACCGACACAAGTCCTTACGGGCGAAGTGCGTCCCCTTTCTAATCTCTTCTTGTCTGTTTTTCGCGATGTTTATCGGACGATCACCATCTGCACAGGGCGGATGCGACGAATCCATAACATGTATTCCTGGAATCATGCGATCGAACAACCCCTTTTTGGAGGATACTGGATGGAGCAACGTGGGAGTCAATGTGTGTCTGGCAGTCAGCGTGACAGAATTGATTGTACTGCAAAGGTAAGTGATATTTCTTTATCGGAGGAACAAAAATGAAAAAAGTAATGATTGTTATGTTGTGTTTAGGTTTGGCTGGCTTCGTCAGTGCGGGCCAGATCAAGTGGCAGCGGTGGGATGGCAATACGACCGGCGCCGAGGTTGGCGATCAACTCGCGGCCGTGCTGGCCTTCATCTCCAATCCCCCAACCATCGATTCCACCCTTCCCGATTTCCATATGCCAGATCAGCCGGCGGATAATTTTAATGCCTTGCTGACCGGCTGGGTAAAGCCCCAGGTCTCCGGCATGTATAAGTTCTGGGTTTCCGGCGATGATGATGTCCTCGTCTGGAAAAGCCCCAATGCCAAAGAGGCCGACAAAGTCCTGATTGCTCAGGTCAACGGCTGGACCGACGACATGGCTTGGGACAATGGCATGGCCTATCCTTCGGGATTTATGCCTCTCTACGCCGGAAAGAGTTATTTCCTGCAGGCCCTGATGGGCGATGGAACCGGCGGCGGGCATTGTGCCGTGGGTTGGGAAGGCCCGGGAATCTCGCGTGCCGTGATCGCCACGCAGTATTTATCCGATGTGATGCCCACCGATTGGATGAGTCTGGTCAACGAGGTGGCGATCAACCCGTCTCCCGCCGATGGAGCTGTTGACGTTGCGTTCCCGGATGTGACGTTGTCGTGGGAACTGAGTTCCACGATTGATCCCACGCCTCCGGCGGCTGTTTCCACCTACAAGGTCTATTTCGGAACGGACCCCGATCCCAATGAGCTCAACCAGGAATTCAAAGCCGATGTGAACCCCGCGACTCCGGAGTTGGCGGTTACCGGTCTGTCCAGCGGCACGACCTATTACTGGCGCGTGGATACCCTGTTGGCGGATTCGAACATGGCCTATGGCACGGTCTGGTCGTTCACAACCAAGGTCGTCAAGCCCGTCGTCACGACCCAGCCGGTCACTACCAAGATCGGACCCAACTGTACCGGCACGTTCACCATTGTCGCTTTATCGGGTGCGGATGATACGGGTGGACCTATGACCTATGCCTGGAAGAAGGTCGGTGATGCGACCGTTCTCGGTACCGAAACATCGTACACTACCGGCGTGGCCGGAGTGTATTATTGCGAAGTGACCAATTCCAGCGGAACCACCAAGAGCAATGAAGCCGAAATGAAGATCATGGAACATGGCGCTGCTCTTAAACCTCTTGCGATTGGCGACAGTGAAGGTGTTGCCGGGACGGGCGTGACCATATCCGGTGATCAAGTTACCGTGTCCGGTTCCGGAACGGATATCTGGAATGCCGCCGACGACTTCCAGTATGCCTATGTTGATCTTACCGGTAATTTCGATGTTTCCGTTCGCGTTACCAGTCTCACGACGAACAACACCGACGGCTGGACCAAGGCCGGTATCATGGTCCGTGGCAACGTCAATACCGACGGCGCTTCGCCCTATGGCTTGGTTGCTGCTACCAGTGGCAATGGCATCAGTTGGCAGGGCCGTAATGTGGCCGGCACTCTCGGCAACCAGTCGGGAATTACATATGCAACCCCGATCTATCTGAGACTCACCAGAAATGGCGATATCTTCAACGGTTATTATTCGACCAACGGTATCGACTGGACGATTATGGCCGGAAGCGGCGAAATCGCTCAGGATTATACGATGGCTCTGACCGATCCGGTCTATGTCGGTTTGGCCGTGACCGCCCATGCTGCTGGTTCGTTGGCCACCGCCGTGTTTGACAATCTCTCCGGTTTCGGAACCTCCTGGCAGGTCACCGACGGCGACTTCAATCCCAAGACCCCGGAAGGGTGGGCCAATCCCGCGGTGGATACCACCTTTAGCTGGACCAAAGCGCAGTATGGTCCCTGCGGCGCAACGTATAAAGTCTATGGCTCCGAAAATGGAACCGACTTTGCTCTCATTGGTCAAACGACCGATGAGCAATTTACCGTTCCCGCCGGTTCTCTCATTGAATTCAACAAGACCTACTTCTGGCGCGTCGATACCCACTCCGGCGAGGACATGGAAGAAGGCATGGTCTGGACGTTTGATTCCATCAAGCAGCTTCCGGTAATTCGGTCAGGTCCTGCTCCGGTTACCGTAGTCGATGCCGGCGCCACGGCCAATCTGAATATTGTGGCCACCACATCGACTGTGCCTGAATTCATTCCCATGGTCAAGTACGAGTGGTTCCACGGCGCAACGAAGGTCTTCGAAGGATTCCCGGTCGATGACGGCGCGGGCAATTATAGCTGTCCGCTGGCCGTGGAGAATGTCCAACTGGCCAAAGAAGGCGAATATACCTGCGTCGTGACCAACACGGTTGGTCCGTCGACTTCGGCTGTGGGTGTCCTTCTGACTCACCGTCTGATGATTCACTACACGTTCGACAGCGTTTCCGGTAATACCATTCCGGATAGCTCTGCCAGTGGTTTCAATGGCACGTTGGTTTCCCCGATCGTCGATGGCACGCCGGTCTATGGCGGTCTGGTTAATGGTATGATTAACAAGGCCATTCAACTGGTCGGTCCCAATGATCCCAACGGTGCGTATATTGCCACCGGCAAAACCGCCGTTCAGTTGGGTGTCTTGGGCGCCCTTCCGCGCTCATTCAGTATTTGGGCCAAGACCCAGTTGTTCAACGATGCCGGTCTCTATGATATGGGCGCCTTTGCCGATTCCGCGGACTTCTCCCTGCGGACCCTGACGGGAACCACACAACGGTGGAGAGTGCAGTACTGGGGCGGCGCGGATCGTGATCTGGATATTGTGCCCAGCTTCAACAACTGGGTTCACACGGTCCTGGTCAATGACGGCGCCAACAACCAGCTCTATATCAATGGTAAGCTCGCGTTGGCATGGGCGGGTGCCATCAACACCTCCAATAATACGGCTCTGATGCTGGGTAATTGGGGCGGCAATCGTTTCGTCGGTCAGCTTGACGACTTCCGTTTGTACAACTATGCGTTGACGCCCAAGGAAGCCGCGAGTCTGTATGCCGCGGTTTCGGGAACGACCTTCTGTGCCGTGATTCCGACGTATGATTTGGACGGGGACTGCGAAGTGGATATGAGAGACTTTGCGATCTTCGCGGCGCAATGGGCCAAATCGGGTGTTGTGAATCCATAACCCATCGATAATCCTTACGTTCGGATGAATAAAAACAGTAACAATTTGCGGAGGAACATAACAATGAAGAAATTGCTGATTTTAGTCTTGGTATTCTCCATGGGGTTTGCCGGGATTGTCTCGGCCGAACGCGGTAAGATGATTTACCATCGGTGGGATAATGGCAATACGGCGACGACCATTCAGGCGTACCAGCGTAACTTTAGTACCGCCCCGACGAGTACAGATCGGGCCTATGTCCCGGCGGTTACCCCTCCGGGTATCACCACACCCAGTTGGGAAAACGGCAGCAATTACGCCGGCCGTTTTGAGGGATGGATCCTGCCGCCTGAAACGGGCAGCTATGTCTTTAATGTCTCCAGCGATGACGCCAGCGAACTGTGGCTCAGTACCGACTGGAAATCCGCCAATGCGGTCCGTATCTGCAATGTGACCGGCTGGACCGGCCAGAACGAATGGACCAAGGAAGCCAATCAGACTTCCGCGGCCATCAACCTCACCAAAGACGTTCCTTACTTCTTTTACGCGGTATGGAAAGAAGGCGGCGGCGGTGACGGTTGTTCCGTCGGCTGGAAGAACGGTGCGTCGATTGTCAACACGACTGTGGTCGATCTGCAGTATGTAAGCAATTCGTTCCCGACCGAGTTGAGCAGCGTTCCCGGTATGGTCGAGTATGAACTGTGGGATCCCGCGGCCAATGGCGATGTCTCGGTGTATGGTGTGATCAATGGTTTCATGCCGAATTTCTCCACGATGCCGGCTCCAACCTCGACAGGCACATTGCCCACGTTTGAACTCGGCGCGATGGATAACACCGATGATTTTATCTATCGAATGTACGGCATCATCAAGGTTGCCGCCGATGGTATGTTGCAGTTCGGCACCAATTCTGATGACGGCAGCAAGCTGTATGTCGGCAACTGGTGGGTTGATAAGTTCGCGCCGACTCTCGTGGTCGACAACGATGGCTGGCATGGTGATCAGTGGCGTTTCGGCAGCATAGCCGTTTCGGCCGGATATGTCGGTATCGTCGTCGAAATGTTTGAAGACGGCGGCGGGGAAACCCTCGTGGTCAACTACGGCTCGGATACCATTCCGTGGCAGACGATCCCGATGAGTGCCCTGTATTCTCGTACCGCGGCCTGTGTTCCCAGTCCTGCCATCGGTGCAAGCGGTGTTGCCCTCGATGCATTGCTAAGCTGGTCCAAACCGGCCTTCAAACCCGACGTTACGAACATGGTTTACTTTGCCGAAGCCGGTCAGCCGGCGATGAAGGTCTATGAAGGTACTAACGCATCCTTTGACCCGACTCTGGCTCCCGACAAGGCCTATTTCTGGCGCGTCGATATCACCGAACCCAACTTGGTTGGACCCAATCCCATCATCACCACCGGTCAGGTTTGGGGATTCCAGACGGTCACTTCGGCCGTTATCATTTCCACACAGCCGGCCGCCTATATTCGCGCTGATGCCGGCGCTCCCGTGGCAATTTCTGTTGTAGCCACAAGTGTGACGCCCATCAGTTATCAATGGAAGAAAGGGTCGGACAATGTGGGTACCGATAGTCCCACTCTGACGATTCCGGCTCTGGCCGCGGGCGATGAAGGTTCCTATACCTGCGTGCTGACCAATGCTGTCGGCTCCGTTACAACTTCGGCCTGCCAGGTGGAGATCAAGAAACAGATCGCCTACTGGCCGTTGGATGCCGATCTGGCCGATGCGACGGGTAATCTGGTGGCGGGTCAATATTTCTCCAATGACGCCGCGGCGCCTGTGTTTGAGACGGGTGTAATTGGTAACGCCATTGTGGTCAACAAGGCCGACAACACCAACGCGCAGTATGTCAAGCTGGCGGATATCAATGTGGGGACATTGAGCTCCACGGGTATCACCGGCAATAAGCCGCGTACCATCGCCTGCTGGGCGAAGAATTCCGTTCCGGCTTCCACGATCAACGACTGGTGCACGGTGTTCGGATTTACCAGCTTGGCTGGAACCAGCGAACAGAGTTTTGATTTCGATAAGCGCGGCGGTCAGGAACAGTATTGCATCCATCGGTATGGCGCTGAGTGGAACATGGTCGCGATCGATGACAACTGGCACTTCCTGACGGCTACCTTTGAAAACGGGACCGTTCGGTGGTATGTGGATGGCAAGTTTGGCGGCTCCGCCTCGACCAACCTGCAGACGCAGGATATCGTCCACATCGGAAAACGGCAGCATAGCACTGCTCTCTGGCAGGGATGGGTCGATGAAGCCCGGATCTACAACTATGTGTTGTCGCCCATCGAAGTCGCTGAGCTTTATGTCCAAAGCGGCCAGTCCGTCTGTGTGAGCAACCCGCAGTATGACTTCAACGGCAACTGTGTCGTGGATGTCGCCGATCTGTCGGAGTTTTTCCTGACCCAGTGGCTGCTGTGCAATGAAGCCGGTCCGGATGCCTGCAATTAAGATCGACATCTTCTGAAGTGTAGTATCAAGTTTTCCTTCCGGCCCGGAAGTCGAAAGACGACCGGGCCGGTTCTTTTTATGCGCAATCGAATGTTGCGGCGCGTGGCAGCCACCGAGCGAAGCGAGGTGGATGTTCCGTCGTCAAGGAATTTCCCCATCCACCGCTCAGGCATAAGGATTGCCTTCGCGGTGGATGCCACCCGACGCGTCCGAATCCACTCACGGTTTTGGAGCTTGCAGCAATTCTCCGAAGGATGGGAGTAAATCATATTTCCGGGTCCAGGGCGTGTACATGAATCCACGTACCCTGGGCAAAGGTCCGGCGGCTTTCATCCACCCCTTGACGTCGTTGAGATCATCGGCATCGTAATAACAGGCGATCAGCGTTTCAAAATCCCGCTCGGCAAAAAATCGCAAGCTATTCTCTCTCGGTTCGCCCCCCCAGACGGCAATCGTCAGATCGGTCGGAATATGATTCCAGGAGCCGGTAAAGTCCCCGCGGACGAGATAGTAATCTCCTTTGGCGTTGTGATGGGGATCGAGCATGTCGGACCAGATATAAATCCGGGCGTCGGGACTGTACGTGCGGAGAGACTCAACCTGTCGCGTAATGCACTCGCCGAGCAGTTCGGCCATATTCCGTCCGTAGCAGGCCTTGCAGGTACCGCCCATACGGACCTCGTCCATATTCAGCAGGATTTTTTTCGGGTGCAGCTTTTCCGCAAGTAGTTTGGCCTCGTGATCGATGATCTCATAGATTTCCGGTTCGCCCATGCATATCGTCACCTGCGAATCGTGGATGAGCATCGGGTGATACCAACTGACCTTGAGTCGTTGGCCGGATTGAATGCGGGAGTTTCCGGGCAGCTTGAGGGCCACGGAGGGCCCTTCGGGGACGCGATACGGATTGTAGGCCGGATCGATCAGCGGCGCATAGTCGCGGCCTTCCTCGTAGGTTGTCATTCCATCGTCGGAGCGAACGACGACGGGCGTACCCGGCCGACGGAGTACATTCAGGGGACCGATCTCTTCGATCGTCCAGTCGTCGATCCACAAACGGCCCGATCGGCCGCCCCACATCCCGGCATACACGTTGACCGAGTCGAAGTCCAGCGAGTTGAAGATCAATACGCATTGTTTCCAGTCGCCGGTGGACGGCAGATTGTACGAACGCGGCGCCAGTTGACGATCGCCCACAAGAACCGAAATGTTGAAGGCGTTGGTCGGTTTGAGGCCGTCGGTTTTGACCCAGAGACAGACTCGATAACTGCGACGGGGCTTGACGCGGATCGTCTGCATGATCCGCCCGTGACCGTGCGGATTGGCGGTGAAGTTTTCCATACGCAGCGATGTCTTTCCGCCGTGAAAGACCTGCGTGTCGGAAAAACTGACCACGCCCGGCTGGTCATGAAATCGAAAACCAGGGAAAGCGTGGGTGTTTTTGGTTTGTTCAAAATCGCCGTTGATCATCTGAATTGTCGGATCGGGCTCGAAGCGGGCCTGACCGTCCGAGGCAATAAAAGGGGCATCGACCACGGGCATTCCTTCGGCCAGATGGCGATTATGACCGAGAATACCCCCTCCGTATCCGATGCTGAACAGACTCGGGATCATCTCGATGCCGAGCCGTTTACATGTCGCGTCGATCTCGCTCAACCGGCGAAAGTAGGCGTCGTCGTGTTTACAAAGCGAATCCAATCCCAGCGAAAAGATCGCCCCGTTAAGGCCGCTTTTCGCCGACGTTTCCAATAGACCTGTGATCTCGGCGACATCCGAATCCTTTCCCAGCGACCAGCCGAAAACCCACACGAATCGATCCGACCCTGGTTGGGCATTTACGCAGGTAGAGACCAGCATCAGCAGCGACATTGCGATCCCGTTTCGAATTCTTTTGTTCATAATAAATCTCCTGAAATGATACAATAGGCCGGTTGTGTCCGCCAATCCAATGAAAGCATTGTACCCACAGCGGGATCGCGTGCCAATAAAGATTGGGCTCGGACGGTTCGAGAATCCTCGAATGAAATGAAACAGGTTCGGCGGTCATTCCGGCGAGTGCCGGAATCCAGATCCATCGGATGGAAGGGAATCTCCCCGCCGGACTATGTATCGTTACGATTCATCAACATTCTGTTGTTACGGCGTAGCTGGAAAATAAACCAGCCCCCTCATCGCCGGGCGTCCAAGCCCTGCCACTGGTGTTTCCACGGCTCCGGCCCGGTACTTTCCACGACCAGAACATCGCCTTCGCGCCGACATGTCAGCGGCTTGTTGTTCTCGTCATTCAGATAACGGGCCGGCATGATCCCCGACTGGACCAGCGTTTCCAGCGAATCGGGGATTGTGCCGTAGGCGAGCCGGTAGGCGTAGATGGCCCTCCCGATCCCGAGCCGAATGAAATGCGCCTCGTGATGCGTCTTGACCTCGCGGCGTGCCTCCGGGGGCAGCTTCAGGAGACGCAGGAGTTCCGCCGCCAGCGGCGCGACGCGGTTTGAATCGGCAACAGCACGGAAGCAAATCGTATGATCGCCCTGGCTCAGTTCCAGCGTGCCCAGCAACACGTCCGCCTCGGAATCCTCCGCGGAGCGGAAATCGACCGTGAGTATTTTTTTCGCGTCGATCTCGATATCGTAGGCGCCGTATCCGGGCCCATTGGCGGCGGTCAGCCGCACGGCATACCGGCCGTCTTCTTCGACCGTAAACGGCAGGGCCAGCGTGGAGCCGGGCGCTTGATTCGGCCATAAAAGAACCGGTCGGGCCCCGAAGAAGCCCGACGTGTCCACAACGAGCTTGGCCTTGCCGGTTACCTTCGCCTGGCGGAACGCTCGTACGAGATGATGCTGTTGCCACGGAATCCGACGTTGTGGCCATGCGGGTATGGGTTCGAAGGTGGTCTTCGGTTCCCCCTCCTGATACCAGAAGGCAACGCTGCTGTAAAAATCGGACCGCTCCAGAAAAAATCCCCCGATAGCGTCGGGAGTATTTCCCTTGTGCTCGATCGTCGCCTTCAGAGACTGGCTGAAGTAAATCGGATCCGGCAGATGCCAGCGATAACAAACGCCGCTGTCGCCGGGGGCGTCGCCTTGCCATCGCGGTGAACCGAACCAATGGCTCGTTCGCGGGCGAAAGCCCCAGGCGTCGTTGTAGTAGTCCTCGCTGCCGGTTCCCTGCAAACTGGGGATGTCCTCGCCGTCAATGTAGAAAAAGTCGTCGCCTTCGCCGAACCATCCATCCTGCGACGAGGTGATCGATTGAACCGTGCCGACGTAAAAACCCTTCCCGACCAGATCGGCGAACAGGTAATCCCGTCCCGATACGGCCGGATATTCCTGCCTATACCGAGCGAAAAAGTACGGAATCGACTCCGGCAAAATATTGACCTGCGTCCAGTCCACTTGCCAATACAGTCCCGTCGAGCGGTCGGGATTATCGTTGGTGATGACGATCTTCGCCGACTTCCGGAAGGGCATACGCCAATAGCAGCTAAGCGATCCCGTCGGCGATACCTGCACGGGAATGCTTTCGACCACGGCGGGCTTTCCCTGTCCCACCGCGAAGAAATCCCCCAGCGGCGCCTCCACCGCCGGTTCCTTGCTGTCATCCCAATACATCCGAAGGACCAGCGTATTCAACTCGCCGACCCAGCCCGAGTGGCTGGTGAACCACATATGCGTGATCACCCCGGGGCCTTCGAGTCGCGGCATTTCGACGGACGCGCCCGGCTGGATCCATGTCATATCGAGATTCTCCGTATGCCAACCCGGCTGTTGATTGCTCGATACGCGCCGGTTTCGTCCGACAGGACCAAGCGTCTGTGGATTCAGGATATCACGAATCGAATCGTTTCGCGGATTCGACGCAACGGCGGTTTCGTAATCGATCCAGACGGCGTCGTTCATATACGCCCTGGCATATTCGTACGTCATTTTCCCCTCGCGGCCTCCGCCGGAATTGCGGAACAAAAACACCCCTCCGCCCGGCAGATCCGAATCGTCGCGGAATCCGACCAGGATGACGCTGTGTCCGTCGCGCACGCCCTCCGGCGGCGCCATTTCCAGCACCCCGTCCTTCCAGCTCTCGGCCTTCGGCCATCGCAGCCCTCCGCACACCGGCCATTTCTTGCACAGCGTCCGTTTGATCTCGATCAGTTGCTCGGCCGTCAGTCCCGTTGTCACATCCCACGGCTTGATCCAGTGCATTCGCAAGCCCAGATCCCGGTTCTGTTTGGCATGCTCGATGGTTTCTTCGCTGGGTTTGAGAGCGGGATTGAATGTTGCCTGATATGGCAGATCTCCCTCCGGGCAGGCCCCATACACCTCGTAGCCCTTCCACAGATCCGAAAAGAAGCTGCCGTCAGAGGGTTGACCCGTTACCTGATTGGATGCCCAGTTGAGAAACTCCACGCTCAACCGTACCTTTGTCTTCTTCTGGTTGGACATCGCGTACTCCAGGGCCTCGGTCATGGCGAATACCGAGCACGTTCCCCGACCGCCCTGGGGACGAATCGCCAGATCCCATTTCTTGAAAACGGGCCGTAAATCCGCCGAAGATGTCAACGAATCCGAATCGGGTTGTACCCCGGCAGGTACCATCGAAAAAACGCCTCCCGCAAGGAGCATCAGTACACTCCACGGTAAGGTACGATTGGCGACACAATTTCCGCTTGTCGATCTTTGAATAGGCATTCCAGAGTCTCCGACTAAGGTTGTGGAAAAGGCGGCTCCATAAACACAAAATATCATAATCGAAAAAGCTCCGATTGCCAAGATGCTAAACGATGGAATCATGGAATTCGGATAAAGGAAAGGGTCAATTGACGGCCTGTGTGACGCCGGACATTTCCACGACGCTGAGCAAAAGACTCAGGCCGGCTTTATGAATGGCCTGGATGAAATTCGGGACATCGAGGGGTTTGACAATATAATCGCTGCAACCAAGCTGCCGGCATCGCGTGATGGAAACCTCGTCGTCCGAAGTCGTCAACATGATTACGGGGATGGAACGAAGCTCGGGTTCGCCTTTGATTTGACGAAGGACTTCAATTCCGTCAACCTTGGGCATTCGAATATCCAAAAGAAGAAGATACGATATTTCCGGATTTCGTTTCGGACCGTCCCCTCGCTCAAAGAGAAAATCCAGGGCTTGCTGACCGTCGAGAAAGTGGAGGATACGAGACCGGAAACCCATACGGAAAAGATTTTTCTGGATCAGGGTGTAATGCCCCAGATCATCCTCCACCACAACGACGCTGAACTCTTTCTTCATGGTCATGAGGTTCCGTGTATTTTGGAGTTTGACCAATAGCTAACATACTGTACGAAAACTCGATGATCAGGATCAAGGAAAAATTCGCAATTTTTTTAAAAAAATAGAGTGGTTTTAATAAGCATTCATGACTCATCCTGTCGTGAATAATGAGTCGATTCTTGCCGACTTTTTTTAATTTTTTTGCATTCCCTCTTGCAATCGGATGAAAGGAATGGTATAAATAGTTTATCTTCTCCAACCTCCTTGGAGACCCCAAAAGTTACCGCGTGGCGATCCCCAAAATCCCACGCGGTAATTTTATTATATAGGACGCACTTGCTGAAATACCCTTTCCGGACCCCACAGGGGGCCAACTCGGATAGCCCCCGATGCAATCCGGGGTGGAGGATTGAAGTCACCCCTTCTTGTCTTTCTCCAACTCCGAAGGAGTTGAACGAATCTGGATCATTTCGTACATCATGTTTTCATGTTGTTCTCTTTGTATCTTCGCGTCTTTACGGGAGTTCAATTTTGTTATATCTCATCTCCTATATCCTCAATACTGCTTATTCTCACACAGAGCCAACAGAGATCACAGAGGTTATAGCTATATATAATATGTTTTCTCTGTGTCCCTCTTTTCCTCTGTGGCATTATAATTCTATATCCTATCCACGAAATCCTATATCCTGAATAAAGCACAAATCCATTACGATAAAGGAACCATCCCACCCGATTTTGACTTTTGATGTTCGTTTTGATTTTTGCAGTTTGATCTTGGGTATAATCCCCAGATTAACACACATTATTCAGCATAGGTTATCTATATTATCTTTTCAAAATATTTTCCTCAGATTTTTTGCGGACACCCCAATAGCCGCCTATCCGTCGATATACCCCACTGACAATCTATGCTATACATAAACCATTTTTGCGTAGCGATTTATCTAAATTGAAAATAGAAAATAGTAGATTGAAAATGGTTAGATAGGACAATTTGTGCAACAGGGTTTTGTCACTTTCTTGCTGGTAC
>CAYLSB010000022.1:0-56979 GCA_964386005.1 uncultured Pirellulales bacterium | reverse complement strand
CATTGCCTCCCCTGGCTTCATCGAAAGTAACCACTTCGAGATAGGAATCCAGAAAGGCATCGATAATCATTTCAGCGTCGGAACGGTTCTGACTGGTCATTCTCAGATCGATCAGTTCGGTTCGTTTTCCGGGATCAATGATAATCTTTCCGTCTCGAATCGCTTTGCGGAGAGTCATGACCGGATCGGGTTCATCCCGGAAAAAATCGAGGTTCCGGTTCTTGAGTTTGTCGGCAACGCGATTCAGAACCACATCATTAGCGATCCGCCCGGCTTCGGTGTTCTTAAAATTATCGTAGTTCGGCATAGGCCGTTCGGAGTCGGAGTCGTTGAAAATGATCCGGGGGATGATCGGCGATACCCGAATGGCCCCGGCGGTTTCATACCGACCCTGGAAAAGCATCCAAATCGGAGGGATGGCGACCGCACAGACCAGCAAAAAGGTCACAATGATAATCGGCCAGCGACGAAAAACCGGCAATATCAGATCGCCGATTCCGGGTTGATTGTCGGGGATGGGGGAATCGAATTGAATGACGTCCTGCTGAAGGGGTTGGGGTGAAATTTTTTGTATTTCGGACATAAGAACCTCAGGATATTTCCGTTTTCGTTTTTTTTCCGGTGAGCACGACGGAATGTCATTTCCGATACACGATTTGTTCCGGATTCGGAACGCCGGGCGATAGGAACACATGGGATAAAAACCATAATTCAATTACGACAAATACCAGAGCCAGCGGCATCATCGCCAGACCTCCGAAATCATGAAAAGCTTTTTCCCAATACGTGGCATCGATCATTGTAAAGGCGATGGCTGTCACAGTCAACCGGACGGTATTGCACAACAGGGCGATTGGCACGCTTGAGGCCAAAAGGATCAGCTTTTCCAGCCAGGATCTCCGGACAACCAGGGCAACCAAACCGGTAATGACAAAGAAGGCCGTAATCATCCGCAGACCATTGCAGGCCTCGGCCACGGCCACAAAGGTGCCGTTAATATCGATGACATTCCCTTCGTGATGAACGGCATAGCCAAGGGTCTCCAGGGAAAAAACGGCCGAACTGGTTGACCATTGTTGCAGGGGCAGGGTTATCGCCGTCTGGATCTGATTTGGAAACGGCAACATGAGAAGGAGAAACAACAGGACGGCTTTGAGACTCCAGACCAATCGCCAGCCGAACAGGAGGAAAACCATCGACCAGATTGTCGCAACCATACACAGATTCTCAGTCGAAATCATTCCATAATACAAACTGAAAATCCGCATCGTCTGCGCCAAGGCAAACGCGATGATTCCCCAACCCAGGGACGGCAAGCAGTGAACTCTTCGCAGATCATCGCGTCGTTGCCATAAAACATAGACGGCAATGATCGGAACCAGGATCCCGCTTGAATATTCATCGTTTTTCATCCATGTATCCCACAAACCGGTCAGGGTCGGCGTCCAGAAACTCCAAAGGAATGCGACGATAAGAGCCGCTGCCGTGATCCAGGACAATAATCCGAGTCCATCTGAATTCTCTCGTATCTTCGACAGAATCGGCACATACCCGATCGTGTCTCTGATTGTATCGACAAGATGGACGGTCGGCTTGGGGTGAATCCGGGGAGAGGAGGAACGAATGCACAATTGTTCCTCCATCGTTGTATTTGGCGGAACCGAAACATGGTGGGTCAGCAGGCTGTTGAGAATTCGGGCATTCGCCCCAATCGAAACTCCGTCCCAGCATACACTGGCGCTGAGAACACTTGAGGGACCTACATGGGAATCCGGTCCAAGAACCGATGGGCCGATAAGGATCGCGTTTTCAGACACGTTCACGCGGTCGCCAACAATGACCGAACCTTCGATTCGGGCGGACGGATGGATGGATACGTCGTTTCCGGTCCAAATAGAAGTTCGAATTTGCGTCAGGCCATTCCCTTCGGCATTGTCCTGGAAAGCATTCAGGTATTGCGATATTGCCTCCAGATATTGACGCCATGTATGGAAGGTACCCAATGAGTGGCGAACGGGAAACGATTGAATCGTCATACCCTTTCGGAGGAGATCCGGAAGAATGCCTTCATTCAGATCACAATACCCTTCGACGGGGACCGCCTCCAAAACAGATCGATTACATAGGCAGATCGGGGAAAGCCGGCTGCCGACCATTTCGGAGGACTCATTCGGATGAACCAACAAAGTCAGATCGGCCGAGATTTGATTATGGGTGGAAACAAGGCCTGTCAGATCGGGCAGGACCATCAGGTCAGAAGGACAAAGAAGAAAGAACGATTCGGGGGTTTGTCGGGATGCGTCGAAAAGGCATCCGGCCGTTCCTCGCGGAAAGGATTGATCGAGACGGGATATCTCCACGGATGTCGGACACTGGATGACGCTCAAAAGATCGCGATGATCCGGTCCACAACAGACGATCATTCGGTGGACGCCCTGAACGGCCAAACCCTCGACAATATGTTGCAGGACAGGTCGGTCAATAAGCGGCCATATAGCGCGAGGCAAACGGGTGGCAAGGGGACAAGCCCCAAAGTCCCGATCACTGACGACAATTACGGCGGATACGTCAGCCAGGCCGCGGAGCATCGGCGTTTCCGCGTTTCGTTTATCGATATCGATTGTTTTCATACAGAACCACAACGCCCAAAGATTCCACGGAGCAACCGGAACATCCGAAACCGGATCGAAGACCGGCGATCGCTGGAAATTACTTCATCGGGACGGGAATGCCATCCCGAACCATATAGACCTGCTCAGAACAATCCATCAAGGGCCGGTCATCTTCGCTATCCGTATATAAACAATGGATACGCAACGGATTCATTTTACAGTGGGCCTGTAAATTCTCCACTTTTCCCTGTTGAAAATTGTCCTCCGCCGGATACACGTGCCCGGGATGGCACGAACTGATCAGTTCGCACTTCTTCAGCGGCATTCGTGAAACAAACGCATAAGGACATGCCGTGGATATCATGCGGTTCTCCCTGGATAGAAATGCCTGATAGATCGTCGGATTCAAATAATCCTGAAATACCTGAGAGGCCAGTTCGGTTTTTTCTTCTTCTGAAAACCAGGACTCATAAAATGAAATGACTCTTTTTTTAAATTGAAGGTGCGTCAGAAGTCCGGCTTTTCTCAGGCCATAATTCACAAGAAAAATCGCACTGGAACAAAACGATCGTTTCCGAATCAACTTGAAAAGGGAACGTTTACAGATTTCCCGAAAACTATTGACGCGAATCAGCGTACCATCCAGATCAAAAACGGCCAGTTCATTACACGGCATGATAATCCCGGGAATTCTTCGTTCGCAACAGGGCATATCGATACACGCTGAAATCGACGTGCACTTTATCCGGCCGCAAATGGTTGGAGATGCACGCGGTCCGCACGTCCGAGGCCCCTCGTTCCAGCAAATTCTTTCGCAGAATGGCCAGGGTTGTTCCCGTATCGACCGAATCATCGATGACCAGAATCGACTTGTCTTTCGGATCAAAATCGATATCCTGCTGGGCGACGCGTTTATGCGAAATATGGAATGTCATTTTCATCAGCCGCACGAAGACTTCGAAATGGCGCGACAGATTGGAAAGCCACTTCTTCTTGAAGATGACTGAAAACGCCGCCTTGTCTTTTTTGGCGGTGGATACTCTTCGGATCACAATATAACGTACTGGATAATTCGGGTATAACTCTCCAAACAACCGGCCGAGATACAATCCGGCATTCGGAATAAAAACGATCAAATCAAACCGTTCCTGAATCCCTTCAAAATGATCCATGATCCCGCGCAGATCCTGACGAATCCCTTCGTCATCGCGTCGAAGGATATAATACGGCCAGATTTTCGACAAAACGGATTTCAAGAAGTTCGAACGCCTCCCTTCCTTTTTTTCGATGCGATATCCGCGAGAAAACAGTCCACGGCCTGGATCATTTCGCCGGATGCTTCCGGCGGATTGGGTATAAATGTATCGGCTTGACGGATTTTCCCCGAAATTTCTTCCTCCGACCAGGCGACAAGAAGTTTTCCCTCCTGCTCCAGATATTTGCTGGTGTAAAACTGATGATCGTCGCAGACCTCGCCCAATTCCTTTTTTCTTGGCAAAACAATCACCGGTTTTCGAAATTGAATGGCCTGGCCGATCGTTCCGATTCCGGCATGAGTAATAATGATTCGTGCCGACTTCATGTGTTCCTGAAATTCATCCGGGGAACAGAAAAGGAAATAGGGGAATGCACGGGGAAGATACTGTCCGGATCCGATTTGCGCCATCACCGGCTCCGTTACCCCATCCTGCTCGACACATCGATCCACCGCCTCGATCAGGCGATCATATCCCCGACACCAGGTTCCCACCGTAACAAAGATCAAAACATCCTCCCGTGAAATTGTGCCTGGGGCATCTTGTGAAGCAATTCGGGCCACTGAACCAGAAACAAATCCGAAAACGGATACAGAACGCGCGCGGTCATCGTCGGGCTGGTCACTTTGGCCATACTCTCAATAAAAATCAGTTTGGCGCCAAACAATTTCGCGAACAGGCAAAGAAAAATGACAATCCCCGCACCGGTCGTCAAGATCACATCGGGCTTTTCTTTCCGGATGATGCGAAACGATCGGATCGCCGTCTTCAGCCAGGACAGGGGATTGTATCGCGCGATATTGGGAATCGAATACACGGGCGCTTCGTTTCGGAGCTTTTCGGCTACGTCGCAATCGAATGTAAAATAAAAAAAATCATATTTTTGATACGCCGGAGAAAAATGACGAACTTCAACCAGGTGGCCGCCCGGCGAGCAGGCCACACAGATCTTGAGTTTATCCTTATCGGGACATTCATTCGTCATATTTTTCGCCCGCCCCCATGGCTATGAGGTTTTGCCGCTCCGCAGAAAACCAAAAACCCGCTGGAGTTGCTCTTTTCGAATATAACGCCGAACATCGGTGGGTATCGTGCACTTTTCCCGGATGCAAAATCCATATAGATACCCCGCAAATCGCGTCAGACTGCCGATCACAAACGGCGACTCGACAAACATGCGCCTCAGCGTTTTGGAGATCATAAAGATCGGATGGCTCGCGACATTGTAATCGGTCAGACCCTGTCGAAACCGCGCCTTCAGAATCCCCCTTCCATCGCCGGTGCCAACCTGACGATGCTGGTAACTGACCAGTTCGGGGAAGTTTCGCGTTTTCCATCCGTGCATTCTCGCGGTTATTTCGCAAAGGGTGTCATCCCCCCCGTACTTTAACGGCGTATAACCGCCGATCTGATCGTAACAATCCTTTCGAAACATCTGAATGGAACCCGGAGTGTGCAGGGAATCCATCGGGGGACATACCATTTTACCTTGGATGGGAAACAACGAAATCCCGGTGGCGATTCCCAGTTTGGGATCTTCGTCGAATTTTTTCAGGATCGACTCATAGTAGTCGGGCTCCAGGGTAATATCGCCATCCAAAACCCCGATGTAATCATAACCCACCTCTCTGGCCTTTTTGATTCCCTCCAACACGACATAAACCCGCCGACTGTAATACGTCTCAATGTCTTCGCGTCGGAGAGATAGGCACTGGATGAAGGCATGAGCCGATTCGTAACGATGAATGATCTCCGGCGACGAATCCGTGGAGCCGTCATTGACGATAAACCACGCCTTGGGCCGCACCGTCTGGGCAATCACGGACTCAATCACTTTCCCGATGATCGCCTCCTCGTTATACACCGGAGTGACCAGAACATAATTCGTTCTCATATATTTTCCTTGCCTTCCTACAGGCGCATCCATCGCCGCTACGGATTGTGAATCCTCGATTATCATTTTTTCCTCGCCCGAAGAACATTAGGGGTTCGTAGCCGGCGCCGTTTCCCGGCCGGTTACCACGAATCGAATCGTCGCCCATGCCCGTCTCATCCGGAACGCCATGCTCTTCCGTCGAGATGGACTCAGCAGCCATGTCACGCTGTCATATACGATTCGAATTCCTTGTCGCAGAAGAATGATGCAAGAATAATAGAATCGTCCCGTTCGACCAAAATGCTTCCGCCAGTATTTCAAATCGGCTTTTTGCATCTCCAAGTAAAATCGAATGGGCGCATTTTCCGAACTTCCTCCCCCGTAATGGATGGCCGAGGCATTCGGATTGAACAGGACTTTCCATCCGCCTTTTCGAAACCGACAACACCAGTCAATATCCTCCCCGCAGAAGAAAAAGTCCTCATCCAACCCTCCAACCTCGTCATAAGCCGCTTTGCGAACGACCCAAAAACATCCGCTCAATACTTCCACCTCCCGAACGGCGTCATGCGGAAAATGAAACATGAACTGACCCGAAAACATCGGCCAGCGCGAACCCAGCCGATGCAATCCCGTCGCTTCGCAGAAGGTATTCCAGCGGGACGGCGCATAACGACAATGAGGCTGAAGACTCCCATCCGCATTCAGGATTTTCGGTCCCGCCAATCCAACCTGCTCATGATCATCCATAAAGCGGATCATCCCATCGATGCATCCATCTAAAATTTTTACATCCGAGTTGATGAGAAACAGATGCCTTCCGCTGGATTGCCGTAAAGCGATGTTGTTGGCCTTGGCAAAACCCAGATTCTGGGAGGTTCGAATAACCTTCACCGAAGGAAACTGTTCCTCGACCGCCTCCGGACTTCCATCTTTGGATGCATTGTCAACGACAAACACCTCAAAGGTATACCCTTTGACGGTCGCAAATAGCGACTCCAGACAGGGAATCAGATAATGCTTGGCATTCCAACTGACAATGATAACCGAAAAATCCATCATCGCATTCTCTTGGAAGGAACGGCTCTTTCCGGGGGAAAGAGGGTTTTCATTTGAAGGATCGATCCGATAATGCCAAACTGGAAAAACAATAATGTGCGGGTCTGGTCAAAAAGCGTGCATGAATTCAGCGTCAGCAACAACATGACCAGCAGACTTTCATAGGACCAGCACAGCGTTTGCACAAATCTCGATCGAACCGAGCCGTAGACCTTTCGTAATCGCCGGATCGAACAGACAAACAGACCGATAAAAGCCAGAAGTCCGATGAAGCCATATTCCACTGCAATGGATATAAAATGATTAGTAATATCCGTCCATCTCGCTCCAAGTTCCGGCCCCCATCCGGGATCCCGGCCGCCGTATCCATAGAGAACCCATTCCGGGAAATGATGAATGGTAAGTTCCATCAACTTCGCCCGGTGCCACGCCGTTCCCCCAACCGGATTGAGATAGGAAAAGAATACATGATAAAACGGCCGATTGCTCAGTATGGCGACGAAAAGAATCGCGAAGATAAATAAACCAATCAACGGTTTGATCCATACCTTCTTCTTCTCAAGAAAGAAAAAGAACAGCACCAAAACGGCCATCATCCAGGGACCGCTGGACATGCTGCTAAAGCATCCGGCCAGAAGGATCCCCAGGCAGAACCAATGCCGGCCGATGTTGCCGGGGTATAGCTCTTTCAGAGAACGAAAAAGGGGTATAAACATCACAAACAGAATGCCAAACATAATCGGATGCCCGGCGGATCCCACCGCTCTCATCAATCCCATCCGCGGAGCCCAGACCCCCGTTCCGGGATTTTCCCAGGGGCAATACTTCATCAGCACGGCATAGGGTTGATTACCGGTGATCGATTCAAAAAGACCTAACAAAGCCAACGGAAGAAGAAGATACGGCAGGACCTTGACGAATCGGGATAAACCGTCGGGATCCCAAAGGCAAAATCGGCATACAAAATAGACAAACAATGTATCCATCATCAATCCCGAACGATGCTCAAGAACCTTGGAGGTCGGCCATCCATAAAATAATAACGGAATAATAAACCAGATAGCCATATTGACGCACACAAGCGTATCCAGAACGTTCCATCGGAATCGCGCTCGCTGCCGGGACGACAGAAGACACCGGAATAGAAAAAAGGATACGACAATTCGCAGGACGGAAATGTCAAATACGCCGAGCTGGACCACCAGATACGTCGGGTAATAGAGCAGAGACACGATCATGGCGGCCAGGGCATACACCGGCGGCAGTAAACATACCAGAGCGCTCATGATAACGGCAAGCAGGATTGTGATGGAGGTCATATCGAATCCGTAATAGGAATCGGTAACTCGGCGGGCGGTTGAAGGCGAATCGGCGAATGCCATTTCCGTTGGATCATACGCCGGAGCGTCCCAAACAGGCAACGGATCTTATTCCGGAGGGATAATTCTTTCCAGTGCCAATGAAGATCGAAATTCTCGTACTCCGGCGATGGGATCCCCGCAAGCTTCATCATGAACAAACGACCCCATAGTTCCTGTCGTTTTCGTTCGAGCCATTTTTGCGATAACGCGACACTCTCCGGATTCACCGGTTCCAGTTGAACATAACCGGCTCGCATCGCGCCGGAAAGAATTTCCTTTCCCCGTTGCGTTCGGACAATCACCAGGGACCGGCCGGGGTCGTTCTCGTCCAGATGATACCATGCGTCTCCACAGGACAGATCGGCGAATTCCCCCGTCCCATCCGGGCATAACCGGCACCGTAAATCGATATGCCGGGTCAGAATCGTCCCCCAGGATTGTTCATACGGCATCGACAAAACTCCCGTTCGATCCCTCAGGGCAATCCGCGTATGACCCGGCCATCCTTCACCTCGATAATGCATTGATTCCACCTGTTCGGGAGATCCTCCAAGCTGACGGATCACATCCAGCGTACCGTTGGTGCTGGGGGTTCCCGCACAAAAGATGCTGATAGCCAGGCCGACATTCCGTCGCAACGATTCATTGGATTCCTGGGCTTTTCGAAGACACGCAATATCGCAGGGTTTGCCGATCACCACCCCCCGCAGGTTGCCCCGGCTCAAGGTGTGGAACTGCTCGCACGGACTCGCCGGAGAATATCGGGAACCAACTGTCTTTTTCAATTCCTCCCGATTTCGCGTAAATACGGTTTCATTCTTCCACGGAAAATCTTGCGACCCGCGGATATGAAGGACGCCTTCCATCTGTAACTGTTCAATACAATACAATCCCAGCGCCGTCGCCAATCCGCCGGAGGACGCCCGATAGCGAATTTCGGAGTCCGCGGCATATCCTTCCCATACCTCCATCAGGGGCCCCCATTTTCTTTCCAGTACGGATTCCGTCGTGCAAGATTCTCGCTTGCGGCGAAGTTTCCATCCCGGACATACCGCCAGACATTGCCCGCATTCTTGGCACAGGTCCGGATTCCGGAACGGCCGAATTCCCCTCTCGGGAACATCCCGCAGAACAATCGCCCCGTGCGGACAGGACGACGCACATCCCCCGCAACCCATGCACATCCGCCACTGAACCACATCGGTAATCGTCTGAATGGATTTACACCCCACAAATCGCCTCTTTCAATTGGTCATGAACCTGGGTCTGAATCTGCGGAATCCGGAGCCGAAGATGTTCGGACAATTCCGCTCGTCGTTCGAATCCCTCCCGGATTCGCCGGAACACGGTTTCCGTGTCGGCCTCATACATATTGATCACATAATCGGCCATGTCGATGCTATCGAACACACCGCGAAATTTCTTGCTATAGGCCAGGCCCACCGCCGGGATTCCCTGCGACAAAGCCGCGATACAAGCGTGCATTCGCGAACCAATGAAAAAATCGCACTGTCCGATCACCGATTTGATTTCGCGTTCATTGTAATACTGATTCACCACATGAATCCGATCCCGCCGGCGCGCTTCCATGTCTTCGCGAACCTGACGGCACAGTCGCAGTTCATCAACGTCTTCGTCGCCCTCGCACATCACATGGGGCACCAACAAGATCAGAACGTCGAACTGTTCCAGTATCCACGTCAGCAATTCGACGATGAAATCCTTGTATTCCACCTTCAGATTGAACATGTTGTTATGGTTGAACCCGCCGACGTACAACAATCCGCTGATGTTGACGCCGACCATCGGAATCGTCCGCGGTCGCGGCAGAGGCGGCTGAATATCTTCGACGGGGGGTTTCTGGCTTTCCAGGACAAACGCCATATCCGGACAGAATTTCACGAGGCTGTCTTTTCGGGTACGGAGAGTCTCGATCAAATTCATGCTCTCTCGGTCCCTGGAATAGATCAAATGGGAATGATGCAGAATCCGACGGGCCACAAACCGCGACGCCCTTGCCTTGAACGGTCCGTATGTCTGCGGAAGCATCACCAGATCCTTGCGAAGCAGAATGCACGCCAGCGTTGGAAACAGACCGAAAACCAGCCACCGAAAACCGTAAATATCGCTGAAGCTGTCTCCTCCCCGGATCTCTCCGACAACATCGCATTCCCACAGCGTCCTGAGAAATCGGTTCGATCGGATGATCCTGCGCCGAAGCGAAGGGATGAAAACGATTTTCTGAAGAATCGCCAAAAATAAGATCCACAGGATCTGCTCGCCCGGCCGGGATCGAGGGGAAAAACGACAATTGACGATCTCGATCGGGTGTTCCACATTATCGACCTTCAGGGGGATCGTCCCCCCGGTTCGATTCGCATAGAGAAGATAAATCCTGGCATCCGGATAACGTCGCAGGATAATCCGTATGCAGGAACTGGCCAGCGCACGACACCCACGATTCCCCACATCCAACTGAGCGCCCAGGATCGCAAATGAGCGGCGTTTCTTGTCCGTCGAGTTCTGATTATTTTGTTTGATCATTTCCATCATTGAATACAACCGATTCGTTTCAATCAACGAGATTAGAACGGATGATATTATCGATGTATGAACTTCTATGTCACAATCGACCGAATGAACCATATAGCGACAAATACACTGCACCCGCTTACGAATCCGGGAACCCACGAACCCCAATAATCACGGATCCGTATCCCGGCATTCATTTTCATCTGATACGTTTGAACCAGAATGGCGGCAGCGTTCGAGATCAATACGGCCACGGCCGCTCCCACAGTCCCGTACATTCGGATCAGAGGATAGATGATCCCCGCCAACAAAATAGCGCGAACCAGGGTGAAATAACGGTGCTTTTCGGGCATATTTTTGGCGAACAAATAATTCGACAACACCGTGGCCTGTACAACAAGGATGATGACCAAACTCAATATACCGAATACGGTACCGGCCGATCGATAGGATTCACCATAAACCATAGCCATTATTTGGGATCCATAATGATAACAAAAAGGGAACAGCAAAAATCCGCCATACGCTATGTATTTTGTAATACGGAGAATCGATCGGGACAACAACAAATCGTTGTTTTGTTTTTCCGAAAATGCGGACAATAAAACGGGGCTGATAATTTTTCCAAACAGGTCTCGCGGTACCGCGGCCAGGGTCACCGCCATACCATACAGACCAATCCATTCGCCGGATACCAACCGGCCAAGACATAGAATGTCCAGGTTATAGGCCAGGAAGGTCAGAAAGGACAATCCGAACATCCGGCGGGCAAAATCCAGCACTTCTCGCGCTTCTGCCCGTCCAAAACGCGGTTTCGGCATAAAGGGACAT
Source organism: uncultured Pirellulales bacterium (assembly GCA_964386005.1). Lineage (GTDB taxonomy): Bacteria > Planctomycetota > Phycisphaerae > Sedimentisphaerales > Anaerohalosphaeraceae > FEN-1350. The sequence continues at coordinate 45,452 of CAYLSB010000022.1, read as the reverse complement.
ACCCAATACGATACGACGGTTCGGAATGCGGCCGTCGCTACCGTACCGAGAATCATCGACCACACCGTTCGATGCCAGAAACACAGTGCGATCGTCAATCCGATCCCGACGACGGCGCTGCCCTGCGTCAACAAAACGACCCGGAAGAACTTGAGCTCTTTTTCCAGGACGTACGAACGAGGGCTGATCAGACCGTTCAGCAAAACCGTCAAGAAGCAGACACGGATCATTCGAATGATTTCATCGCTGGAATGCAGGGCCAGCACATCCGCCTTGTGCGAAAAGAAAAATTGAAATCCCCAACCCGCCAGCGCCAACCCGAGGATATACAAACCGGCGCCCCGGATCAGTTGAATCCACCAGACCACATTCAGATAATCGTCCGTCGAACCTTTGTCATTTTGGATCACTGATATCTTGATACCGGCATCGGTAATCATTTCAAACAAAGCGACGAGACTCAGCAACAACACCATTACGCCCATCTCTTCGGGTACAAGCAGACGAGTCAGAATGATATTACGGACAAACGCCAAGCCCCGATCTGCGACGCTGCCGCAGGCCAAGACCATGCTCCCGCGAACGCACCGTGCCTTCAGATTGTCCGCGTTATTATCGAACCATCCTGCGATCGTGCTGACTTTGTTTCGGAATGGATACCTAAGCGAAATAAACAAACTCCGTCTCCGTCAGTGCGCTAACTGACCCACAAAAAAACCAGAATATATATAACCGTAATTTCGGAGAAATAACGCAAATGGTTTAGTGCCAACATCCCACAATTAAAGACGACAACCATTCTTATACCGCGCCAAATCGGATTATTGTACCTTTTTCAAAGATTCTTGACGGCGGATCCGAAGATAGGCCGATAAAATGGGGGCAGGCCACTCGACTTCGCATCTTGTGCATATTCCGATAATATGCGTAACCCGGGAAACTTCGGATTCGTTTGACATTCCGACCTTAATTTCCTATCTTTTTATTGGATGATTCAATATAATGTGTTATTCTATGAGGTCATATAATATGTGTAATATTAAACGAGTTTCGCATTTCTGGATATTTTCGCCGAGAGGCATAAAGGGTCTCTGGATATATTGCTTTCTTTTTCTTGGCTGCAATATGGCTGGAGCCGGTATTTACCTTCCATTTGACGGATCTCTCCAGGATTTATCCCCCGATTCTCTTGTCCCTCTTCCGTATATCAACAATACACCCTATACGGGAACCCTGTCCTATATTGCCAGTCCCGTGAGCAATCAGGCCTTATCGTTGAAAAAAGAAGACCAGATTTACGTAAAAGTCCCCAACCACAGCAGTCTGAATGGAATGTCGAAGTTATATATTTCCGTCTGGGCGAGGAAACGCAACATCGCCGCGACCGGTACGGTTCTGTACAAGGCATCGCAATATCAGCTGAGAATCGAAGGGACCTCCATCAATGCCTTCGTTCAAAACGAACAAAAGGCCGCTTTTTTGCAGCGGTATAATTTCACCCAGATGAATGATCTGAATTTCCATCATTATGAAATTTCCTATGACGGCCAAACCGTGCGTCTGTTCTTCGACGGTACCGAACTGATGCAATCCCCTTTGACGGGAAATATCAATACGAACAATTACTCGGATTTAATTATCGGAAATAACCACATTCTGAATTCCCCCTTTGACGGAGACCTCGACGAATTGGTGATTTCGACGAATGCCAGGGATATGGAAGCTCCGTATATCATCAAGACCACTCCGGAAAATCAATCGGTCTGGATCGCTCCCAACACCTCTGTTTCCATTCAGGCGGGAGATGCCTACAAGGGGATTGATCCGGCCACCGTTCAATTGAAAATCAATAACGTCGTTGTAACGCCTCAGATTACGGGTACCCCCGCGAATTATACGGTAACCTACGCCGCCCCCGTTTCCTACAACTTCGACCAGAATATCAACGTACACATCCGCATGCGAGATGTGTCCGGGAATGAATTGAATCATACGTTTTCATTCCGGATTCGTTCCGAGACCGACACCCTGGCTCCCCGCGGATATTTTTATGTCAAAGACCAGGGAACCACCGTCGTCAAAATCTACCCCGTTCTTTCCGATCCCGAAACCGGTCTGGGACAGGGTGCGCGAATGAAATTCAGCAATGACGGATCGACCTGGTCGTCGGCCGTCGCTCTGGCGGATTCGTACGATTGGACTGTTCCCTCCGGAACCGGGAAAAAGACAATCTATGCTCAATTCTCCGATGCCGCCGGAAACTGGACCCCCGTGTGGACCTATTCCATCCGAGGCGAACCCGACGTGGATTTCGAAGTCATCAAAGAGGCGCCAACATCCGTTTCGATCCGATGGAAGTCCAAAGCCGGCGTGTCGGAATACCGCATTTTGAAAAGCAATCAACTGGGTTGGAAAGGATGGATTTCCCTGACGAAAAATGCCCTGGTCGGCGATCTGATTGTGAAAGTGAACACGACAAACGGCTTAAGAGCCGGCGATTGCATCTATAGCAGTAGCTATGACTATTATATCGATGAGGTCGTGGATTCGACCACCCTGCGGTTGAAGTACCCTCTGCAGAGGGCGTTGAATGTCGGCGATTTCGGCAGCGATTTCACCCTGTCAGGATGTTGGGTCCAGGACTACGGCGGTTATACCGAAATCGCCCGGATCAGCAACGCCAATGTCTATATCGACCAGAATCTGGATCTGGAAAAGGATTATTATTATATCCTGAAATACGGTACGACCTCGTATTCGCAACCCGTGCATATTCGTTTGACGGGATCCGAATTATTGTACGATGTCGCGCTGGGTTCCAATGGCGGCTATGCCTGGAAAAACACCCAGGGATACGGCGACACGCCGGAACTGATTGACGGCAACCTGGACACCGCGGCGTCTCGGATCCAGTATCACGATCCCCAAATCCGTTTTCGTCTGAAAACCTATTGGCTTGGTTTTCATCGGATCAATCTGTTCAATAAAGTCGATATCCGACGGATTGAAATCTCCCAGGATACCTCCTCGTCCCTTGTGCAGGCCAAAGTCATCAAACTGGGTTTTGATGATCGTTCCATGGTCGAATTGAATCTGGATGTCGATCCAAGCATCCAGAGAACCGTGGAAGGAAACTATCGAATCTTTCGGATTCCCGTATCCAAATCCTCGACCTATGTAACCGTTTTTGTCGAAAATGTCGGAAATGAATCCGGCTCGGATATCCGTTGGAATAAAATCGGAATCTATACCAACCAATCTCCCATTTCGCCGGTTACGACGGCTTCACGGCTCCATCAAACCAATATCGTAGTCGATTTCTCCCAAACCGATGGAACGCTCCCCGCTATATTCGGAACCGATGAAGTCTGCAATGATTCCGATGGGTATGAAGCCGGCTGGATGCTGAATTCATGGAAATATACAAGTAAAATGTTTAACTTGTATCGGGTTACCGGTGGCGACGTATGGCCTCGAATGTACGGTATCGACCTGATCAAAATCGGCGAATTGGCCACCGATATCACGGCCGCACAACAAACCGTCGCCCTGAAAAATCTCAGTCCTGTTATCGGCGAGATCCCCATCGGATGCCGATTGAAAATCGGCATGGAACTGACAGCCATGCAAGCGCGCCAAAATACGATTATTACCCTCTCTCCCAGAGGGATTGAAAAAACCATTCCCGGCAGCTATAGCGCGGGGACTCCTGTGTACGCCTATTATGGCTCCGGCCAGATTCTGCGCATGCAGGAAATTCTGCCCGAATTCCCCGTACAAAAAATCATGAATTCCTACAAATCGGGGATTTCATCGATTCATCCGACCAATATCCCTCTCAATGATCCCTCCCGAACCGCCGTCATCGAAAACGTCCGGTTCGATAAGGGGGATTTCAATGTCGGGGAAGTGCTGCGCATCGGCAGGGAAATGTTCAAGGTACTGACCGTCGTCAAGTATTCAACGTATCAGATGCTGACGCTGCGCCGCGGGTTTGACGGCACCAATGAACCCTATATTCAGCATAATTCCCCCGTCTCGACCGTGTATAAGATTCTCAACTATGAACCCTACTATACCGGATTTAAAAACGACGCGACCAATCCCGCCAACTACTTCTGGGATAACCTCAAGAGCACGATGGATAAAGTGATCCTCGAAGGGAACGCGGTCCCCTGGATCGAAGTTTTTTCGCCTCGGTATTGTACCGATCATCGCGGCCGAATCCGGTCCATTCAAAGCATCGACAATTCCCGGGGAATCAGCAACAGCGTCATCGTGGATGAATACAACAGCCAGCATGACGACGCTGACTGGTGGTATTTGATCTTCAACGGAAATACATTCGAGAATGACGCGAAAATTCGCGGCAATATGTTCGAGTTCTATAATGCCCATCTGCATATTTTGACCGGGGACGCCGCGGGAAAAATCTTCTGGGTTCGTTCGCACAACGGAGACACTCTGCGAGTCGTTCGTACCTGGGAAGACAGCACCTACAATGTCGAAAATCCTGAGTATGTGGACCTGATCGCCGAAGGCGTAAAACCCGGAGATATCTATAAGATCAGTCAAACGGCCGAGGTTGTTTCCAGCGTAAGCCGAAAATATTGGCAATACAATTCCAATCTGTTTTATCAAATGGCCCGGTTTATCGTGAACAATTATTCCGGCACGCTGAACGGCCGGCCCTTTTATCTGGAATTCGGCTGCGAACCCAACTTGGGACAATTCGGTACCTGGACGAAAGACTCCTACATTGAAGCGTACAATGTCCTGGCCAATACCATCCGCACGGGAGGTCCCGATTTTGCCTCCGGATTTACGAAAAATCAGGTTGTCATCGGAGCCGGCGCGATCGCCGGCGGCCTGAATCCCGGTCAATATATTGCAGGGAACCTTGGCGATTACGACTTCGCCTTGTCCATCATCGAAAATGCCGCTCCCATCGATTTCGTCAGCCATCACCGGTACTACATGGGAAGCCGTGTTCAGAAACGTGAAAATTCATGGGAATACTGGTTCCTTAGAAACTATGCCAGAACCCTCGGAAAAGAAATCGCGATCGTCGATAGCGAAGACAGCGTCGCCACCGCCGGCGGAACCGGAAAGGAAGAAGCCCGACACTGGGCCCAGTACAGTATTCCTTACTGGCCCGCCAACTTCATCAATTCGTACTGCGGGGAATACGGCGAACTCGGACGATTGGCATTCATAATTCACTTCCGGCTATATAGCATTAAAGGCTCGATGGGTATGGTCGCCTATGATCCGGAATTTGCGATCGCCGATCGTGAACCTTTACTGGATCTGGTCTATTGGCCTATTCTCATGTACCAGCAGCACACCTCGACCAATCCAGTGTCTCCCGATCGACTGGCGCGGGTCATTAAGGGAAGCGATCCGTTCAACTGGGTGAATGCAATGGCCACGATCCACGGAAAGAACGGAGGCCGGCATGTTCATCTCGTGAATAAAAAAGAGACGCCCGTCACGATCCAGCTTGAACTACAGGGCATGTCTCCCGGCGTCAGTACCGTTGAAATGTTTACCGTCTGTGGCGGGGGGCCAAATCAGACGATCGAAGACGGCCATCATCCCGTGACGTATGCCGGAAAGAACGGTCAAGGCACGATTCGCAAAACGACTCTCACCAGTCTATCCGCGATTGTTTTAGAACCTTTTTCCGCGAATATTCTTTGTCTCGATCATTCGACTTGCCAGAACGTCATTCCACAAAGCACAATCAACGAAGGGCTTACAGCGCTATGGACCCTCGATGAGGTCAACGGTACCACCGTTACCGACTCGACCACGGCACAACGTACCGCCACCCTGATCGGATCGCCTTCCGTGGAATATGCTTGGGCGGGTGAAGGGTGGTTGTATCTGGATAAAAATAACCAGGCCATGGTCATTCCTTCGGCAACTGTAACCGTACAGGCCGGGACCTTGTCCGCCTGGATTGAGCCAAAGGACCTGAGCGGCCTCAAATTCATTTTCGGCCACATCTATAACAACTCCAACCGCTTGTGTCTTTTCGCGATCGGCGGAAAACTCGCCGTCGGGATAGGATCAAACCTGATGCAGAAAACCGATCTCGCCACGATCGTGCCCGATCATCAATTCCATGTCGCACTTGCCTGGGATCAGACCACATATTCTGTTTATATGAACGGACAATTGCTCGCATTCGACACGTATGCCGGCCTGACCGGTTTAAATGCGACTATCGACATCGGAAACTACGGCGATCCCGCCAACCGGACTCTCGGATTTAGTGGAAAGTTCAATGATGTCCGCACCTACAACCGAACATTGTCCTTCGCGGAAATCCGCGAGATCTTTTTCACCTCCAGCAGTCCGGAAAACTGGCTGACGATCATGGAGCTTCCTTCGTTTGATCTCGAAGGTGCCCCTATTCAATTTTCTCCCGCGGTGATCGGCTTGCCCAGAAGAGCGACCTTTGATCCCCTGACGTACATGTTCTCCTGGCGCCCCTGGTATAATCAGTCAGGCACCTACGAGATGATCTTCCAAACCCCCGACTCGAACTATACCCAGAGAGTGACGATCAACGTGGACGATGTGCTTCTCAAGAACTGGTTTGAGACATGGATTCAAAACCCCGGCGTTCAGTCGGCCATGATTGAATAGGGAGCACCGACCACGTATCGGTCGTTTGTCAGGAGTGATCGTCCGAAAAATGCATGAAACGCTTTGGCAATGGTGGTTACTCCACCGCGGGGAAAAATCCATACAAGGATCCGCAAAGGTCCCGGGCGGCGGCGAGGACCGCTGAATCCTGCTCCGACGTGATCTGAACCTGCGCGACATATTGCGCCAGATTACCCTGAAGGTTCGGAGCGCGAAATCCCATTCCCGTAAACGACTCCTCCGTCAGCGCCACGTGTCCGTTGACCACATAATAGTTTAGCACGGATGTTTTTTGCTGGACCGGAATCATCCGATCGAATCGATGGATCATCGCCTCCTGCAGACGCCCATCGATCAGCTCAATGGTTACCGGTTCGCTGGACGTGTTATTCCATCCCGCCCATTTATAGCATACCTGCGGACGATGTCCCCGCATTTTTCGCGGACGCCCGGAAAATGCCACATAGACATACACCGTTTGTTTGGTCTGCGAATGAACATACGCGCGGCTGATAAAATCATCATTTCCGGCAATTTGTTTGACGGTCTCGGACATGGGGACATCATGCCCCTGCCAGGATCCGACATCAAGAGGAAACTCGGACAATGGCACCGGCAATTTTACGGTCTCGGCAAGCAGGTACTCCCACTTTGTAGAATAGTACCGATAGACTACACCGGAGGCGAGCAACAAAGCCACCCCAAGCAGACAAGCAACATAAGCATTTTTCAAATAATGACGGTACATGATTGATTCCGCATTTCTGATTTCCGTCGTTTACCGGATCTTCTCTTATTATCGACGGGAAAGGCGACGAAATCGAGCGTTTTCAAGAAATTCGTCTTCATCGACGTACCAGGCAATGGGCATTTCGTTAGATAATCAGCTATGGATTCTCCACAAATCCCGCCAGCATATACACCAAAGCGGCCTGCCAGTTGACGGCGATTTCATTGGTACGATAATCGGCCTGAAGGTCTTTCCAATTGGTCGCGGTAAGCCCCCCTCCAGTCAGGTAACCCGGCCAGGGCTGTGGAACCGTGTCGGCTCCGGAACGCCGGTCATGAGGATTCATTGGAGGCATCCATCCCAATCCGGTCACATAGGATCGTCCGTAATAGTTGCGGCCGAACAGGTGCCCCATCGCATCCAGCGAGGCATGGATAAACTCGGCCTTCGGTGAGAGGCGGTTGGCCACCTGCAGCGTGACCACCTGACGAGCGACCGTACCGTTACATCCCCAGTAATATCTTCCGCCGAGCGGCCTGCCATAGACATCTTGCTTGCCTTTGGAGACAATCGCATCCGCGGTCGAGAGCAGATTCCTGCGTATCGCATCGACCACGTCCGGTTCGCGACCGGGACGTTTGGAGAGCACATAGGTGAACATGGCCATGTTTCCGAGATTACCCCAGTCCCAGTTTTCCTCAACCCGGAATCCCGCCGCTTTGGCCGCCTGCTCAAAGTCCTTTAGATAAAGGTCTTGGCCGGTCGTCTCCCACATTTCAGCGGCGGCCCACATCCGATCATCCGAATCCCGTGTCGTATACGCCCCCGTTGAAAAGGCCTTCAAGTCTGGATTTTTGTTATCTGGATTATCCGTAAGGCATTGGTAACTCCGCTCGGCGGCTTCAAGACAGGTCTTGGCATACGCGCCATTGTAGGGTTTGAAATTCCGGGCGGCCATCGCCATCATCGCCACAAAATCCGCGGTCGCGGCCGTACTCCACTCGGTAAAATACGTCTTTCCCTGATCGTCCTCGGGCAGGATGAATCCGGGGAACTTCAGCGTGGTGAGCTTGTGAACAATCTTGCCGGAGCCGTCCGGATATCGCATTTTCAGCAGCCAGTCGGTTTCCCATTTCAATTCCGTAAGGTAGTCCGGAAAACCGGGGGCGGTATCGGGAATATCAAGACGAATCCCGGCAAGGCGATCCTGAAAGTGTTCCCAGGCCAGAAACAACACGCCCACCGTCGCTCCGGCATTGACGGTATATTTACCGTAGTCTCCGGCATCGTGCCAGCCGCCGGTTCCGTCGCGACGATCGGTACCAAAACCCGTGTAATCCTGAAAAGCGTCCTGAAGATGACAAGCGCCATGTGAAAATCGGACGCCGTCATATACGCCTTCCACCGCCGTTCCACATCGCCACAGATAAAACGCCCGCATCGATGTCGTAAAGGCGAACGTGTATACGCTCTTGCCGATTTCAAACTCGATGGAACGCCCGACGCCGGGAACTTCGAGGTAATACCTTCCGGCCGTCGTTACGCCAGAAAAATCAGCCGTCCATGCATCCTGGGACACATCGTTCTGATGAACCGGTCCGGATACAGTGCCGGAAAAAACCGACTTCCCGTCGGGCGTCTTAAGCGAGAAATCTCCCGCTTTGACGACGACTGTGGCTTTCTTCGGACTATCCGGCAAGAAACCAAGGGAGTTGAGTCGAATGTCTGAATCGGCGGCGAAAACTCCACAGACACTGAATACGACAAGGAAACTCATCCATCGCATAGCCATACTCCTCAGTTCTGGATCAAGACGAACGAATCGTCGGATCTTCAAAGATCACTCGGTTTGCCGGGTACCTTCAAGAGCCGGATCGTCGAGATCGAGACGATACAGAATCTGGTTGTAATCATAACGGGAAGTCGGATAGGGACGATCCGCAAACTGAAGCGTATAGGTCCCTTCAAAAATCAGAATGGGCGAATCCGCCGGGACGAACTCCGGATGAATCCGGGGATTGTAAAATGTGTAATTTTCGTGGCTCAGAATCTTGACGGCCTTCCCCCACGGACCGGTGGGGTTGATCGCCTCGGCATACCACAGCTCGCCAAAAACCGATGGTTTTCCAAAGGCCTGCATAAAAACGGTCACCCAGCGTTTCCGCCAGGGATTCCATGCGATGGAACCGCTGTGCGGTTTGACCGGCGTACCGTCCGTCACGGAACGCAAATTCTCCTGAGGTTTGAGAATCTCCCAGGTATTCGAATCCTGCCACGCCTCAAAGGCGGCCGGACAGCGAAGCGTGGGCAATGGATTTCCAAACAGAACCCACTCCTTGCCGTCCGAATCCTTCCAGAATGCCGGATGGCCTTCCGGAACAGCCGGGGGTTTGGGAGTCGTGTCCGATTTTGTCCAGATCATCCGTAGCAATTCAAAATTCGCCGACTCATCGTTCCACACACACTGGCCCCATTGATATCCTTCCATTGGAGGTTTGACCTTCAGAAAGGATCCGACCAGGTGCGGGATTCCCTCTTTATCCGGCAAACTGACATATCCGGTCACCCAGGTTGGGCCTTCGCCGGGCATAACGGCGATTCCACGCGGCGATCCTTTGTCGTCCGTAATATAGTCCAGCGTCAAACGAAGAGGCGGCTCGAATCGGGTCAAGGGCTGCACGGCCGTCGTCGCACTGGTGCCATGAAAGATCCCCAGAGGATATTTCGCCAGCGTTGTATCGCCCCAAAGCCAGAACAGTCTCCCGCGATGGACGGCATTCTGGACGCTGTCACAGCCGACGATTCCGGACTCCTTCCAAGCCGGATCGTTCCCAAGTTTTTGACTCTCGGCAAATATACCACCCCCGGTAAGCCGACCAAGTCGCTTGGCGATGATCGTGCGATTCACCTCCACCTTGAGAGTTTTGCCCGGCCATGGAGTCAAACGGATCCCGCGGTAGCCAAAACCATCTTTCGGTACTTCATAACCGTTGCCGATCACGTCGAACCATGTCTCGCGACCCATGAGCTCGGGCAGATCAAAGGCGATAATCCCGGCATTGTCGGTAATAAAACGACATAGATGAGTCGTCCGCAATTCCACCAACGGCACCGGCCACCCCGAATCTTTTTCCACGACCTCAATGCGACAGGGTTCGACCGCAAGCAACGTCGAGGTTATCCCCAGCAATAAAAAAACAGACCATCGAATCTTCACGGTGTCTTTTCCTTTTCGCGACTCACCCAAAAATCTATTCCATCTTTTCCAGCTTGAGATAATCCAGTCCGAACATGTGCCGCTTGACGGCCTTTTCATTGGCGCCGGTAATGTGTACGGCCAACAAATGAATCCCTTTGTCCAGAGGAAACGTTCCCAGCGAAACCTCCGATGTCGTTACGCCGTCATGATACAGATCCAGCGGCGTACCGATCTTCTGACCGTCCAGCGATATCTGAACCTGCCCGTAATCACCCGCCATCGTCAGATTCGCTTTCAGATTGTATTTCCCCTTGTCCTCGACGGGCACTTCGATCGTTAATCGATCGCCGATCCTGCCGTCCATCCACCAGAGTTGCTTGCCCCAGCTCCATCCGTGTTCGGGCGCATATTGAATCTCGGTTTTGCCGCCGGTCGTCTCGCGAATGACAAGATTTTCAGCTTCGATCGCTCCGACAACCTTTCGATACGGCGCAGGCACAGGCACGACTTCCCTGGCCGCAATCTCCGGCAGGGGAATCGCATCGCACACGGCCCCCGGACGCGCATACCAAAAAACCGTCGTGGCATATTCCATCGTCGCCTTGGTCCAGTGCCAGACTTCGATATCGAATTGCAGCGACTTCTCGAATGGAATCGCATCCAGACTGCGAACCCGCATATTGGTCACGCGCCCGAAATTCCGCGGCCCATCCGCCCGCGGCTGGGCATGAAATGGATCCTGGAAAAATTCCGGCGTGCAATACGCATAGCCGTAATAATCCTCCGTCCCCGTCCCCAGATGCGATGGAAACGCTTCCCCATCGACATAAATCTTCTCGTCGCCTTCGCCCCACCAGTCGGCATTCGTATTCAAAAGGGTCAACACGTCCCCCACAAGCACCCCCCTGCCGGTTGCTTTGAGATAATTCCAATCAAACGCCGGCTGCGATTCGAACGGATAGCGGAACTTCCAATTGGCTCGAAAATGCATGCTGCGATCATCCCACTTCCAGGCCCCCTGCTCAACGGTTACTGTGGCATCGATCGGTTCTTTGCCGAGATTTTCCACGTGGATCGAACAGGATTTTTCGAACGGCATAGGCCAAAAACAACGCAGGGTTCCATCCTTCTCAACCGTTTGCCACCAGCTTTGAAATGGATTGAGTCCCACACCGCTGCCGAAGAAATCGCCCAGGGGGCACCACACGGTCTTTTCGCCGTCAAACTCCATACTCAGGACCGTGCTCCGAAGGGCCTGTTCCGCATTGGCCGCTTTGAACTTCAAGGTCAATCGCCGGAGGGCGCCCGGTCCAGCGAGCGAATGGGAGGATTTTCCCCCGGTACCGCTGATCTGCAGATTCGTCGTCCCCGTCATGGACGGATCCCCCGCTTTTGCCGGGGTCAACAGCAGCATCGAGACCTGCTCGATCAGTGCGGTATTCTTTTTCAGCGTATCGGAATCAAAGCTCTCAACCGAAGTCCCCGCCGCATACGTCCGATAATTGACGTGGTAATAAAATGGATCCTGATTGTTTTTTGTTTCCCAGAAATTCGGTCCATCATAGGTGATCTTGCAGTGTTTGGAATAAGGAATCGGCAAATAGAGGTTCAATCCTCGCGCACGGACGGCGGACAACGGATCCCCTACCAACGCTTTTCCGCCGATAATGTCGACGGCCTTCCCTTCAATGACGGGATTCGGGGCCCCATCAATATAGATCCGGATATGTCCGGTAATCATGGGCCCCGTACACCACATTCGAACGACGCTGCCCGGTCCATCGACATCGAGCATGATCCATTCCTTCCGGCCGTCTTTCTCATCGACCCCCCGAAAGAAACTCCAGTCCTCGTTGGCAAACCAGCCGGGTTCATCAACGGACTTGGTCTTGGGATCATAACTGCTGACCTGAAGGCAACGGTACGCCGGCTCGGGAAACCTCGCAATCACGTCCCGATCGATCATCTCTTTTAACAGCGACTCGAAACGAATCCGTTGACCGCTGTTTTGGGCATTCACGAAATCGACCAAAACGGTCGCCATAAACACCATCAGCAACATCCATATTCTCTTGTTTCCCATTGTCTGCTCCTTCCATTAGAACATGGGTAATATTGTATCATTCGCAGAGTGCTCTTCAATCCCTTTTCTCAGATTCCAGGTATCCAAACCGCCTTGAATGGGTCCACGAGTTTGAATACTTCCTGCATACTCTCATCGAATGCCACAACGACCAATTCCTTATACTGGTAAACCAACTCGGAATCGATTACAATCGATTAAAGAAGAATCCCTCTTCGAAAGGAATTCTATGGCGTATGTACCGGCTGAAAATCGTTACGAAAAACTACAATACAATCGCTGTGGATCAAGCGGCCTCCTTCTACCGCCGCTTTCACTGGGATTGTGGCATAACTTCGGAAGCGTGGATTCGCTCGATACGGCTCGATCGATGATTCATTCCGCATTTGATGCCGGCATCACTCATTTCGACCTGGCCAACAATTATGGCCCTCAGCCAGGTTCCGCCGAGGAAAATTTCGGCAGGATTCTCAAAACCGATCTGGCCGGATACCGCGACGAGCTGATCATCTCCACCAAGGCCGGCTACCGAATGTGGCCGGGACCGTACGGGGAATGGGGAAGTCGAAAGTATCTCCTGGCCAGCCTCGACCAGAGCCTGCGGCGTATGGGTCTCGATTATGTGGATATTTTCTACTCTCATCGTCCCGATCCAAACACCCCCCTGGAAGAGACCCTGTCCGCTTTGGATCAGGCCATCCGTTCCGGCAAAGCCGTGTATGCCGGCGTTTCCAACTACCCGCCCGACATGACCGAACGGGCCCATCAGATTCTCGCCCGAATGGGCCATCGCCTCTTGATCCATCAACCCAAGTACTCCCTGTTCGTCCGTTCCCCTGAACAAGGCCTTCTCGATACGCTCGAACGACTCGGAATCGGCTGCATCCCCTTCAGTCCGCTGGCCCAGGGATTGCTCACCGGCAAATACCTTCGCGATATCCCCGCCGATTCCCGTGCCGCCAAACCCACGGGATTCCTGCGCCGAGAGCAAGTGACTCCGCAGGTACAACGGAAGATCCGCGGATTGAATGAAATCGCCGCCGCCCGCGGTCAAAGTCTTGCCGAAATGTCCCTGGCCTGGATCCTTCGCGATCGCCGCATTACATCCGTTCTGATTGGAGCCAGCCGACCCGAACAGATCGCCGAAAACCTGACCGCCGTAAACAATACCCGCTTCGACGCGGAAGAATTGCTGCAAATCGAACGCGTTTTGGCGGGCTAAACCGCTCCGCCGATACGGATCATCATAAGCGATTGCCGCGAATCCATTCTCACGGCAATGTCGCAGTCGGATTGCCCATCACCCATCAACGAGGAACCGGCACTCCGCCGGGGCCGTACATATCGCCAGGCCTTCCTCGATCCCTGTCCCTTCCCATATAGGGAACCGGAGGGGGAGCGAACGTTCGGGCGTTCTGTCCTCGTGCGACATATTGCATCGGCTTATCCGTTTCAACCATCTTGATCTGCGTTAGTTTTGTCTGGAGTTCCGACGGCCAGTTCCTGCTCTCCAGCGGGATCTGACGTAAGGATAAGCCATCCGAACTGTAAAGCACTTCCTGCAGATTCTGGGAAGAGTTCCCGATCCATTGGGTCGATGCGATCAGGTCCACAAAAACCATCCCGGTCGAAAAATCGATTTCCCGAGGTAGATTCTGCAACGGATTCATCATTCCACCGTCCCGATAGGCCATTTCTTCCCGGCTTAATCCAGGAAACGTGGTTTCCAGCAGAGGATTTACCGTTTTCGGTTCCACCTTCCCTCCGATCATCTCGCCCGGCTGAATCTGAAATACTTCGCTGCGCCACTGGCCAAGGTGAAATTTCGAAACCTTGACTTCCAGCGAGCCCTGTTCAGCCATGTATTTCTGCGGGAAGAAATAATGCATCGGCTCGATCTGTATTGGCTCGGTTTCCGGTGAATAGGAACTCCAGAGAATCACCTGATCCGTCAACTCCTTCTGTCCCTCGGCAAGCCAGTCTTTTCCGGCGACGGGATTGAATACGCCAAGTCGAAGGCGGTATTGATAAACGCCGGGCTCCGAAATCGAATCGTCATGCGCCCAGAATACGGCCGGCTCTTTGAGCTTATTCCAATCGGTATTCACCTGGAATCGCTTCTTCTCGAAATCATTTACCACATCCGCGGCCACACGTTCGGCCGGTTTCACACGGCCGCCGGGAAGAATCCGACCGGATGGATCCGGATATCCTGGATAACCCATTTCTTCGGGAGGCATCCCTCGTCGGGTATCGGTCTGTCGTCGATTTCGATCCGAAACCTGCCGATCCCGGTCTGCTTGCCCGGGCTGATTCACTCCCGGTCGGGTACGTCCGGTATTGGGATTGTTGGCACGGTTACGCGCTTCACGTTCCTGCTCGGCCTTGAGACGCTTGCTCTCCTGCTCCGCTTTCCGGGCGTCAGACTCTTCCTTCTCGATCATCTTGCGATATTCCGCATGAAAGGTCGGAGCCAGCCAGATTTCTTTGGGGGCCGCGATGTCATACGGCGTCGGCTGAAGAATCTCTCGCTGAACCTCGAACTGACGAAACAGGTCTATCTTCACAGGAAGACTGATATCCAGATCCGATACCTTCTCGGGTAACGTAAACATTTTTTTGTAGGAGTTGATTTGGGTGGGCCGTACCCGAGTCCACTCCGACCAGCCCCCCTCCGGGTTCTCCTGACGTCGTTCCAAATGGATGGCGGCGAATACGGGCATCGCCAGTTTCTCGTCAATCCATTCCGGCTTCATCCGAGGATGGGCAAAACTTTCTCGAAATGCGAATACCAGTTTCGGAATATCAAATGTGCCCTGGATCGAGACCAGATCCATGTCGCCAAGTTTGGTCGGAACCTGAGCATAAGGAACCTCGCGATCCACTTCTTCCTCGGGCAGATACACCACCGTCCGAATGGCCTCGATCGCGATATCGCTGATATCGGGAATTTCCGGAAGCCGATACATCCGTTTGGCCTCGGCCAATTGAGATCCAAATCCGGGCAGAGGAACCTGGAAGAGCGGCACTTTCTGAATCGAATTGGCGAAGACCTCGCGATATCGTGCGCCCTCCGTCCCGGAATAACGCATTGGAACCGGCGGCTCATCCAGCTTCTGCTGAAGCAGCCGAGCGCGTTGCTCGATTTTTTCATCGATTCGGCCGGGGCCGACTTTCTCGCCCCCGATCGTCTGGCTAAAAGGATTGCTGAGTAAAAATACCCATATTAGCCATAGGCCGATCACGGCCGATAAACCGATGACGATCTTGTCGATATGCTGTTCGAACGAATTGCCTTTTTTCCGTTTCATGGTTCGTCCCTTATGATGGTTGAATGCCCCGCAAAATTACCGTCCCCGGCGATCCATCGGAATGTCCACCGGAGGGGGCGCGGACGTCGGAGATCCGCCGCCCGCTGGATTCGTTATCGCAATGCTAAGAGACTTCTTGATCGAGTCCGGCTGGATCACATCATATCCCGATCGATGAAACAGGTATTCGCATTCCAATTGCAGGTAAACCACCGCGGCCGGACCGTATCGATAATTCGCATGTTCCGGTTCGGTCCGTTCCACCGGCTCGATACGGCTGCCCAGAATCGTTATCGAATTATGCCTGTATTCCACCTCTTTGCCGTTGGGGGTAAATCCCATTCGGAACAGATGCGCCTTTTCGCCGCACAGTTCATGCATGAAGGAATAGACCGATCGTGCATCGACCACAACACCGATATGAAAATGAAGGACATCCACATCCGCATTGCTCGTCCGGTTCGTCCAGGGAACCGACTGCTGAGCCATCAGCGTATCGAAAAAGGCGTATTCCCGGCTGGACATGGAAGTCGATGCGGTCGCAGCGCCGAGCACATATCTCGGTTCATCCCGAAATCCCTCGAATCCTCCTTCAAAGGCCGGACTGATCGTTGAGCCGCCGATCTTTTTCAAATCGATCGGCCCCATAAAACGAACCCCAGCCAGACGTTTGACAGGCGACGAATACACCGTCGTGCTTCCCTCGTTCAGCATGCGAACCGTGGAAAAAACGTCTTCATAGATCCAGAAGGCCATCTGGCTATACCAGCAATCACGAACGGCCTGATCTTCGCCTTCGAATTTGTATCGTTCCCAGAAACCGTACCATGGAAAATACTTCGGATTGGTGTACACGGACAGTTCCTGGGCGCGCTTCTCACAGAAAGCATCGACGATCCGCTTGGCGGACTGGTCTCCGGGAGGACTGGCACCGCCCAATCCTCCACGCAACGCGGTCGGACCGGCTTCTTTGGATAATTCCGCCTCGGTTGGAGCATCGAGCGCATTGAGACTCCGAAGCTGTTCAGTAAAGCCGGCTCGGAACTGGTCTCCGAATTCGGAATAGATCTGATGCGATGTTTCCTTGGGCTTGGGAAAAATCTTATAACTCAAAAGAAGTCTCTGTGTATCCTGCCTGGCCAGTTGTTCGATCTGTCCGATTTCTGCGGCCATCTGATCCATCGTCTTCTTGACCTCTTGCCACTGGCGGGATGACGGGGCCTGGGAAATCATCAAATCGAGTCGTTTCGATACATCAAGGCTGCCCGTCTGAATTTGTTTGGCCAGGGAACGGCCCGAAAGAATAACCAGTCCGAAGATGCCTCCCGCCGCTACCAATATCCCCAGAGGAACCAGCAACATCGTGAATTTGCGAATGCCTGCCAGATTCAATCGAAAATTGATCTTCAGATCGAGTTTCATCTGTTTGTTCCTTTCCGATGGTCACGCATCATCAATATTCCCTCGCCGATCAAAAGTCCGGACCCGTATCCCGCGTCTTTCGCTTAATCGGGCTCTTTACGGCGGGTTTTTCCGGTTCCGAAGAGGTCCCGCTCGGAGGACGAGGTTCGTAGGATTCTTCGTAATACCCGGAAGACGGAGCCGTTTTCTTCGGCGCGTTCTTCCACAGCAGCTTAAAGCTAAGGCGAAACCAGCGATCCCTCACGATATACTGAGGTTCGCCGTACGGAGTCAGGCGAATTCGTCCCAGATCCTTCTCAGACAAGGTGGGATCGGCATCGATATCCGGTTGAAGAATCAACGAAAAGGTCTTGTTGATCTCTTCACGGGTCAGCGGATCATAAAGAACCGGCTCGACCGAAACTTTGTCCATCACCGGTCGCCCGGTCGGCGACATACCCCGGGTATAGGCGCTGCGATCCAGCGCCAGCGGATCCACCGGTACCCGAACCACCTGTTCCAGTACACCGATTCCCAGGGGCGTGGACGTATCGCCAAGGTCCACTTCCCCCACTTCCAGTTTGTAATGTTTGACATTCGCTTTCTGATACAATTCAAAATCAGTCCCGGGAAACACCTTGCCCAGGTTTTCCAGGCGAGTGACAAGACCCCAGCGCGATGCGTCGTTTTTCACATCGGAAGGATCCAGCAAATCACGAATATCCTTATAGGGGCTGTAGCCCTCAATGGATATGACAAAACCCCCGCCATCCTGAACTTGCCCCGCTGCGCTCGGATCGGGCGTCATCCCCATAGGATAGGGCGAACGATCCATCCTTCCCTGCGGGTATCCCCCCGGCATGCCTCCGCGACCGCCCATGCGCCCATCCATATACGCAGGATCCATGGAGGAAACCGAAACGACCGCTGTTCTTCGGACCCCAGAGGCATCAAACGTGGCGTTCTCGACGCTGTCGGCATACGCGATCGACATCCGTGTGATGAACATCTGTTTCCGTTCCGGACGCGGAACCGACGAGACCGTCGCGGCGTCATGGCGATCAAACGCTTCGTACAGGGCGGCCTGAGACGGAGTATTGTCCGCGTTCGGAAGACAGGCAAGAATCATTTGATTGAGCCTCGGAACCAGGTCCCGGTATTGAAACAAAACCAGTTCCTTGTCGGCCAGCGCCTTTAACGGCGCTTCGCGCTGGATCTCTTTGGTCAGGTCGTCCTGGGCTTTCGTCGCGGCCGCGACCACCTGCGTATAGCGCGACCGTCGCTCCTTGTTGGAGGAACTGTTGTATTTGCCCTTGGCCAACTGGACATTCATTAGACTGATTATCGAAATACCAAGCAGAAGACAGGCCGCCGCCGTGAAATACTTGGCCTTCCGCGCCCACATCATCGTACGCGACACTTTTCGCGGTAACAGATTGACGCCGATTTTGGCATCGGAAAGGGCCTGCACCCCAAGCCCATAAACGATACCGAAATCACAAACGTTTTCATGAAACTTGGCCGAAGACACATCGGAGGCCAGCGGAAGTCGCTCAAACGACTCCGGCCGAATGACGGGAACATTCAGGGTCTGCTGGAGATACTTGGAAACACCCTGTAACTTGGTTCCGCCCCCCATGGCGACCACCTTGGAAAATCCCTTGTCACGGCCCGCCCCGCTGCTGCTGTAGAAACCCAGGCTTCGCTGAACTTCGCTTCCCAGATCCGAATAGACCGGGCGCATCGCCGTGAAAATCTGCCGCATGTATTTGCTCATCATCGCGGTGCGTTTGAGTTTCTCCGCTTTATCGAAGTCCAGTTTGAACGCCTCCGCCACCGCCTCGGTAAACGTATTGCCGCCGATACGAATACTCCGCTGCCAAACCGAATTCTGTTTGCATACCACCAGCGTTGTGTTGTCGGTGCCCATGTCCAGGATCACCGTCGCTTTGTCCGATCCCGCAATATCCGCGCGATCATACACGGCATAGTTATACATCGCCATCGGCGAAATCTGCACCATCGAAACCGTGAGACGTTCCCGGGCGAAATGACCCATAATCTCGGATATGAGTTCGTTCTTCAGGGCAAAAATACCCACCTCGGCATCGGGACTGTCGGGATTGTCGGTGAGTTGCCAATCCCACTCGACTTCATTGATATCAAACGGAATCTGCTGGACGGCCTCGAATTTCACGATCTGGGGGATGCGCTTCTTTTCGACCGGAGGCAGCTTAATGAATCGCGCAAAACTGTTTTGCCCCGACACGGCGATGGCAAATTCCTCTTTAGCGACTTCATTCTTTTCGACAAATTTGTGAAGCGTTTCCAGGATGGCCTCCTCGCGATCTCCGCTGGAAACCCCATCCTGATTCAGAATCCGCGAATGTTCGATGAAGTCGAAACCGATGACCTCCGGGCCATTGTCGCCCGGCCGAAGGTGCAGGGCTTTCAGCGAATTGTTGCCGATGTCAATCGCCCAAATTCCGCGAGCGCCTGATGCCATGTTCTGATCTCCTGAGATTGGATGGCTTTGGCATGCCATCCGTCATCGTATCCGTTTGCCGCCGGCATGTCCCCGGACGGCCCGTGTATTTCTGTATATCCGCTTTACATTACTGAGTTTATGAATACGCTTTCCGTTACAACATTTGGCGGCAACATCAATTCATGTGAAAACCCGCAGGTTCGCCGGTTGCCTGAGAATCGTATAACTGCATCCCGTCGGGTTGGATGAAAATCCCGATTGGGCGAACGTTACTCCCTGCTGTCTTACCCTGAATTTACATCACAAAATGTCTTTGATACTAAAACAAATTCCCACCCGGAAATCAAGGACAAAACAGATTTATCCAACAACCGAGCTCGATTCGCAACGTCCCTCCCTTCACGATTTCCCGGTCAATACGGCGCTGTCCTGAACGCTCAGGGCAATTGGGACGCTTTCGGCTCCTATTTATTATACCGTCGATTTGATCGAAAGTTTGTAACAAGAATGTAAATTCCATGACGGAAGGAAAGGAAAGTATGGTTTTTTGGATCAAAAATCGGCCAAAGCCGATTGGGGCTGGACCCTGTGAAGCCATCAGAGGGATCTGCTTGATGATTTCGAGTTGCGAAACGACAACGGGTTTATCGACAAAATGAGCAACAAGGATAAGACCTTCGTCCGTCGCTTCCATGGATTCCGGGACGCCAAGACCTACATCGCCCTTGCCCCACGGCTTGGGTATCCATTGTGAAATCCGACGTGGACGCATCATCTCTGCGGAACCGTACAAACGCCCTTATTGCCGTTCGATTGTCGGATTAAAAATCACCTTCCAACCAATGTTGACTCAAAACGGAAAAGTCGCTCAGGTTGATGATGCCATCTCCCGTTCTGCGAGGAGCAAGATCATAATAGGGTGAATCCTGGAGCCAAACACCGCCGAGGATCATCAGGTCAGAGAGATTCGTATTCCGATCTCGGGTAAAATCGGCTTCGAAGGGACAGGTTTCCGGAATCACCCGCATCTCCGTACTGAAATGGTAATCATACACGCTGGTTCCCAGGGTCCGGCCGACAAAAACAACCTCCACGAAAAAGGCCGTCCACCCTTCTTGCGGTGGAGGAACTTGTCCGACGAAGATTCCTCCTCCCTGATCAACCAATGAACGGCTGCTCCAGGAAGGACCGATTGTTGTCAAGCGAAAATCCCGGCTCTGCGGATTGCTCGCCTGCCAGAGTATGACTGCTTTAGGCACATCCTGTGTAACCACGCGAATGGAACCGTCCAACTCAAGCGACCAATGAAACCTCGGCCGGCTTTGATTCGCCAGAAAAGCGTCGTAGTACGGAGCCATCGACGCAAATACATCCGACTCCGCATGGGTCAGGTAATGGTCGGTGTTGGGAACATGTCGCAGATAGGTTTCTCCGGGAAGGCCGTCGATATAGAACTGGATGGAGTCCATAACAAAGAAATCGTCTCCGGCGGAGTTGATGATATACTTTGGGATCGTCAGCCGTTCTCGATATTCATACGGGTCCACGATCGCCAGCAAGGCGTCCATCTCCGGCGTGTCGAACCACCCAAAGATCTCGAAATCCTCATACGGTTGCAGCGCTTCGGCCCAGAAACCGTATGCCCCCCAGTGATGGGCAAAGGATCGCCGCATGTTCAGCAGGTCGCTGACGATGGGAGCCAAAGCCGTCACCCTGGAATCCACGGCCGCTGTCAGCCAGGCCGTCCAACCCCGCTTGGATCCTCCGGTAAGGACGAAATAGTGAATGGTCTTACCCGCAGCCGAAGATACAAATTCCTGAACCGCATCCATGCATCGAACGACCGACTTGACCATTGGAAGCTGGACCGGCCAGAAAGAATCTCCCCCTCGGAGATACTTGTCCCACGAGTAGGCAATGATCTCATCTTCGCTGCGGGTATAGGATTCATCGGCAAATTGCAGGGGCTGATTGGGAACGCCCTTCAAAACGACAATCACGGTTCTTGTACCCGCCGCCAGATATCGAAATTGGGATTCCACCGCGGGAACCGGATCCGTATAATCCCCGCCGTCAATCAGAATCAAGGCGGTGTCTTTGGTCGGACCCAGTAACGTGTCTAATTCGGGAACGATGATTGTCGCCCAATGAATCCACACGGGGTGATCAACCTCGGAAATGGTTCGCCATGCCTGCGAGGTCAGTTTGAGCGTATAGGCCGACGTCTGAGAAGCAAAATGAAAACTTGGGCCACCGATTTGCACATACGAATACTGCGAATCCGGAAACGAAATGTATTCATCCAGCGCTGTACCCACTGCCGCGGCTGAAACCTGAACAAAGAACAAACCGATCAGAAGACTATGCTTTTTCATCAACCACCTCTCAAAATAAGAGCCGTCACATATAGCGCTATTATATCAACTTCATCGGATCAATATCAATACATTCACAAACTTCAAATCAATCTTTGATGAAAATCCTTGCAAACGGGGCCAACAGAGCACACGATATGGATCGAATCATCGTCCATGAATATGGATCTTTGAAGACGAAGAGTAACCTGAGCCAAATCGAAACGACTATGCAGAGGATTTTGATGCCAAGAGCACGATTCGTTTGGGGCCCGTTCATGACGGCGATCCTTCTCTGCCGGCCGGGGCTATCCGTATTCATGGAATACGGGATGGCTATCGATTTCCCGCATTAAAGGAATACTTGCAGATGAACAGATTCAAAAGTCAAGCCAAACAGAGGAACAAGTCAAACTCATTTCGAGTCTCTCGTCGTCAGTTCCTGGGAACAATCGGAGCCGCTGCGGTTTTCGCCATCGTTCCACGGACCGTGCTTGGGGGTGAAGGTCAAACGGCACCAAGCAACAAAACAACATTGGCATGTATCGGTATGGGCGGCCAGGGCCACGTGGACTTGTTCAACTTCCTGCAACTCCGTGAAGTACAAGTGGTGGCCGTGTGCGATGTCAATCGCGAGGGCGGAGGATACATTTCATGGGACTGGATGCAAGGGACCGAGCAGAAGCTGGGCGGACGCGAACCGGCCCGTCGTCTGGTCGATGAGCACTATGCCAAGCAGAACGATGCCGGGAAATACCAGGGCTGCAGGGCGTACTCCGATTATCGGGAGCTCCTTGATCGAGAGGATGTGGACGGGGTTGTCGTCGCCACCCCGGATCACACGCATGCGGTGGTGACAATGGCCGCGTTGCGGAAACGAAAGCATGTGTATTGCGAAAAACCACTGGCCTACTCGATCGGAGAAGTGCGGCAAATCACCGAAACCGCGCGCCAAGTCGGTGTGGCCACACAACTGGGCAATCAGGGACAGGCATCCGAGGAAGCCCGTTTGGTCCAGGAGATGATTCTGGATGGGGCCATTGGTGCCGTGCGGGAAGTGCATGTCGTACTCGGCCCTCGTTTTTGGGATCCCCCGGCCAGGGACGTTCGACCTCCGGAGACTCCGGCTGTTCCCGAAGGACTCGACTGGGACTTGTGGTTGGGTCCGGCGTCGGCTCGGCCGTATCATCCGGTCTATCATCCCTGGCGATGGCGCGATTGGTGGGACTTTGGAACCGGCCCGCTGGGTGACATGGGATGTCACATCCTATCAACCGTGTTCAAGTCGCTCAAGCTACGCCATCCGATCTGTGTTGAGGCAACTTGTGCGGAACCCGGTACCGAGGTCTATCCGCGGAATTTCAAAGTGCAATATGAGTTTCCAGCCCGCGACGGAATGCCTCCCGTTACACTGATCTGGCACGACAGCGGATTCACCCCGCCGCGCCCCAGGGAACTTGAGCCCGGACGATCCATCCAATCGCCGATCTACGTCGGGGACAAGGGAACTCTGATGAATTATCTGCTGATCCCGGAGTCGAAACGGAAGGCCTATGGTCAAGCCCCGAAGGTTCTGCCTCGGTCACCCGGCCAATACCAGGAATGGATCAATGCCTGTCGAGGCGGCGAGCCGGCCGGTTCCGATTTCGCCCGACACAGCGGCCTGTTGACGGAGACCCCCCTCCTCGGAAATATCGCCATGCGCGTCGGCGGGAAATTGATGTGGGATGGACCCCGTCTGAACATCACGAATGATCCTTCAGCCAACCAATTCCTGTATCGAGAATATCGGAAGGGATGGATTTTGTAGATGTCGGCGTCCATCGTACGCCCTCCTCTCCTGCGAAGCCGATATGCCCGCAGGGTAACCTGCGTTCCGAAGTTACAAACGAATAATTTCAAAATTTAATATCCGTAATATCCAATATAACACCTCAGTACGCCATGGATCATCCTTTGTTTGTTCATATCGGGGAAGGAGAGTGCGAGCGTTTGAACGCATCTCCGGATCGTACCGGCAATGGCGGACCACCTTGATCAGCTCCCCGGGATCGAGCCGGATGCCGTTGCATTTGGAGCATCGGTCAAGAATGATATTGGAATCGTATCCCCCGCCCAGGTCCAACCGCCAATGCCCGCGATACAACACACCAAAACTCCAATCCGAATCGGCCGGTCTTTCATCGGGGATATCCCTGCTTTAGACAAACGCCGCCGCAATAATGCCGATGGTTGAGGATTTGTGAATACTCCGACGTGTGACATTCGTTTTGTTATTCTTCATGGCCTCTCCATGGAATCGATTCTGATAAAGGATACTGACAGAATCTCACAAACCCAGTTGTCATTCCCGCGAAAGGCCTGCCCTCGACCCGATCGGGGGCCGGAATCCACATTGACCCCACGGGTAAGCAATTCATTCGAGTTTTGATCCGGCAACAATGCCGGTTTCGTTGCGCTCTCATCCTCTGCCATTCAATATGGAAATACAAGTGTATAAACATTGTGCGATAACCGAAAGAAACATCCAGAACATTTACCTATCTTCTCTGTGAGAAAAAACGGGGCAGGATTTGAAGGAATCTGTCGGGTTTCCGAAGTTGACATTCCCAGACGACCAGAACCTTCCAACCCATCGAGCGGAGTTTACGGAGGTTACGGCGGTCGCGTTCGCGATTACCGGCACGTTTTGTCTGCCAGAAAACGGTATTTGTATGGGGTTTGCTTCTACCACGCTTGCACCGATGTGCATGCCAAAAGCAACCGTGAACAAAGATTACACTTCGATAACGGCGAAATACCAAATCCGGTTTTCCAGGCAGATTCTTACAATGTAATCGATACCGATACCCTAAGCGATGGACTATTTTACGGACAATAATTTCCGGTTTAGTATCCCTATCCCGGATACTCGCCATACATAATCGACGCTGTTCCGGAGTCAGCGAATCCGCCATTATTATGCGTTCTCGATATTTCCAAACTTTTTATGTAACCACTCATAGACTTCAATCTGGACATTTCGCGGCAAACGACGCATCATTGCAAGCGCACTTATAGCTTGACCGGAAGCAGGCTTGAGAATGTTTGCTTTATCTTTGTTGTAATAAACGCAAGTCACTCGAAGATTATTCTCATAGGTTCGACTTACTCGGCTGATTCGATTCTATTGTGTTCTGAGATTGGCTCACTCCAAATCCCCATCGCTATCGTTCAACGGTTCAACCTGTTTGGGCAGTTTCTTTTGTTCAGATTTCAATCGCCGTTCAACTTTGCGGATGTCTTCGGCCGGGGGGAGGGATTCCGGCACAATCCCGCGATCAACCAAGAGTTTACGGACTTCCTGATTGTTTTTGACGTGTTCGCCGGTGATCCCGTCTTCGGTTCGGAGATTGCGCTGGCCGACATTGAAACGGGTGATCTCGGCGGCGAAGTCTTTGGCCTTGATGGTGATGGTCGGCAGGAAATCGGCCAGCGGCCGATTGTCCGGCACGCTGAGTTTGGTTTTCATGTCCTGCGTCGATCGTCCCCCGAACAGGGCCTTGTCGCCTTTGCTGCGGATTCGACCGAAACTTTCATTCTTGCGAAGTCGCTCAAATATGATCCCCGACAGATCCTTCTCGGATTGTGTCAGTCGTTTCCGCGCACTAAGCCGTTCCGCCTCCGCCAATCGCTTCTCGATCAACTCCTGTTTGCGGGTCTGAACAGCGAAATAGGTCTGGGCAAAAGCAATCGGCTCCTTGGCCGGATCGCCGTTCTGGGCGATCAGATAACAGGCATACCGGGTCAGCGCGATATCGTCGATTTCGCGTTTGGCACCTGAGCCAAGATCGACCATTTTCCTGATACCAAGAAAATGGTCCTTTGGATCGTATCCCGTTGTCTGACAAGCGGTTATCGCTTTATCGACAACCTTGGCAAAATTCTCCCACTTGGCATACCCCAGCAGCATTTGCAGGTCGCGAGCGCACCAGTACTCGATACCGGTATCCGGGAATTTCCGTACCATGTCCTCAAAGCTGGTATGGTATCGAACAATGATTTCTTTATCCATGCGACATCTCCTTCCCGGATTCTCGCCAAACACAACCGACGCTGTTCCGGTGAAACAAGAACATTACATGCCAGACTTACCGTCCTCGATACCTAATGCGTCTGCTAAAGCGAGGGCGTTACGGAGAACAAATGTTCCGTACTGTTGTGCCAACATTAAAATAACGGCAGCTCCATTAGGGGTCAAGTCGCATTTCTGTGTTAAAGCAGCAACAATAGAAGCTTCATCAATTCGACCTTCCATTTGTTGAAGTACTTTGGAATACTCATTCGATGAATTTGCTTGCATATTATCCTCCGTTATAATTCGTTTCTTAATTTTGTCGAAACACATGTTCCCTGTGCCATTTAAGGCATAACAAATCCGGGAGAAACCGAGTGGGTCGGATTATCGGCTGTTTGTTTCGAACAATGATCAAATCTAGGACTGCCCGATCGGATATATCATTCAGTTGCCGACTTAACATAATTGTGAGATCGTCGTTAATCGTCATAAGACCGCTGTCAAATAAGCGGTCGAATGTGGCAGACATGCAAAGGCCATTCGTAGGATCAGCACGCCGAGTTTCATCAACACTCCACGGAATAATATGGCCAGCAACCAAGCATTCGGGAATTGGGAGGCCAGTTATACAGCATCTTCCATCGTAACTGCTGATAACCGCTTCCCGGAAAAATGCTTGATGTAACCGAACAGAAGTTGTCGATTTACGCTCTGATGGTCCTGAAGGCAGTTCGATAGAAAATATCTGTTGTGATGGCTGCAATGTTGCGCGTAATTTTGATGCTTGAGTAACTAATGACGACCAATCCTTATGAAACTCGTCCCATATCATTTTATCAAGCTTACTACCGTGAGTTAATCCGCTTATTCTTTGAGCAGCGAGGCAAGGATCGAATGCGCCGAAATTTCCGAGTTTACGGGCTACTGAAGCCGGGGTTCGTTCCAATATTTTGGCAAGTTCTTTAACTTGACGATTATTTGCTTTTGTATATCGAAATGGAATTCGGCAATACAATTCAAATGCTAAAATCAATTGATCCCGCGTCCAGGATTTTCCATCATTGAGTGGACGAGCTTGCATTTCTTATCCCCCAATAAGCATGTACTATCTAAAAATTCTACGACTCCTCGAATTGGTGCAAATAAAATGAAAATCTGTGTTCTTGAAACCGAGAGCCATTCCTCCTGCTCCCGCAAATAACTCGATGATGGTGGGACCAACGCCTTCAGGTGTCTCGTTAAATGAAAAGATCGCGGGATTCTGCCTGTCGGATTTTGCATCAAACGGAGCAATCCGGTAACGATGGGAACTGATCCGCTCAATGGCGATGGTATCTCCGTGTTTTATCGCATGTTTCTTAAAAAACAAACGGACCCAGGACCGGCGACGGAAAAAACGACGGGGTTTCCCGGTACGGGCATCCGTAGGTATATCAGTCAGTACCGGCTCATCAAGCCCTTCAACATCAAGACGCAATAATGTTCCCATCCCATCTTTGCTTGATGGGGATCCAAAACAATCTGAGGGGAAAAAATCCGTGTGTCCCGTGAGGTAGAGATGTGATTCACGGATATTTGCATCATTTACACAGATCAAACGTTTTCTATGACCGACTCGTCCACTCATACGATAAATTATAATCATCTAATTACATGTCGTCGAGAACTAAATCTTTTCTTGAACAAGCATTAAAATCGGGGATCAGGAATCTGCGGGTTGGTACCCGCACGTATTCGGGTTGACCCCTGCGGGGTCCTTCCGGAATTGCGATTGGCGTTGTTCTGGGCATAACGACACCTTTCCGGCGTCCTTGGCTGTCATCTCGATGATCCGGACTTTTGCCCGCGGTTTCTCGGATGTTTTCATACGGCGGCCCCCGTATTCTGTATTCTCTTTTCCGATTCTCAGAAGGTTACAGGTGACAGGCATGTAGCAGGTCAGTACGCCTTCTGCCGGCTTGTATAGAACCTGGTCGATTATAGTGGGAATCATACCACCCACTCCCAACAAGAGCAAGGTGTAATAGCATCCCCCGGCTACCGGGTTGCTGATGTCAAATTCTTTCGGCCTTCGCTCGAACGACACACAACATCCACCTCGTCCCAAACGAATCGGACTCGGTGGCTGCCACCCGACGCCGGAAAGACAAATGGACCCGACGGAGCGGGTCATTCCAAACGGGCACATGCCATGTGCCCCTATCGTCCGCGATGGAAACCGGCCGTCTGCGGCGATTCGCAAACGGGTGAAAGATTTGCGCGATTTGGCCTACCCAATCGGGGCGTTTGGGATTATGATACGGCCTCGTGAAATGGAAGAAATCCAACCATATTCAGGAGATCGACGATGATTCGGAGCACCAGAGCGGCAGTCATTATTCTGAGTATCGTATTCGTCACGGGAACCGGTTTGTTTGCCGATTCGCTGACCGACAACAACACGAAGTTGAAAGTCCGGTCGGTTATCCCTTTGCAGGTTCGTGCCTTCGAACTGAATCAGGTTCGCCTGCTCGACGGTCCCTTCAAGCACGCCCAGGAACTCGATCGCCAGTATCTACTATCTCTTGAACCCGATCGTCTTCTGCACACCTTTCGAATCAATGCCGGCCTGCCCAGCAGCGCCAAGCCCTACGGCGGCTGGGAGGAACCCAACGGCGAACTTCGCGGTCACTTCACCGGCCATTACCTCACCGCCTGCGCGATGATGTATGCCGCCACCGGAGACGAACAACTCAAGGCCAGGGGACGCGCCGTCGTCATCGGCCTTGCCGAATGCCAGGCCAAAAGCCCAAACGGTTATCTCTCCGCTTACCCGGAATCCTTCATCGACCGTGTCGAAGCCCAGCAACGAGTTTGGGCCCCCTACTATACCCTGCACAAGATCTACGCCGGCCTGATGGATATGTACGTCTATTGCGACGACACCCAGGCCCTGGATATCTGCAAAAAATTCGCCGACTGGGTCATCGACCGCAACGCGAAACTGTCCGATGAACAAATGCAAAAGATGCTCGGCAACGAACACGGCGGCATGAACGAAACTCTCGCCAACCTGTACGGCCTGACCGGCGAGAAAAAATACCTTGATATTTCCCTCCGCTTTAACCATAATGCATTACTCCTTCCCGCCGCCGAACAACGCGACAACCTCACCGGCCTGCACGCCAACACCCAGATCCCCAAGTTCATCGGCCACGCGCGGCAGTACGAACTCACCGGCCGCGAGAACCTCAAGACCGCGTCGCTGTTTTTCTGGGACACCGTCGTCAACGAACGTTCGTATGTCATCGGCGGCCACAGCGACGGCGAGATGTTCTCCCCCAAAGAACGGCTCTCGATGGCCTTCGGACCCAGTACTACAGAGACCTGCAATACCTACAATGTCCTCAAACTCACTCGCCACCTGTATTGCTGGGATCCTCAGGTTCGCTACGGCGACTACTGCGAACGCGCCATCTACAATCACATCCTGTGCTCGCAGAATCCCGAGACCGGCATGATGTGCTACTATGTCCCTCTGCGGCCCGGTTCGCACAAGTCATACAACACCCCCACCGACAGCTTCTGGTGCTGCACGGGTACCGGCGTCGAAAATCACGCCAAGTACGGCGACAGCATCTACTTTCACGACGGTGAAAAAAAGATCTATGTTAATCTGTTCATCCCTTCGGAGTTGCGCTGGAAAGACAAAGGACTTACTCTCCGACAGGAAACCCGGTATCCCGATGAACAAGAAAGTCAATTGATTCTGATCTGCGAGAAACCTGTCGAACTTGAATTGCAGATCCGCGTCCCGTGGTGGATCGAAAAGGGTATGGAGGTGTCCGTCAACGGTAGCGCCGCGATCTCCGTGAAAGACTCCGGCGGCTATGCCGGCGTTTCGAGGGTCTGGAAGACCGGCGACATCGTCGAGATCAAGATGCCCTTCTCTCTCCGCACCGAGGGCTTCGGGGATAATCCCAACCGGCTGGCATTTCTCTACGGCCCGATCGTTCTGGCCGCCGAGACCCGCCCCGGCGAAACGTTTCCCGCCGTCACCGGCGATCTGAAATCCGCCATCGCATCCCTCAAGCCCGTTGCCGGAAAAACATGTACCTTCATCGCACCCCAACAAATTTTCCATAGTGTCGGCCAGCCGCAAAGCAAAGATTTCATCCTTGAACCCTTCTTCCGCGTACACGCCAATCGCAGCTATACCGTCTATTGGGATCGGATGTCTCCGGAACAGTGGCAAGCCAAAGAAAAACAGCTCGCCGAAGAATTGGCCCGCGAAAAGGCCCTCAAGGCCCGCACCGTGGACGAAGTCCAGATCGGCCGTGAACAAAACGAACGCGATCACAATCTCCAGGGACAAAACACCGCCTCCGGCGATTTCGGCAATCGCCGTTGGCGCCATGCCGACAATGGCGGCTGGTTTGCGTACGATCTGAAGGTCCTGCCCGATCAGCCGCAGGAACTCTCCGTCACCTATTGGGGCAGTGACGGCGGCAATCGCGTTTTCGATATCCTCATCGACGGTGTCAAGCTCACGACCCAGCGGCTGCAGAATAACAAGCCCGAGGTCTTCTACGATCAAAACTATCCCTTGCCCGAAACGATGACGAAAAACAAATCCAAAATCACTGTCCGTTTTCAGGCCCAAACCAGGGACGCCACCGCCGGTGGTATTTTTGGATTGCGGATCCTCAAAACATCCGAAAAGTAGTCTGCTTTGCGGCGGAATAATCTCTGTAACAAATTCTCAGATTCCAGACTCTTGTATCTAACCGGTTTTATTCGGCGAAGAGATTCTGTGTCATTTTCCGGAGGGTACAATGATTCCTCGATGGAACGGTATCATCTGTTGTTTCATGGTTTTCGGCACGGTGGGTATCGTAACTGCCGTACCCCGTTATGGTCGGATGATCTATTGGAGCGACAAGGACTCGGGCAAAATCCAGCGTGCCGACCGTACCACGCGTATTGTCGAGGATATCCTCACCCGTTCGGACGGCCTGATCGAACCTCGCGGCCTGGCTATCGACATCCGCACCGCCACGATGTACTGGGCCGATGCCGGGACCAATACTCTCTATTCCGCCGACCTCGAGGGCAAAAACCGGCGGATTCTCTACACCGGTTTCCAGTTTCCAGCCGACTTCGAGTTATGCCCCACCGAAAACGCCCTCTACTGGGCCGACTCCGCCGCCGGAAAGATTCAGCGGCTCATTCTCGACGACGACTCCGATCCCGAAGATGTCCTGACCGGAATCTCGCTGCCCTACTACTTTGCCATAGACCCAGTGTCCCGGACGATCTACTACAGTCAGATCGAAAGCGACAAAATCTATCGCGCTGCTCTTGATGGCGGCCCTTCAACCCTCTTTCTCAGCGGCCTGGGACATGTCCGCGACATCGTTCTGGACCTCCGTTCGGGACTGATCTACTGGGGCGACCGCGATGGTTCGCCCAACATTTCCTACACCGATCTGGCCCGTACCCAACCGATCAATACTCTCTTCGCCCCGCCCAACCTCATCCGCCCGCACGGTCTGGCCCTTCATCTGTCGGAAAACAAACTCTACTGGACCGATACCAAAACCTCCGCCGTTCATCGAGGTAATCTCGACGGAACGGGTAAGGAATTTTTCGCTTCCGGTTTGGTCGGTCCCTGGGATTTGGTCATCCTCGACCCCGGCCCCGATTTCGACGGGGACTGGGATGTCGATCTATCCGACTTCGCCTTCTTCGCCCAATACTGGCTCACCGACGATTGGCGCGCGGATATCAACGAGGACGAATGGATTGATTGGCTTGATTTGGCCGAACTGGCCGCCGACTGGCTGATCTCAACCGATCAATAGCTCGACAACGATTCAGACTCGGAAACCGGAAACGTTTCCGATTTCGATGATGCGGGTGGCACTGGCTTCATCGACGGTTGTCCGATAGGGATTTCGGGAACGCTTGTCGCGGGTATCGACGGCAAAAATTGTTTTTGCCAGATTTTCAACTGAGCCGCCCATTTCGGCCAACTGGTTCCCGTTGGCGCCGTGATCGCTCCCAGCGCGTTCACCATCGCCGTTTTCCCGTCCGAACCGGCAACCTCGGAGCCCAGATAGGCTCGCAACGCTTCCACCATCGGATCGTCCGGTTCAATGTCTTTCTGCTCGATCAATCGCCGTGAAAACACTCCCGCCGATCGCGCGATATCCCCCGTCGACAAATACCGATTCAGCAATTCGATTCGAACCGCAAGCAATTGTTCGGCGTTTTTCTCCGCCAGCAACCGCGTTTCCGCCAGCGACAACAATTCCGTTACCTTTCCCGCATTCCCCGAACTACGTTTGAGCCGTGCCACCCAGCTCAACATGATTGTGGACCCCTGCCTTTGCAGAATCGCCGACATCGCGGTCCATGCCGCTTCGGATTCTCCGTTGACGTCTAACCGTTTGGCCAACCAGTCCAGTTCCTCCACATCACCCACACTTCCGGCCAGCGCAATGGCGATTCGTCGGACACCGGGACTCGGATCCTCCGCCAATTTCCGTTCCTTGAATACCTCCAGCGCTTTGGGCTTGCTGACATTCACGAGACCCTGGGCCGCCGATTCTCGAACCGCGGCATCCGACGTATCGTTCAATGCCGCCAGAAACACCGGCTGATACAACGTCCCGGCAACATCCCGAATTCCCGGTTTACCGCATAATTTTGCCATCACCCCCAGCAATTGCCCACGCAACATCCCCGTTTCACTCTGTATCTGCTCATAACGCGACAAGATCCTCTGCAGATAACCCTGCGCCTGACCGGTTTCAATCCCATTGAGTTCCAGCAGCTTCCGGAGTACTTCCGCTCCCTGAAAAGCCCGTTCCGGTTCCTTGTCCGCGAGGAAAATCCCGGCCAGATCCAGCGTCTGAACCTTAACGGTTTCGGGCAACTTCACCAGCGATCCCGGCGTGAATGCGAAGGAACAAGCTTCGCCCAACGCCCCGAACATGGCCAGGGATACCTCGGAATCTTTTTCCGTGCTCAACTGAGCCAGCAATTTCTCCGCCGGATCCAATGAACTTTTATTCGCAAGTACCCTGGCGGCTCCCAGTCGTACGTCGCGATCAGGATCGGATACAAGCGATAGGATGCATGTCCGTAATTCCGCAGACGGAGTTGCGGCAAAGGTGCTCATCTTTCCCAACGCCCACAACCTCTCCGCCGGCAACTCACTCGTCAGTTTGGCGATCAACAAATCCGATTTGGACGCGTCGTCCGCCGCCGCGTATTCTTTGTCCGTCATCGACAGATATTTGGCTTTCCAGATATCCCGATCGGATCCGAGCAGTCGGATTTGTTCCTGTTGTTTGGCCAACCGGTCTCGAAGCGCGCCCATCAGTCCGCGAATAATTTCCGAGGATTGGCGATTCTGATAATCCCGAATCATCCCGTCCAAAACGGAAGAACGGCTCGATTCCGGCAATCCGAATAGTTCCAGAAGGGCCTTTTCCGCCGCGGCGGCAATCGGTTTATCGTTGTCCTTTCGAAGTGCGCCGAGGGTGGATATCGCTTCTCTCTCCGGCCAAAGTTTCAACGCATAGATCACATTCAGCCGGATCTTTGCGTCCAGAGAGGGATCAAATGCCATCCGCGATAACGACTCGATCACCCGAGAAAACGGATACTGGAGCAATCCCTCCGCCGCAAGCCGTGCTTCCGATGTCTCCGGCGAACTCAACACTCCAAGAAGCGCCGGAAAGAAATCGTCCGGCTTGTAAACCAACTCCGCCAGACCATGGCTCTTGATCAGTGCCCTGCAAATGGCCTGGCGAGTCAGCGGATTGTCTCTGGCAATGAGAGATTGGAGCAACAACTCGCGAGATCCGCTGTCCGTCCGCCGAAGGAGTTCCACCGCCGCATCCATCCGGCTCTCTTCCGTCTGGCCCTGCAATAGAGCCGTTCGGTTGATTCGAAGCTGTCGCTGAGCGTCCGTCTCTTCCGGGGAAAGATCGCCGATAAGGGTTTCGCCCGGCGCAGAGGAACTGACCTGTGCCACGATGCACGTATCGCACAGCATCATTCCGAGAACCATCAATCCCATCATCAATGGCCGGCGCAAAACGCCTCCTACAAATCTCTCGGCCTTCAATGGATACCCACCGGCCGTTCCGATTGTCTTCTTTGTCGAGAATATCGGTCGACGACATAACCGTCAACCGTTTTCCCGACGATTTGTTCGTCTTTTTCGTTCCGTGTATATCTTCCGCTCATTCCGCGTTTTCAATCCAGCGAAGTCTCGCCGCATACGGAGATATCGTCATTCTTCTGGGTCGTATTTGCGCACAAATTCATCTGTAATAACAGACGCAAATCATGGGCTACTTATGTCATCTCTCTTGATAACTTACCCAATTATTCTACGGATCGACGGTATCTCTTGCGATTCACATACGGAAATTCTATCGGTTCGTAAAGCCATCGGACAAAATGCTTGCATTGACTCTTCACGAATACCCGCAAACACAGGCAATGTTGGGGAGCTGCCTATCGATGGTTTACGACAGATAATTGATAAAACGTCAGATTTTCCATTTTCTCCATATACCCCATTCCTTCATTTCAAAGAATGTATGAAAAATTATTATTCATTTAGTCCTATAATACATTCATTTATTTTTAAGAAACAACGAATATCTCATTAGAAATTTAAAACAACAGTATATTTTCCATTTACCCTATACTTCCCAGTTTAACTTTGACGATAATAAACGACGGATAATTTATTAACCAGATTAACGGAGTATGGCAATGGAATCAACATTAGTCGAACAACGCAAGGATGTACGTTCGGATTTGTCGTGGCCGGTAAGTGTCTGGCTGCCTGATGCCAATCGATTCTTTAACGGCCGCAGCAAAAATGTAAGTCGGGGCGGTGCTTATCTCACCGTTCCAATGACCACGCCGATTCGCCCCGGCCAGGAAATTGAGATCAATTTCCCTCGAACAATGACTCTCGCACGCCAAAAAGGCCAATACGCCCGCATCAAATGCGCCAAGGTCGTCCGAGTGGATCGCAAGGGAATGCTTGAGGGCTCCTGCATCGGAATGGCTATCCAATTTTGCGAGAAAGACTGCGAATAATTCGGTCCAAAACATTGCATGGCCGGACAATAACAAACAAAGGGGCTGATAAGGTCATCATTATCAGCCCTTTTGATTGTCTTTATATTTGATAATCGGCAGACCTATTTTTCCCATAGCCAATGTCTGGCCATAATCGCAAAGTCGGACAGATCGACTTTACAATCTCCGTTAATATCGCCCGCCACGATCACTTCGCATAGCGGCCCGCCGAACCAGCTCTTGCTCGCTTCGGCCGTTCCGCCGTAAGCACCCATATTGATCACGCCGCCGTTGGGGAACGGCTCGAACATGATCGCCGCCGCCGGATTGCCCGCATCGATGCACGGACTGGTCACATCATCCTGAAACCACGTTTTCGTATTCATATCCCATCGACCCGCCTGACTCTTGAGGTGATAATCTCCGGAGATCCAAACATCGTCATAGTAATAGTAGGTTCCTTTTGTATCCCAGTGGCCGGGACTGACAAACAATGGATTCTGATCAATTGTCCCGACGCCGGCAAATTCACCCGTCCAGCCCTGCACGCAGCAAAAATCAAACGCGGCGATTCCGAAGTTGCGCCCGATCTGGGCTACCTCGATATGGTCGTTTTCACAGGTATTGCCCCAGAAGATACAGGACAAGAAACGGCTGGTTCCCGGATTCCCTATCGCATCGTCCCTCACCTCAACAGCGACCCCGCCCCATTGGTCCCAGGCTAAGTTATGGGCCACCGTGCAATTGACAATCGTCGCGGCGGCATTATCCAGATACATCCCGCCGCCATATTCGGCCTGGTTACCAACGATCAGGCAGTGGTCCAGTACCAAGGATCCACCGTGCAGATACATACCCCCTCCATTGCCGGCGGCATAATTGTCCGTAAACAAGCAATTTGCCGCATTACAATTCGTGCTGTCGGAAATATGAAGCCCCCCGCCCGCCGACGCCAGGTTCTCGCGGAACAGGCAATCACGAACCTCCAGACCCACGGAGTAACCGCAAACCAGTCCGCCTCTCCCCTGGCCGCCGGCGATAGTGAATCCCTCCAGCACGGTCCCCGACTGTAAACCGGAGGCCAGAACCACATTTTCGCTGTTGTCCTGCCGGGAAAAAGCATACCAGGGGCCATGATCGTCGTCGTCTCCGCTGAAGATAGAATCGTCGCCGGCGAGGTCTCCGCTGAGGATCGACTCGAAGGCGCGGATGTCGCGGGCATCCGGATTGATCGCCCCGAATCCCGCATACCCTCCGCGAATCGCAACACCGTCCTTGAGCACAAACGCCGATTCGCGAGACCCATTGGGATCGGCAGGCCGATACACTCCCTGCGCCACGCGAATCTCCTGGCCGGCCCGGGCGATCGCCAGTGCATCCTGCAGGTCGGTAAAAGCGTCTTCCCAACAGTAGCCGTTATGAGCACCGGTTGCGCTGTCATCGACATAGAGGATATTGTCGCTATGATATTGAGATTCGTAAGCCCCCATGTCCACCCGCCCCCCTTGAATCCGTGGCCGGCCATCCAGATCCTGAACAACAACTTGCGCAGCTCCGTTGTCGCCGGCATTGATACAGGGGGACCCTTCCTTTAATCGCAGATTGCCACAACTTCCTTCTTCGCCGCCGAGGCATCCGCCCGACGGTTCCTCGCAAAACATCGGATCGACATCCATCGTGGTTTCATCGGAACCCCAACCTCCTCCGACAATGTTGCTGTATGAGGATGTAAAAACAGAGGAATAGTTGACGGCAACCGAATCCCGTATAATGCTATTGACAACGCTCAACAAACCGTGGTCATAGATGTAAATCCCGCTTCCGCCGTCGCTGGCCCAGTTTCCGGCCATACTGCTTTGAAGAACATGGAGTGAACCCTGGGAGTTCCAGATCCCGCCCCCGCCATAATCATCCGCACAGTTTCTTACCAGCACGCATTGAACCAATTGGGTTTCCGCATCGTGAAGATACATTCCGCCGCCGCAATCCCAGGCGAAGTTCAGATTGATCTGACTATCGCCGACAAACAAGATGCCCTGTCCCTGATAAAGCCCTCCGCCCTGCATGGCTTGGTTATCGAAGAGGCGGCATCTCTCGACGGTGGTTTTCCCGTCGTAACTGAAGATCGCTCCGCCGTCGGCACAATCGCAGGGTGATCCCGGTATGCAGGCCATGGCCTGATTGCCCTGAAACACGCAATCGGCGAAACGGCTTTCGCTGTTTTCACTGCAGACCGCCCCGCCGTTTTTCACGGCCCGATTGCCTTCGAAACGGCACCCCTCATAGGCCGGTTGTCCTTGCTGATGATAGATCGCGCCGCCGTCATGCATCGCAAAATTGTCGCGAAACACGGACTGCATGCAGTTCATGTGGGTGTCGTATCCATGGTAGAATCCGCCGCCGCATTCGCCGGATTGATTCCCCGATATTTCACAATCTGTAATGGTCAACTGGAAGCTGAAGATCAAATACATCCCGCCGCCATCGCTTCCGGCCGAATTGTCCAGGATGCGGCAGCCGATCAGACTTGAAAAATTGTCGTTGGCGAACATAATCCCGCCGCCGCGCTGTCCGGCATGATTGCCGACAATCTCGCAATTTTCAAACAACAAATCGCTGTCACCCAGATGCACGCCGCCGCCATCGATCACGACCTGGTTGAATTCAATCCGGCTGTCCCGAAGGGTGATCGACGAGACAATATTCGATCGAGGACAGCAATACAGGCCGCCGCCATACCGGGCGCGATTGCCGAAAAACCGACAGTTCACAACCATCGCGTTTCCGTTGGCCAGAAATCCGCCCCCGCAGCCTCCGAGACCTTCCGGCCCGTCGGCATTGCCGCCGGTGACTTCGAGACCATCCAATACGATGCCCACGGAGTTATTGGCGATCAGAACATGGTAACAATTATCGGAATATGACTCCGGATTTTCCGCATCGTCATCATTCAGATCGCCGGAGAGGATGGACCGATAGACGGCCGGATCCCGCCGTTCGACATCCGCCCCGCCCGATGGAAAACCGCCATAAATCCTGATACCGTCCTTTAAACGAAAGGCCGCATCCCGACCCATGCCCGTATTCGGAGGAGTGTATACCCCTTCCGCCAGCCGAATGTCCGTCTCCGGACCCGCGGCGTCGATCGCCAATTGCAGGTTGGTAAAGGCGTCGGTCCAGCTCGATCCGTCGTTGGCCCCGCCGGCACTATCGTCCACATACAGTATCGCCGCCGAAACTGAACTCAAGCTCCATAGCCCGATTAAACTGATTAAATACCTTTTCATGCCTGAAACCTTTCCCCAAAAGTTAACGCGGACGCTCTTGACTCTCCTTGTTTCAATATTTCTCTAACCAGTGGGAGGCCATCATCGCCAGGTCGGCCAAATTCACCGCACAGTCGCCATTGAGATCGCCGACGACGATCGTTTCGCACACGGGTTTTCCGAACCAGCTCTTACTCGCCTCGGCCGTTCCGCCGTAAGCACCCATATTGATCACGCCGCCGTTGGGGAACGGCTCGAACATGATCGCCGCCGCCGGATTGCCCGCATCGATGCACGGACTGGTGATGTCATCCTGTACCCAGCTTTTCGCATTGGCATCCCACCGGCCCGCCTGACTCTTGAGGTAATAATTTCCATTTTCTGCATCGGCAAATATCGGATCTTCCTCTATCGTGCCGACGCCGGCAAACTGACCCGTCCAGCCCTGCACGCAGCAATAATCAAACCGGGCCTTCCCATCGTCGCGTCCGATCTGTGCCCATTCCATGCGATCATTGTCGCAGATATTGCCCCAGAAAATACAGTTGAGAAAACGAGTGCTTCCGTCCTGGCACATTACGCCGCCCCACTGGTCGTCGGCCTGGTTATGGGCAATGGTGCAGTTGACGACCTGAACCTCGGCCGCAAAAATCTGCATTCCCGCGGACCACTCGGCTTTGTTGCCATAGATCAGGCAATGTGAAATCGTCCATGACGAATTTCCATACCCCAGATAAATCCCCCCCCCGTCGAGACTCGCCGCATTGCCCCGGAAAACACACCCGTCCATCATCCCGCCTGTGCCGTTATCCCAAAGTCCTCCGCCGCCATACTGCCCGAAATTTTCAGTGAATTCGCAATCGCGCAGTACGAGATGACTCTGGCCCCGATTGGCGATACCTCCGCCCCAGTTGTAGGTAAAATTATTTTCGAATGTGCATCCGATCAACGTCGGATTGCCGTCTTCAATGCTCATTCCGGCGCCAAAAGCGTCGGAATCATAATCATCCGCCACATTCCGGATAAACGAGCATCGAATCAATTTCGGTTTGCTGTTCACACAATACATTCCTCCGCCCTGGGCCGCCGGACCATTATACACGAACGCGATATTGCCTGTGATCGTGCAGTCAATCAGCGTGGGCGATGCCGATTCGACATAGACCCCCCCGCCATGATAATTCTTCGCCTCCGATGATTCTCCGTACACCCAGCCGTTGGCGGTTCCACCGGTAATAACAACGCCATCCAAAACCGCTGACGCATCCACGCCGATCGCCGATACGACATGCATGGTGTTTTCATAATTCATCGTCCCCCGATCCATCAGTTTTGAATAGAAATTATCATCATTTAGTTCTTCCAGTGTGCCGCTCAGGTCGCCGCTGAGAATGGTTTTATACTTTTCAATATCCCGTTCATCTGGATTCGACGCTCCTATCCCCGCATAGCCGCCCTTGAGAACCACGCCGTTGACCAGTTCAAACGAGATTGTTCTGTCACCGAGATTCTCGATATGTCCCTGATCCGGCAAATAGATCCCCTGAGCCACGCGGATCTCATGAACGCCGGGAAGGTTTCTCGCCGCTGCCAAAGCGTACTGCAAATACGGGAAGGCATTCGTCCAGTCGGCCCCGCCTCCCGAACCCACGGCATTGCCATCGACATAAAGAACCGAATCATCGTCAATCTCAACCGCGCGGACCTGAACCGAAATCAATCCCGGCGATCGAACAACCAGTACCGTCGTACCATCCGCAAAGTCCGAATCTTGTGCCGCGGTTACCGTTATCGTCTGCGGCTGATCGAAATTCGACGAGTCAAAATATAATCGATTCGGAGAGGTAATGGATATA
Source organism: uncultured Pirellulales bacterium (assembly GCA_964386005.1). Classification (GTDB taxonomy): domain Bacteria; phylum Planctomycetota; class Phycisphaerae; order Sedimentisphaerales; family Anaerohalosphaeraceae; genus FEN-1350. The sequence continues at coordinate 4,957 of CAYLSB010000022.1, read as the reverse complement.
TCCGTATCGCCGGTCGCAATCAGGATCTCGACTTCAATCGTTTCGCCCGGATCCATCCCCAACCGAACGGTAAAACCGGCCGACTGACCTTCAGCCACCTCGAAGTCCCGCGGCATAACGGCCAATCCCTGGTTCAATCCTTCATGTGCGCCCAAATCTACAATAAGATTTTGGATTCGTTGTTCCCCCAATACATCCATCGTCATCCACTCCGGCACGGCCGAGGTATCCCCCGCATCCAGACAAAGAGAACCGCCGATCAATCGAAGATCGTCATCCATCGTACCCGGCGCATCGTCCTGACCGTCGGCATCGACAAATAACGGATCCGCATCGATGTTTCCTTCGCCAAGCCAACCCCCTTCGATATCACAATACGTAATCGACGGTTCCATCTGCCAAAAATAAAATTGCGAATCCTTCCACTCATTGCCCCTGTTGCCCCACACAATACAATTGGTGATTTTGCCGGTCGGATCACCGCCGCCGCCGATCAATACGCCCGGGCCGCCCGCATTATTAACGATGGTACAATGGGACAATGTCAAGCTGCCACCATAGGCCCACCACTCGACCCCGGATGCTTCCGTCCCCCAATACGAGCGATTGCCGTTGATCACGGAGTTGGCGATGATCCCATTGCAGTGCGCGCCGCCGGTTCGGATGCCGCCGGTGAACTGGCCTTCATTGCCGCACACCACACACGAGATGACCTCCGGGCTGCATTCGTCGGAGAAATGAATCCCGCCGACCTGATCGCTGAAATTCTGTGCAATTATGCATTGCTCGATCCGAGGGCCGCACAGGGAACTACAGTAAATCCCTCCGGCCGCTTCTCCATAATTATTCCGGATGATGCAGCGGCGAATTGTCGGATTACTCGCCTTGGCATCGTGGATGTTTCCATAACTGCAATAGATCGCCCCAGCCCGGTCATGTCGGCCGTTGGTAATGGTGAATCCTTCCACGACCGAGTCGCGCCCCTCTCCGGTTTGGAAGATAAATCCAGTGTGTTCGGCTGTGCTTCCGCCGCAGTTGATAATACAGGTGCCGGAACCGTTTTTACTGCGGAGGGTAACGGCCTTGCCGCGAAAGTCGATATCGCGATTACCGTCGCCGCTCCAGGTCCCGTCGCCGACGATAATCACATCGCCGGCGACCGCCGCATCAATCGCCGCCTGGATCGTCCCGAAGTCTCCACCGCCGTTCTGTTCAACGAAAAGTTCACCCGCCGACGCCCAACCCATCCATCCAACCATCCCAAGTCCGATCAGTATCCCGTACTTGACCATGTTCTACTCCCTGCCCAAAAGTTACCGCAAATATCCAATTATGATAGGCTTAATAGGCCTCCAGCCAATGCCCGACCAGAATCGCAAAGTCGCCCAAATCAACCTTGCAGTCGCCGTTGATGTCCCCGGCCACGATCACCGCGCACACCGGCTTGCCAAACCAGCTCTTGCTCGCTTCGGCCGTGCCGCCATACGGGCCCATATTGATCACGCCGCCGTTGGGGAATGGCTCGAACATGATCGCCGCCGCCGGATTGCCCGCGTCGATACACGGACTGGTGATGTCATCCTGTACCCAGCTTTTCGCATTGGCATCCCACCGACCCGCCTGCGACTTCAGATGATAATCACCGTGTTGCCATTGATAGTCGGTATTCGCTGTACAATCCGAACCGAATTGCTCATCAATCCCCAGCCACTGACCCGAGTCCGCAAACAGAGGATCATCATCGATATTGCCCGTGCTTTCGAATTCCTCAGGCAAACCCTCTACGCAGGAGAAGACCACCGTCATCGGCCCGTCGAATTGAAGCGCCCAGCCCCCGGTATCGTGATCGCGATTGTTCCAGAGAATACAATGAGCGACGCGGACCTCCGCGTCGTTAGACTTTATACCCGCGACGAAACCCCACTCGTCCACACCGTTGCCCACCACGACACAATGCTCGATCCGGCATTGGCTTTTAAAACAATAGATGGCACCGGCCGTGCCTCCATCGGCGTTATACGAACAGGCCCGGTTACCGCTGAAGATGCATCTCTGAACCACCGCGCCCCCGAAATCCACATCCAGCCCTCCGCCATCGGTGGCCGAATTGTCGAAGAACTGGCAATCCAAGATCAACGGATCGCCGGATTCGCTGTACATCCCCCCTCCATACGCCAGCGCCTGGTTGTCCATAAATCGGCAATGGCGGATCGTGGGCGATCCTTCCTTGTTATACAATCCCCCCCCGTACGATCCTTCGGTCAGATATCCGTCATCGGTATTCCACGCATCGCCGCCACGGATGGTAAATCCATCCAACACCGTCGTTCGACCGGTTCCGTTGGTGACCACGACATGGTAGGCCCTCTGACCATCGAGGATACTCTCAAAACGGACTGGATCACGATCGTCCGGTTTGGGCGCCCCGAATCCGGCAAAACCTCCCCGCAGGACCATTCCGTCACGCAGGATGAAACTGGCGTCGCGCGATCCGTTCGGATCGGCAGGTCGATACACCCCCTGCGCGACACGGATTTCGTTACCGGGTTTGAATGCGGTCAGCGCATTCTGCAGCTTCGTGAAGGCGTCGCCCCAACTGCTGCCGTCGTTCAATCCCTGCGCCGTATCATCCACATACAGGATCGCTCCCACGGCCGTTTGTAATTCATACGCCCCCATGTCCACAATCCCGCCGCGAATTCGCGGTACACCGTCCAGATCGGTCAGGCCGGCGCTGCAGGTTGGATCGGTCGGATCCACCCAGGTCCCCGTTCCGGGATTCGGCTGGCTTCCGAAACAGGGATAGGCGGCGTTTGTACCCGCATTGATGCACGGCGACTCGGCCGTCAAACGGAAATTATTCGGGATCGCCGCATCTGACCCCCAGGCCATGAACAGCGGATCGGCGCCGATATTCCCCTCGCCTCCGAATCCCTCGGTTAATCCCTCGATACAGCAATAACGTACGGGATCGGATACCACGGAACCCGTCGGAACCAAAGTTCCTCCCGTGCCTTGCTGGTTGCAGTCCGTACTGATCCAGATCTGTCCATCCTGTTGGCCGACCCCGGACAAATCGCGATTGCCCCACATAATTGCATTAACAACATCCAGATATTCCTTATTTGCCGAACAAGACCACAACCCTCCCGTCTGCTGGCCCGCCTCGTTGTCCACGATCGTGCAGTTGGTCACGCCCAGATACCCCATGTCGCGCATGCCTTCATAGGTCAGCGAATAGATCGCTCCGCCAAAAACGGTCGCATGATTTCGCTCCAACAGGCAACTGTACAACAGAACCCGGGGATTGCCCTCGTGATAGATCGCCCCGCCTCTGCCGCCACTGTAATTGTCCGTCATCCGGCATCGGAACATCTTCAGTTCCGACAGACAGGTGCAGTCGTTGATGATCGAACAGGCGCCGCCGCTGGAGTCGGCCCAGTTGCCGATGAAGTCACATCGTTCAAACGCGGCGAGGTGGTTATTCAGATAAACGGCCCCGCCAAAGTTCGCATCATTGAACAAGAAATCGCATTGCGTATAAACGGTTTCATTCAGGGCCCCGCACATCCCGCCGCCCATTTCGCTGATATTCCCCTCGATCATGCAGGAATCCATCGATCGGGGAAATTGCACGCCGCCACCGGACCACTTGGCATAATTGAAACGGATGCGGCAATTCGACAGATTTCCGCCCGAGACTCCCCCGCCGGATCCCATCGCGCTGTTGGCAATGATTTCACAATCGCGGATCCAGACGGAATGACCTCCGACATCGACTCCTCCGCCATCATGCTGTGTATAGTGGTCCCCATTGGCGTTACCGCCGGTGATATAAAATCCCCCGATTGTGGTTATCCCCGAAGGATAAACATACTCAGTCCGGACCACATGAAAGCTGTTGTCCTGCCGCGACGGAACATCCAGCAAATGCCCCGGATACATTGGCAGAACATCGTTTCCGTTAAGGTCCCCGGTGAGAATCGTCCGATTCGCACCGACATCCCGCCGGTCGGGATCGTCAGCCCCCGCGCCGGGGTATCCGCCGAGCAGGGTTACGCCGTCCGGCACGATAAAGGAAATCGTCCGATCGCCGCCGGGACTCGTCGGTCGATAGGTTCCCTGAGCGACGCGGATTTCATCGCCGGAAATGGCGGCATCGAGGGCGATGGAAAGAGAATTGAATGCCTCGGCCCAGGAAAGACCAGATCCTCCGGGGGAGTCGTTATCGACATAATAGACTTGACCGGCGAAGGCCGAAATACCCATGAATACCAATCCGATTGTACCCCATTTAATCCGTTGCGCAATCTTTCCAGCCACCATACTACACCCCTTTCCACAAACAACCTCGATTAAGTCTATCCATGCCCATCAAGGAGCCGATCCTTTATGAATGAGTCATTCGATCGGACAGTTGTTACATTCCATCCAGACGATCTATTCAGAATTTTCGAATTTCGCCACCGGACGACATTTTATGATCACCAAAAGGTGCGACATCTTTTGGATCTTGCAGGGCGAATGGCATCCGCCCACATTGCGGTTGTCTATCCGTTTGCGGTTGCGATCCACCGCATGATTCAATGGGCACACGCCGTGTGCCCCGTCATCCAACTTCCGATCGAAAAAGGTGTCAAGCCCTCGAACCGATTGAAAGAGTTCGACACCTGTTTTTTCACCTGAGGGCACACGCCGTGTGCCCCTACGGATAAAAAATCCGCCTTGCGTTTAATATCCACTATCCAGTGGGCCGTATTCAATTTTCTGCATCGCCGAGTAACCATCCACCTCGTGTTGCTCGGTGGCTGCCACCCAACTTCCGATCGAAACAAAGGTGTCAAACCCTCGAACCGATCGAGAGGGTTCGACACCTGTTTTTGCACCTAAGGGCACACGCCGTGTGCCCCTACACAAAAACATGTGCCCCTACACAAAAACATGTGCCCCTACACAA
>CAYLSB010000021.1:0-58552 GCA_964386005.1 uncultured Pirellulales bacterium | reverse complement strand
CAGATTGCCAAACAGGCGGGATCAAAGTAGACTGGAACTCGGTACTCTCAAGATACCAACCATTCCTCCACAAATCTGAACCTGTGAGGAATTTTTTATCTTTCGGACTTTGAATCGGACCTTCGTAATACAGACGGGATGCTAAATCAGACTTCCCCTTCTGCTCCATCCCAACACCTACCCGTTGGTGTTTTATACCACAATCTTTACAATCTAAAATAGATTCCAAGAGGACTTCATTGTCCTTTTTCTCACGATAGAATGTGACAAAAGACCCTTCTGTCGTATGTTGATAAACCGATTGAGGCATCTTTTTATAAGCGGGTTTGTGCGATAGTAATGCTCTTTCACCATTATCGAAAAGATGTGCCGTATCGAGGATAGAGACCTCAGATGAATCTTGAGCGATATTTTTCTCGACAACAAACACACAACAAGGTGCAGACACTTTCGGGCCAAATACCTTGTCCCCAATATTCCATAGAATCACAATTTTATTACACCTGAGGAATCGACGAATATCCTTATATCTGGATTGGAACAGCATGGCACTCGGAACTATATTGCTAAACACACCACCTTTCGAGGTTAAAGACATCCCTTTTTCAATGAAAACCTTAAACGAATCACGATAACTTTCCGTGCTGTTTGAATAATGCGTAACAAGGTATTCAGTAATATCATCGATATCCGCTCCCCAGGGCGGGTTTCCGATGACGGCGTCGAAGCCGGGGTTTTTGGAATTGAAGACGGCGGGGAATTCTGCGGGCCAGTCGAAGGCGTTGATTTTGAGTTTTTCTTCGTCGTCGAAGAGGGACAGTTGCCCGCTGGAATAGAAATCGGGGGCGATAAGGGAGTTGCCGCATTTGATATTGGAGCCGAGGTCGGGCAGGGCGCGTTCTTTGGCGAAGAGGAAGAGTTGTTTTTCGCCTTCGAGGACCTTCAGGAGCAGGGAGAGCTTGGTGACCTCGACGGCCGAGGAGTCGATATCGACGCCGAAGATGTTGTTGAGGAGGATGCGTTTGCGCTCGGATGTCGTGAGTTTGTAGGATGAGGGGACCAGCGGGGGATTTGTGGCCGGAGGTCGAGGGGCATTGGAAAAAGGCGTTAGGATTTGGGATTCAGGATTTAGTGGATTCCCGCTTTCGCGGGAATGAGAAGATTCACAAGCGGGGACGCTTGTGCTACCTCTATTCAAATCTGGATTCCGGCTTGCGCCGTGATTACATTGAGATGGGCGGACGCCGTCCGCCCCCACAGCGTCAAAGATGACTTCGACGATGGGGGGATTTTTCTTTTTGAGCCAGGAGGCGGGGTCGTGGTCTGAGTAGAACTTCAGGTGCCAGTCGAGGAGGTACTGATAGGCGCCGAGGAGAAAGGAGCCGGAGCCGCAGGCGGGGTCGAGGATTTTGAGCTTGGCGACCTCGGATGGGGTTTTGCCTTCGACGAGTTTGCCGACGGTGTTTTCGACAATGTACTGGACGATGTAGGCGGGTGTGTAATAGACACCGCCGGCCTTTTTGACTTCGGGCTTTTCCTCGACGCGGGCGTGATGGCCGGCCGTGAGGGTGATGACCTTGCCGAGGAACTGCTCATAGACCTGGCCGAGGATTTCAGCGGGCAGGACGGAAAATTCGTAGGGGCTTTCGGGATAGTAGAGCGATTTGAGGATGGGTTTGAGGACTTTGTCGTCGATGGCCAGCGAGGGAGTCAGTTCGTCGGGACCTTCGGGACGATCTTTTTCGTTGCTGAAGTGGAACAGGCCGGAGTTGTAACGGTCATCGGCGGCGCGGAAACGCGCAAGCAGACGCGGATAGATATCGGCGCCGTTGACAAGGGCCAAAAGCTCGCCGTATCGTTCGATGCCGCGGTCTTCGGCGATCCGCAGGAAGATGATGCGGTCGATGGTGATCTGAACGGCGAAGTTGAGTTGGCGATTGTCGAGGGCGGGGTTGCGGAGGGCGATGTTGTGGGCGAGCGTGTCGCGCCAGGATTCGATCTCGGCGAGGAAGGCATCATCGACTTCGGCGGTACCGCGTTTGGCCTTTTCGGTGCGGGCGTATTTGTCGAAGGAACCCTTGAGGACGGCGTCGCGGGAGAAGACGGAGGCAATCTCATCCCAGCGGGCAGGGTAGTCGGTGTAGGGGATGAGCTTAACGCGGGCAGTCGAGGCCTTGTCGGAATGGACCGGACGGATGCGGCAGTCATAGACGGCAAACTCCTCGAAATCGGTGAGGATGGACAGGGGCAGCTTGGCGGACCAGGCGTAGCGGCGGAGCTGGAATGCGGAGGCGGGGTCTTTTTGGATATCAACGGCGGGCTTTTTGGCTTCGAGGAAGAATTTTCGAGTGCCGCCGATGCGGAAACAGTAGTCGGGGGCCTTGGTGGCCGATCCGATCTTGATGGCGTCCTCGTGGATGACATCCTTATAGGCGTCGGCATAGCCGCGGGAATTGTTGACATCCCAGCCGAGGGCATTGAAGAAGGGATCGAGGAATTCGCGGCGGAGCTGGGTTTCGTTGTATCGGCCGGAGCGGTAGTCGTCGCGGCCGCGTTGGAAACGCTCGACAAGTTGATCAATGATAGCGGGAGCCGTCATAGGTCGTCATCCTTTTGAATCCGTTTTGAATATTGTAGTCGGGAATAGAAGCGATGGCAATAGAGAGTCGCTCGACGCCGTTGGTGTTGGAAGAAAAATTAACAATGACACGGGCTGTTTGCGAACCGCCCTTACACAGCCGGGACGGTTGTGCTACATCCGGAAAATTCTAAGCAGGACATAAGGGCGGATGCCATCCGCCCCTACCGGCCGTGATAACCAATTTAAGGTTTCAGACCCCTTTTTTGTCCAGATACCGGCATTCGCGGGGATGACAGACGGCCGTGGCGGAAATCGGATAATCTCGTTGCGGGCGGATAGGGCGGGGGGGTACAATGGGGGTATGGGAAAATACCCGATATTTCTGAATCTCGAGGGGCGGCGGGTTGTCGTGATCGGCGCCGGTGCGGTCGGAGCGCGCAAGGCGCAGTCGCTGGCGGAGGCGGGGGCGCGGGTGGTGGTTGTCGCTCCGCTGATCGATCCGATGTTTGACGACCTGGCGAAGATGGCCAACGTCGAGATTGTGCAGACTCGATATTCGAAGGAATTTCTGACGGGGGCGATTCTGGCGATCGCGGCGACGGACGACGCGATGCTGAACCGGCAGATCTACGCCGATTGCCAGAAGCTTGAGGTGCTGTGCAACGTGGTGGATGTGCCGGAGCTGTGCGATTTTTATGTTCCGGCGGTGGTGCAGCGGGGGCCGTTGCAAATCGCCATCGGCACCGACGGCAACTGCCCGGCGTATTCGGGTCATGTGCGTCGGAAGCTGGAGGAGATGTTCACCGAAGCGCATGGGCGGTTCGTGCAGGAACTGGAGCAGCTGCGCAAGCGGATGCTTACGGCCGTGCCGGATGCCAACCGGCGAAAGACATTGATGGGCCGGATGGTCAACGATGAGTCGCTGGATTATTTTATCCGGAGCGGCGTCGAGGCGTGGCGGAAACGCGCCGAAGAGATTATCGCGGGAAAGGATATCTGATTTGTGTAAGGAGGCAACGCCGTGATCGTCAACGTGATTCAGGACCCTCTCTTCATCCTCGTTGCCGGAATTTCCATCGTGATCGGCATGATTCTGGTTCTTCGGGTCAATGCCTTCATCGCCATGATCACGGCGGCAATCGCGGTGAGCTTGCTGGCGCCCGGAGAGGCGGAGGTGAAGATTTCCCGTGTGGCCGGCGCTTTCGGGATGATGGCCGGCAAGGTCGGGATTGTGATCGCGCTGGCGGCGATCATCGGCGATTGCCTGACGCGCAGCGGGGCGGCGGATCGGGTGGTGCGATCGCTGATGCGCCTCTTTGGAGAGAAACGGGCCCCGGCGGCCCTGATGAGCAGCGGATTTGTCATGTCGGTGCCGGTCTTTTTCGATACGGTGTTCTACCTGCTGCTGCCGCTGGCCCGATCCACCCATCGCCGGACGGGGATGCGGTATCTGCTTTTGATATTGTCTCTGGGAGCGGGAGCTTCGATCACGCATTCGATGGTGCCGCCGACGCCGGGCCCGCTGATCCTGGCGGGAATCATGAAGATCGACCTGGGGGCGATGATCCTGATGGGATTGGCGGTATCGATTCCGACGGGCGTGATCATGTATTATTTTGTCAAATGGTGGTCCGGAAAATTTGATATTCCCATGCGTTCGATCCAGTCCGCCGAGCCGGAACCGGAGGTTCTTGCCGACGACCGGCTTCCGGGATTGGCGGTTTCGATTCTTCCGGTCCTTCTGCCGGTCCTCATGATATCCGCGAATACCTTCGTGGACAGTCTTTCGAAAGTTCCCGGCGCTTCCGAAGGCCTGAAGACGACGGCGCGCTTTACGGCGATCGCGGGGGATCCGAACCTGGCGATGTTTGTTTCGGCCGTGATCGCGGCAAGCGTGTGGATCTTCAACCGGCGACCGGAACGCAAGGAAGTCGCCCGCGTGGTCGAGGCCTCGCTGGCCAGCGCGGGCGTTATCATTCTGATCACGTCCGCGGGGGGCGCTTTCGGCGCGATGCTCAAGGAGGCCAATATCGGGGGCACGATCGAGAAGGCGTTTTTCTCCGGGGGCGGAGGCATCGGCGGAATTCCACTGATGTTGCTGGGTTTTCTCGTCGCCTTTTTGATCAAGTTCGCCCAGGGATCCAGCACGGTGTCGATGATGACCACGGGAAGCATGATGGCCGCGATGGTCGTATCGCCCGAAGCGATCGGGTATCATCCGGTCTATCTGGCCATCGCGATCGGATTTGGCGCTCAATGCGGTAATTGGATGAACGACAGCGGTTTCTGGGTTTTCGCCAAGATGGGCGGACTGACGGAAATCGAGGCGTTACAAACCTGGACGGTAACTGTCAGTACGACGGCCGTGGTCGGGCTAACCGTGGCGATGATTTTTGCGATGGCAATGCCTCTGGCATAAACGGCGGTTTCAAACGATTCGACGAGCCGCGGATCCGGGCATCCATACGTTCGCGCACCCGATTCGGGATCTTATGGTTTTGTATCGTCCACCGGCCATTGATCCAGGCAGGTTTCGGTCGAGTTGATTTTCTGCAGGACGGCCACTCGGGATTCTTCCTTTTTGAACTGTCCCAATTGTGCGAGGATTTCCTTTTTGCAGGCGCAGGAATACAGTTCGCTGTCGATGAGTTGTTCGAGAATTTCCCGTTTATCCTCATCCAGATAAAGCGTTTTTACCGCCGTGCGGGCCAGGTAAACCTGCTCGGTGGGCGAGAGGTTTTCGCGTCGGGCGATTTCCAGGAAGCCCTCGTATTTGGCCGTATCGCCGTTGAGCCGACCCACCGCGTCGATTTCCAGAAGAGTCGTTTCGGTCTTAATATCCTGTTTGGCCCCGAATACCCCATCCAGGGGATTCTTCCATTGCGCGTTTTTATCGCAACCCGCAACGGCAACCGCCATCAACACTCCCAACGATATCCCTATCCGTTTCATTGTTGTCCTTTCCATTGAATTGCACGATCATATCGTATAGACGCGGACAATCAAGAAAAAATCGGTTCCGGTCCGGACGCCGGACGGATGGACGAATCCCCTTGTATGGCTGATATGTTCCGCTGTTCCGCCTCCAAGGGTGAATTCCATTGACTTGGTTACCTCAGGATAGTAGGATTCCGTTTTGAATCAGCAGACGAATTTCAAGAACCGGACATCGAGATGTCCAGCCGCGTTTTGAATTACCAAAGCCATCTGGGAGAACACAATGACGAAAGCGACGTTGATAACGGGCGACGGGATCGGGCCGGAAATCGCCGAGGCCGCACGGCGGTGCGTTGACGCCACCGGGGCCGGTATCGAGTGGGAATTGCGCGAGGCCGGTGTGGATGTGATGAAGCGGCTGGGCACGCCGATTCCGGATGAGACGATGGAGTCGGTGAAACGCAACGGCCTGGCGCTCAAGGCGCCGATCACAACCCCGGTGGGGACGGGGTTTCGCAGTATTAATGTCTATTTGCGCCAGGAACTGAATTTGTACGCCTGTTTGCGGCCGTGCAAGAGCTACACGGGCGTACGGAGCAAGTATTCGAATATCGATTTGGTTCTCGTTCGTGAGAACACCGAAGATCTTTATGCGGGAATTGAATTCGAAAAAGGAAAAGACGATACGCTGGAGCTGATCGGCTGGCTCAACGCCCACAGCAAACGGAAGATCGGTCCCAACGCGGGGGTGAGCATCAAACCGATTTCCGTCGAGGGAACGCGTCGGATCGTCCGTTTCGCGTTCGAGTATGCCCGCAAGATGAAGCGGCGCAAAGTGACCAGCGTGCACAAGGCCAATATCATGAAGTTCAGCGACGGATTATGGCTGGAAGTCAGCCGTGAGGTGGCCAGGGAATATTCGGATATCGAGTTTGAGGATCGAATTGTCGATAATATGTGTATGCAACTGGTTCAGAAACCGGAACTGTACGATGTACTGGTGTTGCCGAATCTCTACGGGGATATCCTGAGCGATTTGTGCGCCGGACTGGTCGGAGGGCTTGGCGTGGCGCCGGGCGCCAACATCGGCGACAAGGGGGCGATTTTTGAGGCTACGCACGGCAGCGCTCCGAAATATACGGGGCAGAACAAGGTTAATCCCGTTGCTTTGATTCTCAGCGGGGCACTGATGCTGCAATATATGGGCAAGGACAAGGAAGCCAGGCGTCTTGAACAGGCTGTAGCGGACGTCATCGCCGAAGGCAAGGAGGTAACCTACGACCTGAAGGAAGATCGGAATGATCCGACGGCGGTTGGGACGCGCGAGATGGCCGACGCCATTATCCGTAAATTGAACGGCCGTTGAGTGGTGGACTAAGCGGGAATCGAGATTGAACCAAATCGCTTTTCGCAGGTTGATATCGGACAGGCAAACCTCGACGGGGGCGAGGGCGGCGGTGTTGTTTTTGCGAATGGTCTCGTGGCCTTACCGATGGATGATCGGCATTCGAAATAGGCTATATGACCGTGGCTGGTTACGGCAAACGCAGGCCGCTGTAAAGGTAATCAGCATCGGAAATCTGACGACGGGAGGGACGGGCAAGACACCGTTGGTGATCTGGTTGTACCAGCGTCTTCAATCCTGGGGATATCATCCGGGGATTCTCACGCGAGGGTACAAAACCTCCAAGATGCGATTGACGGATGAACCGGCGATTCTGTTGAAGAATTGCCCGGAAGCGAAACTCGTGATCAATCCGAACCGTTCCGAGGGTTCGAAACAAGCGGTGGAGGAAATGGGAGCCGACATCCTGATCCTCGATGATGGATTTCAGCACCGCAGACTGAAGCGCGATCTGGATCTCGTTGTCATCGATTCGACGTGTCCCTTTGGGTACCGCCGTTTGTTGCCGGCGGGAATGTTGCGCGAGCCGGTCGCATCGCTTCGGCGCGCGGACGCGGTTGTGATTACCCGTTCGGAGCAGGTGAATCCGGAGGAGATCGAGGAACTGGTCCTGCAGATTCGAACGATCCGGCCGGTCATCCCGATCGGGATATCCCGGACGATCCATCCGTATGTCCATTTGCCCGGCGGACTCCAACGATCGACCGAGGAACTGCGAGGAAAGAAGGCGATGGCCTTTTGTGGAATCGGGAATCCGGAAGCGTTTTATCAGCAGCTTCGCCTCTACGGCGTTGACCTTGTGTCAACCCGAACCTTTGAGGATCATTATTCGTATTCGGATGGCGCGATTGATTCTCTGTATGAGCAGGCGGCCAAAAACGGGGCGGAGTATCTGTTGACGACGGAGAAAGACTGGGTGAAATCGGTAAACGTTACGCTGGGTGATCAACCAATCCCTTTGGCTTATTTGCCGATGAAGCTGGAATTTATCCAGGGAGGCGATACAATAGAAGGCGTGATTTCAGAGTGTATCGGCCGGATACACGATCAGCCGAGAGGGTCTATCGATGCATGAATCCTTATTGAAAGCGGCGACGCATCTTGGGTCGCCCAGAGTATTGCTGGTCGGGGATTATATCCTTGATAGTTATGTGTATGGAGATGCCGTACGGATCAGTCCCGAGGCGCCCGTACAGGTACTGAAGGTAATCGACCGGCAGGATCGATGCGGAGGCGCCGGTTCGGTTGCCGCGGACATAGCGGTTTTGGGAGGTTATCCATTATGCGTAGGCGTGGTTGGGCACGATGCCGGCGCCGATCGGCTTCAACGCCTGTTGAACGAGCATGGAGCGGATTTGTCGGGTCTTCTGAGGGTGGAGGATCGACCGACCACCAGCAAGCAGAGACTCATCGGGCTGGCTCAGCATCGGCATCGCCAGCAATTATTGCGAATTGACGAGGAGTCGGATGCGCCTCTGCTTCCGGATGTCAACCGGCAGATTCTGCAGGCCTATGAACGATATCTCCCGCAGGCCGATATTGTGTGTTTGCAGGATTACCGCAAAGGGGTGTTGACCGAGGACGTGGCGAGGGAGATGATTCGATTGGCCCGAGAACGGAACAAGCGCGTGCTGATCGATCCGCCTCTGGGAGAGGATTACGGGAAATTCTCAGGCGGCTGCCTGATTACGCCAAACCGGCGTGAAGCGTCAACGGCGGTCGGATTTTCCATCGAGAATCTGACGGACGCGGCCCGGGCCGCCGCGATTCTTTATGAACGACTGAAGCTTGAGGCCGTTGTGATCACCCTGGACAAGGAAGGGGCATGGCTGAAGACCTCCGATCTCAACGAACATATCTCCACAATTCCACGCACCGTGTATGATGTAACGGGCGCCGGCGACATGGTCCTGGCGATGCTGGCGATGACGATCTCGGCCGGTTGTGATTTTGTAGCCGCCGTGCAATTGGCCAATATCGCCGGCGGACTGGAAGTCGAAAAGTTTGGAACCGCCACGGTGAGCATCGATGAGATCGTCAATGAGATTCTCCGTCGAAGCCGGGGGCAGCGGGGCAAGATTCGGGATCTCGCGGCTCTGTTGAGCGATCTTACCTGTCATCGCCAACAGAAGCATCGAATTGTATTCACCAACGGATGTTTCGATGTTTTGCATCCGGGACATATCGAATATCTCCGATTCTGCAAGCAGCAGGGGGATATCGTCGTACTAGGGCTCAACAGCGACGCATCCGTTCGCCAGATCAAAGGCCCGACTCGGCCGATCAACAACCAACACGATCGTGCGATCGTGCTGGCCGCGTTGGAATCGGTGGATTACATTATCGTCTTTGAGGAACCGGATCCGCTGAAGCTGATTCAACAGGTTCGGCCGAATGTTCTGGTCAAGGGTGCGGACTGGGCCGACAAGGGAGTCGTCGGCCGGGAGTTTGTGGAATCCTATGGGGGAAAGGTCATGCTGGCCCCGCTGGTGAACGGCAAGAGTTCCACCGCGACGATCCAGAAGATACAGTCCTTGACTGGAAATGAAGGATGAGAACTGGAGCGAATATTCCGGAAGGGATGAAAGGATTCGGACATGGGACAGAAAGCCATCTTCCTTGATCGCGATGATACTCTGATAGAGGATCCCGGGTATATCACCCAGCCCAGCCAGGTCCAATTGCTCCCCGGGGTAGCCGAGGCGATGGTTGAACTTCGCAAGATGGGATTTCTCCTGGTGGTAACGACCAACCAGTCGGCGGTGGCGCGAGGGATGGTAACGGAGGACGGACTCGCCCAGATTCATCATCAGCTCGAAAAGCTTTTGGGAAATGAGGGGGCCTATCTGGATCGGATCTATTATTGTCCGTATCATCCGAATGGCGTCGTTCCGGAATACCGCAAGGACAGCGATCTGCGCAAGCCCAGTCCGGGAATGATTCTCAAGGCGGCCCAGGAAATGCAGATCGATCTGGATCGTTCGTGGGCGGTAGGCAATTCGTATCGTGATATCGAGGCGGGTGTCCGTGCGGGATGCAAAACGATTCTGATCAGTACCTCGGTCAAGCCCACGATCGTATCGGGATCCGATCCAACGCCTTTTCAGAAGGCGGTGAACATGAAGGAAGCCGTCAATATCATTAAGATGTATGATCGTCAACACCATGTCCCATCTTCGCCATCGCGCGAGGATGGCGGTCGGTCATCCACTCCATTGCATCCTCCGATGGAATCGTCCATGACGACGATGAATTCCCCATCGGTTGTGGTCCAGAGTAAGCTCAAAACGGAGACGGAGGCCGCTTCTGCGGTTGCGGGGATCGTGTCGCCGGAACGAAAGATCATTCCGTCGGATTCATCCAAAGACACAACAACGGACAAACCGGATACGAAGGCCCATCCGTCGAATCCGGAGGGGACTCCGAAAGAGCCGATTCATGCCGGGAATCGGACGGAAGAATTGCTGGAAGACATTCTTCGGCAATTGCGGGCATCTCGAAGAGAGACGCTGTTCGACGATTTTTCCTTTCTGAAGGTTATTTCGGGCCTGCTGCAGATTCTTGTGGTTTTCTGTCTGCTTGTGAGTCTATGGTTTCTAATGGATCAGACGCGGCATCAATCGGGCGTTTTTCTGGCGATTCAGTATGCCCTTGTCCTGCAATTGATGGTGGTCTCATTCTATCTGATGCGGGATCGAAAATAGGTGTCTGAGATGGCTCAGGAACGAATTCTGGTGTGGTTGCCGTCACCGTTGGGGGATGCCGTATTATCGACGCCGACTCTCCGCGCGTTGCGCAGGCATTATCCCGGTGCTCGGATTTCGTTTGTCGCCGAACCGGCGGTTCTTGATTTGCTCATGGGTAATCCGTGGTGCGATGCGTGGATTCGTATGCGGCGCAATCCGATTTCATTCGGACATCAGATTCATTCAGAGCGGTTTGATCAGGCCATTCTGCTGAAGAACTCGTTTGGTTCGGCGATGACGGTCTGGCTTGCGGGAATTCCGCAGCGAACCGGGTATGATCGGGATGGGCGAGGGCGACTGCTGACCCTGCGGATCCAGCCGCGAAAGACATCGAACGGCCGGTTTGTACCGGAGTCGATGATTGATTATTATCTGCGAATCGCTTCCGAACTGGGAGCGGAAACGAAAGATCGCCGGATGGAATTGCCTGTCGACCCCGGAGCGAATGCGCGTCTGATGGCCAAACTGCCGATCGCGGCAACGCCGGCCAGTCCCCTGGTGATTCTGGTGCCCGGCGGGAGTTTTGGCCCGAGCAAGTGCTGGCCGGCGGAAAACTATTCGGCGGTAGCGGACAAACTGGCCGAGCGGTTCGGAGCCAGGATTGTGGTATCGGTTGCGCCCAACGAGGCGGAACGGCGAATCGCCGCGCACATCCAGACCTCCGCGAAAACAAAGGTTTACACTCTTGCGGAAACGCCTCTTTCGTTATCCGAGCTCAAGGGCTTGTTTTCCGAGGCGGACCTTGTGATCGGCAATGATACCGGCCCGCGCCATATCGCCATCGCGTTGCAGCGCCATGTGATTACCTTGTTTGGGCCGAATAATCCCGCGTGGACCCAGACGGATTATCCCTTTGAGATACCGATTGTCGGAACGGGTTCGTGTGTGCCTTGTGAAAAACCCACCTGCCGAGAGAAACGGCATTATTGTATGGAATCCATATCCGTTGACAGCGTGCTCGATGCGTCGGCCAAGGTATTGGAGGCATGGAACCCATGAGCGTGCCGCACTACGAAATGATACGCGAAGGGATCTTTGTCGATTCGACCTTCAAAGGGGCCTTTGAAGCGGCCGGATTAACGAATATGGAATCCATCTTTTCCTTTTCGGGCGGCGTACTTTTGCCTAAGGCGAATATGTCGCGACATCGAAACCGGATACGATTTGAGATTCAGAATCCATCGGCCGTATTGTTTTTAAAGCGGTACGATCGAACGCCGATCCGACAACAACTAATAAGCTGGTTTGAGACGGGGCGGCGGATCAGTACCGCCTGTCGGGATCGTTTGCCGAGCGAGGAACTTGCCGCGGCGGGTATTCCGACTCCGCATGTGGTGGCGTTTGGCTACGAATGGGGAACGATTTTTGAGCGGCGGAGTTTCATCGTTACACGGATGCTCGAGGATGCAGAAGCACTGGAACGGAGATTGCCTGCCGGTTGGGATTCGGGGATTTTTTCGGAGCGTACGATCTTTCTGGCTCGTCTGGGGGAATTCGTCCGGCGATTTCACGCTACGGGGTATTGCCACCGGGACTTATATCTGGCCCATGTATTTCAGGATTCGGCGGGTATGTTATATTTGATTGACCTTCAACGGGCCTTTCGGCCGCGGCTATGGGGCCGACGTTTCCGGATCAAGGATTTGGCCGAGTTGCATTACTCGGCGCCCGGCGGCACGTTCTCCTGCGCCGATCGAATACGGTTCTATCGGTCCTACATCGGCCACGAACGACTGACATGGATGGATCGTATTCGTATCGCCCGGATTCGCGCTCGGGCATGGCGAATGGCCGATCACGATATCCGGCATGGAAGGCCGGTTCCGTTTGCGAGGTGATTGTGAGCAACGTATTCCACCGAATCGCCATCGTTATCGAACGCACCGACCCATCTCTCGGAGGAGCGGAGCGTTCCGTCGCCGAGTTATCCGAAGCGCTGCGATCCGCGGGACTTGATGTAACCCTGCTTGCGGCACAGGGAAAACCCACGGAGACAACGAAAATACTCTGTGGCCGAAACCGGGGGGCACGGATCTCCATGGCACGTTTCGAGAAAGCCCTCATTCGGCACCTGGCGGAAAACGACTATGATATTGTTCACAGCACGCTGCCATTTTCCTTTTGCGATGTGTATCAACCTCGGGGAGGAAGTTATCATGAAGCGATGATTCGAAATGCCGCCAGTTATGACCATCCGCGTATCGCATTTGTAAAACGATGGACGGGAGTTTTGAATTGGCGTCGGACGGTTCTGCAAATGGCCGAACGAAAACTATGTCGACAATCCGAAGGGCCTGTTATAGCGGCATTATCCGAATATGTACGGGAACAGTTCCTGCGTCATTATGCCGTTCCCGAGGATCGGATTGCGGTCATTGCCAACGGCGTCACGGTTGGATCCGAAGTGAGCACGGAACGAATTCTCGCCTTTCGCACGCTGGTGAACGAACGTCTGGGAGTTCCCGGCGAAACTGATGCCGCCTTATTCCTGTTTGCGGCGAACAATTTTCGCCTCAAGGGATTGTCTCCGCTGATTCATGCCCTGCAGCGAACCTTGTCCTGGCCGACCGCTCGACCGATTCAGATAGCGATAGCCGGCGCCGGCGGGCGGGGTCGTTATCTTCGGCTTGCGCAGAAGCTGGGAGTCGCCGATCAAATCACGTTTCTGGGTGTTGTTTCCGATATGCCTGCCGCAATCGCCGCCTGTGACGCGGCGGTGTTGCCGACGTTTTATGATCCTTCATCGCGATTTATTCTTGAGGCCCTGTCGCTTCATCGCCCGGTGATCACCACGCGATTCAACGGGGCCTCCGAGATGTTCGAACATCAGCGACATGGAGTCATTCTGAAAGATCCGCGGGATATCGAAACGCTTGCGGCAGCGCTGGTTCGATACTCCGATCCGGATCTTGTTCGCAAGGTATCTCAAGCCATCCGGAACGATCCGGTGTGCCGGGCCGTTTCGATCGATCGGCATGCGGCACAATTACTCTCGTTATATGACAGGATATTTCATGGGATCAAACGATGTTGAAGTGGATTCTATTGATTGCGGGATCCTATCTGTTGGGATCGGTACCCTTTGGTTTGCTGATGGCCAAAACGCACGGGATTGACCTTCGTTCGGTCGGATCGGGTAACATCGGAGCAACGAACCTGGGGCGGGCCCTCGGACGAAGATGGGCTGTCCTCTGTTTTGTTTTGGATGCCCTGAAGGGATTCGCCCCCACGCTGGCGGGACGTTGGGTGATGGGAGCGGAAAATCCCTCCGCAGGAACATGGTTCGCCTGGGTCGCTGTGGGTTGTGCGGCGATCCTGGGACATATTTATCCTGTGTATCTGCGTTTTCGCGGGGGGAAAGGCGCTTCCACCGGAATGGGGGTGATGTTGGGTTTGTATCCCTATTATACGTTTCCAGGTCTCATCACATTTGCGCTCTGGATCGTGATCGTACTGGGATGGAAATATGTTTCCATGGCCTCCATCGTCGCTTCCGCATCGTTTCCCGCGGTGTTTGGAATTCTGATCGCGGTGATTCCGGACTGGACCTTTGCGGAATTATGGCCGCTGATGTTCGTCGCTATGATTATGGCTGGGATTGTGGTTCTGCGACACGGGGAAAACATCCGCCGTTTGCTGACGGGTTCGGAATCGAAAGTCTTCCGTCGGCAAGGGGATTAGGAAACGGGGGCTTTGCGGATTACGTTGTCGGCTCGCGGCCCTTTTTCGCCCTGAACAACCTCAAAGCAAACCGTATCGCCTTCGTCGAGAGTTTTCAAATCACGGTTTGCAAAGCTTGTGTAATGGACAAATACGTCCGTATTTCCGGGTTGCGCGATAAAACCATAACCCTTTTTTTTATCAAACCACTTCACCGTGCCTTCCACCATCGGAAATTGCCTTTCAGATGCGTCTATCCGGTTGCCATGACAGGCTATCTTTGAAAGGGATTTCAACTTGGATCGGCCGCCGGTTCGTCTGACGCCATTTTCAGTTTCAGAACACGACCCATTTTAAATTTTACGGTACGCTTGGTCGGCACATTCACTCGTTGAAGTGTTTTCGGATTTTGTGCGATGCGGGACGCACGACAACGAGCTTCAAACACTCCAAAATCCCGAAATTCGAGCCGATTGTTTTTGGTCAGTTCACCGATGATTTCATCGAGAAAGGACTGAACGATCCGCTTGACCACGACACGCTTGGCCTGTGTGATCTCGGCAATCCGATCAATAAGTTCTTTCTTTGTAATCGTCGCCATCGGCTACCTCAACATTCAAAAAAGGTTGATCGTCTGGTTATGAGCAGAACCGAATCCAGCAAAAACCTCTTCAACCGCTGAATCACAAATCACTATACGGTAAAGACTTCGGATCATCAAGAACTATTTCCCACAATTTTTTCAATCTCACGATCCGGCGTGATTCGAGGAGATACTTCTTGTCGATACCTGTCCTGATGAACTTCAATCTCGGTATTCGGCGAAAGGGGCAATGGAGACGAATATACGGCGTTTTCATTTGAAAAATGAAAAGTTCCAGTTTCATCCTTGACCAAACGGAAGACATCGAAAATAATAATGTGTTCGGAATGGAAAGAGAAAGGAACCGATGTCCGCAAAGAATACGTTGAAGGAACCGATCACGACAACCAAGGTCGATGGCATGTACCATTCTCTGGAGTGGATGATTTCGGCCTTCTGTTATACGCTGGTATTTATCGTTTTTGAAATGCAGGCCTATACTATTCCGACCGGCAGTATGGCCGATACGCTGAAAGGCGCCCATTTTCGTCTGCGTTGCGAGCAATGTGCGTATCCGTATGATTATGATTATCTGCCATCCGAATATGGATTCCAGCGAAATCAGGTGTCGGGCAAAGACGAGGAGGTCAGGCCCGGCAATCCCCGATGTCCCAGTTGCGGGTATTACCGCAGGTCCGGTCAGCGGGTGCCTGTGATCAAGGGCGACCGGATTTTTGTTCTCAAGTGTATCTATCAATTTCTCGATCCGCGCCGATGGGACGTCGTGGTTTTCAAAAATCCCACTCAACCGACGGAAAACTATATCAAGCGGATGATCGCCGGTCCGGGCGAAACGGTTGAGATCATTGATGGAGATGTATATATCAACGGGAAGATCGCTCGGAAACCGCCGAATGTCCAACGGGAACTGTGGATGCCGGTGTATGTCAACGATTATCAGCCGAAAGGGATCCGTGACAACAACTTCAATGGACATACCTGGTCGCAGCCGTTTCAAAATGTCGAATCGTCGCAATGGAATCTGGTCGCCGAGGGTTCAACCGTGTTCGTGCTGGATGATCCGTCCGGTCGCCATCATCGCTTCGTGTACAATACAAATGCGGGGAACGATTTTCGCGCCACGTACGCCTACGATGATCCGCGGGCTTATCGGTATCTTCCAATCTGCAGCGATCTTCAGGTTCGATTTGTGGGAGAATTGAAAGACGGGTTATCGAAGGTGGAAACGGAACTATCCAAATACGGGATTCGGTATCTTGCATGGGTGGATGGTACCGGTCAACTGGGAATCGTTCAAGAAAATGCGGAAGGAAACAGGGAGTTCCTGGTCCAGGATTCGATATCGGTTTCCCCGAAGAATGCCTTCAATTTTTCATTCGCCATCGTGGATCATAGTGTTCAATTGAAAGTGGGGGGGCGACAATGGACCAAAGAATTTAGGGATACCCCCGATGGAATGGGCCCGAAGCATACCCTGTTACCGAGCGTAGCCATTCAGGGAAAGGGCCGGATCCGCCTTTCGCATATCAGTCTCTGGCGGGATATCCATTACGTTTCGAATTCCCGCGCTTCGCGAGCTTCGGAAGGGAATCCTTTTACCCTCGGCAACGAGGAGTACTTTGTATGCGGCGACAACAGTCCCAATAGCGCGGATGCCCGGGTCTGGAATACGCCCGGACTGGGCAACGGCAAAGAATACCGAACGGGCACCGTACCGCGTGACTACCTGGTCGGAAAGGCCTTTTTCGTCTATTGGCCGGGACCCTATCGGCCCTGGAACGCCACTCGTTTTGCGGATTCGCTGGAACGAACTCCTCTCGGCCGGCTCGCCAAAATATTCCTCAACGTTCCCCATATCGATGGGATCAAGCTCATCTATGGCGGTCGTGAATCCCTGACCCCTTATCCATCCCCGGAAACGCCTCGCCATGATGGATGAAGAACGAGCATTGTTGTTTCCCGACACGTATCCCCATCGACGTCGAAGTACCACCCTTGAGGGAATTGTCAATACTCTGGAATGGTTATTGATCGCGCTGATTCTGGCCTTTGTATTCCGGGCTTTTGTGATGGAAGCATTTCGGATTCCGACCGGAAGCATGGCGGAAACTCTTCGCGGTCAGCACTTTCATTTACGTTGTCTGCAATGCGGTTATCCGATGGATTTGGGTCCCGTGGATCCCGGGGGCTGGCCGACAGGGAATTGCCCAAGCTGCGGAATACAACTTCCGGAAGAACCGGTGGTATCGGTGTCCAATGGGGATCGGATTTTAGTTCTGAAATGTCTTTATCCGTTTATCGAACCCAATCGCTGGGATGTTGTGGTTTTCAAGAATCCGACCAACCCGCAGGAAAATTACATCAAGCGTCTTGTGGCTCTTCCGGGCGAGACGATCGAGATTATCGACGGCGACATATTTATCGACGGGCGGATTGCCCGGAAACCTCCTGCGGTTCAGGAAGAGCTTTGGATGCCGGTGTATGAGAATGATTATCAACCCCCGCAGACCCTCTATCATCGGAAAGGGTCGGGCGGGGTCGGCGTCGGATCATCGGGCTGGCGACAACCGTTTACCAATGTTGAGGATTCGCGCTGGAATCTGGCCGCCGAAGGTCCGACGGTATTTTCGCTGGATACGGCCGGCAACGATCGGATTCATGTTCTTCGTTATGATTCGACGGTTGGCAAAGATTATCGATCGATGTATGGGTACAACGAGGCCGGCCTGAATTACAGTATGCCGATTTGTAGCGATCTGATGGTACGTTTTACGGGTTTTTTCCACGGATCGGAAAACCTGGTTGGAGCCGAATTGAAAAAATATCAAACCACCTATCGTGCGATAGTCCGGCAAGATGGGCATATGGAGATTGGTCGATGGGAGGACAGGGAATATCGTATGATCAACGATATGGAGGGGCCCCCGATCGCATCCGATTCGGCTTTTCATTTTCAGTTTGCCAATGTCGATCATGAACTGATCCTCTCCGTCGGTCGTACGATTCTCCGATGCGATCTCGGACGGACGAAGAATTCCGTCGGAAAATACGATTCCGACGATCTTCCGATGACTCAAATCCTTGGTTCCGGCTCCTTGACCTTGCGCCATGTCGGCGTGTATCGGGATATCCATTACACCAATGATCGCCTTCGCCGAGCGGGAGAACGCGATCCGTTCCAACTCAATACGGATGAGTATTTCGTCTGCGGGGATAATAGTCCCAATAGTCTGGATGCCCGCCTATGGGCAATCGAAGGCATAGGAAATAATGGTCACCGTTACCGTGCCGGCGTCGTTCCGAAGGATTACATGATGGGCAAGGCCTTTTTTGTCTATTGGTCCAACGCTTTCCGGCCGGCCGTTAATTCCAACTGGCCGCCGATGATCCCCAACCTCAGCGAAATTGGATTTATCGTTGGCGGTAATCCGGGAATGAAATAAGAAAGCTTTCTCCGTAAATCTGGCGGCGGGTAAGTGGATTTTCCGGAGAAAAGCCAAGATAATCGGCGGAAATGTCCCTGAAATATTCTGTCAAAATCACCCTGTACAGATACGGGAATCGTTGACTTTTCATGCCGTCGCGGTACAATTATGGTTTCGTATGGAAGCGATGGATCAGGGAGGAATTCCCTGTGTCAAGACGACCTGAAATGGAAGCATCGAAACGGTTATGGCGGACGAAAACGAACAGCAATATCAACCCATCGAGGAACGCTTTGAGGAACTGGGCATCCTCGATGAGTTGAAAAATTCGTATTTGAATTATGCGATGAGCGTCATTGTCGCACGGGCATTGCCGGACGTACGGGATGGCCTCAAGCCATCCCAGCGGCGGGTCCTTGTGGCGATGAACGATCTGAACCTCGGGCCGCGATCCAAACACCGTAAATGCGCCAAGATCGTCGGCGACACCAGCGGTAATTACCACCCCCACGGGGATCAGGCCACCTACGGCACGCTCGTTCGTCTGGGACAGGACTGGAATATGCGTGCCCCGCTGATCGATCCGCAGGGCAACTTCGGCAGCATCGACGCCGATCCCCCCGCGGCCATGCGATATACCGAAGCGCGGATGACTTCGGCGGCGGTGGATATGCTGGAGGATCTGCATCGTGAAACGGTCGATTTTGTTCCGAATTACGACGAAACGCGAACCGAGCCGGTTGTGCTTCCCTCCCGATTTCCCAATCTGCTGGTGAATGGAGCCAGCGGAATCGCCGTGGGGATGGCCACCAATATTCCCCCGCACAATGTCCGGGAGGTATGCGACGCCTTATTACTTATCATAGACGACCCTGAATGTGGATTTAAAGATATCCTGCAAAAACTTCCCGGTCCGGATTTTCCAACCGGGGGGATTATTTGCGGTCGAAAGGGGATCCTGGAGGCCTATGTAACCGGTCGGGGCCATCTGAAGGTTCGGGGGAAAACGAACATCGAGATCGACAAACGCGGTCGCACCAGCATTGTGATCACGGAAATTCCCTATCAGGTCGTGAAAACCGCGATCGTATCCCGCATTGCCGAATGTGTTCACGAAGGGCAGATTGAGGATATCGCGGACGTCCGGGATGAATCGGACCGCAAGGGGATGCGGATTGTCGTCGATTTGAAAAAGGATGCCGATAGCCGGATTGTACTCAATCAACTGTATCGCTTTACTCCACTACAAACCACTTTCGCCATCAATAATGTGGCTCTGGTCAATAACCGGCCGGAAACGCTTAAAATCAACCAGATGCTGAAGTTGTTTCTCAATCATCGCCTCACCGTGATCCGTCGTCGGACAAGGTTCTTATTGCGTCGATGCCGGCAACGAGCGCATATCCTCGAAGGATTGATCCTGGCCGTAAGCGATATTGATGCGATTATTGAGTTGATCAAACGATCGCCGGATACTCCCACGGCCAAGCAGCGGCTGATGGAAAAACCGCTGCGTTTGATCGAACGGGCCACCTTGCATACAATCTTACCGGAGGCCTTTGTTGCCGAGAAAACCCGTTCGGATCAGTTTCTCACGGGGCCGCAAGCCGATGCGATTTTAACCATGCAGCTTCAGCGGCTGACGGGTCTTGAGATTGAAAAGCTGGCCAGGGAATACGCCGAGCTGTCCAGGCAAATCGCCGAGTACGAGGCCTTGTTGGCGGATAAAAACCTTCAATACAATATCATTCGTCAGGACCTTCAAGAGATACGAGACAAATACGGCGACGACCGGCGTACCGAGATTCTGGATACCGATGCGGACGAATTTGACGTCGAGGACCTGATCGCCGAAGAGGAAGTCCTGGTGATGATCAGCCATAGCGGTTATATCAAGCGGATGCCGCTGGATCTCTATCGAAAACAGGGTCGGGGAGGCAAGGGCATCGTTGGATCGTCCACCAAGGAAGACGATTTCATCGAGCACATGTTTACCGCTTCCACCCACGACTATTTGCTGGTATTCACCTCGAAAGGGATTTGTCACTGGCTGAAAGTCTATAATGTTCCCAGTCTTTCACGTCAGAGCAAAGGACGCAATATCGTCAATTTGCTCAATCTCAAGGATGAAAAGATCGCCTCGATCATTAACGTTCGCGATTTCGATAACCGCCAGCTTGTCATGGCCACCCGAAAAGGGATCATCAAAAAAACCGAATTATCCGCCTATGGAAATCCTCGCAGCAATGGGTTGATTGCCATCCGGTTGGATGACGATGATGATCTGATCGACGCGGCCGTGACCGGCGGATCCGACGAGATCATCCTTGGAACCGCCGACGGGATGTCGATTCGTTTTCCCGAGGAACAGGCACGATCGATGGGCCGTGTCAGCCGCGGTGTGATCGGCATTCGTCTCCGTGAGGGGGACGCGGTCGTGGACATGGTCATCGCCGAACCGGGGGCCACATTACTGACGGTGTGCGAACAGGGATACGGCAAGCGAACGAATCTGGAAGAATATCGATCCCAGAGCCGCGGGGGGGTGGGGTTAATCAATATCAAAACGACGGATCGCAATGGCAAGGTGGTGGCTCTCAAAGCGGTTCATGACGATGACGAGGTGATGATCGTTACCGCCAGCGGGATCATTATCCGTATGGGGCTGGAAGAGGTTCGTGCCATCGGCCGCAATACCGCCGGCGTGCGAATGATCCGGTTGACCGAAGGCGATAAGGTCGTCGCCGTTACGCGCCTGGCCAATGAAGAGCAAGGCGTTCAATCCGCATCGTCGGAACGACTTCCGAACTCTACCGCCAGCCTGGAGGATTCCTCGCCTCCGGACGACGAAGCGCAGGATGACAT
Organism: uncultured Pirellulales bacterium; assembly: GCA_964386005.1. GTDB lineage: Bacteria > Planctomycetota > Phycisphaerae > Sedimentisphaerales > Anaerohalosphaeraceae > FEN-1350. The sequence goes on along the minus strand of CAYLSB010000021.1, from coordinate 37,329 downwards.
CCAATCCGATAACGGGGATTCTCCGGACGATAGCGCGTAACACTTTCGGCGATGCCATGGCAGCCAAAACAAAAAAATCTCCTTCGGCGGTGCCCCGCATCGTTGTAATAGCGGGGAATGAGCCCTATCTGATGCGGCGTCAGATCGATTCCCTCCTGGATCGACTCCTCCCGCCGGAACAACGACCGATGTCGCTATATCATCCGCGGGCGCAGGACGTTCAACTTTCCGATATTCTGGATGAATTACGAACGGCGCCATTTTTGGCAGATCGCCGGGTGGTTCTGCTTGAGGATGCCGATTCCTTTGTCAGCGAAAACAGAGAACGGCTCGAGAGCTATTTCGATTCTCCGAGTTCCTGCGGCGTGTTAATCCTCGGCGTAAAAAAATGGCCGTCGAATACGATTCTCGCCCGCAAGCTGACCGCCGTGGGCTCATGCATCAAGATCGAGGGACTCCAACGCGCCCAATTGGCCTCTTTTGCGGTTTCCGCGGCCAAAGATGAATTCGGAAAGATATTGTCCTCTTCGGTCGCCCAGCGGCTTGTCGAATGGATCGGAGACGACGCGGGGCATCTTCACAGCGAGATCGAGAAACTGGCGATCTATGTCGGTAATCGATCCAACATATCGGATAAGGATGTCGAATCCCTGGTGGGTCATAGCCGGCTTTTTGAAGCATTCGCCGTTATTGACGAGGTAACGGCCGGTCGTCTCTCCCACGCCATCGACAAACTGCGTCAGATGTTCGCGGCGGACAAATCCACCGAATACACGGTCGTCGGAGCGTTTGCCTGGCACATCCGACGGCTGATCTCGGTCCGATCCCTTCGGGAGAAGGGAATCTCCGACGAGTCCATCGCGCGGCAATTGAGGATCTTTCATGGCAGGGACTCTCTGTTCCGGCAGGCGGATCGGATGGATATGCGATTTCTCGGCGGGATGATTTGTGAATTGGCCCGATTGGACTATGCCTCCAAAACCGGGCAGGCGGAAATACCGACGGCGATGGAAAAACTGGTCCTTCGGTTGTCGGAAGATCTTAAGCCGGCATAGTGTATCTGAATACTTATCTTTAATAAGAAACGAGGTGATTGTGAAACGCAAGAAAATATCCGTCATTGGAGCGGGAAATGTCGGCGCCACTACGGCGCATATCGCCGCAGTAAAAAACCTCGGAGACGTGGTACTCTTGGATATCGTGCAGGGTCTTCCGGAGGGAAAAGCCCTTGATATGTCCGAGGCATCCGGTGTGGAAGCTTTTTGGGGAACCGTCCGGGGAACGCGAGACTGGAAAGACACATCCGATAGTGATATCGTCATTCTTACCAGCGGATTGGCCCGCAAGCCGGGCATGAGTCGCGATGATCTGCTGGCCATGAATACCCGAATTGTTCAATCCGTGTCGGAACAAACGGCCGTTTTTTCTCCCCATGCAATCGTGATCGTGGTCAGCAATCCCCTGGATGCCATGGTTCATGTGGCGGGACGCATAACGGGCTTTCCAAAACAACGTGTGATGGGTATGGCGGGCGTATTGGATTCAGCCCGTTTCGCTTTTTTCATTTCGGAGGCCCTTGGGGTCCATGTCGGAGATGTTCAAGGCGTTCTGATGGGTGGACATGGCGACGATATGGTTCCCTTGCCGCGATATACCAGCGTTGCCGGAATCCCGTTGATGGAACTGATGGATCGGTCCGTCCTGGATCGATTGATCGAACGTGCCCGTAAAGGCGGAATTGAAATCGTCAACCTGATGGGTTCCAGCGCCTTCTATGCACCGGCGGCCGGCGCGGTGAAAATGGCCGAGGCGATCCTGAACGATTCCCGCTCGATCATGAGTTGCTGTGCATGGTGTGATGGCCCCTACGATATTCGCGGGGCGTATGTCGGCGTGCCGGTGATTCTGGGGTCATCCGGCGTGGAAAAAGTCGTGGAACTTCGACTGACGGACGAGGAAAAAGAATCATTGGCGGAATCCGTCGCCCATGTGCGCGAACTGGTCGAAAAAGTGGATTCGATTCTGAATCAGCCGATGAAGACATGATCGGATCCTCATCCGGAACGCAACAGCGACTATATCGTCGTTTGGGATGCCGTCGGATCGGGAGGGATTTGGGCATCCAATGGGGAGGGGACATCCTGTGCAATTGATTCGGTGTTTTGCCTCGGTTGACTTTCAACCGCTTTATTAAACAGGCGGAGCTGGATATCGATAGCGCCGATTGCCCAGTCGATATAATGCAATTTGTGTGCGGGTTTTCCGTGCCGTTCCCCCATCAATCCCTTGCGAATCGCATCCAGAAAACGGCCAATGGTTCTGGGGCTGATGGCAATCGGATTTCGGGACCACTCCTTGAGTTTGCGGTATTGGCTTCGGAGGGAGGGATTTTGGGCCAGTTGAGCGGCCGTGAGATAATCGGCCGGTTGGTATCGTAACTGCAATCCTTTAAGAGCCATAATCAACGGTTCGAAATTCGCCCGGTTATCCAGCCGTATGAATTTGTACTGCTGGACATAGGTGGTCGCATAAGAAGGCGGCCGACCCGCAAGCAGGTCATCGGCGGAAAAATGGAACTTGCGCTTGCTCCGACGAGCGAAAACAAGCTCTTGCCCGTAGATATTCTGTTCAATTTCATCGTGTTGCATTCGGGAGACCCACAATCGTCCCTGCGCGTCCTCCTGAGTGCCTCCCCCCAACGCCAATAAGCACTTGATGAATCCCAAGGGAAGAACTTTATCGTTCAGCATCGCCCGCTTGCGGATTTGAAACGAGATGTGCAGACTGTGTGGTTGAACCGGGAAGAAGGCCACGATCTCGCGGATCAATTGATTTAAAACCCACGGATCATTGGTCGCGGGTTTGGAAATCTCCCCGGCAATGTTCAACCGGCCCGGAGCCATCTCCAGAAATCCCTGTCTCCTCTCGCAGGAACGGCCGGTATGGTCGTCCACATATCCTCCCATGGTCCAACTGAGAACATCCAGACAAAAATCATTGAAATACAGAAAACCGTTGTATATGGAATCATGATCCGTTTCATTTCTACTGACGGCCCGGAATCCCAGATTGCTGAATTCCAGTTCGGTTCCCAGCGGCATCAAGCCGGGCTGGCGGGAGGATCGAACCCAATCGATCATGCTGTGTGCGACGCGGGAATCGAACAGGGTATCGGCGGCCGAGATCGCATATTTGACATAATCGATCAGGTCGAAGGATCCTTCCGGCGGCATCGTTTCCATACAGCGCTGAAGGATCATATTGACTACACTTCGATTCACATTGATCATCCGCAGCGCAATCAACAGACTGATGGATCGATTGAAATACCTGGGGGATGCGGAGATTCGTTCCATTTCATACCGGTACCGGGAATAGATCTCCTGTTCCAACTGATTCATCAGGGCATGTTTGGTCACCAGGGTCAGGTAGTTCGAGAGATACGGTTTCACCTCGGGCAGGGATTTCAAATCCCGGATGCTCGGGGATGGACGATCAAATTCCCGCTCGATAAAATAATCGCTGACGGCTTCCTGTCCCAGGTGGCTGGTCACAAGATCGCGCTCCGTGGTGGCCATCAACTCCCGTCGTGCACGCCGTTCGATGCCGGCATCCGGAGAGGCCTCTCCCGGTCGGGTGTGCATTTCAAAAAATCGGTCGATTCGTTTACGAAGCCACAGTTCGTGGATGAGGTTAATATGGAACCGGTCTCCAAATCGTTTCCGCATTTTTTGCCGACTGACCAGATAGGCCTGAGCGTCCACCATTCCCTGCGAGGTATTGACTCTGACGGTCTCGCGCTTGTAATACTTCCCCTCAAACCGATCGATTTCCGCCATGGCCGCGTCGGGAAGGTTGTAAATCACAAATCCCTCGATTTTGGCATTGGGATCCGGAACGGCATAGTAATACACATTGTCCGGACTTACCCGGCGATGCTCGGGCAGGATGGCGGCTTCCGCAAACAGCATTTCATCCAAAACCTCTTGCGAATTCAGCGTGTAACCGTATCCGCAGACGGACTTCAGGATGTTGGGATCTCGCAATGACCCGTACACAAACAAATGATACGTCACATTCGTTTTGGCTGCCATAGGCGAAGATTCATTAATGGACGATCCGATTGACATGTGCATGAACGCTGGTCAGTATTTCATAGCAGATCGTGTCCGCCAGTTCCGCCAATGCATAGACTCCACAGGGAGAATCATGGCGGTCGTCGATCACGGTTATCATTTGTCCCACGTGAACATCGGGTACGTCCGTAACATCAACCAATATCTGGTCCATGCAGACCCGACCAATCACCGGTATGACGAACGAGTCGATCTTCATCCTGGCACGGTTGGAAAAACAGCGCCAATATCCATCGGCGTACCCCAACGGCAACATTCCCACCCGTGTCGGCCTTCGCGTGATAAACGAACGCCCATAACTGACGGAATGACCGGCCTCAAGGGCTTTGATCTGCACCAAAGGGGCTTCCAATTTCATCACGGGTTCCAATCGGATCGGAGGGTTGGGCGTTCGCCGCGAATAATAACCGTACATCGAAATGCCGCACCGAACCATATCGAAATGGGCTTCGGGAAGCTTGATCGTAGCGGCGCTATTGGCCGAATGGATAATCAGATCGGATCGATCCGGAAACGGGTTGGCCGAAAGGAACAGGTTGAATCGTTTCAATTGTTCCCGGGCATACGTTAAGTCGTCTTCATCGGCCGTGGCGAAGTGGGTATAAATCCCCGCCAGTTTCAGATTGGGATAGGTGCGGATTCGCCGGATCAATTTCAAAGCCAGCTCGGGTTCGATCCCGCAACGGCCCATCCCAGTTTCGATGTTGACATGGAGTTCCAGGGTTTTATCCGAACCGGCCAATTGGTTCCCCGCAAAATCCACGGCATCCAGCGACGCGGCCACACGATGAAAACGGTTTTCGGCACAGGCGGGAATATGTTCCGGCGGTTCGGCCGTATGCAACGGTTCCAGGATCAGAATCGGCTTGCCGCGGACCCTCGAATGAATATGAATCGCTTCATGAATACTGCATACCGCGTAAAAATCCACGTCTGCCGACCGAAGAATCTCGACAATCTCGCGGATACCATGACCATAGGCATTCGCCTTGACCACCGCGCAAAACCGAGTATTCCGTTTGCACAGCTCTCGCAGGCCGCGAATGTTGTTCATCAGGGCCCGCGAGGAGATATGGGCCTGAAGATCGGTCCGGATCAATATCGGCGTTGGATAGACCTTCATCATGGTTTGGATCCGGCCATGATCTGTTTTCGCAATCGGAACAATTCCCGAAATGCCCGAAAGATCACGATGGGTTTTGCGCCGCTGGCCTTGCCGGCTTGTCTGGGATAATGATGTACGCCGACCTGGGTGATCGTACAGCCCTTTCGGACCGCGCGAGCCAGAATTTCCGTCGAAATCAATGCCCCATTGCTCAAGAGTTCCATCCCGTCAAATACACGACGACGGAACAGTTTGAACGCACAATCGATATCAAGAATCCGAAGTCCGAATATCGCACAAACCAGTTTCGTCCATGCCCAGCCGTTGAAACGCCGCAGATGTCCTTCCCGTCGATTCAATCGAAATCCGGCAACAATGTCAACTTGTTGGATCCAGGGAAGGAAATCCTTTAATTCTCCAAGATCAAACTGACCATCCCCGTCTGTGAAGAACACCAGGTCTTTCGTGGCTCCGCGAATTCCCGATTGCAGCGCGGCGCCGTATCCTCGATTGACCGGATGATGAATGACTCGGATTCGAGCATGTTCGGCCGCGAGACGATCCGCAATCGTTCCCGTGGCATCATGACTTCCATCGTCGATAATGATCACTTCATAATCCGTCGTTACGCCGCTTACAACCGATAGCGCCTTGCGTACGATCGGCTCGATATTTTGTGCCTCGTTAAAGCAGGGGAAAAATACACTGATGGAAGAGACGCGATTCGATTCGTCTGAAGGATTCGGAATGGAATCAGGATCGCTCATGGTTTACCATTTTGCCTTTAGGGATAATGTCAAAGGTAGATTTTCCGTATCCTGAAAGAATTTCCGATAGCGGGCGGATCGCGAGGGGTCCGAATTCTGAAAACCGGTAATGAGCCCGTTGGCGGCTATCCGAGCCGCCACCAAACGATTGGTATAACCACCCTGGTTGGCATAGATTGGCATCTGATCGAGAAAATCGTCCAAATAGTCCCTCAATATCTCTTCGGCCTTCTGACGAACGGAGGCGTAACGTCGCGCCTCATAAACCATTCGAAGCGCTGATGCCTGATTCGCCTCCAGGGCGAATGCCTGTCGGGCATGCTCAAAACCCCTGGCTGCATACTCTTCTTTTCCGGTCTGGAAATACAGTGTTGCCAACGTCAGGTTTCGGGAAAATTCCGTCGGAAATTTCGCCTCGTCCGATAGAACTTGACGCAGGAGATTCTTTCCGGCCTCGGTATCGGTACGGATATACAGGTACTGAAAATCATCCAGATAAGCCAACGCCCAGTTCGGCTGTGTCTGGATCGCCTTGATGAAATAATGGCTTGGATTCGACTGGATTTCCTTGGCGGGCATTCCGGGATAGGGCACTTCGCTGGTCGGCATCAGGATCACCCATACCTGGTCTTTTGTGAGCTGTTCGTTGATCCATTTGCCCACGTCGGCGAAGGACTGGTCCGTGAGTTCTTTTCCGGCGTCCGCCAGTCGCTTGATGACGGGGCCGCCGCCTTTAATGTACATCCAACGCTCGAACTGATCGTGGTTATACGCGGCCTGAGCCCGGCCATCCATGAACAGTTGAAGCGGAGTCCTGCCGGTCGCCGGATCCGGCGATTGGAAGAAGGCGATGGCGCCGCCTTCGGTCCAATAGTTGAACATATTGCCGGTCAATTGATTATCGCGGATGAACCGACCCGCATCGAACGGCTTGACGTTCGAGGCCGTCATCCGCATAAATATGCTGTCACGTTTGCCATCGGGGATCCAGGGATCGAGGTAAATTCGCTTGTACTTGAACGCGGTATAACCCCCAAATCCCACCAGAACAAGAGAGGCAAGAACTACCAGATTTCGCACAAACCATTTTGGGCAGGACGGTTGCGAAACATTTCCATGAATACCTTCCTGTCGCCAAGCCGAGATGGAAACCGCCATTTGTTCAAAAAACAAAGCCATCAAGGGGCAGGCCACGGATGCCGCTATCGGGATAAACCGCCGGGATTGAATGGCCATGATGACGGTCAGGACGATGATTGCCGACATGGCGATATCCATCCTGGGCCAATCCCCTTGTTCATTCGGAACATGGAACCTGACGGAGGCATGCGCCTTTCGGGGCTTACGAAATCGAGTCACGATCCAGCCGATTCCTATCGCCAGGCCGAGGACGCACATTACTCCGAACGCTTCCTCATCACCAACGGGATTTGGAACCCCTGCGATCGCTCTTGGATCCATCCAGTCAAAAGCCGGCCGCCATTCGTTGACCGTCCGCCAGGAGGCGGCATGTTCGCTGACGCTGATTTCAAAGGTATGAGTCAGATTTGTCAGTCGGAATGGATTGAACAAGACCATCGCCACAAAGGATGCCGCGCCGGCCGCGACAAAGAGCCCGATCCGTCGGTTCGAAATTCGTACCAGACGCGGTTTGAGCGCCACAAGAACGATGCTTCCAATTACGATTGCGAAAAATCCGAGGACATATTTGGTTTGAAAACTTTCCACTACCCAAAGGACCTGAGTCCGTTCTAACGGATTCATGTTGGTCGGAACCGGGATCAATACACGACCGAACAGGATGGAAAAAATCACCACAGTGACAAGGATGTGAAAGCCGTATAACATTCCGTCGCGGATCGCCCTGTGTCCTGACAATCCAATACTGCATACGGTCGAAAGCAGGATCATCCAGAACACTCCATCCGAAACGACGGATCCGACATCATAGACCGTTCGATAATAGGCCTCAAAGAGGACCTTGTACATAGTATCACCGGTGAACTTCCGCACCATGGCAAACAAGACCAACCATGAGAGAATCGAGCAGGCACAGACCGTCCATCGTTTCGGCAGATTCGTCAACAGATGAATCATGACGAATGGAACCAACATGATGAACACGTAGATATAACCGCCATGCACATTCGCCCAGAAAACGGTAACCGGAATCATCAGCCAGATCCAGTGGACGTTTCGATACACCGCCAGAGCCAGCGCGAGCAGATACAAGGGAACCATCAGGTTGGCGAATCCCGCCGGACGAATATCGAAAAACGATCGTCCGACAAACATCGCAAAAGAAGCCGCCGCCACAGAACCTGGAACCGATGCTCCCATCGTCCGGGCCAGAAGATACACGACGACCACTTCCAGGAAATACAAACCGAACTTCCAGTAGACCAGGGAATCGTAATGATACTGCCCATCCGATCCGAATGTTTCCGCCAGCCAGTAAAACATCACATGGGTCAGCCAGTTCTGATTGATCCAACCGGTCGGATGCCAATAACGGATGGTCTCGATATCAAACGGTTTGCACAGAGTTTGTGCCCACGTGGGCCACTTGGCAATCGTTTCTTCGGTGGGGCCGGCTTTATGGCTATTGAAACTGAAAGGTTCGACCGTATCGACGCCATGCTGGACGAAATGGCGTCCGCAGGCCAGCGCGACCCACGTATCCCCCGCGGCCACCATATGCGTACAGGCATGAAAGGCGAAAACAAACATTACGGACCAGAATAACGCAATCTGCCACTTTCGAAAAACCCGGTCGGGTTTCTCGATGCGATCCCATGCGGCTTCCCGGAGGTCGGCGCTCTGGATCGTCGTTGAAACGTTTGCTGTCGATTTCCTGCCTGGATTTATTTGAGCCATTCCGCGATCCGGCTGATTCCTTTTTCAATCTGTTGGATCGAACAGGCAAAACTGAGACGGATGTTGTTGGGCGCTCCGAAGGGCGCGCCCGGAACCACCGCCACCCTGGCCTGCTCAAGCAGAGCGGCGGCAAATTCCATACTCCCACTGATTGCCGTCCCACCGATCGTTCGTCCGAAATGCCCGGACACATCCGGGAACGCATAAAAGGCCCCTGTCGGTTCGGGACAAATAACTCCCGGAATCGCATTGAGACGATCTGCGATCAAACGGGCCCGTTTTTCGAACTCCATCCGCATCTTTTCCACGGTGTCCGACGTGTCTTTCAGGGCCGTGATCGCGGCATCCTGCGTGAACGTCACCGGATTCTGCGTCATGTGCGACTGAAGCCGCGCCATGGCCTTGATCACGTTCGCAGGCCCGGCCGTATAACCCAAACGCCATCCCGTCATGGCGTACGTTTTGCTCAGGCCGTTGACCGTTAGTGTACGGTTGTAGGCGTCGCTGCTGAGGGCTGCAAAACTAATAAACCGTGTATTGCCATAGATGAGTTTTTCGTAAATTTCATCGGAAAGAACCATCACATCGGTTCCTTCGAGGACCTTGGCCAGGTCGGCCAGTTCTTCCGGCGTGTAGGTGAAACCGCCGGGATTATTCGGCGAATTTAAAACCAACATCGCTGTGTTAGGGGTCAGAGCGGCTTTAAGCTGTTGGGGGGTCATTTTGAAACTATTCTTTGGATCAGTCTCAACGACCCTCATGGTCCCTTCGGCCAGCTTGATCGTCTCCGGATAGGTCACCCAGAACGGACACGGCATGATCACCTCATCACCCGGATCCAGAGTGGCCTGCATAGCCGCATAGATGGAGTGCTTGGCTCCAATGTTCACAATGATCTGCTCGGGAGCATAAGTAAGGTGATTGTCCCGTTTCAGCTTTTCGGCAACGGCCGTCCGCAGTTCCAGAGTTCCTTCTGCGGGTGTATAACGAACCTTTCCGGCCTTGAGGGCCTTGATCGCCGATTCCTTGATAAATTCCGGCGTGTCAAAATCCGGTTCCCCGGCACCAAAGCCGACTACGTCAATCCCCTGGGCTTTCATTTGTTTGGCCCTTGAATCTACCGCTATCGTTGCCGAAGGCGGCACGGCCTGCGCGCGTTTGCTGACTTTCATACGAACCTTCATCTCCTGATACTCGTTTTTCTATGGTTGAGCCGATTCCCAAGGCAACTATGTAATCCAATTTGGTGAAAAGGTCAAGAAAAACCCATTTTGCCTGCTCCGGAATATCGAACAGCTACATTTCCTGCATGAGCGTTAACAGCTTTCGGTCCAGTTTGCGTCCGTAGTAGTCTTCATAGGCCACATCGGTCCTCCCGGAATCCAGGATTCCAAAAGTACCACGAAAATTCCACAACGCAAATCCGATGCCATGTCCTTTCAGGATTTCCAGAACATCTCGGAACCATGCAAGAAAGACCGTATGTGGAGTTTTGTTATAGCACCCGCATTCCCCGCAATGGACACCGACGCCCTTTTCGGCAAGTTGCGCCCACGGCCGATATAAATCCTCGAGTCGTTTTCGATTCCAACCGTGTTTCTTCTTCTCGGAATCCGGCCAGATCGGATCGGGAAATCGTTCCCCGTTGACCCAACTGGCCTTGTAATGGCTGATTTCCATCGGTTGATAACCCCGTGCACTCTGGCCAACGTTCAGATCGATCAACTCAGGGCAAGTCTCATTGCCCCAGCTCACTCCATCGACGATCACCAACCGTTGCGGATCCCTCTCACGGATCGCGTTCGTAGTCTTCCGAACGACCCGTTCATAATCGTTGCGGGTCATCGTGCCTTCCTCCGGCCGTGGCGGTTCGTTGAGCAGGTCGAAACTCACATGTTTGGATGCGATCCCCTTGTACCGTTTGGCGAACATTGCCCAATGCCAGCTAAAGGCATCCAGCGCCGCTTGATCCTTCCACAGATTGAACGGCTCCTTGTCGTCGGGATTCACGCAGTATCCAGGACCTCGATGAAAATTCACGCTGGTGTGAATGCCGTATTTCTGACCCCACTCGATGAGTTTATCGATTTTCTCCAGCGATGATTCCTTGATCTTGTACACGTCATCGGTTTCCGTCCAATAGCGGTAGGTCATCGGCAGGCGAACGAAATCGAATCCGAAATCCCGAATCCATCGAAAATCATCCTCGCGGGGATTTCGATCGCTCCACGGATTGAAAAAATAATCCAGATTGAAACCCTTCCATCGGGGAAATACCTTTTGAGCCGGCCCCGTTTTGTTCGCGGGCTTCTCCGCCTCGGTCAGCTTGACCTGTATGCCTCCGCTGACTCCCGCGGCCGCATTCTTATCGGCCAGAGCGGTCTCCGTGAGGATACAACCTCCGAGGACTCCACCAATGCCTTGCATGAAGCGTCTGCGATTGATCTTCATAATGGATGTTTTCCTTCTATTTGGTTTTTTGATCTTCCGGCAAAAGCTCTACGGAGCCCAGACAAATCCGCCGATGCGAGTCGACCGGTTCATGCGGCAGGGCGATCGTTGGCGTTCCATCCAACTCGCCCACGGAAATGAATGCCCCGCAGGTTCCGGGGCGTACGTTCGGAGCGTATCCGAATGTCTTTAGAGCGACCGTGCATGTTGTCGTAATCGTTTTAGGTACTACCTTACCTTCGGGACCGACACCAAGGTCTCGCAGGTTGAACTGATCGTCTGTAAACGAGTAAACGATGCCGCCTCTGGAATCCTTCAGTGTCAGCGAGGGGTATCCGCCGGGATAACACGGCGCTACTCCCGCGTTGGCCCATTCTGTTGTAATCATAAACGGTTCGCCGATACGAATCTGCCGCGGCAATGTTGCCTTACGAAGCTGAATTCGATAACCCAATCGACGATTGATCCGATCAATAATTACACGATTGTCCTCCAAAAATTCTCTCGGCCACCAATGAATCGACATATAAGCAGCGTGATAATCTTCGATGGATTTGAGCAGAAGCGTTCCATCGCCCCATGCATTACGTTGTTTTGAGGGACCAAAATGTTCATGTTCCAGTACGACGGGAAGCGTAGGCCAGAAGGCCTGTGCCAATTCGGCATGATACCATGAATTCGGAGGTGGTTGTACGCAGATGCTATCATCGCGAAGCGTTATACCTTTCGATAATGCGTAGTCCGTAATGGGCAAATGCTCTCCCGGTGTTCCGGGCCCGGCGAAGTCGTCGCTGATCGCCAGTAACGTTTTCTTGAAATGCTTGACGTGCAAATCAATATGGATTCGTCGTGTTTCTTCGTCGAAGGGCAGCTTGGAACTGGCCCAGGAATGGCCTTCTCCCCAAACCCCGAACGAACCGATATCCACAAACGCCACCCGGTGGTTTCCGTCGTATCGCCGTGCCATGGCCGCAAGAAAGCGATCCAGCTTGTCGAGGAATATTGGATCCTTATACTCCGGTTCCCAATAGGGGCCGTCTTCGACAAGACCCTTTCCCGGCTGAAAGTTATACCCCTTGGCTCCGGCATCATGAACCCACTTGGGAGTCGCCCATCGCAGCCACGATTCGCACGCGCTGATCCGAAATGCCACCTGGAGCCCCTTGTCGATCCAACGTTGGGAGGGTGTGTCCAGAAGAGCCCAGTTGAAGCGGCCTTCTTCGGGTTCGAGGAACGACCACGGTACCCGTAAATAAATACATGACAACCCCGGAAAATCATCGAGTGTATCCGATGGCTCCAGTTTCGATCCATAGTTGGTTATGATGTTGGAGTAATAGTGCATCGTCCAGCCCATACTCGGATTAATCAAGGCCTTGCCGTGATCGACGGGTTCGATAATCCGCATTTCGGGATTGCCAGCGCCACCAGCCATTCCGAAAAGCCCCGAGAGTGCGATAAAGAAATATCCCACGTACTTATCCACGCCATTCCCTTTCGATAGTCAGGATGTTTTGGACGTATTGGTCCACATGGAACTTCCGTTTGAGTCCCGCATCATTCATATAGCGGATTTTACCGAAGATCGGCCGTTCTACCCAGGGTCGATCGTGTTTGCCGAAACACCAGGCCACACCCGCGAAACCATTGGGATCGCGGCCGTCCAACTCGTACTTATCATTCAGATACATCGCGGTCTCAAACGCCTCCCGCGGTGTTTTGGACCATTCGAGAATCTTTTTGCCCCAGTACATCCGCATATAACCGTGCATCGTACCGGTCAGAATCATTTCCTTCTGTGCCGCGTTCCAATAAGGATCATGGGTAAGGGCTTGTTCAAGTTGTTCCCCCGAATATCGATACGGCCGTTTGTCGCGGGCGTGAACAGCCAGTGTACGCTTGGCCCAGTCGGGAAGGCCGTCATATTGATCGTATCGGGAATTATATCGGATAAAATTCGATGACAGTTCCCGCCGAACAATGAGCTGTTCCAGAAAGGCCTCTTTGCCGACGCCAGGATAGGGGAGGATTTTCATCGCAATTTCCAACGGGCTGATCTGACCAAAGTGAAGATACGGACTCAGGTGGGATTGGAAATCGATCGTGGGATCATTACGGCCCTCATCATATCCAGCCAACTTACTTTCGACAAATTCATCCAGTCGGCACAACGCCTGCCTGGTGCCGCCGGATGTATTCGGAGCCGGTTCAACGGAGCGATCCATCTTGCGCTTCCGCAGAATCAACTCCATATCCGATAGATCCAGCGATGGGATTTTCAGATTCATCGAGGAATGTTTGGGCTTTATCTCGGACAATGGTACAAGAAATCGGCCTAATTCCCGGTTAATCCGAGGGCGAAATACACCGGCCGAAAAACAATCCTTCCGGGCGGCGGCCGTGACGGGAACAATCAGATTGGTTTCCACTTCGATGAGAGGACAATCCATTCGGTTGGCCGCCGTATGACGCCATTGTCGTTGGATTCGCAGATGTCCGGCATCGGTGAAGACCATATCCGCCTGACGGCTCAATTCAATGGCCACTGTGTCGGGCGATCCTTCACGAATTACAAATCGAATCCCCATGCGATCCAGTTCGGTTCCGACCTCCGAAAGTCCCTCCAGCATGAAATGATAATGCCGGAGATTGGCTTCGGGATAATCCGATGTCAATCCGAACACAACCACGACAGGTTTGTTCCGTTCATTCGCCGTACGTAGGGTCATCTGCAGCGCATGATTGCATCGAACCCGTTGAGCGGCCTGCATCCAATACAGGATATACCGGCGATTCCGTTCAGGTCGGGCATTCAACGGCTCGATTCGTTCATCCTGGATCATGAAAAGCCAATCCTTTCTATTGATTTGATTGTAACGGACATCAACTGGATTGGAAATAGAGCAAACGACAAATTAGACGATGATACTGATGACAGAGTTATCGCAGCCGGCGAAATCGATCCGGTGAAAGGCCGAATACCCGCTTGAACATTCGCGAGAAACCAAACGCATCGCTAAAATTCAGCTCGCGGGCCACTTGTTTGACCATCGCCTTCGGTTCGCGAAGTCGTTCGGCCGCATAGCTCATTTTCAGCCGAATCAGATATTGATAGGGGGTCTGTTCATCGAAGCGGCGAAACAATCGGCACAGGTAGGCCGGATCGACATAGCATTGTTCGGCGATATCCGTCAGATTCCACAACTTCAGGTAATGGTCTCGAATATATCGACGACAATGCTCATACGTGAAAAATGCGCCGGATGAATCTCCCGTTTCCTGGATCATACTTTCGGCGATCGTCAGGATCAGCCGTTCCAGAATCGTTGCGCAGATCATCGGCCCATGACGTCCGCCTGATTTGCCTACATAAATCAGATCGTCGAAAATGCGGGTAATTTCCGCCAAAACCGGGACATGAAGGATGGTACCGGGCGCTTGACCGTATCGCGACATCCATTCGCAGGCCTTCGATCCGGTGAAATCTACAAAGTACTTGACCAGCGGATGATCGGCGTCGGAGGTAATCCGATGGGATATTCCCGGCCCATACGTGAATACATCGCCTGCGGATAGCCGATGCGAATTTCCGGCCAATGCCAGTTTCCCCGTTCCTTTTGCAACAAACTCAATCGAGTAATATGGGAAATCCTCTCGGTCAACCAGGTAGTCCCTCAGGCAATTTTCACGACCGCCGGATGTAACGATCAGGCGTTTCTTTCCGGGAGGATACCCCCCCAGATAAAAACGCTTTGCCGCATCAACTCCGGTGGCGAAAAAATCGGGCCCGGATTTTTCACTTTGATTTATGGTATCCATAATAAGTCAAAAAATGCCATGTCTTGGACAATTTTTGCTATTTATCCTCAAACAGCTATATATTATAGTAAAGCAGTTTTCACGGAAAAGTCAATATTCGATAGGCACGGAAATCAGGATTTCGGATCAGTCCGATCCGTCTATTCAAAGTGAGAAAAACATGACAAAACAAACTCGTTCAAAATCCGTCAATCCCACGGCTCAATCGATCTTGAATCAAGATGACTTGATCGTCATTGGCGGCGCCGGAGGTTTTATTGCCGGTGCCCTTACGAAGTATTTTCGCGATCAGGGTTTCACTCGCATTCGCGCCATCGACAAAAAACCCGTCGCCGAATGGTATCAGCGAGCGCCGGGTGTCGAGTGCTTGTGCATGGATCTCAAAGAAGAGGACAACTGCCGGCGGGCCTGTGAAGGTGCCGTCGAAGTGTACAACCTCGCCGCCGATATGGGCGGTATGGGTTTCATCGAACGATTTCGTATCGAATGCCTGCGAAGCATCCTGATCAACACGCACATGATCGAATCCGCCTGGCGGGCGGGAGCCCAGAGATATTTTTTCTCTTCATCGGCCTGTGCGTATAACACTCTCCTGCAAGAGGAAGCCGATTGTCCTGCCCTGAAGGAGTCCGATGCCTATCCCGCCATGGCCGAGCGCGGCTATGGTTGGGAAAAACTCATGTCGGAGATGTTTTGTCAGGAATATACCGCCGAACGCGGATTGAAAACCGCCATCGCCCGATTCCACAATGTCTATGGTCCCTGGGGCACATGGGATGGCGGCCGAGAAAAGGCGCCGGCCGCCATTTGCCGCAAGGTCATCGAAGCCAAGGATGCCGGACGCCATGAAATCACCATCTGGGGCGACGGCAGCCAAACCCGCAGTTTCATGTTCATCGACGACTGCGTTCAAGGTATCGACATGATCATGCACTGCGATGATCTGACCGCCACGCCCATCAATCTCGGCTCCAGCGAGATGGTCTCGGTCAATGAATTGGTTTCTCTGGCGGAAAAGATCGGGGGCATCAAACTCAAACGGCACTACGACCTCGGTGCCCCGAAGGGTGTCGCCGGCCGTAATAGCGATAATACCTTTATCCAGAAGGTTCTCGGCTGGCAGCCGTCCACTTCCCTTCGGAACGGTTTGGCCGCCACCTACAAATGGATCGAGCAGCAATACAAACAGCGTAAGGCCGGCCACCGGACTGTCGATTGATGATTGGGATACAGATTTGCGAATGAACATTCAACGATCCAACGGAATGAAGATCACGGATGTCATCGGCCGCCTGCCGTATCGGATTGCCCTGGCCGGCGGTTGGATCGACCAGCCGTTTGTCTCTCGGCACAATCCGACTCCGCCCGGGTCCATGGTCGTTGTTTCCGTCGAACCGCAGTTTCGTTTTATGGATCGTTCCGGTATCTGCAGCAGTACTCGCGAGATTGCCTTGAATCTCTGGAAAGGTGCATTACCCGACGATGATCCGGATGAACGGGTCCGTCAGCTCTACATGGCCGAAAATGACGGCAGGGGGGATCCTTCCGGTTCGCAGGACATGATCGGACTGATTTATCCGGGCATCAACCGGTTGGACTATGACTTCGCCGTTCAAGATGGCGTTTTCCCCCGCCATATCGAATCCTGCAATGATCCGAAAGTCGCCTCGTGGCTTGGTCATCATCTCCGAATTCTTCCCGTTGCCCCGCGTCCCGAAGGGTACGATCCCCTCGGCAGACAGAATCTTGATCCGCACTGGATTTCCCGTCTCGGTAATACCGGCCGTGACTGCTACAATGCGATTGTTCATTGCGACCTTGCGACATTGGGGAAGTCGATGAATGAATGTATGCTGTGCTGGGAGGCGATCCTGCCGGATACCGTTTTGCACCCGTCCCTCACGATTGATTTGCTTGGCTTGCTGCACTATTATCAATCGCGATATCCCGGCGCCATGTATTCCGGTTGCGGCGGCGGTTATCTTCTTGTCGCCTCGGAAAAAAACATTCCCGGTTCCTTTCAGGTCAAGGTGCGAGTCGGAACGTGATGGATACACAACCCGCCAACGTGATCGTCTGCGGATCCTTCGATGACATACGATCAGATGATGTCCGCTTCCTGCATGAGGCCTCACGTGCGGGGCCATTAACAGTTCTCCTTTCATCCGATGCACTTTATCATCGACAAAGCGGATGTCTTCCGAAATTTCCTCAGGCCGAACGGCTCTATACGGTACAATCCATCCGCTGTGTTCAGTCCGTACATCTTGTCGATAAATTATGCGAAGATGAGCTGCCCTCGATATCGGGACTATCGCCTGGGGTATGGGCTGTCCGCGAAACGGATTTTTCGGAGGTCCGACAAGGTTTCTGTCGTACCAAGGGAATTCATTATCGAATCATCGACGAATCCGAATTGGCGGGTTTCCCTGAATGGGACATGCCGCCCTCAAATCCGTCATTCAAACAAAAAAAAGTCATGGTCACCGGCTGTTTCGACTGGTTTCATTCCGGCCATGTCCGTTTCTTCGAGGAATGCTCCGAACTGGGCGATCTGATCGTCATCGTCGGGCACGATCAAAACCTCCGAGAACTCAAGGGACCCGGCCATCCCCTCTTCAGTCAGGCCCATCGCCGTTATATGGTTGCCGCCGTTCGTTTCGTCCATCAGGCCGTCATTTCCACCGGCCACGGTTGGATGGATGCCGAGCCGGAAGTCCTGCGTCTGCGGCCGGATATGTATGTCGTCAATGAGGATGGCGACAAACCCGTCAAACGCGAATTTTGCCGACAGTACGGCATCGAATATGTCGTCTTGAAACGGTTGCCGAAACCGGGTCTTGAACGACGAACCAGTACCCACCTTCGGGGATTCTAACATTATCGATAAGCCTTTCGAAAGGACAAGCCCCATGAAAAGTCGCTCAAACAATTTCCTCGTTCGGATTGTTGTTGCTGCGCTATGGATCTGTTTCGGGATTCTGCCTTGCGCTATTGCCGAAGAAACATCGCCATCGTCCGAACCGGCCGCCGATCTGCTCAGCCAATTTCAATGCCCCGAATGGTTTCGGGATGCCAAGTTTGGCATCTGGTCCCACTGGGGTCCGCAGGCCGTACCCATGAACGGGGACTGGTATGCACGCGGAATGTATGAACCGGGCAACAAGCATTACAAATATCATCTCGAACATTATGGCCATCCGTCGGAGTTCGGCTATAAGGACATTATCCCATTGTGGAAGGCCGAGAAGTGGGATCCCGAACGGCTCATGGCCCTTTACAAGAAGGCCGGCGCCAAATATTTCGTCAGTATGGGAGTTCACCACGACAACTTCTTCCTCTGGAACTCAAAAATCCATAAGTGGAACGCCGTCAACATGGGCCCCAAACGCGATGTCGTCGGCGATTGGCAGAAGGCGGCCAAAAAAGAAGGACTCTACTTCGGCGTCTCCGAACATCTCGGCGCCAGCTTCACCTGGTTTCAGGCCAGCCATCGGGCCGACAAGGAAGGTCCCAAGGCCGGAGTTCCGTATGATGGCGCTGATCCTAAGTATCAGGACCTGTATCATTTCCCGGCTGAGCCCGGCGACAACGGCTGGTACAGCAACAATCCCAAGTGGCATGCTCAATGGTTCGAGCGGATCAAGGAACTCGTGGACAATTACCACCCCGACCTGCTCTACACCGATGGCGGTCTGCCCTTTGGAAATGTCGGCAGGACTTTAGTCGCTCATCTCTACAATAGCAAACTGGATTCTGCCGGTAATACCGAGCGTGTATATACCTGCAAGAGCATCGGCTCCGGCGAATTTGTTCCCGGCTCCTATGTGCAGGACATGGAACGCGGTGTTCTCCCCGGTATCAATCCGTATCCCTGGCAGACCGACACCTCTATCGGCGATTGGTATTATAACCGGAATTGGAAGTTTCGCGATGTCAATTGGACCATTCATATGCTTATCGACATCGTCAGCAAGAATGGAAACCTCCTTCTCAATGTGGTCCAGCGCCCGGACGGTTCGCTCGATACCGAAGTCGAACAAATGCTCGAAAAAGTCGCCGCTTGGATCTCCGTCAATGGCGAAGCCATTTATGCCACACGGCCGTGGCTGACGTTTGGAGAAGGAGCCGTCAAAGCCGGCGGGGGCAACTTCAAGGAAGATTTCGCCTACTCCAATCAGGACATCCGCTACACCCGATCGAAGGACAACAAGGTCCTCAACGCCTTTATACTCGGTTGGCCCGATAAGGCCGTAACCCTGCGATCTGTTCAGGTTGATGCTGCCGGTGCCGGTGCCAAAGTTCGTATGTTGGGCCATAATGGAAATATTCAGTACACCATCAATGCCGATAAGCAGCTTGTAATCAACGTACCTGAAATGGCTGAAAACCAGCGGCCTGTCGGTCCGGCCTGGACCTTCCAACTAATCGGATTTACCTGTTCTCTTCATCCCTCGGCCAAGTATGACCAACCCGGATCGATCACTCTGGCAGCCGAACAGGCAACTCTTGAAGGGGATCGAATCAATTTCGAACAAAAGCCAAACCTTGCCAAGAATATCGGCTTCTGGGATTCACCGCGGGATAAGGCACACTGGTTGGTGTCGATCAAGCAGGCCGGGACCTATCAGATGCGAGGCGAGTTTGCCGCTGCTTCGGGTATGTCAAAGGTTGCCATCGAGATTCGTCCAAAACCTTCGACGACCTCCGAAATTCCCAATACGGGTTCGTGGGAAAAGACCGCCTGGGTCGAACTGGGCAAGCTCAACTTCGAAAAACCCGGCATATATCATCTGGTTCTTCGTGCGGCCGATCCGGCCAACTGGAAGGCCGTCAACGTCTTTCAACTTCAGCTTGCCCCTATTGAGCAGTAAATATAGAAATGTAAATAAACAAAAAAGGCCCGAATCCGATTTTTTTTCAAAGCGAGTCGGATTCGGGCCTGTGTTATCGAACAGGGTCATTACTGTGCCAGGAAACTCCAGACAGTACCCGTCGTCGTTCCACTCTCATTGACCTCGTCGATCCGCCAGTAGTATGTGACATTCCTGCTTAGGACCGGTGGGTCGTATGTGGTTGTCGTCTGGTTACCCTTAAAGTCGGCCGATGTCAGCGTCGGGTTCGTTCCAAGATACACGTTATGTGAAATCGTGTTTTCCCCAGCCTGCCAGCTTAATATCACTGTTTTTCTATTATCCGTCCCGCCATCCGGAGGACTGGGTTCGGTCGCCTGACCGGGCAACACGCTCGCCAGTGTCTTGGCTGAGGACTCGCCCGAAAATGTCGTTACGTTTTGATTCATACTTTTGTCACGGGCCTGAACACGATAAGTATACTGCGTCTCTGGTATCAGCCCTGTATCCTCGTACACAGGACTATCCTGCCAACCGCTGTCATGCCCGCCAACGGTCGTGCATTTAAAGAAGTACTCTACGCCGCTCGGATCAGTCGCGATTGTTGCCGTCATCGAAATCGAGGTACTTCCTGTGGCTTGCGGCACAATCGCCCATGTCATCGGATCAGGCACCGGCGCAGCCGTATCAGGCGGTCCGGCTTCGACAAGGATGTATATTCTGTCGATCGAAATTGTATCGATATTCAGATTACCGGCCGTGTGATCTGTGTCCTTTACTCGTATATAGACCGTCCCACTTGTTCCGCCAGGCAACACGTAGCTCTGCAGCGTGTCGGAGTCGGTGGTCGATGTCACTGTCACCATATCTGTATAGGTTGAATCATCCAGGGAGTAGGCAAACACAAAGTTGTCGCCATCACCGCTGGGCGTCTTGAACGCCTCGATGTAGAATGTGACCGTAGTGGCGCTGCTGATGCTGAACGTCCATTTGTGCTCGAGCATGCTGTATCGAACGCTCGGCTTGCCGCCCGTTAGCTTTTCGGTAATTGTTTCATATACGTCATCGCTCTGGAACGTATTTGTGTAGCTTCCGCCTATGGTGCCTGCAACGGGAATATCCGCATTTGCATTTTCGGTCATGGTCGAATCCGTGGTGAAGCTCCACACCAAACCAGTTGTCGTCCCGCCCGGCCCAACCTCATCGATTCGCCAGTAATACGTTACACCATAGTTCAACGTGCCGGGATTATAGGTTGTACCTGCTTGATTCCCGACGAATGATGGAGGATTACTGGTTCCGAAAAACACGTCATGACTGGACGTATTGCTTCCTGTTGTCCAACTCAGTTGCGCAGTGATGGCCACATCAGTCGCACCATCAGTAGGATTCGGATAGCTCGCTGGTCCTGGCAAATCCGCCGTCGTGAACGACCAGACGGAACCTTCGGTCGGCCCGGCGGGTCCGACTTCATCGATCCGCCAGTAATACGTTTCACCGTTAGACAATGGTCCGGGATTGTATGTTGTCTCGAACTGGTTCCCGATAAACGGCGGGGGAGTCATGGTTCCAAAATAGACATTGTGACTAATAGCGTCGGTTCCGGCCGTCCAACTTAATTGGGCGTTAACGGCCACTTGGGTGGCTGCATTGGCGGGAACCGGATCGCTTACAGCCGGATTGGGTGTAGCCGTAACCACGGCAAACATATCGGTGTTATTCATGACACCCGAGATCATATCCGCATTTACACCCAAAGCAAAAACTCGAACATTGGCCGCCGTATGATTGGTCGTAGTCCAGTTACCAGTAGGATACACACCGATACCTTTGTTTTGCAGGTTGTATAATCCGCCGGTCTCGTGATCTGCCGCCACAAGGATAAGATAATCCGTCTCGCCCCTGGCGATCACCCAGTTGAGGGCCACCTGCACGGCGTTGGAGAACTCGACAACCTCTCGAACGGCTCTCGGAAGATCATTGCTATGACAGGCCTCGTCAATCTTTCCGCCTTCGACCATGAGGAAAAAACCGTCGGAGTCATTGTCGAGGATGTCCAGCGCGGTGGCGGTCATCTCCGAAAGATGCGGCTTGTCACCTAAGCCGTCGTATTCGTAGGGCATATAACTGGCTCCCGTCGCGAACTGCCCTGAAACCTTAGTGACAACATCCGGATTCAGCGCCTGCATTTCAGCGCGATTGAAAACCTCCACGTACCCATACCCATCCGCTCCGCTTGTGTAGTAACAGCCCCCGAACAGGATATTCGGTTGCGATCGGTTCAGGTAATCGCCCGCGATTTGTGATACATTATTACGAGAGGTTTCATGCGCCCCGAATGCAGCGGGTGTCGCGTGCTCCACATATACCGTGGTAACCAGACCGGTACTCTTGCCGAGCGCCTTGGAGTATTCAAGTAAAGTTTGTAACTCGGCTCCACTTCCCGGCAATGCCACGCTGATTACGCCGTTATTGACCTTGAAACCCGTTGCCAGAGCTGTTGCGGCCGCCGCCGAATCCGTCACGGCATTATCGGCCGAATAGGTCGTCAGATACCCTTGGTATGGAAAGGATTCGAACGACAGTGTCCCCGCGCTTCCATAGGCATACATTCCGCCCGCTTTGATCTGTTCAGGGCCCATACCGTCGCCGATAAACATGATCACATTCTTAGGCGCGGCAAGACAGGAGACTGCGCAAACAACGACCAATTCAATTACAGCAAGAAGACTCAACGATGCGATTTTTCGATTGGACATAAGGCACCTCATTGAAAAAGGTAAAAACAAGATAGAATATTGATGTAATCGGATTTTCCTCCCTCGCAAAACCGTTATTAGCTTGGCCGGTAAAGATTGGATGCGTTTTCATGAATCGATCCGCTTCCCGACTTGTTCCTGATGCAACTCATAACATAATCGACCTGTGCGCGTCGATGTCCTCCCTCCATCCCGGCCCGCAAAGATGCCCATACTATGTTACTATTCCCTACTTTTGTCAATATGTATAAATGCCAAAAAGCCAAAATTTCCTTCGGCCCTATTATTTCGCCAAAAAACGCGATTTTGTATAAGAAACTCTAACAAAACCATACAAATCGATAACGGTCGTTTCTGGATTCCGGCTTTCGCCGGAATGACAACATAAGTTTTGTTAGAGCCCCTAAGTATTTTCATTATCTTGCTGTTATTCTGGCGGCCGAGCCCTTGAAATCATGGTATGATTTTATCGGTTTAACTGAATAGGATGCATTCTGTTCCGGATCGAACTGGCTGCCAATACAATCGTTCTGTCCCTATCGATTCTATGGACAGTCTATCGCATAAAGCCGTTCGATACCGAGCATGTATCGGGTCCATCGACCACCACCGGGACCGATTTCTATGGCGATCGTCTTCGAAGTAAGGTAGGGCGACAAAAAATGATCCCGGACATATGCCAAGGGAGGACTTGTTTCGGGGTCTCCCTATTCCAATCCATACAGATTCCCTTTTGCGAACAGGATTTTGAATGCCAATTTTATCCTGGCAGGCAATGAACGTCGCAACTTACCCTTACAGAACATATCAAGACCCGCCGCAAATTGCACTGATGTCCTTATTTCGAAAATTCCATTCACCCGTTTGTTATTGCGGATGAGGACTTCCGACTGATGGCAAAACCTATCACGGATCTAACCAGGGTATCCGCACAGAATGATTCTTCGGATAACCTCGGTGCCAGTTGAACTGCCACAGTTCGTTTAGATTCACCTTTTTTGTAGAGCCATCCATGAAGGTCATTTGAATCGCTTTGTCGTGTCTGTCAATGGTCAACCTGGCCATATCTCGATTCCAGTTGCCCGGCTCATCAGGGGGCAGACTTTCCCAGTAGTCTCTTGTCTCGGCCGGATTTCCCCCGGGCGTATTGTATGCATCCGGATTCGTTCCAAACCATGTGCAATCGGAAACCATTGGAATCGTAGCCGCGTTTTCTTTTGTTAAGGTTGTCTGCCACTGCAGGTCCGGTCGGCCTCGCCAGCCGGGTTGCGTATCGGTTACTTTGTTGATCCAGAGATTGATTCCGTAACTGCCGTAGTTTTTTTCCGGATCGGACCCAAACCGGTGATTCACCATGATCTGGCCTCCCCATCGCGTGAAGGTTGTTCCAATTCCCCCCGTTGGCGACGTGGGTTTCGAAGCGGAAGGGCACAATCGGAATTTGTCCGTGTTCCCATAGAATTCCGATAGATAGGGCATCCATCCCCCTTGGAGTTCGCCCGTCAACCAGACATTTTTCTCGATCCAGAATTGGTCCTCATTCTCCTTGGTGTAGGTCAGAAACACAATACCCCACTGATGAAGATTCGACCTGCAGATGATGTCCCTGGCCTTTCTCTTGGCCACCTTCAATGCGGGCAAAGTAATCGTGAGGAGTATTCCGATGATCGCGATCACAATCAATAATTCGATCAGGGTAAAGGCGGCTCGGTTGTGCGATTCCCGGATTCTTTTTTGAGACAACCGGCTCATGGGTTTCATGGCTCCATAATGAAAAACGATCGAACCACCCTCATCTTGAATCGAGTTTCCATTATCTGTTATGATGGCGATGAATTCAATCTTCCAACTTTTCCGGAGTATTTCAATTTGGTCGGGGGCGTTTTTCTTGCACGCCCGTCTTGTTCGTTGAGGATCGCACCGTTATCAGTTGGTAGATCGTTCCGACGACGACCAGGACAAGGTAAGTGATGGATACTGCCGAAGGTCGGCTTTGAAACCAAGAAATCAAGTGAATACGAATACCCAATAACGCGATTTCCAATCCCATCAAAACAAGCAGTGCGCCCACACCACTGTAGCAAACAGCGAGGATCAGTTTTTTCAGAGTCCAGATCAAAACCAATCCGGCAATCCCTCCCAGAAATGCGATCAACAAGATTTTCCATTTGTACGGGTTCATCGTCTGGAAGGAATCCCGGATCAACAGACGAAGTCGTTCAAAAAAAGTCTTTTCTTTCTCCCCGATCCGATCCAGGTAGGCAAGCCGGGTGGAGGCATCCATTTGGCTAAAGGGCTGGATAAAAGAAGTGTCGAGCGGGAAAGCCGATTTCGGCGGCGTTTCGTGCAAAATCAGACTGGAATACCCCGTGACACCGGCCAGAGAAAAGACGAGAATGGATAACAAGATAATAAGCGCATTTCGAAAGAGAACCGCGGCAAAGGTGAACACAACGGCTCCCATCAACATACTGATCAGCGCCGGCGTGTTGAGCCATTGAGAAACAAGCAATCCACAGGCCGATCCGACAACGGCCCCCAGGAGTCCCAGGATGACGGCGCTGAAATAGGAACCTCCAAGCCAAAGCAGGAGACCCAGGACGAATATCAGAATCCCGCATCCAAGTACAACAACCGTTGGGCTTTCTAAAAAGAGACTTTCGACTCGGATCAATATTTCATACATGTCATTCTTTCCACTCTCCATCCAAAGTACAGTATGCACGGTAATCAATCACGGATTCCAAAGCGGAAAGGAATATCCCGGATTGAAAATCAAGATTTTTTCCGTTGCAGGGTAATTTTTCATTTCTTCATAACTTCCTCCATCGGCTCCCATTCTCCGAATGCTTCGATCCGAACATCTACCTGGGGATGAGAAATATAAACCTCGTTACAGACATAATACCAGCCGAGATATTCCGAGTCGCCGCCTCCCTGGGTGGTGATCAGGAAACGATTTGAAAGTCCCCCGAAACACAGGGCATGATCCCTTGGCGAAGGTTTGTCTCCACCCTGAGGATCCACGGGAACCCACCCATAATTAGGCAGATATACCTCCGGCCAGCGGTGAAAAACTTCGTCCATGCTGGCGTCATCATCCCGAACAACCAGGGCACCGACATATCGTGCGGGAAGCCCTGCCGCGCGGCAGAGGGCAATGAAGGAGAAAGAATACTCAGAACAGGAACCAGTACCTCGTTTGAGCACAACGGATGCTACATTCCAGCCACCCTCCATTTTGTATTCAAGGGTTTTCCCCACGAAATCAAAGATTTTCCGCGTAATATAGTAGGGATTTTTATCATTGCCCGTGATATCCTTGGCCAGGTTCTGGATATAGGGATCGTTCGTCCCGTACTTGGTTCCATCGGCTGTATATCGAGCTCGGATATCAGAAGGAATGTCATCCAAGGTGCCGCAGAGATCAGGAAAGATGAAATATCGAATGGCGGAGATCTCGGCCTCGACCTGCATGACAGATTCTATGGTAGACTCCGCGGGAATCAGCCCGTATTGAAATAGAGCAACCTTTTGCTTCCAACGATCTTGTTCCGTTGTATGATTGGAGGGCGAAAAAATAACTGATCGGATCTTCTGTTGGGGCATATCCTCCGGTACGGCCAGGTATGCCTGCAGATTTTGTAATCCCTCCTGACCGAAGATCTTGACCTGATGGGTGAAGGTTATTTTCGCTCTCCGAGGATCGAATAAACGATATCGTTCGTCGTCCCGCCTTATCAGACGATACAGTTTATCGGTTTGATAGTCCACATTCCAAAGGTATTCACCATCCCAGGCCATCCCGCGGGCATAGGGGCCGGGAGCGTCAAGAATCATAAGCACGTCTCCGTTGGTAGGATCGATCATGTAGATCTCATCTTTCATGCGGTCGGAGCACCATAGAAACTTTCCGTCGAAGGCCAATCCACCGGGGGCCTGGGCTGGAGCTGTCAGGGTGAGGACGGCGGTTCCATCTGCAAGATCAATCTTGGTGATTATTTTCTCTTTGACATCGCTGACCCACAAGGTTTGTCCGTCCCACGCCAGTCCATCGGGATTATCGGAAGGAGCGGTGATCGTTTTTAGAATGGCTCCATTCTCCGGATCAATTTTGTAGATTTTGCCTGTCTTGAAATCTGCGTTCCAGAGATTCCGGCCATCCCATGCCAGTCCGGTCGGCCAAAACGCAGGCGACCGAACAGAACCGACAATTGCTCCCGATTCGATATTGACCTTGAATATTTGATCGGTATTATAGTCAGCCACCCAGAGATATGAGCCGTCGAAGGTTATGCCCGTGCAAAATCTGCCGGGGGCGGAGAGAGTACGGACGATCTTTCCGGGATAAGCGACGACGGGAAGGGTGATCAGTATAATAATCGTCAAAATGGTTATACTTCTACTTGATTCCATAGTCCGTCTCCTCTTGATTGCGAATATCCGAGATCGACCTGCACGATTCTATTCGATTTCGATATTCATGAACAGATATTTTTCCCGATACAGGTTTTGGGACAAGGAGAGACGAGACCAATATTGTTGCGGTTGAATTGTTTTTCGATCATGATCTGCAGGATGGTCTGGTCGGTTTCCACCATGCCCTGTGTGCTCAGGCGAGCAATGTTCTGCGTGGTCTGTTCGGAAGTCCGGCCGATGATGCCGTCATTGTCGCTGACATCTACTCCGTGGACGGCAAAGAGGGCCGCTTGCACGGCGGTTCCGGCGGCGGTGGCCAGCTTTAGTGAGCAACTGACCTTGGCGCCGTCGCAGATTACGCCGGCCAGATCGCTGATGAGATTCTTAATGGCCGCGGCGATCTGCCCGGTGTTTCCGCCCAGCAGGTAAGCAACTCCTGCTGCGGCACCTGCCCCGGCGGCGATTGAGCAGCCGCAGATAGAAGACAACCGGCCCGTGAAGGCCTTGACAAAGCCCGTGATCAGGTGGCTCAGGGCGATGGCGCGGAGGACCTTTCGGCGGTCGGCGATCCGCAGGTGTTGCCGGACAGCCCAGATCGGCAAGATGGCGGTCAGGCCGTGATTGCCGCTTCCGGCAGAACTCATGGCCGGAAGCTTGACTCCCGACATGCGGGCATCGGAGGCAGCGGAGGTCAGCCGTTTGGCGGAAAGGATCATATCGTTTTTCAGGAACCTTTTGCGAACGAGGCGATCGAGCATCCGGCCAATTCCCAGACCACAGCCGTAGGCCAGACCATGCTTGGCCAGTTCGAGGTTGTATCGGACACCTTGCATCACGAAATTGAAATCGTCATTGTCGAGATCGTCGACCATCGACAAGAGATCTTCAAGAGACCGGTCGCGTAGGAATTCTTCAAGCTTTTGGAGGCCACAATGATCGTTTCGCGTGCCGGTCAGCAATAAGTGATTGGCGATCCTGCGGCCGTTGAGTTTGAGTTCGACGAGATTGTCGTGGGTGTCGCGGAGGACCGCCTCGGCGAATTTATTGACACGTGTCAACTTACAGCGGACAAAGATTCCCTTGCGCCGGGCCAGTAAGTGAACGCGAACCCGCCCGGCCTGCAACCACTGCCGGGCGGTACGAATGGCCTTGGGAGTAATCGGCTGCAGGACAAGCAGCCCCAGCCGGGGATCGCCGCAGGCCAGACCCAGTGCGGCGGCCAAGTCGATCCCGGTTGCGCCCTCAGTGCCGGGGATGGCGACGGCGAAGGCGTTCTTGTAGAGGTTGGTGCTGAGCCACAGGTCCATTTGGTCGAGGCCTTTTCCCGGGATCAGAGATCCTGCTGCTGCCGAACAGAGGGCGACGGCCGCCGGCTCGGTACAGCCCAGGGCCGGGGCGACTTCCATACTCAGGATTTCTTTGACGGTAAACGGCGTAGCTGTCGGTGTCTTCTTCATGGCGTGGTTTCCCGATACCGGACGATGAGGAAGGCCTCGGCGGGGTGGCGGCTTTCGTTATGGATGGTGTGAGAGACATCAGCGCGATAATGGGCCGCGTCCCCTTTGCTAAGTACGATTGTCTGGTTTTCGCTGGTGACGGTCAGGCGACCGTGGGAGAGGTACAGGAATTCCTCAGTGCCGGCGAAATGGGCCTCGCTTGGCATAACGCCTTTGGGTTCCAGGTTGATCCGGTAGAACTCGATACTCTTTTCAAGGTTAAGGGGGCTCAAGGTTCGAATCTCGCAAAGGCGGTCCTTGCGAAACGTGTAGTGTTGATCGGTCGATCGAATTACACGCAGGATATTCTCCCGCGACTCATTGGCAATCAACTGCCCAAGATGGACATCCAGGGCATCGGAGATTTTCAGGATAATTGCGACGGTAGGGTTGATCTTGTTGTGTTCGATCTGGCTGAGCATGGCCTTGGAGACGCCGGCCTTTCGCGCCAGATCGTCGAGGGTCAGACGGCGGTTTTTCCGCAATAGACGTAACTGTTCTCCCAGCTTGGCCAGGCGGTTGGACATAGTTAAGTTCCCGAAATATTTTGAAATTATTCTTGAACACTCGACCGAAGTTTATCATAATAAACTTTCGTTTATTATAATAAGCATTCCGTTCGGAGGATGCAAGACGAAAATCCGAGCAGAAATGAAATTTATGAAGCGGCGGAAATTTACGATATGAGCGATAGGAGAAATCATGAAGGCATTGGTTAAAGCCAAGGCACAAGAAGGATTGTGGCTCCAGGATGTCCCTGAGCCGACAATGGGTATCAACGATGTCCGCATCCGGATCGTCAAGACGAGCATCTGCGGCACGGATGTGCACATCTACAACTGGGACCCATGGGCCCGGGAGACGATCCCCGTCCCGATGACAATCGGTCATGAGTTTGTCGGCGTGATAGACAAAGTCGGCAGCAATGTTCAGGATTTTCACCCGGGCGATTTGGTCAGCGGGGAAGGGCATGTCGTCTGCGGACGTTGCCGGAACTGCCTGGCGGGTCGGCGACACCTGTGCAAGGACCCCAAGGGGATCGGCGTCAACCGCACAGGAGCGTTCGCCGAGTATCTCGTCGTGCCCGTGACCAATGTGTGGTACTGCGACCGCTCGATTTCGCGGGATGTTCTGAGCTGCTTTGATCCGCTGGGTAACGCGGCGCATACGGCCCTGTCGTTTAATCTGGTCGGCGAGGATGTGCTGATTACCGGGGCCGGGCCCATCGGTTGTATGGCCGTTGGAATTGCCCGGAAAGCCGGGGCGCGGTATGTGGTGATCACGGACGTCAACCCATATCGGCTGGAATTGGCGCGAAAGATGGGAGCGACACGAGCGGTCGATGTCCGGACGGAGAAACTCAAACAAGTTGCCGACGAGTTGGGGATGAAAGAGGGCTTCGATGTCGGAATGGAGATGTCCGGTAGTGCCGAGGCCTTCCGCAGCATGTTGCCTGCTATGAGTCACGGCGGGAAGATTGCCCTGTTGGGTATCTTGCCGGAAGTGGCGATCGACTGGGATTATGTGGTATTCAATGGCCTGACGATCAAGGGGATTTACGGCCGCGAAATGTACGAGACCTGGTACAAGGTCACAATGCTGATTCAATGTGGGATGGACATTACTCCGCTAATCACTCATCGTTTTCACTATACGGAGTTTGAGAAGGGTTTTGAGGTCATGCGATCCGGCCGATCCGGCAAGGTCGTACTCGATTGGTCAGAGGAATAGGATCGGAGATCCAGTATGTATTCAAGTATACAGCAACATCTTAAAAATGAATTGGAATCGATTCGAACGGCCGGGCTCTATAAATCCGAGCGAATCATTACCAGCCCGCAGAGCGCTCATATCACGGTCGCCGATGGGCGGAAGGTCCTGAATTTTTGTGCCAACAATTATCTGGGGCTTTCCAGCCATCCGGAGGTTGTCGCTGCAGCAAAAGAAGCGGTGGATCGTTGGGGATATGGCCTGTCGAGCGTGCGATTCATCTGCGGTACTCAACAGCTTCACAAACAACTCGAGGCCAAGATCAGCGAGTTTCTGGGCACGGAGGACACGATCCTCTATAGTTCGTGCTTTGATGCCAACGGCGGGCTGTTCGAGACGTTATTGTCGGAACAGGATGTTGTGATCAGCGATGCCCTCAACCATGCCAGTATTATCGACGGAATTCGGTTGTGCAAGGCGCAACGACTTCGTTATGAAAACAACAATATGGCCGACCTGGAGGATAAGCTTCGACAGGCAGCCAACGCACGTTTCCGAATGGTCGCCACCGACGGCGTGTTTTCGATGGATGGATATCTGGCGAATCTACCGGAGATTTGCCGCCTCGCCGAACGGTACGATGCGATGGTGATGGTGGATGATTCTCATGCGGTGGGCTTCATGGGCTCCAACGGCCGTGGAACGCATGAACATCACAAGGTCATGGATAGGGTGGATATTATCACCGGGACGCTGGGCAAGGCGCTTGGGGGCGCCAGCGGGGGATATACCAGCGGACGGCAAGAGATCATCGACTATTTGCGTCAACGGTCTCGGCCGTATTTGTTTTCGAATAGCCTGGCTCCGTCAATCGCAGCGGCGTCCCTCAAGGTGCTGGATCTTCTTTCGCGGTCGGGCGAATTGCGTGACCGCTTACATGCCAATACGACCTACTTCCGACAGAAAATGACTCAGAATGGTTTTTCGATCCTTCCGGGGGAGCATCCGATCGTTCCGATCATGCTGGGCGATGCTCGAGTCGCGCAGGACATGGCCGCCCGAATGCTGGAAGAGGGAATCTATGTGGTCGGTTTCTCCTATCCGGTGGTTCCACAGGGAAAAGCACGAATCCGGACACAGATTTCCGCCGCGCATAACCGTTCGGATCTGGATTTGGCGATCGAAAAATTCGTTGTAGTGAAAAGGCAGATGCGACTTTAGTCTGGGATCACATCCCCTCTGTCTCTCCGGAGAATCCGTTTC
Organism: uncultured Pirellulales bacterium; assembly: GCA_964386005.1. Taxonomy (GTDB): domain Bacteria; phylum Planctomycetota; class Phycisphaerae; order Sedimentisphaerales; family Anaerohalosphaeraceae; genus FEN-1350. Next base: position 5,674 of record CAYLSB010000021.1, on the reverse strand, counting down.
CCGATAACGTAGAGATTGCCATGCTCGAGGTAATCCGTTATCATATCATTTGAGATGGGATAGGATTGAATCGAGGAGATGACCATGCGGGCTAAGAATGTTATCGTTGGATTCGGAATCCTCCTGGGAACGGTGTCGATGGCGTTGGCGCAAAATACATGGGAGGTATCGTCGCCGGACGGCCGGCTGATGATGCGAGTCGTGTTAGCCGATCGCGGAGGCACGGCGGATTATCCTGGCGGCGTTCGGCTTTATTATTCTGTACAATACCGAATCGATGATCGGTCCCTGCCCCTACTTAACGATTCACCGTTGGGCATCGCCCGCGATGATCATGCCTTCATCGACGGTCTTTCGTTCGTTTCCGCCACACCGATTCAAAAAATTGAGCAAACCTATATTTTACCACACGGCAAACGCAGCCATTATACAAATGTATGCAATGAACAGAAGATTGTTTTTCAGAACGCTCGTTCCGCCAAAATCGAGTTAATTATCAGGGTTTCCAAGGATGGCGCGGCATTTCGTTATCGTTTTCCTGAAAAGGATAACGAATCGCACAAGGTGATTCAGGAGGCCACGGGATTTGCGCTGCCTTCAGATAGCCGGTGCTGGATGATGCCCTATGACGCGCCGACGCAATATTCCCCCGCGTATGAGGTCTATTACGAAAACAACATCGTTGCAGGGACTCCCTGTCCCAAGGAATTCGGATGGGCATTTCCGGCATTGTACTCGGTCGGTTCGGGTGCATGTTGGGCGCTTCTGACGGAGGCGGATATGGACCCATATTATTTCGGGGCCCGTTTGCACTCCCAGGCGGCCAAAGGGATTTACCGTATTCGAATGCCGGATCCCGACGAGGGTTTTGGCACCGGATCGGTGCAGCCGTCATCGGCTTTGCCATGGCAGACGCCCTGGAGGGTGATCATTGCCGGTACGCTTTCAGCGATTGTCGAATCGACGCAGGTGACGGACCTTTCACCCGACAGCCGGTTGAAGGATATTTCTTGGATCCACCCCGGTCGCGTGTCGTGGAGTTGGTGGAGCGACCAGGATAGCCCCCAAAACGGCGCGTCCCTGAAAACTTTTATCGATCTGGCCGCGGAAATGGGCTGGGAATACACACTGATTGACGCGAACTGGACCATTATGGACCATGGCAATATTCACGATTTGCTGCGGTATGCCGCGGAGAAAAAGGTTGGCGTATTGTTGTGGTACAACTCCGGGGGACCGCATAACTACGTTACGGAGATGCCGCGCGGAATGATGGATTTGCGCAGCGTTCGTCGGTTTGAATTTGAACGACTGAAACAATGGGGCGTCAAGGGGGTCAAGGTCGATTTCTTTCAGTCCGACAAACAAAACATTCTGTCGTTATATCAGGATATTCTATCCGATGCCGCCGACTTTCAGATCATGGTCAACTTCCACGGCTGCACGATACCGCGAGGATGGAGCCGTACGTGGCCAAACCTGCTGGCGATGGAATCCGTGCGGGGGGAAGAGTGTTATATCTTCGACAAAGATTATCCAGACAAAGCCCCCTCCTACAATACGATTCTTGTCTTTACGCGCAACGTCATTGGTCCGATGGACTATACCCCCGTCGGCTTTTCCAACAACCGGTATCCGCACAAGACCAGTCTGGCACACGAACTGGCCCTGTCGGTTGTTTTTGAATCCGGCTGGGTACATTTTACTGACTCGGTACAGTCGTATCGTTCGCAGCCGGATTATGTGAAGGATTTTTTACAATCTGTTCCGACGACGTGGGATGATACTCGTCTTCTGGACGGTTTTCCCGGCGACTTTGCCGTTGTCGCGCGACAGAAGGATACCCGTTGGTTTTTGGGGGGTATCAATGGCCGGGAGACGGCTCGAACCATTACGATTGATCCGATGGTATTTGGAAATGGTACGTGGAAAATCGATTTCATCACGGATGGAAATCCGACATCATCCTTCCATCACGATTCTCAAAAGCTATCTTCAGGAGATAAGTGGACCGTCTCCCTGGGATCCTTTGGCGGTTTCGTTGCCGAGGTAACTCCCACCGAATAACCAGTATCCTTACTCGCTATTTTGAACCTGTCCAACCAGTTGTTATCGGTCTGGCCGTATGAAAAAAAACCATCCGGGCCTATTCTCTCTTAATCTCGACTCCCATTCTGTCGAAATTTCCGATACCGGAGCTGTTCCGGTATTTTCATGATCATCGGTTACTCCGGGGGGAAGGCAATAAGGGGCTATACCATGACAATCGATGAGAGGTCAGGTAACCGGAAAGGAATAATGGAACCTGTGTTTGGCGATATGTCGTGTGCGATTTCGATGGCCGGGTCACGCTACTGGCTCGAAGTTGGCGAGGTAATGACGGAAGACGTTGCCGTGGTCACACCGGATCAACCGGTCGTCGCGGCCGCCCGGCAAATGTCGTTGTTGAACATTTCCTGCGTGGTCGTGACGGAACATGATCGTGTATCCGGAATCGTAACCGAAACCGATCTGCTCAAGCGGGCCGTAACATCCGATAAGAATTTTCAGTCGTTGCGCGTCCAAGAAATCATGTCCAGCCCGGTGATGACGATCCCTCCCACTCTTTCAGTTCTGACGGCCGCGCGTCTCATGGAAGATAATCGGTACAAACGATTGATCGTTGTCGAGAAGGACCGATTGGTCGGGATCATTACTCAGACGGATCTGGTGCGCGTTCTTACCTCGTATGGAATGTGGAAGGATGTCTCGGCGATCATGAGTCCTGATGTCGCCACCGTTGATGATCGGGTTTCGGTGGCCGAAGCCGCGCGGATAATGGCCCAGCGAGACATTTCCTGTGTGATCGCAATGGAGGACAATCGCATCGTCGGAATGTTCACCGAGCGGGACCTGATGAAGCGGGTCATCGCCTTAAAACGCGATCCGAATAAGATCACATTGCAAAAGATCATGTCGTCTCCGGTGATCAGCGTGCCTCCTTCCGGTTCCGTGTTGATGGCGTTCAAGCTTATGGAGAAAAACAAGATTCGACGTCTCGTCGTCCAGGACGAGGAAAAACTCTGCGGTGTACTGACCCAGACCGACGTGTTTTATGCCATCAAAGGGAAACTACAGGAAGAAGAGCAGAAGAATATTCGCCTTCTCGAAGAATCCCCTAACAGTATCTGTTCGACCGATCTGGATGGAATTCTGTTGTATGTTAATCCGGCGTTTGTTCGGATGATGGAGGGAAAACATCCGGAAGAGTTTATCGGCAAACCCTTTCTGCCCGATCGGCATTGGTGCGACCCCGGCCAGAAAAGAGATGTACTGGACCTGTTTCGAAGCGGTCAGGTGGCCGTTCGGGAACTGGCGTTGCGAACCTGTTTTGATCATAAAGTCTATGTGACTCTTTTTACCACCTATACGAAAAATATCAACGGCCAGATCAATGGGACTATGGGCCTCTTGGACGATATAACCGACAAGAAAGAGCTGGTATCGCTTCGCCAGATGGAGGACAATCTCCGGCACTCAGAGCAGATGCTTCGCAGCACCGTTGAATCAACCGCCGATGGGATTGTCGTCATCGACGAGTCCGGCCGTATCAGTCACTGGAACCGTCGCTTTGTCCGAATCTGGAATTTCACCGAGGAAGAGCTCTCGCACATGGATGGCCCCGCGTTACTTGATCGGTTGGCTCAGAATCTAAAGCGTCCCAAAAAATTTCATAACATCCTTCGTCAGCTCGGACGCTGGAAGCAAGAAAGTCTCGATACGCTGCGTCTGAAGAATGGCCGTTATATCGAGAGCTTTACGTGTCCTCTCCATCGCGACAATCGTCAGAGCGGTCGTGTTTGGAATTTCCGGGATATTACATGGCGTAAACGGGCCGAGGATGAATTGATTCTGGCCCAATCGGAAGCGATGGAAGCCTGTCGAGTCACCGAACAAGTCAACCGGCAACTGGCTGAAGCCATCGAACGGGCCAATGTGATGGCTCAGGAAGCTGTCGCAGCCAATCGTGCCAAGAGCGAATTTCTTTCGAATATGAGCCATGAGATTCGTACGCCCATGAATGTGATTCTCGGGTTTTCCGATCTTCTGATGACGGAGAATAGCCATGATAAGCAGAGGGAATATATTCAGGCCATCGAGGAATCCGGACGGCACCTGTTGTCGATAATCGAAGATATCCTGGATTTCTCGAAAATCGAGGCCGGCCGGCTCAAAACCGAACTGACCGAATTTGTGTTGGACGATTTCGTTGTGGGTATCGAGTCGTTGATGAAGCCGCTGGCGAACAGGAAAAAACTGGTACTTCGATTTCGGCATCCGGCGCCATCGGGCCCGATCGTGTCCGATCCGGCACGACTCCGCCAGTGCATGATCAATCTTGTGGGTAACGCTATTAAATTCACCGATACCGGCTATGTCGAGGTTCGTGTGCAGCTCATTTCCGGGGGAATGTCTCAATCGCAGCTTCGCGTTGAGGTTCAGGATACGGGTATTGGCATTTCGGCCGTTCAAATGCAATATCTTTTCGAGCCCTTCCGTCAGGCAGATGGGAGTACGACCCGCCGTTTCGGGGGCACCGGATTAGGATTGGCTATTACTCGTCAATTGGCCGAATTACTCGGAGGTACCGTTTCGGTGACCAGTGAACCGGGAATGGGTTCGACGTTTTGTCTGCAAGTTCCGGTTCGGATCAGTCAGCGTTCCGAATCCCGACCGATTTCAACACCGATCTTACCGGCACATGCATCGCCAGGCCATAATACGGTGGCGGTGGAATCGCAAAAAAAAGCCATTCGTCTGAAAGGAAGTGTCCTGGTTGTCGAAGACAGCGCGACCAATCAAATGCTATTGAGAATTCTGCTCGAACAATACGGTCTGAGAGTATCCGTCGCTTCCGACGGAGCGGAAGGAATTGATAAAGCACAAAAGGAAAAGTTCGATCTTATCTTGATGGATATTCAAATGCCCCGAATCAATGGTTTTGATGCGGTGCGGACATTGCGTCAAAATGGAATTGGCACTCCGATCATTGCCCTGACCGCTCACGCCATGAAAGAGGATCTGGATCGTAGTATCGAGGTTGGGTGTAATGATTATATCTCTAAGCCAATTGATCGTCGGCAATTCAAACAGCTTCTCGTTCATTTTCTCGAAGTGGTGCCGTTGACGCCGCCGTGTTCGATCGGCCATCGATTCTAAGCGGTTGCCGATAACGGGCTATCACAAGGAGACATTATGTCATATTATCGGAATATTCCCTTTCGCATTCTTGTCGCTGACGACGATCCGGGGCACCGAAAACTGGTTGAATTGGCTATGAACCGAATCGGCATGTCGTATCGTCTTGTCGAAGATGGGCAACAGGTTCTCGATATAATGGTCTCAGAATCCTTTGATTTGATTCTGCTTGATCTGCGTATGCCAAAAGTAGATGGATATCAGGTTGCACGAATTCTTCGTGACCGTAATATCAGGGTTCCCATCGTTGCTCTCACCGCCATGTGTTTTCCAGAATTAGCTCAAGAATGCATCAAGTCCGGATTCACCGACTGGCTTGTGAAACCAATTACATTCCATGAACTACAATCCCTAATTGACCGTCTAACGGCAGTTCAGGCATATGAACCCCTCCCCGTTGTCAAGACCAAAAAGGGCGTTGCATAAGGTGGAAGTT
>CAYLSB010000020.1:0-61824 GCA_964386005.1 uncultured Pirellulales bacterium | reverse complement strand
CACCGTCAAAAAATTCATTAAAAATGTACGGAAAGAAGCTTAATTATACATCATTCCCTTTAAATCCAGTGTTGAATATCTTTGATCTTGCTCGATAGTATCCCCAACCCTACAGGTCCCGTCAATCCATTTAATAACTGTAAATCCTGGTGAAATTGGGCATCTTTTCCATCATCTCGCAACTTCTGCTTCCATGAGGACGCCGTTTGTGGTATAATCGTTACGAAAACTTTTTGTGGGATTGCGGATCGTAGAACCTCAAATGGGTAGGGCGGCTTTGTTTTACGAGCCGATGAAATGAATAACGCATTGAAAATCGAACATTGAACGTTGAAAACGCGATAGATTTGTCCTTCGTTGATCGCTGTGTCGCCGAGATCGGCTCGGAAGACCGCAAGGTGTTGCCGATCCTGCAGGCCATCCAGCGGCATTACGGCTATTTGCCGCAGGAGGCCCTGGAGCGCGTCTGCCGGATCACCTCGATCCGCCCGGCCGACATCGCCGGCATCGGCACTTTCTACGATCAGTTTCGCCATCGGCCCGCCGGCAAGCACATCGTCCGCGTCTGCGTGGGTACGGCCTGCCACGTCAAAGGGGCCGAGGCGGTGGTCGATGCCTTTTTGCGGCATCTGCAGATTCCCGCCGGGGACGATACCGATCCGCAACGGCTATTTACCATCGAGAAAGTCGCCTGTCTGGGCTGTTGCACGCTCGCCCCCGCGGTGCAGATCGGCGACGTCACCTACGGCCATCTTACGCCCGACACCGTCGGATCGGTGCTGGACGATTTTCTCGCCCACGAAAAAACCCGCCGCATCGAGCGCGAGCATCGCAAAAAATCCGCGGGCTCCTTACCCAAAGCCGAGATCCGCATCGGCCTGGGTTCCTGCTGCGTCGCGCGCGGCAGCGGCAAGCTCAACGAGGCCCTCAAGACCGCGCTGGAGGAAACCGGCATCAATGTCGCCGTCAAGCACGTCGGCTGCGTGGGCATGTGCTATCAGACGCCGCTGCTGGAGGTCGTGCTGCCCGACGGGGCGTCGCATCTGTATGTTCACGTACAGCCGGAGGACGCCAAACCCATTCTGCTGAAGCACTTTCGGCCGAAGGGATTTCGTCGCATCACCACGGCCGTATCGCAAACGCTCGATACGATTCTTACGGCCGGTCAGGATCAGTCGATCGCGCGGTTTGCCATCAACGTCCGCGAAGGGCACGTCGCCGATTTTCTCGGCAAGCAGTATCGCATCGCCAGCGAATCCTGCGGCGTGATCAGCCCGGTCGATCTCGACGAATACCTTTCCTTCGGCGGATTTGGCGCCCTGCGAAAATGCCTCAACGGTTTTTCGCCCGAACAGGTCATCGACGAGATCCGCCTCAGCGGCCTTCGCGGCCGGGGGGGAGCCGGTTTTCCCACGCATCGAAAATGGTCCGCCGTCCGCGCACAAAGCCACACCGAGAAACATATCGTATGTAACGGCGACGAAGGCGACCCCGGCGCGTTTATGGATCGTATGTTGATGGAGTCGTATCCGCTTCGCGTTCTCGAAGGGATGATCATTGCCGCCGTGACCGTCGGAGCCGAAAAGGGTTTCCTCTACATCCGCGCCGAATATCCGCTGGCGATCGAGCGCATGACCGCCGCGATCGAAATCTGCCGGTCGAAAGGATTTCTCGGTGCCGACGTTTTTGGCTCCGGTCGCAAGCTCGATCTGGAGATCGTTCCCGGCGCGGGGGCGTTTGTCTGCGGCGAAGAGACGGCGCTATTGGCCAGCATCATGGGCCGGCGCGGTATGCCGCGGCTGCGGCCGCCGTTTCCCGCCGAGCGCGGGCTGTGGGACCGGCCCACGCTGATCAACAACGTCGAGACCTACGCGATGGTGCCGTGGATTATTCGACATGGCGGAGGCGAATTCGCCAGTTTCGGCAAGGACGCCAGCAAGGGTACCAAGGTCTTCGCGCTGGCCGGCAAGGTCGCACGCGGCGGACTGATCGAGGTTCCGATGGGCATTACCCTGCGCGACATCGTTGAAGGCATCGGCGGCGGAATCGCGGGTGGCCTAAAGTTCAAGGCCGTGCAGGTGGGGGGGCCATCCGGCGGATGCGTCCCGGAAAGCTTGAGCGATGTCTCCGTCGATTACGAATCGCTCACCAACGCCGGCGCCATCATGGGTTCCGGCGGTCTGGTCGTGATGGACGAAACCGACTGCATGGTGGATATCGCGCGGTACTTTTTGCAGTTTACGCAGAATCAATCGTGCGGCAAATGCACCTTCTGCCGGATCGGGACGCGACGGATGCTGGAGATTCTCGATCGGCTGTGTAACGGCCAGGGCAGGGAAGGCGACATCGAAAAACTTGAGACGCTGTCGAATCAGGTAAAAATGGGCAGTCTTTGTGGACTTGGAAAGACGGCTCCCAATCCGGTCCTGTCCACGATCCGCTACTTCCGCGAGGAATACGAAGCGCACATTCGCGGCAAGTGCCCAGCGGGAAAGTGCAAGGGGCTGATCCGCTTTGTCATCAACGACGACTGCATCGGCTGTACCCTGTGCGCCCAGCATTGCCCGGTCGATGCGATCGAGATGAAACCGTACGAGAAGCACGAGATCGATGCGACAAAATGCGTTCGCTGCGGAACGTGCAAAAAGGTCTGCCCGACCGACGCTGTAAAAATTGAATAACGATATTGATTTGGGAATGCTCGGACATCATGAGGTTTGCGGTACACAGAGTGTTCTGGATTCCGGCCTTCGCCGGAATGACCCGAGGACCGAGTGTCATTGTTTCTATTGCATAATCTGACAGGGTTATGCGTAACGAGGTTTATGGTTAAGCTGACGATCGACAATCGAACTGTTGAAGTCGCCGAGGGATCGACGATCCTCGACGCCGCGCGAATCCTCGGCGTCAAGATTCCGACGATGTGCTTTCTGGCGGGCTTCGAGCCATCGACAAGCTGCATGGTCTGCGTGGTTCGCGTGAATGGATCGGCGTCGCTGGTTCCGGCCTGCGCGACGAAGGTCGTCGAGGGAATGCAGGTCGAATCCGAGACCGACGCCATCCACGCGGCACGGCGGACGGCGCTGGAGCTGTTATTGAGCGACCATGCCGGCGACTGCATGGGACCGTGTCAGGTTGGCTGCCCGGCCGAGATGGAAATCCCGCTGATGATCCGCCAGATCGCCTCGGGAAAAATGCGGGATGCGATCCAAACGGTCAAGCGGGATATCCCGCTGCCGGCTTGCCTGGGCCGGATTTGCCCCGCGCCGTGCGAGAAGGTCTGCCGCAGGAGGCAGAAGGATTCCGCGGTCGGCATCTGCCTGTTGAAGCGATACGTCGGCGATGTGGATTTGCAATCGCCGCGGCCGTATCTGCCGCGATGCGCCTCGCCGATCGGCAAAAAGGTCGCGGTCGTCGGCGCAGGCCCGGCGGGACTATCGGCGGCGTATTATCTGGCCGTCAAAGGCGCGGCGGTTACCGTCTATGAGCAAAACGCCCGCGCGGGCGGGGGGCTGCTCGTCGATGAATTGAAGGCCAAACTGCCGCCGGAGGTTGTGGAAGCGGAAGTGCGGACTCTTGTTGCGACGGGATTTCAGGTCGTCTATTCCACCCGGGTTGGCAGGGATATTTCCTGGACGGATGTTGTGGATTCGTCCGATGCGGTCTTTTTGGCCATGGGGACAATCGATCCCGAAGATGCCGAGCGGATCGGCGTGGCGGTCAAAAGCCAGAGCGTTGCCGTCGATAAGACGACATACCAGAGTTCGATCAGCAAGATATTCGCCGGTGGCAACGCCGCCGGACCCAAACGACGGCTGGCCGTCCGCGCGGTGGCCGACGGCAAAGAGGCCGCCGAATCAATCCTGCAATTTCTCACGGCCGGCAAGACAAGCGGCCCGAAGGCACGCTTCAACAGCCGCATGGGCAAGTTGTCCGATGACGATATGGCCCGGTTTGCCGCCGAGGCCGATCCCGCCGCGCGCGTGATGCCGGCCGATATGCAAATTGGCTTTTCCACGGACGAGGCCATCGCCGAATCGCGACGGTGCCTGCATTGCGATTGCCGCAAGGCCGACGCCTGCAGATTGCGCATCCTCGGCGAATCGCACGGGGCGTCCATCGCCGCGTATGACAGCCCGAAGCGCCCGTTCGAGCGGGACCTTTCGCATCCCGAGATCATCTTCGAGTCGGGCAAGTGCATCGACTGCGGTCTGTGCATTCAGACGGCGCGAAAGCATCTGGAGCCGCTGGGCCTGGCGTTTGTCGGCCGGGGGTTTAACGTCCGCGTCCGCGTCCCGTTCGGCAAATCCATCGCCGAAGGCCTGCACTCGGCCGCTCGCGAATGCGCCGCCAATTGCCCCACCGGTGCGATTTGTTTGGTGGAGTGAGAGGTTTTGGAATTGTGAATATGTTGATGCAAAAGGCTTTACATTCTTGATTAAGATTATTCACTTGTTCTCTTTGAATGATTTGCTATCCTGATTCTCAAATGAGGAAAAGCCGGTTGAGAGAAAATCCTAATCGAGAGTAGTATTGCGAATGAAGCGGGAATTTTATTCTGACACCATCGCGGATTTTTTAAAGTTGAGTCCGGACACTGTCCTTGGAATGATGACTCACGACAATCCCTTTTCGTTGGATCAAAACCAACGTGATGCGTGGCTTGAAGAAATTAAAATCCTTCATAATGTATTGCCTCGGTATTCCGGTACGGTCTATTTTGAATACACCATTCCCCGAATGGGTCAACGCATCGATGTGGTCCTGTTGATCGGCCCTATTATATTTGTCCTTGAATTCAAAATTGGAGAATCGAAGTTTCATTACTATGCGCGGGATCAGGTATGGGATTACGCTTTGGATTTAAAGAATTTTCATGAGACCAGCCATCATCTTTTAATTGCTCCTATACTAATCGCGACAGAAGCTAGGGACTTTCAACCAGTTATCCAAATAAAACCCCGAAGTGACCTATTACTGGATCCGATCCTGACCAATACCGAACAACTCGGTAAAGTTCTTTCAGATGTTTTAACTTATTCAGAGGGGAAATCCATTGACAGGTCTTCATGGGAGGGAGGCCGATATTGTCCAACACCTACAATCGTTGAAGCGGCAACGGCGCTCTACGGGGGTCATTCTGTGAGGGATATATCACGAAGTGATGCCGGAGCAATCAACCTGCAGCAGACTTCTGATACAATTTCGAGAATTATCCAAAACTCAAAAGACCAATCTCGCAAGTCAATCTGCTTTGTAACAGGAGTTCCAGGTGCCGGTAAAACGTTGGTTGGTCTTAATACAGCCACAACTCATATTGATAAGACTACTGATCTCTACAGTGTATATCTTTCAGGAAATGGTCCGCTGGTTAAGATTCTTTGTGAAGCATTGGCTCGGGATAAGATACAGAGACAAAAGAACCGGGGGCAGAAAGTCAAAAAGGGGGAAATTCTCAGTGAAGTCAAGATGTTCATCCAGAATGTGCACCACTTCCGTGATGAATGCCTGATTGATGGCAATGCACCGCCAATCGAGCATGTCGTTCTGTTTGATGAAGCTCAACGGGCATGGAATCTTGAACAGACGACCAAATTCATGAAGAATAAAAAACACAGAGTTGGTTTCACCATATCTGAACCGGAATTTTTAATTTCCTGTCTGGACCGACATCCGGATTGGGCAGTCATTGTATGTCTTGTGGGTGGGGGACAAGAAATCAATACAGGAGAGGCAGGGATTGGAGAGTGGATTGAGACCCTGAATCGTTCATATCCAGATTGGGCCGTCTATGTATCACAAAATTTGAAAGACAGTGAATATGCGGCCGGAACAGCTCTGGAGCTTCTGAAATCCCATAAATCTGTTGAGTATCTAAATGAGTTACACCTTTCGGTATCGATGCGTTCATTTCGAGCTGAAAATGTATCCCTGTTGGTCAAGCAACTCTTGGATCAGAATATTTCTCAGGCTCAGCAAGCATTGGAGAATGTGAAGGAGAAATACCCGATTGTGATAACTCGATCTTTGAACAAGGCCAAACGATGGCTTAAGGATCAATCTCGTGGGTCGGAACGATATGGAATCATCGTCTCTTCCAATGCTGAGCGATTAAAACCTTACGCTATTGATGTTAAATCTCCCATGGATCCCGTTCACTGGTTTTTAGATGGGAAGGAAGATGTGCGATCCTCGTATTATCTTGAGGATGTAGCAACTGAATTTGATGTACAAGGACTCGAACTGGATTGGACCTGTGTGACATGGGATGGAGATTTTCGGTATTCTCGTGATGGATGGGAACATTGGTCATTTTGCGGTGATCGGTGGAATCGAATTCGCAAGGAAGAACGGAAACAGTATCAGAAAAATGCGTATCGGGTACTATTGACGAGGGCACGTCAAGGGATGGTGATTGTGGTGCCAGAAGGGGATCGAGAAGACCCAACTCGGTCGGCGGAGTATTATGATCCAACCTATGGGTATTTGAAGAAGATTGGGTTTGGTGAAATATAAAACCCAAGCCCTTAAAATCCCAATGTTCCATCTTCTTGATTCATTACAATAGCCAGAGCGGTCGCATTCCGAAGGATGAATGCTCCGTAAAGTTCTGCCAGTTTACACAAACAATGGGCTCCATCCCATGTCCAATCTGCTTCTTTCATTAAGGTTTTTGCTATCGAATCCCATGATCGATTTTTAATTATTTCTGGGTCGAGTATGGATCGGTATTCATCGATCGAAAGAGATAAATAATCTTCCGCTTTCATCTGTTCGCCTCTTCTCTTCGTTCATATATTGTTTTCATAACATCACTTCTTCAATTGCCCACGGATACAAGTAAGAATGGCTTGATAATATTCAGCTATGAATGCTGCTTCGAGTTCATTATCGACATCTGCAATTTGAATATCGTCAGGAATGAAGCCGGATTCCAGATAGTCGATTGTAGCTTTGAGTAATTCAACATGTTCGACAAGCTCCTCGATTAATTCCTGGACATATCGACGAGGTAAATGTATTGAAATAAAATCATCCATTGTTTTCTCCAATTCTTAAACTGTATTTCGACAGTTTTTCTCCGAATCCAATCCACGGCACCAGCAGACCACGATATGGACTTGGATTCAACGGACTATAAGTCACGGTTGAAAAATGGATTTCGATGGTCACGGGAACAACGATGAATTCTGTCGCCCCTTCCAGGGCTTGAAAGATCGATAACAATCAGGTTCCGGGGGTTGACACCACCCGGCTACAAATCTTGCTGCCGCTTCGGGCCTTATAACAATTTCAGACTGTGGGATTTGGCCGGCGGACAAAAATCCGGTCAAAAAGAGAATTTGCGGGAAAGAAGGAGCGTGGGTGATAGAATACGAAGATTTCAAATTTCATATTTACGACGTTCCGACACGATGAATTGTAATACAAGGTGGATATTCTGGATTCCGGCATTTGCCGGAATGATACGGAATGATTGCGTCATTTTGTTAGAATCCGGAAATAAATACAATGCGAATGGAAGGCATTCAAGACGTTTCAGAGAATAGGCGCATGACGAAAAGGGCATATTTGTTAATCATACCGTTTCTGTTTGCGGTAGCCGCCCTGTGGTCTGGCCAGATGTGGATCAAGATGGCGGTGCCGTTGAGTTGTGCGGCGGTGGTGTTGTGGTCGCTGCGGGGACCGGGAGCTGGACGGCGTGATCCGCTGTGGGTTGCGGCGGCGCTGGTTTTGTCGGCGACGGGGGATTGGTTTCTTGCCCATCGCGGCGGACGCGAGGGATATTTTCTGGCGGGCATCGGATTTTTCTTCGGGGCGCATGCGGGGTATCTGGCGTTTGCGCTGCGGCACGGCCGTATCCGGGCGTGGATTTTGGCGGCGCTGCTTGTGGTGTATCTGACGTATTACGTGGTTTGGCTTTACCCGGCGATCGAATCGGGGGCGATTGCGGCGGCGGCGCTGGTGTATCTGGCGATATCGTGCGTGACGCTTGCGGCCGCGTGCGGAATGCGACTGCCGGGGCGGCTGAAATGGCCATACGTGGCAGGGATTGCACTGCTGGTGTTATCGGATACGGCGATTTCAGCGGCAGAATTTCTGACAATCGCGGGGATCGGCTGGATCATTTTGCCAACCTATTACGCGGGCCAGTTATGTGTGAGCTGGACGGCGACAAGATAAAAGGCCGAAAAGGTTCCTGACACGAATGCCGCTTCCTTAACGAGACGTTTTATGGATTTCAAACACATTACCTTTAATATTTTACTGAAAACGGGCATTTGAAGAGTTAATATGGGCAATATATTGCTTAAGGAAGTGCCATTCGTTCCTGACACCTTTATTGGGAAAGGGCAGAGATTGGAGCAGCGAAGATCGTTTGCAAAACGGATCATTCTGGGCGTGGTTCGGGTGAGCGCGGCATGTTACGCGATTCTGTTGGCGTTTGCGTGGGGATGCGCCAATTCGATGATGTTTCATCCGCCGCACAGTTATGCGGAGGGCCCGCCGATTCGCAAGATCATGACGCGATCGGGTCGGAAGATCTCGGCCGTGTATGGTTCGAATCCGCAAGCGGAGTACACGATTCTCTTTAGCCATGGAAACGCCGAAGACATCGGAACGGGGAAGGACTTTTTCAACGAGGTCCGCAAACGGGGCTTCCATATTCTGGCGTATGATTATCAGGGGTACGGTACCAGCGAGGGAAAGCCGACGGAAAAAAACACGTATGATGACATCCTGGCGGCCTACGAGTATCTCACCGAGACAGTCAAGACGCCGCCGGAGCGGATTCTTATCTACGGCCGCTCGATCGGGTCGGGACCGTCGGTGTGGCTGGCGAGCCAAAAGCCGGCGGGAGGGTTGATTCTCGAAGGGGCGTTTACCTCCGCATTGCGGGTTGCACTCCCGATACAAATTCTGCCGTTTGATTTTTACGACAATCTGGGGCGGATCGGTCACGTACATTGTCCGATCCTGATGATCCACGGCCGGCGGGACCGGGTCATCCCGTTCAAACATGGACAGACCCTGTACGAGAAAATCAAAGGCCCCAAGCTGGCGCTGTGGGTGGATGACGCCGACCATAATGATCTCGTCGAAGTCGCCGGTGAGGAATACTGGAAGGCCATCGGCGAATTGACAGAGAGGATAAAGCAGTGTACCATGTCGGGGAAGTCGGAAAAATAATCGAGGTTATCGACACGGGATCAATTCCTTTTTTTTTTCGGAAAGGGCGATGTATGGCAGGTCGCGGATTGGATCGGCGAGATTTTCTCAAGCGGGCGGGTGCGGGTTTCTTGACGGCATCGCTGGGGTGGCGGGGATTGGCGGAGGCGGGTGAGCCCGCCGATCCGGTTGCCAGGCCGTTTGTTCGCCGGCGAGGCGGGCTTGTGTGGACGCCGCAGTCGAGCTTCTCGAAGGTGAGCTTGGTCCGGGGCAACGAGCGGCGGGAGATCACCTTCAAAGCCGTCAAAGCGATCGAGGAGGATATCATCGCGTCGATCGGGACCCGGAAGAAAATCCTGATCAAGCCGAATTTCGTATCGACGGGAAGACAACTGGCGGCGACGCATGTGGATGCGGTGCGGGCGATCCTGGACGTGATCCGGCCGCGTTGCCCGAATCTGGAGATCATCGTCGGCGAATCGACGGCGTCGAACGATGGAACGATGACGGGATACAAAAATTTCGGATATCTCGACCTGGAGAAGGAATTCAAGGTTACGCTGGTCGATTTGAATACGCAGGCCTGGCAATATCGATACGTATTCGGTCAGGACAATGAGCCGCGACCGCTGCGGATTATTTCGACGTTTCTGGATCCGGATGTGTATGTAATCTCGGCGGCCAAGCTCAAGACGCACGATCGCGTGCTGACGACGCTGTCCCTGAAAAATGTGCTTGTGGGGGCTCCGCTGAACGACTACAGGAAAAACGACAAGAGTATTACGCATCCTCAGAGCATGGCGCCGTTCTCGAAGAACACGGTGCTGCACTTCAATCTGTTTCATTTGGCGCAGGAAATCTATCCGGACCTGTCGGTGATCGATGGCTTTGAGGGAATGGAGGGCAATGGGCCGGTGGGTGGAACGCCGTACGATTCGAGGATTGCCGTGGCGAGTCTGGATCCTCTGGCGGCCGATACGGTGGCGACCCGGGTCATGGGATTCGATCCCGAGCAGATTCTATACCTGCGGGCGATGAGCAAGGCCGGAATGGGACAGGGGGATTTGGGTAAGATGGAAATCCTCGGCGACAGCATCGAAACCTGTCAATGCAAGTTCCAGCCGTCCAAATTGCTGATAGAACCGTATGGATTGGCATAATCGAAGTCAAATTACCCAACGTCAACCCATCGAAATGGAATTGGGAGAATCCATATTTTTTCCATTCAGAGATGCTATGTGCTGAATCTCCCGGATTGTCGCGCGACTGGAATCGCCCATAAAAGCCCTGATTTCAGTATGCCAAACCATTATTTTTAAGAAAAAATTTAATCCTTGACAGGGTCTTTGGACGACAGTTAAATTAGGATAGAAAGGCAAGCTGGGAGATGCGTCTGGCGTCACGATTTAATAAGGGATTGAATATGGATAAAATGAAGGAACTGTACACGACGGGGGAAGCGGCGGACATTTGTAATGTCAGCCAGCAGACAATCATTCGTTGTTTTGATTCAGGTAAACTGACGGGTTTCAGGATTCCCGGCTCGCGTTTCCGTCGTATCCCGCGAGACAGTCTCGTCAAATTCATGAAAGAACACGACATGCCGCTGAAGAATCTGGAAAGCGGCAAGAAGAAGGTTCTGATCGTGGATGATGATCAGGAGATCGTCGAGCTGATGGTGGATGTGTTGAGCCGCGACGGGCGGTTTGATATTCGTACGGCCTCGAGTGGCTATGATGCGGGAATTATGACACAGCAGTTCCGTCCGGATCTCATTATCCTCGACTATATGTTGCCGGATGTGAACGGCAATGTCGTCTGCCAGACCATTCGTAAGAACGACGAGTTCGCCAACACCAAAATCATGATTGTCAGCGGCGTGGTCAATCAGGACGAGATTGACGGACTCATCCAGGCGGGCGCACAGGAATTTCTCAAAAAACCTTTCAATATCTCGCAAATCGTGGAAAAAATTCTCGCGATCCTTGACATGGTGTAATGGCCGTCGTGACGGTTGAACGCTGACTCCGGAAGAGGGTGTCGTATGACCAGGATGGATCAAAACGCAATGACTCGACAGGTGGAAATGATTCTCCGCCGGTTGGGCAGTCTTTCCACGCTGCCGCAGGTGGCGACCGGATATCTGCCGCATGTGATGGAAGGACGAATCAATACGGCCGCGTTGTCGGATATCATCGAGTCGGATCCCGCGCTGACGGCGCGAATCTTGTCGCTGGCGTCGCAACAGGGCATCGAGTTTCAGGGCGATCGGTCGTCCGTGGCGGAGGCGGTGGCCAAACTGCCCGGGGCCGTGGTTCGGGATGCGGCGATGTCGGTGAAGGTACTTGGATCGAATGACGACGATCCGGATCCGGACAGCCGAAGGGTGTTGCCGCGAAAACAATTGGCCCTGTTTTCTCTTGCTGTGGCGTGCGGATCCCGTGAAATCGCCGAAATCCTGTTGCCCGAGGAACAGCGGCAAACGGCTTTTACGGCCGGACTCTTGGCGAATATGGGAATTCTGGCTCTGGACGAGGTCATGCCCAAGAGTCTGGAAAAAATCGCGGCGGAGGCAAAAGATCGGCGACAGAGCTTGACGGAGGTCGAACGAAGGCACCTGGGTATCGATCATATTCTGCTCGGAAAGCGCCTGGCGGAGACATGGGGTTTGCCAGGGGAGATCACGCTTGCAATCTGGCTCCAGAATATTGAGATTAGCCCTTCGCAGGCAGCGATGCCTGGATTCACTCTGTCGAGGATCGTCCGGCTTGCGACGACCCTCGCTCGACACAGCGGGATCGGACATAACGGCGATTTCGATATTCCTTTGTCGATCGCGGATGCGACGGCGGGAACGAACCTGTCAAGTCCGCAGATCGAATCGATTCGCGCCGGACTGGGCGAAAAGATCGCCAAACGTGCGGCGATTCTCGGCCTGGACCTGAAAAACGCTTCGTCAATCTACCTCCGGACTTTATCGGAAGCGGCATCGCGGTTGGCGCATAACAATACCTCGCTGGAAACCAGGAATCGGCAGGTCCTGACGCAGGCGTCGCAACTGGAATTCATTCGCGCCTTTGTCGGGGGAGTCACGCCGGAAATGTCGGCCGTCGAAACGGCGAATCATCTGGCGGTCTGCTGGCGGGACCATTTTCAGGCGGGGACGGTATGCGTGTATTTCCAGCGGCAGCCGGACGACATGCTGGCGGAAATGATCTGTGTCGAAGCCAACGGGCGAAGCCGGGCTCACATCCTGCGGATCGGGCCGGATTACCCGGCTGTTCCCGATGCGGTTCGAAAAAAATTTGGCATCGTCGATCCGGCCGAATCGGCTCCCTGGATCAACGAGCAGGTGGATCTGGACCTGTCGGGCGGCAAGCTGTTTCCCCTGTTGGCGGGGCCGCAGGCGATCGGCGCCATGATCGTTCAGGATCGTATCCCCGTCGATCCGGATCAACAGGCGGCTGTATGGTCTGTTTCCGCGATGATCGCCGCCCGGTTCATGGCGACTAAGTTGACCGGACAACGGCAAAGCGAATATGCCGAACAGTTCGCCGACCTGCTGGGAAGACTTCACGATACTCGTACCAAGCTGGCCGAGACCCAGTCGATCTCGGCGATGGCCGAAGTCGCCGCCGGCGCCGGGCACGAATTGAATACGCCCTTGACGGTGATCTCCGGACGGGCGCAACTGCTGCATGAAGTCGAAACCGATGACAACAAGCGGTTCATGCTAAAGCAGATTCAGGACCGCGCCGCGGAAATTTCCGACATCATCACCGACTTGATGCGGTTTGCCAAACCCACGCCGCCGTCGCCTCAGTCGGCGTCCGTGCAGGGCCTGATCGATCAAGCGATTCAAAAGACGGCGGAAACCAGGGGAGTGGCCAAGCTCGAAGTCGAAATCCTCGGACTCGATAAGCTCGGTTCGGTATTTGTCGATCCGGAACAGATCGTCGAAGCCATTGGCCATATTCTTGGCAACGCGCTGGAATCCTACAAAGGCGAAAGTGGCCCGATCCGCATCGACGGAAGCGGCCCGCAGACGGAGGGGCGGGCTACGATCACCATCAGCGACAGGGGAAGCGGGATGGATTCCGCGACGCTGCAGAAGGTCTTCCAGCCGTTTTTCTCGGCGAAGCCCGCCGGTCGCAAACGCGGCATGGGGCTTTCCCACGCGCTGCGGCTGCTGACGGTCAACGATGGCACGTTGCGGATCACCAGCGAACCGGGCAAAGGCACGACGGCAATCCTTGATCTTCCCAGGAAATAGCGGTCTTTCGACTGCTGAATATCGAAAATGCCCCGGCATTACATCGAACCGATGTACTCGCTGTACGATGCAGGATCGAAGTGCATGACAATCTCCGAAAGGAATCCCGCGGGGATATTGTTCACTCCCGAACGGTTGAAATACAAATCGGTGTTTCCGGATACGGTCATGGGTGTCGTGGAATAATTGATCACCGATCCGGCGATGGTTCCGCCGGCATTTCCAAAAAACGTAACGCCGTTTCCGGCGATCGCGCCGTTGAGAGTTCCAAAGTTTCCGCCGAACGACAAACTGTATCCAGGCGCCATCAGGAAGGTTCCTTGTTCGTTGCGTAATCCGGCGAATCGGGTGTCTTCAGGAAGCTCGGTTACGCTGTGGCTGGAGACATTACCCTGAAAAATTATTTTATTGACTCCGGAGTTGTCCGTCCAACTTCCCCTGGCGACGATGATCCCTGTGATATCGACGTTTCCGCCAAAGGTAACAATGTTGGGGGATTCGATATAGAGGATTCCTCGCAGGGTTGTAGTGTTAAACGTGGGATTGGTTCCTGCGGCAATTTTAGCGTTATCAAAATAGGTCTTTTTGCTCAGGTCGGTGGAGGTGGTAATCACTTCCCCGGTGGCGTAGTGTTCGAAGGAGGCGGCATTGGGATAAGGAAATTGTGTGTGAGGAGCGCCGGTCACAACATGGTTGGCGATCGCTTCTTCCCCGGTTTCCCCGCCGATCCCGGCGTTTCCGCCCTGAAGAGTGACAACCGCATTGGGATTGGTGATGGTTACATCACCGGCGATCTGGGAATTACCGATGATTGATAAGGCATTGATGTCGTTATCGCTTTCAATATAGACATCCGATTCTACCGCCAGGTTTACGCCGGTGAGTAAAATGTTTCCCTGAAGATTCAAGGGCCCCTTGGTCGCTACGCCAAAGTTGAATACCGAATCCTGGCGTACGCCAAACCTGAACTCAACCGACAGAGTCCGCTGAAGCGAACCGGATATTCCCGTGATGACAATCCGCGACCGATCGTTGTCAACAGATTCCAGAACCGCCATAAACAGGTCGCCTTCCCCGTTTACTACGATACCCCCTGACTGGTATCCAATCCATAATTGGGCATTCTCGACGACATCGGAGACGTAATGGTTGACCATATCAACAGCCAAATAATGTTTCAGGTACACATATCGATTTTGGGGGGCGATATTTCCGGACAAATGAATCCGACTCATCCAGTATTTGACAAATTCCAATCCGCTTTCCGCGGCTATCCGGGCTCGGTTGGCCTGAACATGATTAACCGCAACCTGCGCATTGGTACTGGATGTGGTGAACATGCCCAACGAAAGAGCGGAAATGACCAGCAGGAAGACCAAAGACATAACCAACGCCACACCACGGCGGTTTGCGTAAATTCGACATGTCTTATCCATAGCTTTTCCCCTGACTATGAGTTTTTTGCTCATAAGAAAGCATAAGAAATCTTGTCTTATCTTGCTGTGGTTTTTTGTACAATCTTGCTATGGCCGGAATACGAAGAATCTCCATATAAAGCGTACAATCGAATGTGTAGGGGATTATGAGACGTTGTTGAAAATGGCTCGTTTTCGCCTTCGATATTGACATAAACGCCTTCCATGAGTATGGTTCATGGAATATACGCTAAGTTCAGGGTCCGAGATACAAGGAAGAATTGTTCAACAATTCTGGATCGTGAATACCAATGGTCATTCGTCACCCAAATTGAATAATGTCATGCAATGGAGGGAACATGCGATTACTCAACCTTTTGTTATGGGTCACTTTGTTCATCTCATCCTCGAACGCGGCAGAAGGCAAATTTGGTATCGTATCTCTTGCCGGGGGGTTTGTTCGGGGGGATGTGGTCAGTTATTCGTATGTTCCGAATCAATACTGGACACTGGAAGAGGCCATCGGGATATGCCCCTATCTTTGTGAATACGATCTGATCGCCTGGGATTCAAAACATCCGATGGAAGATTATCACACTGAAAATGTCAGGCGGATCGATCTGGCAGCAACATGGTCAACCGCCATAATGTTTTACGCCCGTGAAGCCCGATTCCGCGACGAGATCATCCGGTTGATGCTCCATGCCTATTCCTATCGGCAATTGTTCATCCTTCGCGACTACTGGAGCCCCAGGGACAAACGGGAGGCATTTGAAAACAGTATCGACATTCTTACAACATTATGGAATCGGCGAGACGAGGTCCTGGTCAGTCCCGAAGGAGATCGTGCGACGGGCCGTCAGCTCATCAACAATATTCTGATGGTCAAGATGGGGGATGAGGATTTCTGCTCGCTTCGTACCGCCGGATTGGAGGAGATGTGCCGGGTGTTTCGAGAACGGGTCCAACAGCGCTCGATGGGAGACGAGAAACCGTTTACGCATATCAAGTCCTGGTACAACGAGATCGCCTGGGCCGGATGGGACTACGGCAGTTGCTGGGCAAGCAATGAGAAAGATCAAAGGGAATTCGGCCGCTCGCCCTTGCCCGCCCATCTGGAATTCTTCGGCGTGGATAACTATGATTACTGGTGGCACAATATCGGTTTCGATCCGATCGACCCCGCTAACCATACCCGTGTCCTTGGCCGTGTTAAGGAATGGCACAAGATTCGAACGCAATATGATCCCGAAGGGATTGAAACCTGCGCCTGTCGCAATGCCCATGATCCGGCAACCTGGACGGTTTCCTGCTGGAGCGATACGCACGCTGTCTTGAATGGAATCCGGTATGCCAGGGCCGACAAAGGGATGATGCTTTATATCGGTTTGTCCAGTTCGTTGCCGAACGAGATGTACACGACGCCGATCGAGACGATGGACGCCTATTACGATCACTGCAAGGCCGGTCCCTGGGTGGGTTTGATCTGGTGGACGGCCGCGGGTCAAGAGCATCCGAAGCAGTATCCATTGGGTACGCTGGGTTATATCGATAAGACCTTGATTCACTACACTCCCGACAATCCCCAAGGAATGCCCTATTCGCAGGAGGATTTGAATCGTCTTCATGATCGGTTCGTCGCCTCGCGAAGGCGGATGTTCCGTGATGTGGTCTATAACCAGTTCGGTTTTTTGAATGGACCGATGCCCAGGTAACGATAATCCTCACGGGGATCCCTTATTGATTTGTCAACTCGGCATATCCTCTTCATGATTGTGTCGGGTTAACCTTCATGAAATATTTTTTGTTACCGTCAATGCCTTGCGTACACAATCAGGGTGAAAGGCAAGATGCACAAGTAAATATCGAGGATCGAACCATGAACCTGAAAACGACAAAAACCGAACAGTTCTGTGAAGAATTGTATTTTATGCTGATGAGTTCAACCCTGAGGGATCGGATCCGATTGCTGGGTGAGCGGCATGGACTTTGTAATAAAGGCCTGAGAAACGCGATTTTCTCGGCCGCCGAACCGGTAGTCGGACGGATGGAATCGAACGCTCCGATTCGGGTTCATGGACGATACGTACTGGCCGGTTGAGGATACTCGAAACGAATTTCCGAACCAGTAACACAACAAAGTACAACATTTCTCAAAACGCAGCGCATAAAAAAGGCCGCCCGATAGAAGGCGGCCTTCGCTTTTCATCACACTCTTACAGTGCGTTTTTCCGATGAAGGAATCCGACTAGACCCATACCAATCGAACCCAGAGCAATCGCTCCCGGTACCGGGACGATCGGAGGAGTCGTATCGGGAACCAATATGTGACCTATTGAGGAATCATCGGAGTCCGGATTTCCAAATCCGCAATTCCAGATCGCCACATTATTTCCTCCATCTTTACCGTCTTTGGCATAGAAATCTCCCCAGACCGGCATACGATTGCTAATGAATTCCAGGGTGTAGGTCAAACCGCCGCTTGCAGTCTTGATCCCGTTGATCGTGCCGGGGATTCCCGGATTGCTGTTACCTTCATCCCCGTATTCGTCAACCGAACCGCTTCCCTGGAGAATCTGCAGAATATTATTGCTTGTGAAGGTCGGCGACACTTCGATAATGAAATGGCTGATTTCTTTTCTCGGGACCGACAGGATATACTTATAGGTGTAGGTTCCATTATCATTATTGGTTACCCACCAGGACATCGTTGTAGCCGGACTATCCACAAGCCATGGATTTGAAGTTGGATTCAAACCGGTGATACCATTGCCGGCGCTTAGACTTCCATTCAGAGTCGCGCCGGCCATAGAGATCGATCCGAGGCCGACAACCGCCAATACCACACATAACCTACGCACATTATTCATAGTTCTCTCCCGCAATTTCATTCGTAAGATTTGTTTCGTTTTCTCGCCCCAATCGTGGGGACAAACTTACTGTCCTTATGACGATCATTATATAAAAATGTTCGAGGAATATCAAGCGAAGGAACTCTAAAATGTTGTTATCTTGCTGGTTTTCTACAAGGTAGCGCGTTATAGACAGCGTGTCCATTACAATCGTTACACGCAGCAAATTATTTCATTCTGTGTATTTATACTGCACATTACCTTTATATTGACGGGTGAGATGAGGAGTTTAAAAAAGGCCGCCCGATTGAAGGCGGCCTTGAGATTTGTGGAATTCGGAGCAAAAGAATATCAGACATTATCCGGTGTTGGATGTACCCAGGGTTGTCTGTACGGCCGGGCGAGAAGCGCGTTGGCCTCGGCGTCGCCGGGGATGTTTCCCTTTTGCGGATCGAAGGCCAGCGTTCGGCCGAGCTGGAGAGCCATATTACCCAGGATACAGCTCGATGCGGAGATATAACCCTGTTCAATATTCGAGACCGGCTGGGAACGCGTCTGGGTACACTCCAGCAGATTCTTCCAGTGCCATCGCATGGCCTGAGCGACATGGCGTTCAAGGTCCTTTTCGGTCTTGTCTTCTGGGTATTTATCATATTCATAGGCGACATCCTTGCGAATGGCCTCGCCGCCGCCCCGCGGGATATAATCGTACCCCATGACGCTGGCCTTCAATGTGCCTTTGTCGCCGTAGAGCGTTGCGCCCCAGGGGTACTTGGGATCGGGCTCGGATCCCCACGCCCGATGCTGCCAGATCAGCGTCAAGTCGTCATATTCGAACGTGGCCGTCTGGGTATCGGGAATGTTGGCGGTGCTATCGGCATTGAAGAAACTGCCGCCCGCCGAGCTGATCCGTTTCGGCCAGCCGAGATCCATCAGGAAGCGAACCATATCCAGCATGTGTACGCACATGTCGCCGAGGATGCCGTTGCTGTACTCCATGAATCCGCGCCAACTTCGCGGGTGAACCAGATCGGTGTACGGCCGCATCGGCGCCGGTCCCGTCCACATCTCGTAATCGAAATCGGCCGGGGGTTGCTTGACGGGTCGAATGCCGCCGGCCCGCATGTGATAATAACAATACATCTCCACAAGACCTATTTTGCCGAGTTTTCCCTCGCGAATGATCTTTTCTTTGGCGTCGATAATATGCGGCGTGCTGCGACGCTGCATATTGACCTGCACGACGCGCCCATACTTGCGAGCAGCCGCCACCATGGCCTGACCCTCGACGATATCGACCGAGATCGGCTTTTCGACGTAGATATCCGCCCCGGCCTTCATCGCCGCGATCGCCGCCAGCGCGTGCCAGTGGTCGGGTGTGGAAACCTGAACGATGTCGAATTGTTCTTGGGCCAGCATCTCGCGATAATCGGTGTAGGTTTTCGGCTGTTTCTTGCTGGCCTGCCGCGTGGCGATCAGTTCGGCGGCCCCGGCCAGCATCCTGCGATCCACATCGCAGATGGCGACTACCTCCGCCGGATCGATCTGCAGCAAGCGCAATAGCGCGCTCTTGCCGTACCATCCGCAACCGATCAGGCCGACCTTGCGGACCTTGGGCTGGGCAAATACGATGCTGTATGGTTTCAGGGTCGTCAGCGCCAGGCCCGCCGCCCCGGCTTTCAGAAATGTCCGTCGTTTCATAACACCTCCGGTTGAGTCGTTCAAATTTAGGATATCGAGGTTAGACTTTCATTATTTCGATTTCTTTTTGCCTTTGATCGGCTTGGCTTTTTCCACCTGCCTCTGAGCCAGTTCGCCGAAACGATTGGCGATGGCCAGCGCGGGATCCAGCGGCACCGCGACGGGCTTGACGTTCTTCGGAATCGCCACCGTCGGCGCCGCTTTGAGCGTCTTTCCGGCAAACTGCGGCAGCCATCGCTTCTCGGCTTCGAGCATCTCGGCGGTCATCGAACGAATCTCCTTGAGCGTGCAGCAGGCGCTCGTCAGCGGATCCATCGCGCAGGCCTGCATCGCCATCTCCGGATCGCCCGCCAGGCCCGCCTCCACCGCCAGTGTCTGGACCGTTACATTCGACTGGTTCAGCGCCGCCAGTTGCGTCGGCAGGTTCCCCACGCGCACCGGATGCAATCCCCGCCGATCGACGTACACCGGCACCTCCACGCAGCACCCGGCCGGAAGGTTGGTGATATAGCCGTCGTTGCGGACGTTACCGTTGAGCTTGAAGATCTTGTCGGTCTCCATCGCTTCGAGGATGTACGAACAGTACTCGACGGATCGCCGGGTTATCTTCGGACTTTCCTGCGCCAGATAGTCCACATCCTTGTACTTGGTGGCCAGCATGTTGGCGTAATTGTAATACGCGCCGCTCGCCCCGCCGAAGTCGGGCATGTCGCAGTACAGTTCCAGCGCCCGCTTGCTCGAACGGAACCACGGAATGTACTCGGACAAATGGCCCGTCGATTCGGTCATAAAGTAACCAAAATGCCGCATAACCTCGCAGCGGACCTTTTCGTTGACGTAGTATTCCGGCTTCTCGCAGTTGGCCTTCAGGATCGGATACAGATCGGCGCCGTCTCGTTTATCCTTGAGCGACAAAAACCACCCCATGTGATTGATACCGGCGCAGAGAAAGTCGATCTGATCCTTCGGCACGCCCACATATCCGCTGATCAGGTCCAGCGTCGTCTGCACGCCGTGACACAGGCCGATGAAGGGCACATTCGATACGCGCCCCAGCCCCAGGCAACAGGCGGCCATCGGGTTGGCGTAGTTGAGCATCACCGCGTCGGAGGTCGAGACCTTTTCCATATCCGCAACGATCTCGGCCAGCACCGGAATCGTCCGCAGACCCCGAAAGATACCCCCGGGGTTGAGCGAATCGCCGATGCACTGATCGACGCCGTACTTCAGCGGAATCGTATAGTCGCATCGGAAGGCGTCCAGCCCGCCGACCTGGATCATGATGATGACGTACTTGGCGCCGGACAGGGCCTTTCGCCGGTCGGTCGTCGAAGTCACCTTTGTGGGCAGTTTGTTCTCGGCCACCATCCGCTTGACGAAGGCCTCCATACGGCCGAGCTTGGGCGCATCCAGGTCCATCAGACAGATTTCGCTTTCCTGCAGGGCGGGTGTGGCGAGGATATCGTTGGCGAGGGTCTTGCAGAAGACCATCGATCCGGCGCCGATCATCGCGATTTTGGCCATTGTGTTGCCTCCTGACGAATTTGTGGGAATTCTCAATTCTCCGCCGGTTCACCAGCCCGTCGGCCGTGAAGTCGCCGGCAATACGACCGTTACACTACCGCAAAATCACCCGCTTGGCAAGACGCAAACCTTTCGTTTTCAGATTTGCTTTTGGTATTCGGATTTCGTGCTTGGTTTTTTTAATTGTTGGGGTGGCAGCCCCCGAGCCTTGCGAGGTGGATGATTATTTTTTGTTGGGTGGCAGCCACCGACCGAAGGGAGGTGGATGATGGATCATCATTCCGACAGAACAAAAAAGGGGTCGAACCCTTTGGATCGGTTCGAGGGTTTGACCCCTTTTTTGAATTGTCATACCGGCGAATGCCGGTATCCATCGAACCCCGAAGAGGTCCAACCCGAATAGCCGGGTCTTTCAATCCCCCGAATTACTATCAATGCCTCACGAACTTGATCGCGTAAAATCCCCCGACCAACAGCAGCACAAACGCCAGACTCAGCCAGTTGAAATACTTATCCACGAACGGCCGTATCTTTTCCCCCTTCCAGCCGAACAGGCCCGCCACAATAAAAAACCTCGCCGACCGGCTCAACATCGACGCGATGATGAATCCCGGAAAATTAATCCGCGCCACGCCCGCCGAGATCGTACACACCTTATACGGCAGCGGCGTGAATCCGCAGGTAAAAACGATCCAGAAATCGTATTGGTTGTACAGGTCCTGAAACTTCTTGAAGACCTCCGGCGTAAACCCGATCGATCCCAGATGGGCGAACACCCACGCCCCGATCAGGTCCCACAGAAATACGCCGATCAGGTAACCGAAGGTTCCCCCGATGATCGACGCGATCGAGCACACCGTCGCGAAGTACACCCACTTCCGCGGAGCCCCCAGCGATAGCGGCGCCAGCAGCACATCCGGCGGAACCGGGAAAAAGCTCGACTCCGCAAACGCGATGCAAAACAGCGCCCGCGCCCCGTGGGGCGTCTCGGCAAAATGCAGCACCCAATCGTACAGGTGACGATGAACGTGCCACCACGGCAGCTTTTTCTTTTCCGTCATGAACTCTCCCGCTGATTTTTCGCTTGATCCTATCCTCTGCCGCCGGTTCTGTCAATCAGCGCTATCCAATCGTGAGCTATCCTTATGATCGTACCAGGGACCACTTGGTACAAACCATTCGGCAGGCGAGGACAAAAACCCACCAATTGAACCCGATCAACCCAGCGGCGACGATAGATTCCCATCCGGTGGCTTGGGTTTCCGAGGAGATCAAGAAACCGGGCATGGAAAAGGGGATGAGCAAAAGTCCCAGGACCCAAAGAATCGTCCACAGCTCCGGGACCAGGATCAGCACAGCGTGGGTCAGCGGAAGGATCAGCAACCCGCCATACCAGAACCGCAGCGAGACGGCATGATAGGACCACAGGTCACCTCCGATGGGGAAGTCGGGTATGATCCGCGACAGGAGAATGGTCAGCAGCCCCGAAGCCACAATCAAGGCCGTCACCATTACGGCGACCGCGGCCGTGTTGGTGACGGTGGTGACGAATCGTTCCCTTCGCCCGCCGATTGTGATCCGATGGGAATAAGCGGGCAATGACGGCCGCAGGAAGAGTAAGAACAGGAAACACAGAGGCAGCGCCATTCCGTTATCAATACATCCGAATGCCAGGATTATGATCGGAACGACAATGAAGATATATCCCGTGTTTTGCCCCCGCCATGCCGGCGGGGCCAATGCAAGATGCAGTTGCCCCCAGAGAAACCTCGCCATTCGATTGGACCGGCAGGACACCATCCTGCGGAGGAAAAACCGATTCGCGGCCAATGAAATCCGGCCGGGTTGAAACGGCCGGGGCTGATTCATCTCGCGGATATATCGCCATTTCTCCTCCGGATCGGATTGTCTGGGAACCTGGCCCCAATTCGTGCGACCCACTGTCCGCATCATATCCTCGCGCCCGAGCAGGACCCAGGCGATCCGGCAAACGACCACGCCGACGGTGATTGGAATCATGTAATAGTCCGACATCACCCGTGCGACAAGCCCGTCGTTATCGACAAGCCGTTGTCCGACAAGAATCCACACACAGATTCCAGCGGTTATCAGGAAGGACATCTTTTTGTTAAAAGGCGTCAACACACCGAGCCAGAAAATCGTCAGTTCCGCAAACAGAACAGTGAGAAATACCCGGATATGGCCTATGAAATCTAAATTTGGCGACAGCAGTGACAGCAGCGAAAACAATCCGCAAAAACCAAACGCCAATGCGAAAACGGTCTTGCGCATCACGCGGCAATACCCCGGCAGGAGAAACCCAAGGGGATGGGTCATAAACTCGATCATCAGGCCTCCAATGAAAGACCCCCCCATCCATACATAGAGAACCCCCGCAGATCCAAGCAACACAAAGTCCGTTTCGGATCCGGACCGATCGTTCCAGTGGATAAACACCGTAAACAAAAAGACAAAAAGAAACAGCCCAGCGAGAAGCAGCATGTAATCCTTCAGGAGTATCGCCCGAAAATTTTCCTTTAACGCACTCATGTCCGCTCCCGTAATCCGAACTCGGTTATCTTGCTTTAACCAGCGATGCCCTCTTCGATGCAAGCCAGCATACAAAGATGAAAATAATCCATGCAAGGATGACAAATCCGGCTGCGACCAGGAAACCTGATTTGAAAAATCCAAATTGAAGCAAGGGAACCATAGTTACAGTCAGAATATATTGAAAACTTGCTAGCAAGACAGAACAAACTGGAGATAACCGCCAAAGAACTCTAAGGGACATGATCGATGGTATGATCAAGATGGGTAACCATACATATTGAAGAGAAAGGGGTATAAAAAGCAATTCGTAACCTTTTATTGAAAAACTCGGCAATATTAAATTCAGAAAATAGGATTCCAATGAAACAGAACACATGAATATGATCGTAGATAATCCTGATATGAAAGTGACGATCACAGAGGTCACAAATCGTTCAGACCGACCTCCGACAAATAGAAGGGAATAAAAAATTGGTAATGAAAGAGAGACGCTCATTATGAATGAAGTCATGGAATATAATCTTAGAACGATGTCATTACCGGGCGAATTGAGATATCCTAATGGGATAAGGGGAATCGCTAAAAAGAGCGGCAGTATGAAACAGGTACCATTAACGCTCATCGGGGCCAAACTATTGTATAGATATCCCCAAATATTTTTCATGATTCCGATGGATTTGCAGGATTGAATGCGCTTGAAGAAGAATCTTTCGACGCCAGTGAGAGCAGGGCCAGGTTTTGTTGTTTCCGCATATTTTCGTTTGCTGAATGGGATCACCCCAAACAAGCGCAACCACTGTTGG
This sequence comes from uncultured Pirellulales bacterium, assembly GCA_964386005.1. GTDB lineage: Bacteria > Planctomycetota > Phycisphaerae > Sedimentisphaerales > Anaerohalosphaeraceae > FEN-1350. The sequence continues at coordinate 37,532 of CAYLSB010000020.1, read as the reverse complement.
TCCTGAAATTTTCTGACCAAACCCTCTTTGCCTAAATAGCTCCAACCTAGGGTACAAAGAGTCGCTGACAAACCAATAAGTACCCATGGATAACCATTGAAGCCGGTTTGTAGGATAGTGACCAATTCGGGACCTTGCCAGAATAGAATTGGCACAATGATCCAGAAAAGATGGATCTTCCATACTCCGGCAAACGCAAACACCGTACCCAGAGTAAATCCAAGCATATTGAGGCCAAAAGAACCCAATAGGTTGGTTTCAGATTTCAGATCCATCTTGCCAAAGAGAAGCGTAAATACGACACACCACACTGCAGAAATGAATATTCCGGATCGTAACAAGACATTTCTCAAAACTTTCGGATAACGTGGCAGCATGAATACGATTGGCCGTATAAGACCTTCGCCCAGCATAGAAGCGATATATGCACCGGACATAATACAAAGGATCATCGGCCAAAGATATAAGAAGGTGGCATCATAGCTATTAATGGTATCAAGCGAACGTGCAAACTTTTGTGAAAGATTTACCAGATGAAAGATAAAATAACCATTCATTGCCCAGAAGGCATACATCAGCCACATTCCCCGGCGCTGATAGAATTGTTTCAAGTTAACGCTCAACGCACTCATACTATTCTCCCTTACTTCACCACGATTTTGTAGAGTTCTTCCAGCGATAATGCGATGGTCTCCATGGTCCAGCGGCGGCTTTGTGAGATCTCTTCGATTTTGGGCTTGATCGCTATTGGGATCGTAAGAATGGCCGAAGCACCGGATTGCTGCTTATCAACGAATCCCGAAAAGCCAAGATCTGTTGGAAGGTTCCCATCAAGACTGGTTAACTTGATACGACAGTACTCCTCTCTTAACTCGTCGAGTCCACAATCGCGGATGATCCGGCCGGCGTCCATGATCCAGACATGGTCGATGACCTTTTCGATATCGCTGAGGATGTGCGATGAGATGATGATCGTGCGGTCCTGATCCTGGATTAGCGAGAGCATCAGATCGAGGAATTTTCCTCGTACAATCGGGTCCAGCGCCGAGGCCGGTTCGTCGAGGATCAGAAGTTGTGGTCTGTGACCGATGGCCAGCAAAATCGCCAGCTTCTGCCGTTGGCCCGGCGAGAGGGTTCCAACGCGGCTGGCCCGGTCGATGCCGAAGTCGGCCACATACTGATCCTCCAACTCGCGGTCCCATGTGTCGTAATAGGCGGCGACATAACGAATGTGCTGGGCGACCAACATCCAGTTGAGTAACTCGCCTTCCTGATGAACATAACCGATTTTCGACAGTTCCTTCGGTCCCAACTTGGCGGCAACGCAACCCAGTGTCAAGCATCGGCCCGTATCGGGCAGGTACAGTCCGACGATGTTGCGCAACAACGTGCTCTTGCCACAACCGTTGGCTCCAACAAGTCCGATGATCGTACCCGTTCCGGCCGAAACGCTGACATCCTGCATGGCGATGGTCCGCCCGAATTTTTTCGAAACGTTTTCGAGATGAATCAAATCTGTCATGATTGGTTTTCCTCCATTCTGTCGAATTCTTTATACAATGCCCTCAATTGATCGACCGCTTCGGAAAGCGGCATTTTCATTTGTATGGCCAGCACGGCCGCCTTTTGAAGTTGCTCTCGAAGAATATCCCTTCGAACCTGATCGGCTTTGTTATTTTTTTTCACTATGGCGGCAAAAAGACCTACTCCGCGTTGGCGTTCGAGAATGCCGTTCGATTCCAGAAGCGAATATGCTTTGCTGATCGTCATTGGATTGATTTTCAGTCGTGCGGCAAGCTCACGTACTGTAGGCAACTGTTCGCCCGGCTGTACCTGACCTGCGAGAATCTGCTGTGTGATCTGATCCATCAACTGACGGTAGATCGGAACGCCTGAATGTACGTCAATCACGAATAACATGAATGCCTCAATGTATTACTGTATTACTTGACTAATACAGTTTACTCAAAAAAAACTTTCTGCCAATAGAATTTTTCATGATCAGGAACGAAATGATTATCTTGCCCGAAAATGGCAAAACATTGTTTATCGAATCAATTGACCTTTTACATAAACATGAAAGTGAAAATATTCTTAAGAAAAAAATTTTTTGCTTCATTTTTTCGCACACAACATATTGTGTATTACCCCGCTTATCCATCTTATCTTTCGCGGCTGGGAATTGGCTTGAAAATAGGGAGTCCAGAAAAACATTTTGTAACATTGAAACTGAACTTTTTTTGGGATTTTGCGTAAGAAATCTATAAGTCGTTAATCCATAAAGGGTTAATTGTAATTCGTTTGCGATTAAAGTTTTCGGATAACAACCGTCGATAGCAGTATAGACAACGTGGATTACTCCTCAAGAGGACCTTGAGGGACATACAACATGTAGTGGTTCGGGTCACGCCGAACCGCCGGACAAGCAACAAAATGGAGTTTTGTTGGTTGTTCCAAGCGATGAGGATTGTAACTATGGACTTTAATTTCGACTTGGAAAAACGTTTTCAACTTCAGCACAATCAAGACATTGCGCCGCTTTCCGAATCCGACTTCGACAATCCCGGCGAAGACGAGCTTCTGGAAAGCATGAATTCCACGCCTCTGGGCCGGCTTTTGAAACTTATTGCCACTCTTCCGGAAGTTCGGCGCGAAAAGGTCGTCCATCTTCGCGAACGGCTCCATCAGGGAAACTACGATGAGCAGGAATACCTGGATGAGGCCCTGGATCGGGTTATCGAGGAACTGATTTCCGAATCGTAATACGCTGATCGTTACAATTGACATCCTGCCGCGAAGAAACAGTATCCGTCCGAATAATGCCGACCCATGAGATAAATTGTTTGTGTATAATGAATTACTATAATGTGCGGCACCTATCGGGATTCTTTTGCGGGTATAAAATGATGCGGTGATGTGATCCCATCGTTGCAGAATCGCACAGCAACATTACCCCCTCAACCGACGATCATCGATCACAGATGTTCGTCAACGTCATAATCCGGAATATCCAGTTCGACCGGTTTGTATCCGGGCAATTTGGATTTTTCCACTTCCTCATGAAACGCCTGCACGATACGATCCTGGATGCTTTTTCGGCATTCGGCATTGATCGGATGCGCGATATCGGCATGGAGTTTCATTCGGCCCTTGACATCCTGCTTGGCGCGGCTGTCGGCCAGGGTTGCGCCGCAGTTGTTACAGTACTTCGCCCTGAGGTGGTTTTTTCCCCCGCATCGCTCACAGTGATCGCTCATTTTTCGGGACGGCATGGCCACAAAGATGCCGCCGGTTCCCTCGATGATCTTGATATCGCGAACGACAAAATCATTATCGAGGGTCATGGAACAGAATGCTTTGAGTCGATCATCCTTGTTGGATACGAGCTTGACTCTCACTTCGGTGATGTTCATGGTTCGTGCCTCGCTCTACGTTTACCAACGATTGTTGTTGATCACAATGCATTCACAGCCGATTCGCTCCGCGATGATCGACTGCGCTCGTTTTGCCTGCCCAGGTAGAGCCGAAACCATCATAAACATGGCAGAACCGCTTCCCGTCAACAAGACTCGGCCAAGACCGAGCGATTCGACGGTGGTTTTCATTCTGCCCAGTTCGGGATGCAGCGAAAAGCAACTGGCTTGAAGCATGTTGGCGTTCATCCTCTCGATGGCCTCGCAATCGGGCCGTCGGAGGAAAACGGCCAATCGTTCATGCTGCCGTGCGTATTCGGCCGCATCGTGCACATAGTGCGCATAAACCATTTTGGTGGACACGTTTACATTTGGCAATAATAAAATAGCGCAAAAAGAGAATTTTTCCGGAATTTCCCGGATGATCTCCCCCCGGCCTGTGCAGAAGGCCAACGGTCCGCCAAGGAAGAAGTTGACGTCGCTGCCGATTGTGGCGCCGATTTCGAGCAAGGTTTCACGCGAAAGACCCAGCGAGGCGAATTCGTTGAGGCCGAGAAGGGTGGCGGCGGCGTCGCTGGATCCTCCGCCCATACCGGCACCGATCGGAATCTTTTTGGACAGGGTGATGCGAACCGGAATCGGATGTCCGATACGGTCAAAGACCGCCTGAGCGGTTTTTGTGATGAGATTATCCGGCCCGGTCGAGAGATCAGGGCGGTTACGGCAGACCAGCGTAAATCCGGACTCGGAAGGTTCAAAGAGGAGTTTGTCATGCAAGTCGATCTTGGCCATGACGGTTTCGAGTTCATGGTAGCCGTCTTCTCGCTTGCCTGCGATCAGCAGGACCAGATTGATCTTGGCGGGGGCGCGGACCAGCAATCCGTGCGATTTGGGATCGAGTTGTTTCAGCATCGTCGCCTCGTTGTTCCTCTTGGTTATTCCATGACGGCCATTATACAAGATTCCTCGCGAAAATGGAGAATGATTTACGGAGTCAAGTGAAATAGGGAAACCCGGGCCGGGCGATATCTCCGAGATTATACGGATTGGCGTTTGACTCCGGGAAACACGGCGGCGATAATGGGAATATCGGATGGGACCATGCCTGGAAGAAAAAAAATGCAACGGTTCCCCGGGTGTTCCGTCTGATAAAGAAAGGAGATCGAATATGGCATTTTTACTATCGAATGTGACAGGTTTGGAAAAACTGTTTATCGCATGTGCGATTCTGGGTGGGTGTCTGTTTGTCGTGCGGATGATCCTGATGTTTATTTCCGGGATGGGACACGGAGATATCGATTCGGGGGGGCACGATGCGGATCTATCGGGAGACGCGGGGGGGCATGATGTTTCCACGGATTCGGATCTGAGCTTTAAGGCGATGTCTTTTCAGGGTCTGACGGCGTTTTTCATGATGTTTGGTTTGGTTGGTTGGGCGATGATCCGGGAAAGCAACTATCCGCCGGCGGTGGCTGTCCTGGCGGCTCTGGCGGCCGGCGCCGGCACGGTATGGCTGATGAAGTTCCTCTTCGAGTCGGCGGGAAAGCTGCAATCCAGCGGAACGCTGGACCTGAACAATGCTATCGGGCAGGAAGGGACGGTGTATCTGACGATCCGGCCGGGACAGATTGGCAAGGTGCAGGTCGCCGTACAGGAACGAATGGAGACGTTGGACGCGACAACGGAACATACCGAAGAACTGAAAACCGGTCAGCGGATTAAGGTGATTAAGCGATCAGCAAATCTGTTGGTAGTGGATAAACTATAATGATAAATTCGGAGGATGAATGCCATGCTCGCGCTAACTGTGAAGGATATCGGATCGATCTGGACCATTGCCATTATCGCGTTCATTGTCTTATTGGTTACCTTGCTTCTGTTTCTGGCATCGCGATACAAACGATGCGCGTCGGACCAGATCCTGGTGATCTACGGACGGGTGGGCAAAAACCTGTCTTCCAAGTGCATCCACGGGGGCGGCACATTCGTTTTGCCGCTGGTGCAGGACTATTCGTACATGAGCTTGACGCCGATGACGATCACGATCCCGCTGGAGAATGCGCTATCGCTTCAGAATATCCGGATCAACGTACCGAGCACGTTTACGGTGGGTATCAGCACGGATCCGGCGATCATGAACAACGCCGCCGAGCGTCTGCTGCGGATTACACCGCAGCATATCGAGCAGATGGCGCAGGAGATCATCTTCGGGCAGTTGCGTCTGACGGTGGCCTCGCTGACCATCGAGCAGATCAACCAAGATCGCGAGAGCTTTCTGGAATCCATTCGCAAGAACGTCGAACCCGAGTTGAACAAGATCGGGCTGTTTCTGATCAACGTCAATATCACGGATATCACCGACACATCGAACTACATCCAGAGTATCGGCAAGAAAGCCGCCGCCGTGGCGGTGAACGCCGCCAAGGTGGATGTCGCCGAACAGGAAAAAATCGGCGCTATCGGCGAGGCGTCGGCCAACCGTGAGCGGGCGATCCGCGTGGCCGAAAACACCGCGGAGTCGGAAAAGGGCCAGAAGATGGCCGAGGCCGATCGGCGGATATTCGTGCGTCAACAAGAAACGCTGGCGGCCGTCGGCGAGGTGGAGGCCGACCGGGAAAAGTCCATTCGGACGGCTGAAAATGTCGCCCAAGCCGAGAAGGGGTCGAAGAAGGCCGAAGCCGATAAGCGCGTCTTTGTGCAGCAGCAGGAAGCCGAGGCCGTTAAGGGCGAGAAAAAGGCCGAGGCGGAGCAGCGCGTATATGTACAGCAACAGGAAGCGCTGGCCGTAGCGGGAGAGAACAAGGCCAAGGCGGATATCGCCGAAGCCGAGGCGATCCTTGCGATGCGGCAGGCCGAAGCCCGACAGAAGGGCGAGGTGGCTCAGCGCCAGGCCGAAGCGGAAATTCAGAAGGCCGAGTATCAGGCGGAACAACAACGGTTGATCGCGCAGGAAGTCGTCCGACAAGAGATCGAAAAGCAGAAAGTCGAGATCGATGCCGAAGCTACCGCCGAAAAAATTCGGCGCGAAGCCCGCGGACAGGCGGATGCCATTTTGGCCAAGTACGAGGCGGAGGCCAAGGGGATCCGGCAGGTGCTGGAAAGCAAGGCGACAGGATACGAGTCGCTGGTCAAGAGCTGTAACGGCGATGCCAAGGCGGCCTCGACACTGCTGATGATCGAAAAACTCGAGCAGATCGTCGGAAAGCAGGTTGAGGCGATCAAGAATCTCAAGATCGACAAGATCACGGTCTGGGATAGCGGAACAGGGAACACCAGCAGTACGGCCAATTTTTTATCGAGCATGATCAAGTCCATTCCGCCATTGCAGGATGTCGCTCAGATGGCGGGTGTCCAATTGCCGGATTATCTGGGCAAGATGGGCGATAGCCCGGAATCCGGGACCCGCGAAACGAAATCCCCGACGCGCGAATCCTTCGAGGTTCATCGCAAAGGACAAGAGGGTCGTACGTCATGAGCAATTCCGCGAAGAATCCGATGCGGAAATACCGGCCGACAGGAACAAGCGGCTGAAAGAGCAGCGCGCTGCAGGAAGTATATACACTCTCCGAGAATATCCGGAATCCATTCAGGCCCCCGCCACAAATGTGACGGGGCCTTTTGAATGGATTCGAAACAGGGTCGAAATGGATGCAACCTCAATCGACCCTCCCCTGGTTAATACATATCATTCTTCTCTTTCTTCAGGGGAGTGGTCCACAGGTAGATCGTATGGTCGCCATAGGTATCTTCATCGTCTTCAATCTGAATTACTTTGTCAGGAGTAACGCCTCTCATGTCGAAATCATGCGAGACAATCCGCGAACCGGGCTTGAGCTTTTCCAATTGCGGGATGAGCTTGACGTTCAGTCCCGGAAGCAGATAGAGCGTGATGACGTTGGCCTTGCTTAAATCCAGGGTGAAGATATCTTCTTGCTCGATGGTGACCAAATGGCCGACGTTATTTTCTTCCACGTTTGCCCGCGATTCCATTACCCGTTGGGGCGAAATGTCATAACCGACGCCCTTACATCCGAATTTTTTCGCGGCGGTGACGACAATCCGGCCGTCGCCACAACCCAGATCGTAGATGACATCGTCCTTTTTGACCTCGGCCAGTTCAAGCATCTTGTCTACAACGTGTTGCGGGGTCGGAACAAATACGACATCCGGCTGACGGATGGGTTTCTCCTGGCTTTGAGCGGACGGTTTCTTTCTCGGAGGAGATGGAATTCGGGTACCTTCGACTTTCTGAGCGCCGCTGGAGGTCGTCAGTTCTCCCGTGAGTTTTTTATTGTCGAGACGGCCGGCAAAACTGATTTCACGGTCCTGATCGCCGAACGGTATCGAGGTCTTGAAGCTGACCTGATTGCCCTCGAGGTTGATTTTCTCCACGGGGATCGCACCATACAGGGCCGAGAGGTTGGGGTGAATCGTCAGGATCTGGGAACGATTGCCGGAATCCGAGGTAATCCGAAGATCCCACTTGCCAATGAGGCCGGCTCCAACGCGTCTGCCTTTGAGCGAACTGTCGCCCTGGTCACTGCTGAATGTTCCCGTGAGGGAGTCGCCCTTGATGGTTCCCTGGAAAGTCGATTCCCACTGACGATTCGGGGCTTTACTGGACCTCTTGAAGGTGAGAGCGGGATTTTTAAAGGTCACATTCGTGATGGTGTGTTGGCCTTCCTGGCCTTTCCATTCCGCGGCGAGAATTCCATCTTTGTCGGGGGAGACAATCAGATTCGCGGTGTGTTCCCGCTGACCGTCTTTGACTATTATGTTCCAGGTTCCAGCGGCCCGTGACATCGGCCGAATCCATTTCCCTTCGACCTTCAGTTCGCCGCGTTCGCTCGACAGAGTGCCGCTGAGAGTTTCGCGTTCGGCCGTTCCAGTAAAGGATGAAATCGATTCCCGGTCGCCAAAACGATCGATCCGTTTGAAGGATAATTGATGATTGGCGTACTCCAGATCGGCCAGATTACTGGCGCCGCGAAAACCAATCCATTTCCCGATCAATTTCCCGGACTCATCTTCGGAAAATGTCAGGATCGAATTCATTTGCCGGCCATTTCTATCCAGGGTCAATTTCCAGTCGCCGACAATCCGGTCTCCACTGGCGGGGGGCTTGGCGCCGCCGGCTCCCGCCGCTGAAACGAAGAATGCCAGAACTCCAAGAAGGATCAGTAAGAGTTGACATGTGCCCAAGATCTTTTTCATGTTCAGTTCCTCCAGCAATAACGAGGGTGTTCGATTAATCCATTTTCTTTGGCGCCGCCCATTTGACGGCGTTGATCATGATCTTTTTGATATTCTCATCCATAAAGACAGGGTTGGTCTCATGGCCGGGCTGGAAGTAGAACATTTTTCCCTTGCCGATTTCCCATGTTAAACCCTGCTGGCTGATATCGACTCCGCCGTTCTTGAGGGTGGCGGCCCCTTCAAAGACCACCGCCTTGGGTTTGGGGACGGCATAGGGATCGCTGTATCGTTCGTTGTGGACGATGGTGAACTCCTTGATGCCTTCGGCGATGGGGTGTTTGGGATCCTTGACGGTGACCTTGAGGGTTGTGGAGTCGCCGACGTAGGCCTTCCAGGAGCAGGGGCTATTCATGAGCTTCTTATTGGCTTTAGCGAAATGCGAGGAGTGCAGGGAGATAAAGCCCATGCCGTCTTCCTTGACTCGTTTGACGATTTTGTCGACAAGTACATCCTTGACATCGCCATGTTTCTGATGTCCCCACCAAATCAGGACGTCCGTTCTTTGAAGAAGAGAATCCGGAAGACCCTGATCGGGATCGGAAAGGTTGGCCTTAATCACTTCCCAGTTTTTGATATTCTTGAATCCATCAGCGATAGCGCCGTTAATGTCATTCGGATAGACATTTTTCGGAGCTGTGCCCTCAGACCAAATCACCACGCAGAGTTTGGGTTCCGCTTTTTTCTCCGCCTCAGCGCCGATCGTTTTCAACGTCGCGATTAGAGCGACAGTGGCGGCAACCGCTGAAATAACAAATACACGACGAGAATACTTTAGAAACATAAAACTTCTCCGTTCTTGGTGAGATTCGCCGATCATTTATTTCTCGATTCGTTGGCGATACGGTATCGAGATCGATTATTCATTCTGCGAACGATCATTTTATCCATTCCTGAAATGAACACAACAATCGCTTTTCCGGCTTTCCTATTTTGTCAAGCGAATGGATGAAGAAAAATAGGGATATATCCTATATAAATATAAGTGTAAACTGTGGTCGAAAAAAAATCTGGAAAAAAATTTGAAATTTTATTTGACAACGCATATTATGCGTCGCATAATATACAAGGCAAGATATGTGAGGCATGATAAAAGAGAATGAAAGGATTACCCATGAAATTTGAGAGCGAGTTATTAAAGGGTGTATTGCCGGCAATCGTTTTGGAAATCCTGTCGCGCGGGCGGATATATGGTTATGAACTGGGCGAGGCGATTCAAAAACGCAGCGGGGATGTTTTTACACTTGGGCGGGGGACACTGTATCCATTGTTATATAACCTTGAGGCAAAGGGATTGATCGCTGCGGAAGTGGATGAAACCGAGTCAGCTCGAAAGCGTCGGTACTATTCGATCACCAGTACAGGGCGGGATGAACTTCAGAGACAGAAACAGCAGTGGACGGAATTACAGCGAGGAGTTTCGACGGTGTTTGGATTTGGGGTTCTTCAGCAGGTATAAACCAATTATTTCCAGGGAAGTCCTGAATGGTGAATGGGATAAACAAGGCGATTCAATATCACATGGAATTACGGTTGATTATCGTTGAATGGCTGACGAAACCGTAAGGGAGGCAAGACCATGAATGCGAATAAAACATTTGAGGGATTACCGGCGGTGGTTCGGGATTACATCGAGATGGTGATCCGGTCTATGCGATATCGTAAGACGATCCGGAAAGAGGTGTTCGAAGAATTAGTGGCCCATTTCGATGATGCACTGCGAGGCCTTACCGAAGTGGAAAAACGAGAGGAGGCGGCCCTGAGATTGGTGGGAGAATTCGGGGATGCCGTGTTGATGGGCAAGTTGATTCGGCGAGGCAAGATCCGGTGTCGGCCGTGGTGGAGGACGGCGATCGTACGGTGCTTGCAGGTGATGGCGGCGATGCTTCTAATAGCAATTGTATATCTTGTATGGTTTTTTACGGGACATCCAACCGTACGGGTGGATTATATCGCCTTACTGAATGACAAGGTCCGGCCGAAGATCTCCGAGACGGATAACGCATGGCCGCATTATGAAAAGGCGATTTCCTCGTATGTCGAGATGCCGGAATCAATGATACAAATAAAAGGGAAATATCGACAGATTGATCCGGCGAATCAGGCCATCATAAAAGAGTGGATTCAGCAAAATGATGCGGCATGGCAGGAAGTGGTTGCAGCCGTTGGCAAGCCCTATTGCTTCCGGCCGTACGCGGTGGGGGAGAATGACAAACAAGGCATGATGCTTGGGATTTTGTTGCCCCATTTGACCGAGATTAAAAATCTGGCCAAGCTGGGTTCCTGGAGAAGCCAGGTGGAATTCGATACCGGCAAAACCGACGCGGCAATTGATACGAGTATAGCGGTCATCCGAAGCGGTAAACAATGGCTGACCCAGGTGACGCTGATCGAGTATCTTGTGGGAACGGCCATGGTGACAATCGGACAGGAACAGTTGCTGGATATTATGTCGGTACGGCCGCCGGATAAGGCCGGACTCGTCGAGATCGGCCAACGGCTGGATCAGATCTGGAAAGGGGGATATCCGCCATTGACGTTTGAATATGAACAGATGACGTTTATGGATGTCGTACAACATTCCTTTACCGAAGGCGGTCCTGGAGGTGGACATCTCATGCCAATCATGATCTCGTATTTATACGACGAAGACAGGATACCTCCGATCATGGCGTGTTCGATGAGTCTGGTCCATGCGGGCAGGGATGAAACGGTTCGGGTAGGCACATCGATATACAAAGCCATGGAAGACACGATCGTATATTCTCCCTATCAACGAAAGGCCAAACAAATCCAGGGATCCGATGCGATCGTAGAAAACTTGCCAAAATATCGGTACTCCTTGTTCCATTCCATGATTCCCGCTTTTGTGAAAGTGATCGATCGATATTACGAGGGCAAAACCCTTATGGAGGCGACGGGCACAATAATAGCAATACAGAGGTACAAAGCCGAGAATAATAACTGGCCGGAAAATCTCGGCGAACTGAAAACGGCGGGATTGATTTCGGCAATCCCGATGGATCCGTATGGTGATGGATCGCTTGTCTATCAACGGCGAGGAGATGGTTTTGTCTTATACAGTCGCGGTACGGATATGGAAGATGACGGCGGGAAAGCCGTCGTTGACGATCCCTGGGGCCGCCGTGGCAGCGGGCAAAGCGATTCGACCGGACCGGACGGCGATCGGGTTTTCTGGCCGCTGTAGCAATCGATTGCCCTCGGGAATCATGAAATGGGTTCGCAATCCGCGAACCCATTTTTTTGCGCGGCAAATCGATTCTGTTTCGGACAAGTTTGAATCGATCTGGGGAGGTCCGGATTTATGATTGTCAGTGAAAAAAAGGTTAGGTACAATTTACCTTTTGAAACCTGAATCCTATTCGTCAAGGAACAGGAGTGAATCATGGACAAGCTTATATGATCTCTGCGGTACGGCGGGAGAATGACGCTTGAAAGGGAAGCGCAAGACGAAGACATCTGTGCGACATGGGATCGGCCGTCCGGAAACGGTGGGACCTGTTGTTATTGCCGTTTTCCTGTATGTTGTACTTGCGGCCTATCTCTTTGGGCCATACGTTTCGGGGCGATGGTTGTCAACGTTTCTGTATGGTTTGCATTCCGTGGCGGGAGCATTGGGGTGTTATGTAGTAAGCCGGCGGTGGATCGCAAGCTTTGGGGGGTCCTTGTTTTCGGGGGCCTTGTATGGATTCGGCCCGTTTTTGCTGAGTTTTTCAGCGTATCATCCTGTGGCAGGGCTGCCCGCGGCTCTGCTTCCGTGGATGTTTTGTCCCGCAGTGTATTATCACGCTCGTCAAAATAAGACTCCATTACAGCGGATCCTAAGCATCCTCCTGGCGGTTTTGCCCTTCGTGGCGGTAGCCGCTTTTTTTGGGATCAGCGCCGATGCAAAGGCGTATCCGATGCCGGTTCAGATTCGTGCGGGATTGGAGCATGTGTCCGGAGTCGTGATGCCCTTGATGGGCGAAGCGAGGTTCTCGTTGAGCGTATATCATGTCGGATTGGCCGCGTTGACGCTGGGGATCATGATGTATGTGATCGTCCGGAGGATCAGCGTTCTTGTGATCGTCGGAGTATCGGTTCTGTTGTCGCTGGCAGGACCGGTGTTTGAAGTGCCGCCGGTTTTCTGGTTGGCGGTTCCGATGCTGTATGCCGCGGTGTTGACGGGGATGGGGATGCAGGGGTTGGCCTGGGCCGGGGCGTCGGATCGACGTTGGCTCTACGCATGTACGGCCGTGGTTGGAGTGTTGGCGGTGGTGCTGTTGGCGTTGTTCGCCTTCCAAGGACGTGGGCAGGAATATCGAGTTACAGGTCTGCTGTATGCGGTTGGGGCGGTGATGACGGGATGCATTGTCTTCCTGGCCCGATCCGGACTGCGATGGAATCTGTTTCGATGGATTCTTCTTTGCGGGGGTGTTGGAATCGATATCATTTATAGTTCACGGTATGTGGTGGACGGAATTTTTTAATCGTCCCTGGTAAGCAAACTGATAACGGATGCGCGAAGACGGCAAAAGTCATTGGGGGTGAGATTGTCAAATACCGCTGTGCCGGCGTCTTCGGGGGATGTTTTATTCACGCTTACGTTGGGACGAAGGCCGCGGTCAACGAGACGATTGAGCTGAGGACGTGTGATAGAGGACTTGCCGAGAGCCAGATTGAGGTATTCGATGTCCTGCTGGGCGCGGAGATAGGCCTTCAGTCGCAAACTGTGTCGGACAGACACCGTACCATCGGCTTGTTTGTCGTAGATGAAAATACCAAGTTGATCGGCATTCGTAAGGGCCGAAGCGTCGGTGTTAATTGTTTGCCAGGGAACGATTCCACATGCTCCATTTCGCCAGGCCCATAGGACCCAGGCCAATGTCTGTCGGTTGGTTACGGCCGGATCATTGGAGGTTCCATAGACCCAGATGATCTCGCCTGTTGTCCGTGATCGATCGATCACGAGGCGGCCGTAATGACGCATCGCGTCGGAACTGACAACCCATAGGTCGGCCTTCTGGGTAAGTTGGCCTCGATCGAACTCCGGTCGGGAGATATCGATGCGGTAATCGAGTTGGATCGGGCACGTTTGCCCTTTGGTCTTGTGGACCAGATCTCCGTAAAAAGCCAGAGCGCGGTAATCCCAGTAATCGGCCGGTTCGTCGAGGATCCACGGGGCCTTGCGGGTGTCTTGTAGCGAACCCTTGTTGTTCAGATACAATTGAAAGCCGGTCTGCATCCAGTCGTGTCTTTGTGATATCACGATAAAGTCGGCAAGGATACTTTGGAATGTCCGTCCGTACTCCGGATGTTCGGCGAAGGCCCGATAGGCGTCCGGATTTCCATTGAAAAACGGCCGCACATGCAGCGGCCAGCTTTCGTGGAACGGCAGATAGAAGCCGGGCGCCGGGATCGGGCCGCGATGGCCATCGGAGAAGCACGTGCCGGAAAGATAAGGATCAAACGCCGTGACGAAGTCGTCCCAGAAGGCGTATTGGTCCCCCGGCTTGATATCATTGAATCGCGATTGATCCATGCGCCGGCCGTCTGGAAGAATCATATCGAGGTTGGTTTTTCGCGAACCGGGAGAGGCCGTGTTGTGGGAGTAGTAAAGGATGTTGACATGACAGCGATGATCGTAGGCGATCCGCTGGAGCGTATAAAATGTTTCAACACGATCGGGCATTCCATAGGAGTTCATCTCGCAAAGAAATGACGCCCGACGCGGGATCGCAAACGGCAGGATTGTCACCTCGATGGGTAGAGAGCGACCGTCGGAGATCTTAATCGAGCCGGTCAGACGGTCGGCGGTGGCGTCGAAGGGGACGAACACATCGAGGCAGACAGGCGTATCGCGATCGGCCGAGAGAGCGAGCGTCTCGAATGGCACCAGCGGATCAGGTATCATCCGGTCGCCGGACTTGACATACAAGGCCTGCGAAAAGTCCGTGCGAATGGGCAAGTCGCATTTGATGCTGACCGAACCACGGCCCTTGACCAGTAGTACGGCCGAGACGACCTCGCCGCGCGCGGCGGTTAGTCGGATCGTCCGTCCGTCGAATATTTCATTGCGGATTCGATAATCATTGGGCAGCGGACCAACGGAATTCCCCGATGCGTCGTATTTATCGACGGCGGGAATGACGCAGAGATCAGGATATCGCGGGGTTTGGGAGGCGGGATGAGGTTGCTCGGTGATCGGAAGATTGTCGATGGCCGGAATTCGAAGCGATATTGATGCAAAAGCAGATTTTCGGCCGAGCGCATTGATCGTACAAATTTGGACGGGGATGTCGGTGTCGGATGAAAAGGAGACATCCCGAAGATCAACCATCTGGGTTTTACCGGGTTGAACAAATGGAATGTTCCAGCGGGGCAGGGGGATGTTATTGACGAGAACTTCATAGGCCACACCGGAATCCGGGGCCGTGAATGAAAGGCGCAGATCATCAGGATCAATCGGCGTTTTTAAGGACAGATTTTTCGGAGGTTGAGGGATGTCTAAATTGATCTTCTCGGCCAGGGTCACTAAAAGGTATGGTCCTTTACCCGATTGTTCGCGCGCGAAGATGGTGGGGTTACGAGAGTAGTTGGCGGACCATTCATGCAGGCAAAGGCCGTAAGCAGCCCCGATGATGTTGGCCTGGATCAACTTCGGGTCGATTGTCCAATGGTAAGCGTCGCCTTCGAGCCGCGAGGGCACTTGGCACAGAAGCGAAAAACTGTTTCCTCCGGCGACGGACGGAAACCGCGAACCCGGCCAGGCCCAACCATCGGGATTGATGCCGGAGGACAACGCATTGGACTTCATTTCGTCCCATGGCGCCTGGATCGTCGAGATCGTCAGTCCTGCAATGGATTCATCGCTGCGGAAACAAACCAGTTCGGCGGAGGCGACAAGCTTGTCCTTCAAGGACGACCAATCGAAATTCATCGCGACCAGATGTTGGTTGCCCTTGATGCGGATCCTGCCGGCCGAACCGGCATTGTCTGTCCATTCGTTATCTACGAGAACGATCGAGTTATCCTTGATAGCCGGAATACGAACCGGTTCCGCCGCGATGCCAGCTGTAACCAGGAGCTGTGTAACCAAACATGGAATCATATCCAATTTCAAATTTCCAATTTCAAATCTTGTATGCATAGAATAGAAATCCTACTTCCCTTGCTGGATCCGCTTGACCAGTTCCATGCAAGCCCGGCCGTTGTGGTAGGGCGCCTTCCATTCATTCACTTTCAATGCCCCGTCCGGATGATGGGTCGCTGCGGAAAAGTACCAGTCGCCGAATTTTTTGTCGATGATATTCTCCTGCGTAAACTCCCAACAATGGATCGTCGCATCGAGAAATCGCGGTTCTTTGGAGATCTGCCACGCATTGAACATTCCCACCAGCGTCTCGGCCTGCGGCCACCAATCCTTTGTCGAGTTCGTAATACGTTCGGGATTGGCCTCATACAACAGGCCGCCATCCTTGTCGAGGCCGCGTTTAAGAACCGCGGCGGCGATTTTCACGGCCGCGATACGGGTCTTCTCGATCTGTTTGGCGTCGCCCAGTGCATCGGCGGCATCGCAGAGCAGCCACGCGGCTTCGATATCGTGTCCGAACGAGATTGTGTTGTTGATATTGGTCCAATCCCTTTCAAAAAACAAACGACAGGAATTTATTTCGGGATCCAGAATGTGAGCATAAAAAATATCGATCAGTTCTTGTAAAGCATTCCTGGTATCCGGGTGAACCCTGTACAGAGTTGTGAAGGCCTCCAGTAAATGCAGGTGGGTGTTCATGGTCTTGACTCCGTTGTCGATGCCGTACGCCATGGTGGATTTGGGCAACGGTTTCCATTCACGGGTGAAAGACTCAAAGTACCCGCCATGCTCACCATCGTGACATTTGGCCTGGATCAGGTCAAAGAGCTTGACGGCCTGTTCGAGAGCGGATTTTGACTTGGCGGCCATGGAATATTCGGCCAGGGAATAGACGACAAAAGACATTCCGTATAGCTCGAATGTGTCTTCGACGGGCGAGCCGGTGGCATCGAGCATCCAATAATATCCGCCATTCTGCGGATCGCGAAAATGGGCGATAAGATATTCGTATGCCCGGTCGGCCGTCCGGAGGTAATCTTTTCGGTTTGTCATGTTGTACGCCGCCGAGAACGTCCACAGGATTCGGGTGTTGAGAACCAGTCCTTTTTGAGCATTGGCGATCGGTGTGCCGGAATTGGTCACACGTCCGTAAAATCCGCCGGCAGGATCGATACAATTCTTGAGCCAGAACGGCAGAATCCCCTCGAAGACCTCTTTGGAGGCGCTGTCGCGAAGGGTAACAAGACGATTGTACGTGGATTGTTTGTCGGCGGCAAACAGCGTTGGAATTATGGATAGACTCATCAAGCATAGGAAGTATCGTTTCATAAAAACGCCCTTTCAATCAATTTCGAATCTTGATTCTGAATGAGTTGCTTCTTACGATAGCATAAGATGTTCAAGAGTTCAATTCGGTGATTTTCTGCTTTGGATCTTGCAGGCGATATCGGAAGAAAATTCGGGGATCAGAATGTCCTGAAGTTGTTTCGCGTCTTCCTGACGAATAATTTTTCCGGTTCGTGTATCCCACCATTCGATGGAATAGTTCCCCGTAGATAAATCTGGAATCGAAAGCCGGGCATTAATAATGGATTTGGGCGATTGTTTCTCGACGATACGGCGGAACCATGTGGCGGTTCGATCATAAATCCACAAGTAAGCGGCCAAATCTGACTGATAACCGAGGATTCCACAATTCGCATCGGATACATGCGCTGTCGTAGTTTTCATTTGTGCAAATGACACTCCTCGCATATATTCAGCCAGCGACTTATAGTGCGGATAGACATTCTGGCGATCCAGTTGATCCCACCACCAAAAAAGTGTCGTTCCCGAACTGCCGGCAAAAGCGGCCGCCCACAGAGAGGTTTTAAAGTGAAAACAATCGGAGTCCTGTTTGAGATATTCGCTCAATCCCCATTTGTCATCGGCCAGGCCGAACTCCCCGATCAGTGCCGGCTTGGATGGAGCATACTGTCGGAGCCAGTTACTCTTTTCGATGAGAACTTTGAACTGGTCGCCGAAGCCGTTTTTGTCGGTTGGCCGCATATAGTGATGGAGTTGCGCAATATCCAGTGCGGACAATTTACAATCGCGGGCCGAAGGATGCCATGTGCTGGTCGTTCGCAGGTGGCGATATATATCGATCTCATCCAGATAGCGCGCCAGTTCTGTATAGAAACGATCGGTAGGAAGACCGGGATCGATCTCGTTGAAGTATTCCCATGCCGCGACATGCGTGGAATAGCCCCACCGCGCGACGGCATATCGGAGCAAATTTTTGGCGTCGTTTACGGCCGTTTGATAGGCATCGCCATTTTCATTTTTGAGATCGTCCATATACGCGTTTCGCGTGATCAGGCATAGCATCAGATAGATGCCTCGCTGTTCGGCCGATCGGACAACTTCATCCAGCATGAAACAATCAAGCTGATTATATACGCCCCGTGCCGGTCGATTGGCATCGGCCTCCCATAAAAGTTCGGGCCCGCCGGCCGTTTCGGTCAACGATATTCCGTCAAGCCAGACCACCGCCGTATCCTTCGAAGTCATCGTGATTCTGCCGAGCCATCGATCCTGGGCCCCTGTGGTGAATCGATAATCCAGCGAAATCCATTCCGATGGCGGTTCGAGCATGAGAGTTTTCTCTTCTCGTCCAAATCGAATCTGTACGGGTGTGGCTTTGTCACTGCGAAGCCGGGCGGTTAGACGATATTCAGTGTTGGGTCGGAGCATGACGGGATGCGAGGGATCAATCGTCAGCGTATTTGTGGTGCCGCCAAAACGAATGGATTTGCGACCGGGATCGTCCGGTGCTGCAACGAGCAAATTCGGACGTCGCGACCACGATCGATCATACGCGCTCTTTTGGGCCTCGATTGCCATTGCCCAATCCTCGCAACAGGGCCAGACGCGGGAAAAGTTGGCACCATGATTCGCCATCGCCCGGAAGATCGCATCGGCCTTGGTAAGATTGACATACTGGCCCTCACCCATGAAGGCGACATTCTGGCCGATGGGAAAGAAGAAATCACCATTGCTGAACTGAAAGAATCGTGGATCCATCCTGTGGACCCTGACATATCCCGGATCGGCGGAAGGAGTTATTTCAAAATCGACAGAGTTCGACTTGACGACCCCGATCGGATCATTGTACTGAACCAATGCCTTGTACATGCCGGGTATTGTCGCGGCAAACCGTGCCTTCCATGAACCGACATGGAGCGGATAGAATCCGCTGCCGCCCTTGTTATCGCCGGTTGCAATCAGTTCGAAGTCCTGACACCAGAAGGCCGGAATTCGAATCGATTGAGTATCCGGTCCGGTCAGAAGTATAGATATATCCGCCTGTTGCGGATCATAAGGATTGGTAAAGGTCTTGTCGATCCCGATAGAAAATTCGATTCTCTCATACTGTTTCGTTCGATGGGCGGATGCCTTCAGATGGATTTCTGATTGCGCATCGTCAAGGAGGACGGCCGAAGACAGGATTATCGAAATTACAATTCCATATCGCATACCAATCTCCTGGTCAGGATTGTATTTGGCTACCACAATACCATACCATCGATTTCGGTTCAACGATGAGTTGAAGAATAGACGGTCCCGGCGATTCCGCTGTTGATTTTCCCGCCGGAGTGGGGTATTGTATCCGGGTTGAAACGGAGCGATCAAGAATCCTTTACAGGAGAACGCCATGCGAACCAGGAAACGGGTAGCGATTATCTTTTCGATGGGGCTGATCGGATGGTTTGGGTCGGCACAAGCGGCCCAAATCTCCGGCGATTTGAAATGTTGGCATACCGTGACGATCACATTCGACGGACCGCAAACCTCCGAAGCGGCCGATCCCAATCCGTTTCTCGATTATCGTCTTGACGTCACATTCCGCAAGGGAGATAAGGCGATTACCGTCTGTGGCTTCTATGCGGCCGACGGCAACGCCGCCGAAACCAGCGCCGTAGAGGGAAACAAATGGCGGATATATTTCGTTCCGGATGAGTCCGGACAATGGGATTTTGTTGCTTCGTTTCGTTCCGGAAAAAATATAGCGATTACGGAGAATCCCAAAGAGGGACAGTCCGTGTCATTTGACGGCGAGAAAGGATCATTCACTGTTTTACCTGCCGACAAGAATGCCCCCGGATATTTATCGAAAGGATTTCTGTTGGACAGCGGCAAGGGTTATCTCCAATTTTCCGGAACGAAAGAATTCTTCCTTAAAGGCGGCGCCGATAGCCCGGAAAATCTTCTGGCGTATGCCGACTTCGACGGGACCTTCGATACCGAAGGCCTCAATCGCCAGGGTGAAGCCGCGGGCAAGGAATTCATTCACAGATATCAACCCCACGAAAAAGATTGGATGCCAGGCGATCCGACCTGGAAAGACGGCAAAGGCAAAGCGCTCATCGGCGCCTTAAATTATTTGTCGAGTCAAGGGATGAACAGTGTTTATTTTGTCACCTATAACCTTGACGGCGGCGATGGAAAAGATGTCTGGCCGTGGACCGGACCCAAGGAAAAGTATCGCTTCGATTGCAGCAAGCTCGATCAGTGGAATATCATTTTCGGGCACGCCGACCGTCGCGGAATCCTGCTGCACACTATTAGCCAGGAACAGGAAAACGATCAAGGTCTCGACGGCGGCGAGCTGGGACCGCAGCGAAAACTTTACTATCGTGAGTTGATCGCACGTTTCGCTCATCATCTTGGCTGGGTCTGGAACCTCGGCGAGGAGAACACCAACACCGATGCCCAGCGCAAGGCCTTCGCGAATTATATTCGCAATCTGGATCCTTACGATCATCCGATCGTCGTTCACACGTTCCCCGGCGAATACGACAAAATCTATCGCCCGTTGTTGGGATTTGAATCGTTTCATGGTACCTCTCTGCAGACGACGGATACGCACGCTCTGACCGTCAAGTGGGTGAAGGAATCCGAAAAAGCCGGCCGGAGGTGGTTGGTCTTTCTCGATGAAATCGCCCAGGCCGATATCGGCGTGAAACCCGACGCCGATGATCCCGACCATGACGAGGTTCGATCCCGACATCTATGGGGCAACCTCATGGGCGGCGGCGCGGGAGTCGAGTGGTACTTCGGTTATAAATTCCCCAACAACGATCTGACCTGTGAAGATTGGCGCAGCCGACAGGAGATGTGGCGACAGACAAAGATCGCCCTGGATTTCTTCCACACGTATCTTCCGTTCTGGGAGATGATGCCCGTCGACTCCCGCGTCGAGGCAGGACAATTTGGCTTTGCCAAAGAAGGTGCCGTATATGCAATCTATCTGCCCCAAGGCGGGAAAGCCATGCTGGATCTTGGCAATGACACCGGCGAGTACCGCGTTCGCTGGTTCAATCCACGGCAGGGGGGCGGGCTTATCGGCGGATCGGTCAAGTCCATCCGCGGTCCCGGTAAACAATCCCTGGGCCTGCCGCCTGCCGACCCCGGAAAAGATTGGGCGATCTTGGTCGATCGCTAAATAGAGTGTATCATAGTAGTAAACAATTAACCAGTACAAGGATCGACTCATGCGAAATAAAACAATTACGCGACGCCAGTTTATCGAAGCCTCGGCCGTCCTTACGGGAAGCGTGATATTCTCCGGCATTCCTCTTGCAGCGGCCGAACCACCTGTCAAACGGACCGCCGCCGATCTGGTTCCCCTCGGCAAGTCCGGAGTCAAACTCAGCCGCCTTGGCATCGGAGTCGGAAGCAACAGCGGCAATGTCCAGCGAGCTCTGGGCGATGAGGGATTCAATAAACTTATCCGTTATGCTTATGATCGCGGTATCACCTACATTGACACCGCAGATAGCTATAAGACCCACACGTATGTCCGGCGCGCCATCAAGGGTTTGCCGCGGGACAAGTTTTTCATCCAGACCAAGATGGGCGGCGTTCCGGAAAAACCGCTGGTCGAACTGGATCGGTTTCGTAACGAACTCGGCGTCGATTACATCGACAGCGTCTTGATTCACTGCATGGTCAGTCCCGACTGGGATCAAAGTCACAAGCGGGTCATGGATGCTCTCGAAGAGGCCAAGCAGAAAAAAATCATCCGCGTGCACGGCTTGTCCTGTCATAGCTTGCCCGCGCTGAAACGGTCCGTGGAACTCGACTGGGTCGATGTCCATCTGGTACGGGTGAATCCGCAGGGCGCTCATATGGATACTCCTGCCGAGAAGTGGGACGCCAAGAGCGACGCCTCTCATGTCCCCGCGGTGATGGAACAGCTCAAGCTCATGCACGAGAAAAAACGCGGCGTGATCGGTATGAAGCTCATCGGTAACGGCGACTTCACCCATCCGGAAGACCGCGAAAAGGCCGCTCGTCTCGCCATGCAATGCGGCTATCTTGACGCCGTCGTCATCGGCATGAAGAGCGCCGCCGAAGTGGACGAGGCCGTCGAGCGGATCAATCGCGCTCTTGCCGAAGTTCCAAAGACACCGGCCTGATGGTCGAGCTTCGTTCCAGGGAATGCGATTGCACTCGTATGTCTCTAAATGTATATATGATACAATATATATCGTAAATATGATTTGGAGGTCCCTTGTTTACGATCCGCGATGCGATGGAGTCCGACGTGCCGGAAATCCTTGCCATGATCCGCGAATTGGCCGAGTACGAACATCTTTCGCATGAGGTTACCGCCAGCCTCGACTCCTTGTCGGAACATCTATTCGGCTCTCAGCATGTGGCCGAGGTCCTGTTGGCCGACTGTGGCGGGCAGGGGGTAGGGTATGCCATCTACTTCTTCAATTTCTCGACGTTCGTCGGTCGTCCCGGCCTGTTTGTGGAAGATGTCTTTGTTCGTCCGCAGTTTCGTCGGCAGGGAATCGGCAAAGAATTCTTTCGCCGCCTGGCTCAACGGGCTATCCAGCGAGGTTGCGGCCGGATGGAATTCAGCGTTTTGGACTGGAACAAACCCGCTCTGGATTTCTACCAATCCTTCGGCGCCGTCGCCCTGACTGACTGGACGATCCACCGATTGATGGGCGATTCGCTTCGACAACTGGCCGAATGATATGATTTAGGTCGAGGACTCGTCCGGCCGGGGATGGGTCAGGAAAGTCCACACCTCATTACTGGCAAACTGATCCACCGGTTGCAGGAAGGATTCCGGTTCGATCTTCTGGTCGCCGGGAATCGACCGGGGTTTCGGCCAGACAAATAACGTATCCACAAGCAGCTTGCGGGGTTCCAGCAGAAACGATTCGATCCGTATCTCGATGGAACGCGGCTCTTCCGTCCCGACTGCATGGGGCGGGATGAGTAATCGCAATCCGCCACCAGCCACCGGCCGATTACCAAGACACCGAAAATCCTGGCCTGACTGATTCAGCCGGCTTTCCCACAGGTATTGGAATGCATGCGATTGAGAACTGTACAGATGGTGGATTCGGGCGGTGGCCTGTACGATCAGCAGATGGTCAACGGGGAATATTTGCCGATAGGCGGACAATACTCCCGTTCCATCACGGCAGAACAGATCGACATCGTAGGACGGATTGTTTGCGAGGATCTGTATGCTCGTCAACTGCGGCCCCGGGGTTTCGAATTTCACCTGCAAATGTGAAGGTTCCGTTCGCGTTAATACAAAGGAGCCCGTTCGCGTGTTCGTCTGGCCGAACTCCAGACCCTGATCCAGCATCGCCTTTTGCAACTGAACCGTCCGGGACGTCTCGGCCGTCCATGGACACGCGATGACCAAACCCAAATGAAAATGAACGCTGGTTCGAGATTCTCGATTGATTGGTTCCATAAATTTCCTTTCCCCGTTGATTCTATCACAGGATGGCCCTTCGATATAGTATTTTCCATGCGAAGATGGTTTTTGAATCGAACAATCAAAGGCACGCGGAATTGTCCTCGGCGATCGATGCGGATTTCGAGGATTGCCGGGCTTCAAGATCACAGCGATCTCGGTGCGTTTTCATTCGGAATATCCATGCACCATGGAAACAGAGAGATCGCGGTGGGTGTTCCGGGTGGCCGTCTCGTGACGGATGGTATGGGAAAGACGGAAGTTCTGTTCAGATCCATCGAGTCTCCGGGGGGCCGGAGATGGGGATCCGGGGATTAGATGTCCGTTGCGGGAA
This sequence comes from uncultured Pirellulales bacterium, assembly GCA_964386005.1. Lineage (GTDB taxonomy): Bacteria > Planctomycetota > Phycisphaerae > Sedimentisphaerales > Anaerohalosphaeraceae > FEN-1350. Next base: position 13,665 of record CAYLSB010000020.1, on the reverse strand, counting down.
GCGGGAAAGATGAGAATTTCTGGCGGAGAACGTTCAGGAGAAATCGCGGGCTGTCGAGATTTCTGCGCCACAGACGATGGGGTTCCATGCAGAGACGAAAGGCCCATTCCATTCCGATGGCACGCACCCAGGCGGGTGCCCAGGGGATGGTACCGGCGTGAAAGTCGAAGGCGGCGCCAACGCCGATCATTGCGGCGGCATGAATTCGTCCGATGTGTTGTGACATCCAGATCTCCTGTTTCGGAGCGCCGAGGCCCACCCAAACAATATCGGGATGCGTCCGGTTGATTCGATCGACGATATCGGTGTCTTCGCAGGGATCGATGGAACGAAATGGAGGGCTGAAGGTTCCCGTGACTTCGAGTCCGGGGAATTGGTTGGTGAGATTTGATGCGAGCTGATCGACGACCTGGGGAGATCCGCCGTAGAAGAAATGTCGAAAACCGATATGGCGGCCGTGATCGCAGAGATGGAGCATCAAATCCGGACCCGTGATTCGGCCGTGGTGAGGCAGGCCGAGTATCCGGGCGGCGAGAATAATGCCGATCCCGTCGGGCAGGACCAAAGAGGCGTCTTGCGTAGCGGACCGCATGGCAGGATTGCGGCGAGCCATCATCACGCTGTGAGGATTGCTGATGACAATATAACGGCGGAGTCGGTCTTGGCGCCATCGATCAATCGCGTTGAGAACATCGGCGAAATCGATCCAATCAAAATCCACGCCGAGAACGGTTGATTTTCCGTGTGTCATTGTGGGAATCCCTATCCAGCGGCACTGTGATACAAGAAACCGAAACGGATGGTACTGGGGCAAAAAGACAACGAATCAGAATTGGATATGTAGGGTATAATATAGATATAAATCAGGTTCGGAATCAGCGAATAAAACCCGCCACCGGGTTTCTACGCCCTGCGGGGGAGGAGGAATAGCTCCCGTTTTGGCGGTCAGTATTTCAGATCGGTGATGCCTTGGGCGATGGCGAACTTGGTTAATTCGGCCATGCTGGACAATCCAAGCTTATTCATGGTTTTACGGCGTTTGGCGTCGATGGTTTTCGGGCTTTTCCCATAGTAATGGGCGATTTCGCCGACGGATTTGCCCTGGGTGAGCCACCGGATCAACTCGTATTCCTGTCGGTCAAGCTCGTGATGGGATTCGATGCTTCCCGTAGCAAGCAACGTTCGATAACTGCTCGCGACCTGGCTGCGAATCCGCGGACAGTAATAGTCCCGGTTTTCATGCACCGATGTAATGGCTTCGATGAGCTCGTCGAACATGGATTCCTTGAGCATGAAGCCCCTGATCCCGATGCGAACCGCCTGCGAGATGGCGATATTGGAAAGGTCGGCGGCAAGGGCCATGATTCGGATATTGGGATTCTCGGCGAGGATTTGCCGTGACGCCTCGATTCCATCGAGGCCCGGCATATGGATGTCCATGATAATGACATCGGGCAGGAGGAGTCGAGCCAGTTCAACCGCCGCTTTTCCCGTGGACGCTTCGCCCACAACTTCGATCAATGAATGATTTTTCAGAAGGGCTTTAAGCCCTTCCCGTACGATTCCATGATCATCTGCGATCATCAACCGGATCTGACAAATCGGTTTCACTGAAACCTCCTCATAACATCGGTTTTTCATCCGACCAACAATTCTCACTCATCGACACTGTAGTGAAAAAGTCAAAAACGAAAAACCATATAATATCCAACCAAAGTACCAACTGTAAAGGGGGAAATTCCATAATCATAATAAAGATCAAAAGACCGAATGATTATGAATAAAGGTATCGGCACCCTCAGTGGTTTTATTAGGGAATTCCGGGCAAGAATCTATGGATTGATTTGCCAGAGGAACGGAACGATCAGCGGATCCGATAACACGATGATAGAGTTTTATAAGCTTGGTGTAATATTTTTCGGGATTGTACTCCGCCAAGGCGGTTTGTCTGGCGGTCCGGCCGAGACGATGACACAGGGCGGGGTTGTTCCAGAGAAGGTGGATTTTGTCGGCTAATTCTGTGGGATTGGATGGGTCGAAGAGAAGTCCTGTTTCATGATCATGAACAATCTCCGGAATGGATCCGATTCGGGAAGCGATAACCGGCAGGCCGCGGATCATCGATTCAAGGATAGAAGACGGAAATCCTTCCAGGCAGATGCTGGGAAGTATGGTGCAACGAGATTGATTGTAGAAATCCGAAAGAGTATGACCGTTAATATGCCCCCGCAGCCGGAAGTTGATTGGGAGACGGTTGGGCAAATCGGGCATCGAATTGAATGCGCCGGCGGCGGCAAACGGGATATCCGGGAGGAGTGCAGCGGCGGCGAGCAGGGTGTCGATGCCTTTTTCAGGGCTGAGACGGCCGACAAATCCGACGAATGAACCAGAACCGAAAACCGGCTCAACGGATGCTACCATATTGGGAATGACGGAGATTCGATCGGCGGGAAGGCCGCCTTCAATGAGAAGATGCCGTTGAAATTCGGTCTGGGCATAGAAGGCGGAAACCGTGTCCAGGAACCACCGATAGGTATGCGCGAAATGATTCCTCAGGGCATAAGCGAGACTTTTCAATCGGTGATGTTCGCAATTGTAACGGACGGCATTCCATTCTCGTCCCTTCCAGCAATCCCGACAGATATGGCCGTTACGCATCATCAGCCCCGTCGGACAGAGCAGGCGGTAGTTGGCGCATCGCATGACGACCGGGATACCGTGTTCGCGGGCTTCCAGAAGAATCGAAGGCGAAAGTAAAGGATAGAGATTTTGCACCTGAATCACGTCGGGACGGGTCTGACGCAGAAATTGACGCATTCGGCGGCGGGCGAATGGATTGTAGATCCCATGGAAAAAGGCGGCCGCTTGACGGCACGGCGATCCAAGAATCTCGCGGCTGGAAGGATACCAGCCGAAGACGTCATGGCCGTTCTGGCGGAGAAGAAATTCGATCCGGCGAACCATGATTTCCTCGCCGCTGGGGGCGGCATATTCGTTGTGGATCAGCGCGATTCGCATAGCCCGGAGTCCGGATCGGAAGCCCAGTAACAACCAATCGAAGCGAACAGTATGTTTCCGATATAGGAGATATACATAAGAACATTTCCACTGATGCCCAACACAAGCATAGCGGCGATGCCGAAAAAACACGTGGACCAGAACCACCGGCGCTGCGGATCGACGACGGGATCCGGTCGGGATCGGAAGAGATTCCAGAGGAGGACGACGACGGGAAATGCGAGAAACAGCACGCCCACGATACCATAGTCGAAGATCAGTCGAATGTATTCGTTATGAGGATGCGTCCACCTTCCGAATGTCGCTTCTCCGAAGTCGGCCGATGCGGTGGCGCCATCTCCGAGCCAGACGTTTTCGATTCCTCCGATGAACTGAGGCCATGCGTTGAAACGGCCGGACGAATCCACGACCTGGGGATCAAACGAAAACACATCGGCCAGAGAACCGTAACCGCGAACGAAGAGATTTTCCTGGACGGGATCGGTATAAAACAGGACCAGGCCGCCGATAACGATCAGCAGACTCAGCGCCGGTTTCAGCAGGGGCCGTCGGAATCGGCTGCCAAGAATAAACAACAGCGGAAGAAGAAGGACCGGCATGCGGGATTCCGTAATGAAAAGGATCAATGCATACAGCATAAAGAAGGCCAGGCCTTTCCGGGCATTCATCACAAACCCGGACATCGCATCAACCGCCAGGAATGTGAAGGTCATTGCGATTCCCGCAATACTATACCAGTCAACAAGAGCCAGAGGACTGGCATCCTGGATCGCGGCGAGAAGATAGAGAGCAATCGAACCTGCAGCAAGCAAACGAAAACTACGGCGAAGCATGTCGAAAGTGATGTGACGAAATCCCTGGGTAACCCATAAGGCAAGAACGGGGGTTGTAAAGATAAAAAACCGTTGGACCGCGGTGGAATTGCGAAAATCGGTTTTTTCAAGCATCCAGAGAAACCATGGCATCCAAATCAGCCACGACCAACCGTTGGATTTTCTCCGTCGGTTAGGGATGAGGTACAAGGCCGACAGAACCAGGACGATCACCCACGCCCATCCGCGAAAAGCGAAGCCCGCAAATTCGATTTCGCCCATTTCGGCGAGGATCGTCGAAACGGCGATCGAGTCGAGATAAAATTGCTCGGAACTATACTCGGCAACGAACGTTCGAAGAGAAGCAACAGGGCCCGGATGGATGGCAAGGTTTTTCATGGTATGGATAATTGTTCAGCGGTCTCCGTGTGGATTTCTTCGGAAGAGGTCCAATCGGAACGGGTAATGCCAAGCGCCGAATCCCATGCGAGGCGGATTTGTTCGACCAGATGATCCCAGGAATATTTGCGGGCAGTATGGAGAGCACCGGCACTCAGTTGTTCAATACAATTTGGATGGGTGAGGATACGGCGGATGGCGGAACGGAAATCGTGGACGGCTTGCAGCGGATTCGTGACGGGAATCGGAATGCCACAGGACGAATCTACAATGTCGCCATATCCGGAGTTCTGAAAACAGAGAATGGGCACGCCAAGCGACAGGGCTCCAAGAACGGTAGCGGATGAGGCGTCGCGTAGACTGGTAAAAGCCAACAGATTACAGGCGTCGAGTTGATCGCGGGTTTGTTCCTCGTTTAACCATCCATGCCAGATACAGCACGATGTCAGGCCGAGTTTTTCGGCATGGTGTTGCCAGTCGGATTGTTTGGGGCCGTCGCCCATGATGTGCAAGATGACATTGGATTGGAGGACGGGATCAGCGATGGCTTCAAGAAGGATGGGCAGGGCCTTGCTGTCGATAAACCGGCCAACCCATGCAATCCGGAGACGTTGGCCGGGGACGTATCGATGGATAGTGCCGTAATCGGATTCGGCCGCCTGTTCATGAGCGAGAGTGGTTGAGCGACGATGGATATGTTCAAAGGCGATTCGATCCTGCGATGTTTGTACGAAGATGCTGTGTGCGAATTGAGTGGCGCTTCGTACAAGAGGACTCCAACGGAATTGCAGGGAATTGATCGTATTGCGAAGCGAGTAAATCAGTCGTTCTTTGAAGGTAAGAATGGGCATCATACTGCGGGGAAATTCGAGAGTGCCGCCGGTCGGACCCCAGACGAAAGGAATCGGCAATTTCCAGAGAAGACCGGGCAATCGAAAGGAATTCGAACGGAGATGATGGGCCAGATCGAAGCCGATTTTGGCGTGAAGTTGTTTGGCCAGAGCGAAGGCTTGTCTGGACCAAAGGCGATTTTCAAAGATCTCGCGAATCGGAAGGGCAGGTCTCTTCCGACCGAACCCACCGGGACAGGAGCGTGGAAGAAAAACAAAATTCATGCGATTCGACAACTCCGGATCAAATCGAAGATGGGTCTCAATGGATTGCCGGTATTGGGATTCTTCGGTGATAATCCACAGATCGAACCACCTCGAAAGACGCGAGAGGATTTGCCATGCGGATCCAGGGACATGACCCCTCGCAGGGCTACATTCGTACGATTCCACGAGGATTCGCGGCCGTCGCCATGGATCGTGTGTCATACGACCGCCTCGCAACTCTGATTCGATGATTTGGACGAAAGGGACGAATCCACCGGGCCGGAGGATCGGACCTTGTGACAAACGTAGAGGATATCCTGACACAGGGATCGGCCAAGCCCGCAACGATTGGCGGATTGATCCAGCATGCGATGAAACCACTCCGGCAGGATCATCGGGACCGAGTCGTGGCCGGGCCAGAGGCCGATGGGGACTGTATCAACAATGGCAAGCCCCGTTTTCGAAGTCAATTCGATGACCTCCCGCTCGGTCATGCAATACAAATTCTTGCTCATCGCACGACTGAGCCGAAGTAAAAGACTCGATGCGTTGCGATGATTATTAATGACCAGGATGCCGTCGTCGGACAGGTGGCGGGCCAGGATAGCCAGGGCTTGTCGACGGAGATCCGGTTGGGCGTTGGTAAAGAAGCGAAAAGCGGTGATCAAGTCAAAGGTACGTTCACCGAGAATATCGCATTCGGTGAGATCCCCCGCGAGGATCTCGGCATGGGGAAGTTTATCGCGGCACAATTGAAGCATCGTTTCGGACAGATCGATCCCGGTGCAATGATTGACGAATGGCCAGAGGAATTGCATGATCCGACCGGTTCCGCACGCGAAATCCAGATAACGAATGGAACGGCCTTCAAGAAATTCGGTGACAATCCGAGCCAGCGCGGCCTGTTCGCGGCTCCAGAGATATCGACGCCACGGAATATCGCGATATCGTCGATCGTAGGTAATGCCTTTTCCCGGGGCCAGGTGGGATCGGCGATAATCGAACGCGGGATGAGATGTATCGGTTTCGGAACTGTTCATGATCTGTCCTCTGGATGGAAGGAATTGGATTGGAGCCGATCGCGTTCAAAACGAAACTGACCGATCAGACTTTGAGCCGCCGAACGAACCATTCCTCGGCGAAGTTGTTTGAGCAGGAGGGTACGATTCAGCCGGCAGATCATCCGGTTCAGTCGGCCCCAATCGATGCCAACAGGCGAGGAACTCTGGTATTCGTTCAAAAAGGCGTCGCGGAGCGCGCTGTAACGACGAATCGCTCTGCACAAGTGGTTCTGTTGCAGGAATAGGCTGCGGAGGAAAAGGGCAATATCCAATTCGCGGGGTCCTACGGTTGCGACAAAGTCAAGAGATGGGGCCGGGGACCAATCGAGGATGATCAGTCGATCGGACGTGGTTTGCCATGAGACATTGATCAAATTGAAATCGCCGTGAATGGGTACCGGCTTTTGTTCGCCCATCATCCAACCGGGTGGGACGGGTACACGTCGAGCCGCGGGGATTTGCAGATTCGCATGGATAAACGCCAGGGAACGAGCGACGAGGCTTAGAACCCAGAACGCGGTCCGATCCTCCTCCAATAGATCACGCAAGGGAATCAGGTCGTTGAGATATTCCAGACAAAGGACTTGATCGACAACGCTGTATCCGAGTACCCGGGGAGTATAATAGAAATCCGTCGATGCGGATAACGCATGAGCGGCCTGGGTCACGATCGCCTGTTGTTCGACAAACTGTCGATCCACGTGTTTGTGGATTTCCAGATCGGACTCAATTGAATCCGCCGAATTGATTTCAAGAAGGACGGTAGGACGGTCTGGCATAGGTAGTCTTTCGCAGATTACGGGATTCCGCCGGATGAGATACCGCGGTTGTTTTTTGAAGAGCGACGATATAGGTAAGGTTGACGGCCATGCATCCAAGACTGTGGATCAGCACGGAAATCGCTACGCCGACTACGCCGAACCGAGGGATCAGGAACAAGGCACAAACCAGAGCCGCCAAAGTTGCGATGATAGTGCTGATGGAAATAGCTTTGGGATTCCGTACCGCCGTGAGCCCGGCACGAATTGGAACATCGACGGCCTTGAGGGCCATGGCGGTCGAAAACAACAAAAGGGAAAGACGGTGGCCGTCATATTGATCCGTATAGAGAATACGGATCAGGATTCCGCCGAAGAGGCCCATGCCGGCAATAAAGAATAATCCCAGAACGGCCGCAAGGCCGGCGACCCAAAGCCCCTGGGAGATTGCCTCGGACCGACCCAGGAGATGGGCCTGGCGGGCAAGACCGGGGATCAGATAACTCATACCGGCCTGGATTGCGGGCCGAATGGCGCAAGCCATCATCGAAAGCACTCCGACGATGGCGACCGTTTGCGAATCCCACCATAGAAGGGTGAGCCAGGGGAAAATTCGGATGCCCAAAAGATTAACACCGGTGGCCGTGAGAATCCATTTGCCGTAATTCCAATTGGCCAGGCAATCGTCAAGAAACCCGTCGCGATGAATCGAGAGGATGGCGGAGTGGAAACGTAAGCTGACCGCGACGAATACAGCCCCTCCGGCAGCCAGGATCAAGATCGCCGTTCCCATGGTCAATCGTCCCCACGCATAAAGGCCCAACAATCCCAGCCCGGTCAACAGGTTGACCAACAACCCCGTGATCATGTTTTTCCAGACACGGATATCGGCCAGGACGATCGAGCGGATCATGCCGCGGAGGTGGATCCAAACGGCCGCGATGGAGAACCAGAGCATCCAGACGGTCAATTCGGAATTCCGCCCGGTCCAGCCGATGATCCAATAGCTCAATCCGAATATACCCACAAGGCCCAGCGACAGGGCCATCTGCTCAAGCAGACAGTGACCGGCATAAATCCGACGCGACATTTCATCCCGTCCATGGCACAATACCGAATACGGAATGGAAATCAGGCTGCGGAGAATCACGTCGCCGGCAAAGACAATCGACATGCCAAGGATAAAATAACCGTACTCGGCTTTGGAGCAGGTTCGTGCCAGGAGAATTCCCGCCAGAAACGTGACACCGCTATACCCAGTCTGATCGGCGAGGACGGCCATACCCTCGGATATCGTTTTCCGAAGCGATGGGATACGGAGGCGATACGATGGATCGGGGGGCGATAACGTGGATTCCGTCGATCCGGTGTCCGGGTACGACTCGGAAATTTCGGAGAGCAAGGTTGCCAGCGGCATCGGAATCAACTTAGACTCCGATCGAGACAGAAGGGGAATTATCGGGGGTCATGGATTCGGCCAATTCGGTTGGAGATGGAGGATATGTCTGGGAATCCAGATTCCAGGAACCGTTGAAACGGTACTGTTCGATCAGTCGTGCGAAAAGGGTTACGCATCGACCGGCCGATTCGAGGTTGTCCTGAACGTCGATGTGAACATCCAGATTTAACATGGGGCCTTGCCGAAGATCACGGATCGGAACGGTCAGGGTAAAATGTCCCTGGTTGGATGCGGCGGGCATCGGATTGGTCCAGTGCAGGATGTGCACAGACCCGTTGCGATTGGCGACCGGAAGCCGCAACTGGGAGAAATGCATATAGTGGGCGCAAAGGCATACGGCCTGCCACCATTGCCTGAACGTTCGGGCCTGGCGGAAATGAAGTTCGATATCTTCGAAATGGTGTTGTTCGAGGCGAATTTGACGATTGATCTCATACTTGCGTCGAAGGCCTTCCAGTGTATCCCCAAGGCGAATGGCACCGGCCCAGCGAAATGCCAGAATCTGTCCAATCAAAATGGCGGCGAAAATCAGCCAGCCGACGTGATCCGGAAAATGGTAAAGAGTCAAGGCGATGGCGACGGAAACGGCGGTAATGAACCATGCGATCAGCGCCGATCTCCGATGCCCATGACCCATAGCCAGCAGGCGATGGTGAAAATGGCTGCAATCCGGCGCGAACATCGAACGGCGTTCAATAAATCGTCGCAGCATGCTGAACAAGGTATCCAGAATCGGAATCCCCAGCGCCACGGTCGGAACCGCCAGAGAGGCGACCGAACCGGAGACCTGAACGCATCGAACGATCATGGTCGCCAGTCCGAAACCGAGCATCAGACTTCCGGAGTCGCCCAGAAAGATCAGGGCCGGATGGATATTATAGACAAGGAAACCCGCAAGGATAACGGCCACAGTCAACATCAGAATAGCGGAACAATCGCTTCCACACATACAACACACGATCCCGATGGCCAGCGAAGCGATCGCGGCGATTCCACCGGCCAGTCCGTCCAGCCCGTCGATCAGATTGAGAGCATTGGTCATTCCCACCAGCCAGATCATCGTCAACGGCCAGGACAGAATGCCCAACGGAATGGAAACCGTCGAGGTGAGTGGGATTTCGGTCAATCGAATCCCGCTGCAGCACACCAGGAGGGCGGCGGCGACCTGCCACGCCAGTTTCATTCGGGGCCGTAGTCCATGAAGGTCGTCGCAAAGACCGGTAAGGAAGATCATTCCAACCGCAACGGAAACGAAAAGAGTCTGGACGTGGTCGATCCAGGCGATTTCAATGATTCTCGCGGCGATCAGGAGAGCCATCAGGATCAACAGCGTAAGGAAGATCACGACGCCTCCCAATCGGGGAATCGGACGATCATGGACCTTTCGGGTGCCCGGCCGATCCAGGAGATTCCATCGGCGCGCCACGACGATGACGACGGGGGTAAACCCGACGGAAAGGGCAAAAGAAATCGGATAAATCCATATCGAGTTCATCATCAATACAATCCCGGACGTACTCCGTCCCTGTGGGTTGTTGCCAACCGTATATCTTGTTCACAACGATTCATTTTGACCCATTACGAAATCGAATCTTCGACGAGAGTTTCCAGCGAACGATCCATCACGATAACGTGGCGCCCTTGCGACCGGCCTGCGGATGGAGAGTTCGGTTTCGGGGAATCATCCGACCTGCGCAATCGAAACCGATGGCGAGGCTGTCTGGGGATTTGTGTGACGACGATTCCGGCCGGATTGACGCCGATCTTTCGAAGATCCTGACGGGCCTGCAAGCCATGTTGACGCAGGGTATGGTTCCTTTCGATTACCATCAATGTGGCGTCTGCCACCACCGCAAGGCTCAGAGCATCGGAGGAGACGGACATTGGCGGAGAATCCAGGATCACCCGGTCGAATCGACAGGCGAGGATGCGAATGACCGAACCCAATTTTTCATGATCCAGAATGGCGGATGAGTCTTCCATGGATGTCCCGCAATCCAGAATGGACAGGCCCTCGATTCCCGAATCCGACACCGCCGCGGGCAGAGAAATCTCTCCGCGAACGGCTTCGGAAAGGCCCATGACCTGCACACCGGCGTAGATCTCCGACAAATCCGGATGGCGATAATCCGATCCGATCAGGAGCGTCTTTTGCCCTGCCTGGGCCATCGTAATGGCCAGATTGGACGCAAGAGTGGTCCGTCCTTCCTTCGGATTCCAGGATGCCACCAGGAGAATTCGAAATCGTTTCGGATTCGCGTTCGCACACAATTCGGTTCGCAGTTTCCGATAGACTTGGGCGGCCGAACCGGCACGATCTGTCTCGACGATTCGAGCGGCCGTCGGGATTTTGTCGCCGTGCCGAATCGGCGGTACCATCCCCAGCACCGGAAGCCCCGTCAGAACGGCCATCTCGTCGAGGGTGTGAAAACGCGGATCCGCAAGGTCGCGAATCATTCCCGCTCCGGTTCCGAGGAAGCAGCCCGCGATCAAGGCCATGGCCAGAATCCTTGCTCGGTGAGGTCGCGAAGGAATGCGCGGAGGAACGGCCGACTCCAGCACCCGAATATTCAGCGCGCCCGTTTCCTCCATGATGTTGATCTCTTTGATTCGTTCATCGAGCAGCTCGCAGATACGACGCGATTGTTCCCAATCCGATTCCAGCAACACATACTGGGCGTATTGTTCGTTGACATCCAGCGCTGTCATTCGATGCTGTTCAAACTGGGAACGGATTTCCTGTTCCTTTTGCCGGGCGATATTCCATTGTTGTTCGGCCAGGGCCAGTTGGGACTGGGCGAAGGATTCATCCAGCGCGTCGATCTGACGCTGGAGCAGTTCGATCTTGCGATCCACGGCCGCTACGGATGGATGCTCGGGGGTAATCACGCGCAACAGCTCCTCCCGCTGAAATCGGACCTGGTTGAGCTGACCGCGCAGAAGCGTGGAGTTATCCGAAACCGACATCGAAAAGGAACCGTACCGTTGCCCTTCCACGAAAGCTTTTCGTTGGAGGGGATCTTCGAGCATGGAACGACGCGATTCGCAATGCGCCTTGGCTTCGATCGTGGATAATTGCGCCTGGATCATCGCGTCGGAAAGTCGCGCCAGACCCTCGACGACGATATTTCCGTTTTTGCCTGTAAAGATCAACTCCTCGTGCGATTTCCGGAAGTCCATCATGCTGCGGAGTTTTTCCAGCATTTCCCGGTTCCGCAAATCCTTTTCGTTCTGAAGAATCCGCAGCATTTCGGCGGAGGTGCGGCGGCTCTGTTTTTCGTTGTGCTCGATATAGGCGTCAACGATCGCATTGACCACGGCGGCCGATTCATGAGAATCCGGAGAATCAAAAGATACTTCGATCAGGTCGTCGCGTTTGCCGACCTTGACCTGCAGGTTGTTCCGGAGATATCGTGCCAGGTCCTCGCGGGCATACAGCGAGGAAAGCGGATCGGCGGCATTGGGGTCCGCATGAATTCGGTCCATAACCGCCGATAGAATCGGCTGTGAGGCGATCACGGCCGCTTGCGTGTACAGGTAATTCTTGGATTTCTGGGCCTCGGTCTCATTGCCGAGTAATCGCGGGATTTCCTGTGAAACATGTACCCGTGCGACGCCCGAATACATTACCGGCGTCTGACGAAGATACGCCACGGAAAGCAGGATCGACAGGAAGACGCAACCGATGATGATCCACCGCGCCGACCAGAGAATCTCCAGAAGCCCCGACGCCGTCAACGGCGCCGCCGTTGATCCGATCGACGGGCATCGATTATCGTCATCATGCGGGCCGTTTTGGTTTCGTGGTGTGATCATGGATTGTAATACACCCCGAAACTTGTCTTGAGACTGAACAGTTCCGCCAGAACCAGGTTGCGTCGCGTCCTCGGTGTCTGTTCCACCGCCACAACATCTCCCGGCCGAAGCACAATCCGCATCGATTCGGCGAACGAACGCCCCGGCTCGATTCCAACCAGTACATCCAACACGTGTCCGTCGCGTGTCGGCCGATAGATACGGGCGAATCGGGGCTCGGCCGTCTCGTTCAAACCTCCGGCGAAGGCGATCGCCTCGGCCAGGTTGAACGACATCCCCGTCGGATACGGGAACGTTCCTTGCTTGTTGACCAGACCCACGACGGTGAAAACATGGTTTTGGATCCCTTCGATTTCGATTGTGTCGCCGTCTTGAAGCAGCACGTCGGCAAACGGAATGTTCAGCCCTTTGACCGGTAGCACAAGTGCATTCTCTTCCGGCGCCGGATTCAGTTCCGTTTCCGAATCCACCTGAATTTTCTGTAACGGTTCTTCCGGCCGGGACCGGGCTGAAAAGACATCCTGTCCCGCATGGTGAATGCGAATCACCGCCGCCCCGGTTTCGACGATACCTCCCGCCTCCATCAATGCCGAAACCAGCGTCAGTTGATCGCTGCGTAATCCATACCGGCCGGGCTTGACCACCGCCCCGATCACCGTGATCTGCGGTTTGCGGTATTCCTGGACCTGCGTAACGACCGCCGGCGGCATGACCACATATTTCGGATAGTACGCTTGCTGAATGGCTTCCTCGATTTCCTGCAGGGTCAATCCCGCCGCCGGGCATTCCCCGATGATCGGCAACCGAATCCGTCCCGTCTCCTGAACCCGGCAGCGATACGTCTCCATGCGATCGATCCGTCCCGGTTCCGCCAGATCGGAGCCCACCGATTGAATCATCACCGGCATCTGCAATTCCAGCAAATCGCCTGCCACGACTCGGTACGGCCCTATGGGATTGCGCGATTGATAAATCCGCTGTTGATCGACGTGAAATACCGCAAGGCCCGCCCGGTTGAACGCATCCATTTCGCTCGTCGTGGAACGGGAAACATCATCCCCTCCGATGATATTGCACCCCCCGGTCGCCAGCCCGATCGCCAGGAGTAATCCGCGCAGAACCTCTCTACCCCCAAACCCAAGGTAACGATTCGTGTTTATCCGATCCATCCAGCCTGACATTTCTAAACAAACTATACTACTCCCCAAAAACTGGACCAGGGTATAAGGTGGAGGTTGTGGTATA